>CAUPNL010000010.1:0-66089 GCA_963512655.1 uncultured Limnohabitans sp. | reverse complement strand
GCGCACGTGATTTACGGTACGGCTTACGACGAAAACTTGGGCGACCAAATTCGCGTCACCGTGGTGGCCACAGGTTTGGCCGGCAGCCGCCGCGCTGCACCTCAGTTGCAAGTGTTGCGCACCGGTACAGATGGTGTGGGATTCCCCACAACACAAGCGCCTAATGCATCGCCTGCCGGTGTCTTGGCTGCTGCAACGGGCGGCTTAGCTGGTTTGGCAAGCGGTTTGGGAATTGGTTCTGCCGCTGCACAACCCAACTACGACTCCATGAACTCTCCCGCCGTGTGGCGTGGCAACCGCACCTCAGCCGCTGCCAAGGTCGATGCCTTGTCATCGGGTGGTATGGATGACTATGAAATCCCAGCTTTCTTGCGCAAGCAAGCGGACTGAGATTCATTAAAATCACACCGTGCTTAAACAAAGAACCCTTCAATCCCTCACCAAGGCGGTGGGTGTCGGTCTTCACAGCGGTCAACGCGTGGAACTGACACTGCGCCCGGCGCAACCCGACACGGGCATCGTGTTCCGTCGGGTGGATTTGCCGCAGCCAGTCGACATTCCGATCACCGCCACGGCGGTGACGGATACGCGCTTGGCGTCGACCATTTCCAATGGTGGTGCGAAGGTGTTCACGGTGGAGCATTTGATGTCGGCCTGTGCAGGCCTAGGTATCGACAACCTGTACATCGACATCACCGCAGAAGAAGTGCCTATTCTTGATGGCTCGGCTTCGTCGTTTGTGTTCTTGCTGCAAAGCGCGGGCATCGTGGAGCAAAACGTGCCCAAGCGTTTCATCCGCGTGTTGAAGACCGTCGAAGTGCGTGAAGGCGAGGGCGCCAACGTGAAATGGGCGCGACTCGACCCTCATCACGGCTACAAGCTCAGCTTCGAAATTGACTTCCGTCATCCTGCTGTGGATTCGACCGGTCAAAGCGTGGTGTTTGACATGGATGTCAACGACTACACGCGCGACATTGCACGCGCCCGCACCTTTGGTTTCACGCGTGATGTGGAAATGCTGCGTGCCAACGGCCTCGCTTTAGGTGGCGGTTTGGACAACGCCATCGTGATGGACGACTACAAGGTCTTGAACAGCGACGGCTTGCGCTATGACGACGAATTTGTGAAACACAAAATTCTCGATGCCATGGGCGATTTGTTTTTGATTGGTAAACCTTTGCTGGCCTCTTATGTGGCGTTCCGTTCGGGACACGCCATGAATAATTTGTTATTGCGTGAGTTGCTCAGCCAGCCTGATGCCTATGAAGTCGTCACCTTTGACGATGCGCGCAAAGCACCTCCGGGTCTGGCGCAGCTGGCGCCGGCTTGGTAAGTCTTTGAATACATCGCCTCCGCGGCGAGAGAGAGGTTGAGATGACGGTGTATCACATCCCCACGGTCTATCTCATTCTTGGCATTCTCTATTTGATCTTGCCTTTGACCGTTTGGGCTTTGCTGCTCAATCAACCGTCACGCACTTTGACTTTTTGGTGCTCAGGGGGGGTGCTCTTTGGCGTCGCTTTGGCGTTGGTGGGTTTGCGTTCGCATCTTCCGGCGTGGGTGAGTTACACCGTCGCCAATGGTTTGATGTGGAGTGCTGCCTTGATGCAGGCCTTGGCTTTGCGACGTGCACTCGATCAAGATTTGGCGATGAAACGAGCCGTCGTGTTGATCATGCTTTGCGTGCTCGGTTTTGAATTCTTCCGCGTGGTTTTGCAAGATGCTGTCTTGCGTTTTTCTTGGTCCACGTTGATCTTCACCGGCCTCTTTTCATACATCTCCTATCTGTCTTGGCGCATTGCCGCTGTCCATCAGTTGAAGAGTGGCAAATGGTTGTCTGTGGTGTACGCAATCACTGCGATCATCATGTTGGCTCGGACAACGATTGTGCTGTCAGGACTCACAGAGCCCGATGTGGTGGCGAGCGGTGTGGACAGTGTGTTGACTGTGTTCACAGGCTTGTTGATTTCAATCTTGGGCAACTTTGCTTTTGTTGGGATGTTCTTGGAGCGATCCACACAAGGGCGGATGAAAGCGATTGCTGAGCGCGCGCGACAAGAAGAAAGTGCGCGTCTGGGAGATCAAATTGCCCAGCTGGAACGTCAAAGAACCTTGGGGACGATGTCTGCATCGTTCGCACATGAGCTCAGCCAACCGTTGACGGCGATTTTGATGGATGCGCAAGCCATCAGAATCAGCGTCGCTTCTGGGGAATCCAATTCGAAAGAGGTGTTGGAATCGATTGGAGAAATCGAAAACAACACCCACCGTACCGTGAAGTTGGTCGAACGCATTCGCAATTTCATTCGACCAGCGCAAACTGACTATGAGGTAGTGGACTTCAAAACTCTGTTGGAAGATGTGGCGCAATTGCTGGCCTATGAAATACGGAATCAAAAAATCAAGTTTGAATTTGATGTGGATGCCTCGCCATGCTGGGTGCACGGTGACCGTGTCCAACTTTCCCAAATTGTGTTGAATGTGTATCGCAACGCCATGCAAGCCATGGCGTCCAACGCCAGTAAGAAAATCTTTGTCTCGCTAGAGCATTCTGAGGAACGCATTGTTTTACGTGTGCGTGATACAGGTCCGGGTGTTTCTGCAGACATGAAGGAGGTGGTTGGTGAGCCATTCATGACCTCAAAAGAAGAAGGCTTGGGCGTGGGCTTGTCCATCTCTAAAACAATTGCAGAAATGCACAGCGGCAGTTTGGCGATTTCGAATGCGGTAGATGGCGGTGCCATCGTTGAGTTGAACCTGCCCGTCGTTCAGCTTTGAACAGTCAGCGATCAGCGGCTACGTCCGGCCTTGTACATGCCACTGGTGCTGCGTTGCAATTCAGTGGCCGCTGCCAGTTTTGCCATCGAGTGGCCCGCATGGGCATGGGTGATGGCAATGCCCAAGGCATCGGCTGCATCAGGCCCAGGCAAGCCCGGTAGGTTGAGCAAGCGCTTGACCATCTCTTGCACTTGTTCTTTCTTAGCCAATCCATGACCGGCCACGGCTTGCTTCATTTGCAAAGCGGTGTATTCGGCAACGGGTAAGTTGCAAGTGGCCAAGGCGGTGATGCAGGCCCCACGCGCTTGGCCCAGCAACAGAGTGGCTTGCGGGTTGACGTTGACAAACACAATCTCTACCGCTGAGGTGTCTGGCTTGTAACGCGCCACCACTTCATGGATGCCTTCAAACAAGACCTTCAAACGCTCGGCCAAATTACCTTGTGCTTCTTTGTTGGTTTTGATGGTGCCGCTGGCCACGTACAGCAACTGGCTGCCGTGTTTTTCCACCACGCCAAAGCCGGTGGTGCGAAGCCCAGGGTCAATGCCAAGAATACGCATTTACGGCAACTGTGCGCTGCCCATGCGCATCAAAATAATTTCGGTACGGCCCGCAAGGTACTCTGACTGCGGAAACTTTTGGTAGTGCTTGGGGCGTGGCAGCATCACGGCTAAGCGGCCAGCTTCCCAAGGCGATAGCTGCGACGCGGGCTTTTGAAAGTAATGTTGCGCGGCCGCTTCAGCACCAAAAATGCCTTCACCCCATTCCACATGGTTGAGGTAAATCTCCAAAATGCGCTTCTTGCCCAGCACCGCTTCGAGCATCACGGTCAGCACAAACTCTTGGCCCTTGCGGATGAAAGTGCGCTCGCCAGACAGAAATAAATTCTTGGCCAGTTGTTGCGTGATGGTGGAGCCCCCCACCACTTTGGGCGCTGCCTTGCCCTGTGCTTTGCGGCTGGCTTGCAATTCTGCTTTGGCGTTTTTGGCCCAAGCCTTTTCAATCGCATCCCACTGCACGCCATCGTGCTGCGCGAAGATGTCGTCTTCTGAGGCAATCACTGCGCGCTTCAGGTTGTTAGAGATTTGCGCGTAGGGCACCCAGTCTTGACGCCAACGCAAGCGGTCTTTGGTGTTGACGATGCGCCAAGCTTCTGAGCGTTCAAACGAAGTGGATTCGGGTGCCACACGCGCCATCACGGCGATGCGCGCCAAAAAGAAAAATTGCAGACCAAGCCAAGCCACGCCGACCAGCAACAACCAGCGCAGCCATGGACGAAAGCGTGAGGTGTTCATGGTTGACGCATCGACTCAGTTGGCGGCTTCGCCGCCTTTGGTTTGCAAAGTGTTGTCACGGCTAAAAATGAAACGTGAAACCACGGCGAGTTGATCAGCTTGTTTGCGCATGTCCTCCGTGAACTCGCCAAACGGTCCGGCCGCTGTGGCAATGGCTTGTGCACGACGGTCGAGGTCTGCCAGACCCGAGCTTTGAACCACTTCGGTGGCCAACACGCGCCCATCGGTATTGACGGTGATGATCATCGTCAATTCACCGTAAAGTTTTTGCCCGCTGTTGGTGGCGGGGAAGTAGTGCGTGCCACGGTCTTCAATTTTGCGGCGTAAGGTGTCGTAGTAGAGCGCATAGGCCACTTGCTTGGTGGCAGGGCTCACGTAGTGTTTGCGTGGTCGCGCATTGTCTTGGTTGATGCGTTGTTCAATCTCGGCCAAGAGCTTGAGCAGCTGTCGGCGTTTTTGCTCAATCGCATCTTGTTCAGCTTTTGATTTTTGCGGTTGAGGCGGTGGCAGTTGCGCAAGCAGGTTTTTCACTTGCGCCAACAGCAGCGATTGCTCTTTGCGCATCTGCGCGACTTGGCGCTGCATGGACTCGGTCATGTCACCGACCGAGGTGGTGGCCGCCGTGGGGAGCGGCGATGCTGCACGACCGCTTTTAAGTTCACCGCCACCTGCCAATTGCGTTTGTGCCAAGGCTTGTGCCTTATCAGGTGCATCAGCTTTGGCGCGCGTGTTGACCAAAATGACATCCAGCGGTGCGTCGCTGAACAAGCGGTCGAAGCGCTCAGGAGCTGCGATTTTTAGAGTCAGCAATGCGCCGTGAATAGCGAACGACACGAACAAGGCTTTTTGCAGCCTTGACCAATGGTTCCATGACAAGCGCGAGAGCATCACGCAGTCGGTCCTTCCGCCGTGGGTGCCTCGTTCACGTCCATCGCCAACGCAATGGGGCCTGCGGCGCTGTCGTCTTCGTCGTCTGTCATCTCGACTTCTTCAGCGCTGGAGGGGGCATCGACCTCGAGCACATGCAACAGATGGCCGCTGATGTCGAGGCTGATGTCGTCAATCTCACTCAAACGCAACTGCACGTGTGCGCCGCGTGGTAAATCGCCACCGCCGAACACAGGCAAGACTAAAGGCAAGTCATCGGCGCGCGCCATGGGTGGTTGACCCGGGAAAGCTTTGAACACGGTGGCGCTGAGCTCGGTGATGCTGTGTTGTTTCAAGTACTGAAGCGTCCAAAAACGTTCCATGCCGTTTTGGTAGGCGTTGTACGCACCATAAGCGCCATCGAATGCAGAGATGATGGAGAACAGTTCGGCGTCTTTGGGTTTGAACGGCGCAGCCAGAGCGGCGGTGCTGCCGTGCTTGGCGCACGCAATGATTTGCCATTGGTTCACCAAGTCGGTGTAGCGACGCAGCGGCGAGGTGCTCCATGCGTAGCTAGGCACGCCAATGCCAGCGTGTGGCAAAGCCTTGGTGCCCATGCGCACTTTGACGCCGGGCAGCAAGCTGGCTTGGCTGCGGTAGATGCCGGGCACGCCCAGCTCGGCCATCCAATTGCCCCAGGTGCTGTTGGCCAAAATCATGGCCTCGGCCACCATCAAGTCGAGTGGCGCACCGCGTTGGCGGATGCTGATTTGCACTTGCTCGTCGCCTGTGGGCGTTGCGCCGTTGTTGCCAACGAGGCGGAAGTTGTAGTCAGGGCGGTTGAAGTTTTCGGGCTTGCCGCGTACCACTTCGCGTTGGGCTTTGAGGTGTTGGGCCAAGCGGAACATGAATGCGAGCTGCGCGCGTGGCATGGCTGGCTCCACCACGCCTGCGGCGTGCGTGAAGCTGTCGTCGTTCAGCCAAGCTTCAGTGACGATGGCATCGAGCTGGTCGTGGCGCAAGTTGGCGGCGATGGGCACACGCTCCACGCGCGTCTCGGTGTTTTGCAGCGCGAGCGAGGCTTCGTCAAACGTGGCGTACAGCGACACTGCTGGGCAATCACGCCCTTCTTGCAAGGTGTAGGTTTGCACCACCTCGTCGGGCAGCATGGTGATTTTGTAGCCCGGCATGTAGACGGTGGACAAGCGTTGGCGGCCCAGCTGGTCAATTGCATCGCCAGGCTTCAAGGCCAGCGCAGGTGCGGCGATGTGAATGCCCAGTGTGACCGTGCCTGTGCCCAAACCTTGCACTGACAAGGCATCGTCAATCTCAGTGGTGTGCGAGTCGTCAATCGAATACGCCTTCACCTGGGCCAGTGGCAACTCGTCCGCAATGGCGGGGGCTTGCAGGTTGGGAAAGCCTGTGCCCTTGGGGAAGTTGTCAAACAAAAAGCGCTGCCAATGGAACTGGTAGGCCGAGTTGATGGCCCCTGCTTTTTGCAGCAATGCCAGTGGCGCGGTGTGTGTGGTGCGCGCAGCTTCGACCACGGCTTTGTATTCAGGCGCGTTCTTGTCCGGCTTGAACAAGATTTTGTAGAGCTGCGTTTGAATCGGCGCAGGACAAGTGCCTTGGCCCAACTCGGCAGCCCAACCTTCGATTTGCGCTTGGATTTGTTTTTTCTTTTCGATGCCAGCGAGCGCTTGAGCAATCACCTCTGTAGAGGCCTTCTTGAAGCGGCCTTTGCCAGCGCGGCGAAAGTAGTGGGGTGCTTCGAATACGCGCAGCAAGGCAGCGGTTTGTTCGGTCAGGGTGGCTTGTGCGCTGAAATATTCGCGGGCGAGGTCGGCAAAGCCAAACTCGTCTTCTGGGGCAAATTCCCAGGCTAGGTCTAGTTCGATGGTGGCGCTCAAAGCTTGCGCATCGCGCATCAGGTCGGCGGGCGAGGGCTTCTCAAACTTGAGCAGCAAATTCGCGGCCTTGACCTTGACCCGTTTGCCGGATTCCAGCTCGATTTGGGCCGAGCTTTCAGCTTCGGAGAGGATGCGGCCCGTCTGGAATTTTCCAGCTTCTTCAAACAATGCGTACATGGGCAGCATTGTCCCACGCTCCACCTAGGGCGCAGGCTGCAAATCTAGAAATTCCAACAGCTGCGGCAGGTAGTGGCCGAAGTCGCTGATGGCATGGTCACCGCCTTCTAGGACCACTTGTTGCGAGACCGGGTAGCGCGCCGTCATTTCGCGCCAGTCCAGCACTTCATCTCCTTTGGCGATGAGTGCCCATACGCGCTCGGGATGCGGCAAAGGGCCAGCTTGCAAGGCGCGCAGCTCATCCACAAATTCGGGCGCAAAGTAAAAGCGCTCGGCGGGGTCGTGCCACGCGCTTTGTTCGCCGATGTAGTTGGCCAAGTCACGCGCTGGGTTGATGGCAGGGTTGAGCAACGCAGCCTTGCACCCGCGAAGGGTCGCCAGCCAAGTGGCGTAAAAACCGCCTAGCGATGAGCCGATGACCGCCATGCGGTCCGCAGGCCAATGTGCCGTGCCCTCTGCAATCAAGGCCGCCGCAGCTTTGGGCGAGGGTGGCAGTTGTGGGCACCACCATGTGATGTGTGGGAATTGCGCGGCCATGATGGTTGCGACTTGCCGTGCTTTGGTGGATTGGGGCGACGATCGAAACCCATGCAAATACAGCACATGGGTGGTGGGCAGCGTGTGAGGGGATGGCGTCTTGGGCGAAGTCATGCTGAATGCTATCAGTGGCACCAAGGACGGCCCCGCGACAGGGGATAATCTGCCCCATGCCCACCGTCATTCACAAACCCAGCCCCTTTCAGCGTTTGATGCCTTTGCTCAAAGGTTTTGATGGCCCCTTGGCGTTTGGTATTTTTTTGTTGGCGTGTGCGGGTTTGTTGACCATGTACTCGTCGGGCTTTGCCAACGGTGCGCGCTTCTTTGACCATGGCCGCAACATGATGATTGCGGGCTTCATCATGTTTGTGGTGGCCCAAATTCCGCCGCAGCGTCTGATGGCATTTGCCGTGCCGCTCTACACCTTGGGTGTGGCCTTGCTGGTGGCCGTGGCTTTGTTTGGCTTGACCAAAAAGGGCGCACGTCGCTGGCTCAATGTCGGCATCGTCATTCAGCCCAGTGAAATCATGAAAATCGCCATGCCGTTGATGTTGGCGTGGTGGTTCCAAAAGCGCGAAGGCCAGTTGCGCCCACTCGACTTTTTGGTGGCGGGTTTGTTGTTGATGGTGCCTGTGGGGCTCATCATGCGTCAGCCAGATTTGGGGACTTCCATCTTGGTGTTGTCGGCAGGCATGGCGGTGATTTTCTTTGCGGGTTTGAGCTGGTGGCTCATCGTGCCGCCCATCATCTTGGGTGTGATTGGTGTGGGATTGGTGGTGCTCTTTGAGCCCACGCTGTGTGCCGATGGTTTCCGTTGGCCCATCCTGCACGACTATCAGCAGCAGCGCATTTGCACCTTGCTCGACCCGTCAAGAGACCCATTGGGTAAAGGCTTTCACATCATTCAGGGCATGATTGCCATTGGCTCGGGCGGTTTCTGGGGCAAGGGGTTCATGCAAGGCACGCAAACTCATTTGGACTTCATCCCTGAGCGCACCACCGACTTTGTGTTTGCCGCTTTTGGCGAAGAGTTTGGCTTGGTCGGCAACTTGCTTTTGATTGCTGGCTTCATCTTTTTGATTCTGCGTGGCTTGGCCATTGCAGTGGAAGGCCCCACCTTGTTTGCCCGGTTGCTGGCTGGCAGCGTGACCTTGAGCTTCTTCATTTATGCCTTTGTGAACATGGGCATGGTCAGCGGCATATTGCCTGTGGTTGGGGTGCCATTGCCCTTCATCAGCTATGGCGGCACGGCCATGGTGACGCTGGGGTTGGGCTTAGGGATATTGATGTCGGTGGCCAAGGCCAAACAGTTGGTGCAGTCATAATTCGCGCATGATTTCACGCGAACCCACCCTTGAGCGATTGGCCATTGCCCGTCAACTGTTGTTAGAGCCTTTCGGTTTGGATGAAACCGACTTGGCCAAAACATTGGCCGAAATCAAAGCACACAAGGTCGACGAAGCCGATTTGTATTTTCAATACACCCGTGCCGAAGGCTGGAGTTTGGAAGAGGGCATTGTCAAAACCGGTTCATTCAGCATTGACCAAGGCGTTGGCGTGCGCGCAGTGAGCGGCGAGAAAACCGCCTTCGCGTACTCCGACGATATTTCCAAAGCCTCTTTGATGGATGCCGCACGCACCGTGCGCACCATTGGCGCAGCCGCCAAAGGCGGTCGTGTGAAAGTGCCTACGCGCAAAGTGGCATCAAGCCGTTCTTTGTATGGTGGCTTGGACCCGATTTCTTCACTCAACAGCACTGAAAAAGTTGAACTGTTGGGTCGTGTGGAGCAAATGGCTCGCGCCAAAGACCCACGTGTGATTCAGGTGATGGCCGGTTTGGCCAGTGAATACGACGTGGTGATGGTGGTGCGTGCCGATGGCACCTTGGCCGCCGATGTGCGCCCCCTCGTGCGCCTGAGCGTGACCGTGATTGCCGAACAAAACGGTCGCCGCGAAGTGGGCTCGGCTGGCGGCGGTGGTCGCTTTGGTTTGGACCATTTTGATGATGCGCTGGCGCAAAGCTATGTGGACGAAGCCGTGCAACTCGCACTGACCAACCTCGATGCACGTCCAGCGCCCGCGGGTGAGATGAGTGTGGTGTTGGGCCCAGGTTGGCCCGGCATCTTGTTGCACGAAGCCATCGGCCACGGTTTGGAAGGTGACTTCAACCGCAAAGGCTCCAGCGCATTCAGTGGCCGCATTGGTCAACGCGTGGCCGCCAAAGGCGTGACCGTGTTGGACGACGGCACGATTCCTGACCGTCGTGGTTCACTCAATGTGGACGACGAAGGCAACCCTAGCCAACGCAATGTGCTCATCGAAGATGGCATTTTGAAGGGCTATATCCAAGACAGCATGAATGCGCGCTTGATGGGCGTGAAACCCACGGGCAATGGCCGCCGCGAAAGCTACGCCCATGTGCCTATGCCGCGCATGACCAACACCTACATGTTGGGCGGTGACAAGTCGCCCGAAGAAATTGTGTCGAGTTTGAAGAAGGGCTTGTACGCCGTGAACTTCGGTGGCGGCCAAGTGGATATCACCTCAGGCAAGTTTGTGTTCTCGACCTCTCAAGCGTTTTGGGTGGAGAACGGCAAAATTCAATACCCTGTCAAAGGCGCGACCTTGGTAGGCAACGGCCCCGATGCATTGACACGCGTGAGCTTGATCGGCAACGACATGAAGCTTGACCCGGGCGTGGGCACCTGCGGCAAAGAAGGCCAAAGCGTGCCTGTGGGTGTGGGGCAGCCTACTTTGCGCATTGATGGTTTGACTGTGGGTGGAACCGCGTAAACCCTAGCCACTTGTCAGCAAACTGCCAGAATCCCTGTGCTACATTCCAATCCATGAGTTCAGCCCGTTTTTACTTTGCTTACTTTTTTATCTCACGCCCCCACGGCGGTCGAGAGATCTGAACGTAGCCCAAACGCTCTGAACTCCCAAACCAACCGCCGGACCCCCGGCGGTTTTTTTTTTGCCAAATTCTTCAATCATTTTTTCAAACTTCAGGACGAGACCATGAAAACGAACACCCCTTATCCAAGCCACGTTGAACACACCAGTCAAACCGACGATCAACGTATCAAGGACATCACCGTGCTGCCTCCTCCCGAACATTTGATTCGCTTCTTCCCCATTCAAGGTACGCCTGTGGAGAAGTTAATCACGAAGACACGCAAGACCATTCACAACATCATGCACGGCACAGATGACCGCCTGCTGGTGGTGATTGGCCCATGCTCGATCCACGATCCTGCTGCTGCAATTGACTACGCGCGCCGCTTGCAACCGTTGCGCGAAAAGTACGCCGATACTTTGGAAATTGTGATGCGCGTGTACTTCGAAAAACCACGCACCACCGTGGGCTGGAAAGGTTTGATCAATGACCCGTACTTGGATGAGAGCTACCGCATCGACGAAGGCCTGCGCATTGCACGTCAGCTGCTGATTGAAATCAACAGACTTGGTTTGCCTGCGGGCAGCGAGTTCTTGGATGCCATCAGCCCGCAATACATTGGTGACTTGATTTCGTGGGGCGCGATTGGTGCGCGCACGACCGAGAGCCAAGTGCACCGCGAATTGGCCTCTGGTATTTCTGCGCCGATTGGCTTCAAGAACGGCACCGATGGCAACATCAAAATCGCCACCGATGCGATTCAAGCCGCCGCTGGCGCACACCACTTCTTGTCGATTCACAAAAATGGCCAAGTGGCGATTGTGCAAACCAAGGGTAACAAAGACTGTCACGTCATCTTGCGCGGCGGCAAAACGCCTAACTACGACGCAGTCAGCGTGACTGCTGCGTGTGAAGAGTTGGCCAAAGCCAAGTTGCCTGCGACCTTGATGGTGGATTGCAGCCACGCCAACAGCAGCAAGCAGCACGAGCGTCAGTTGGTGGTGGCCAAAGACATCGCCGATCAAATCAGCGGTGGTTCAAACCAAGTGTTTGGCGTGATGATTGAGAGTCACATTCACGGTGGTGCGCAAAAGTTCACGCCCGGCAAGGACGATGTGTCCAAGCTGGAATACGGCAAGAGCATCACCGATGCTTGTTTGGACTGGAACGATTCCGTCGCTTCGTTGGACGTGTTGTCTGAGGCTGTGGCGGCGCGTCGCAAGCGTTCGTGATTTTTTGTTGTTCGGAAGATTTCGCGCGAGCAGTTGAGTGTCTACAACGTCGAACTGCGAAGCAGGAGCAAGCCCCCAAAATGTTTCGATTGCGCACGCTCAGCACGCAGAGTGGTCAGTGCCTGATACGGCGCCATCACGGCCCGCAGGGACGTTAAGCCGTGTCAGGTGCTGGCCGCTCTGTGTGCGTGCGAGAGAAAAAGCAGCAACACGCACACAAGCAGCGATAAAAGAAGAGAAGTTACGAACCCAAAGCAGTCAGCAACTTCGCGTGAATCCCACCAAATCCACCATTGCTCATACAAAGCACATGGTCCCCCGATTGCGCAGCAGCCACCACTTGTGCAATCACCTCATCCACAGTGCCAGCCACCGAAGCCCGTGCCCCCATGGGTGACAAAGCGTCGACGGCATCCCAGTCCAAACCACCTGAGTGACAAAACGCGAGGTCAGCGTCTTCCAAACTCCAAGGCAGTTGCGACTTCATCGTGCCCAGTTTCATCGTGTTGCTGCGTGGCTCAAACACCGCCAAGATGCGGGCATTCGGACCCACTTTGCGGCGCAGGCCGTCGACGGTGGTGCGAATGGCGGTGGGGTGGTGGGCAAAGTCGTCGTACACCGTGATGTCGCCGCCTGTGCGTGACACTGTGCCTCGCACTTCCATGCGACGGCGGACGTTTTGAAACTCGGTCAAAGAGGCGGCAGCTTGTGCAGGGGATACGCCCAAGTGTTCAGCAGCGGCGATGGCAGCCAATGCGTTGAGTTGGTTGTGCACGCCCGTGATGTCCCATTGCACGCGGCCGACTTCTTGGCCATGGTGCAGTACTGCAAAGTTGTCGGGCTCACCTTGCACAGACCAACCATCGGGACCTTGTGCGTTGGCGCTCACGCCAAACTTGGCCACACCACTCCAGCAGCCTTGGTCCAATACGCGTTGCAAGCTGTCTTCATCGGCATTGACCACCACACGGCCACTGCCGGGCACGGTGCGAACCAAGTGGTGGAACTGGCGTTCGATGGCGGCGAGGTCGTCAAAAATGTCGGCGTGGTCGAATTCGAGGTTGTTCAAAATCGCTGTGCGTGGGTGGTAATGCACAAACTTGCTGCGCTTGTCGAAGAAGGCGGTGTCGTACTCGTCTGCTTCAATCACGAAGGGCGTGCGTTTGTGTGCGGCTACATCGGCTGGGCTGCTTAGACGACCCAAGCGAGCCGACACCCCAAAGTTCATGGGCACGCCACCGACCAAGAAGCCAGGCTCCAAGCCAGCCGCTTGAAGAATCCAAGCCAGCATCGAGGTGGTGGTGGTTTTACCGTGGGTACCTGCGACTGCCAAAACGTGGCGAGGCTGGCTGGGGTGGTGCAGCACGTGTTCAGCCAGCCATTGCGGGCCGCTGGTGTAAGTGGCGCCGCTTTCCAAAATGGCTTCCATCAGCGGGAACTTCGGATTGCCGTCGGCTAAGCGTGCGCGTGAGACGACGTTGCCAATCACGTACATGTCGGGTTCCAAAGCCATTTGGTCAGCACCAAAGCCTTCAATCAATTCAATGCCCAAGGCCCGAAGTTGGTCGCTCATGGGCGGGTAGACGCCCGCATCACAACCCGTCACCTTGTGGCCCGCTTCACGCGCCAACGCAGCCAGTCCACCCATGAACGTGCCGCAAATTCCCAAAATATGTATGTGCATCTACTTATTTTAGGAGGGTGTATCCATGGGCTTTGGGCGAGCAGCCTTGGGTGGCCCCACAATCACACCTATATGAATACGGTTCAAGAAGAAATTGCAGCCACAGCCGCCCGTATGGTGGTGGAAGAAGGGCTGGAGTACGGCCCCGCCAAACGTCGCGCAGTCAAACAGCTGGGCTTGAATGCGCGCGCGCAGCTGCCCAACAATGACCAAGTCGAAGACGCGGTGCGTGAATACTTAGATCTCTTTTGCGCCGACACCCAGCCTGCCGAGCTAGCTGCCTTGCGAGCGTTAGCGGCGGTGTGGATGGAGCGCATGGCAGCTTTCCGTCCTCACTTGGGCGGGGCCGTGTGGCGCGGTACGGCCACCGGTTTGTCTGACATTTATCTACAGTTGTTTTGCGATGACTCCAAATCAGCCGAAATTAGCCTCATTGACCACAATGTGCGCTACGAGGTCAGCACGGTTCAGGGCTTCCAAGGTGAGGCGGTGGATGCGTTGAGCATCTTGAGTAGTTGCTCAGGCCTGTCGCAAAAAGTGTTGGTTCACCTGATGATTTACGACTTAGACGACCTGCGTGGTGCCTTGAAACCCGACGGGCAAGGACGAACCTACCGAGGTGACTTGACTGCATTGCAGCGACTGATGAAGGAAATTGAATGACGTTGAGTGCAAATAGACGGGTGGCGATGTATGCAGGCGTGGCCGCGCTGGCTGCAATTGCCGGAGCAGGGGTGGCATGGAAGCGCCAGTCTGTGGGTGCGATGGGCTCTGAAGCGCTGACCGCTTTGTGGGCCGCTGAGTTCGACACACCCGCTGGTGAGACTTTCTCGATGAAGGCTTTGCAAGGTCGCCCCTTGGTGATCAACTTCTGGGCCACCTGGTGTACTCCTTGTATTGAAGAAATGCCTTTAATTGATGCGTTTTTTCGCGAAAATGAATCGAAAGGATGGCAAGTTGTTGGTCTTGCCATCGATCAACCGAGCCGGGTGCGTCAATATTTGAGCCAATTTCCCGTGAATTACAAGATTGGTTTGGCTGGACTGAACGGGACGGAACTCGGCAAGATGCTTGGGAATGATGTCGGAGGCCTCCCATTTACGGTGGTTTTAGATGCAAATGGGCAGCTGATCCAAAGGAAACTGGGCAAGTTGACACCGGATGACATCAAAAAATGGGTGGCGTAAGTAGTTTTATCCGACGAAGATTTTGAAATTGGTGTAAATTAGCACCTTATTTACAACAAATAGGATGTAGTTATGGATTTGCGAAAACTCAAGACGTTGATTGACCTGGTCTCCGACTCCAATGTGTCTGAACTCGAAATCACCGAGGCAGAAGGCACGGTCCGTATCGTTAAGAGTGCACCCGCCCCTGTGGCGATGGTGACGCAAATGGCTGCTCCTGTTGCGATGGCTGCCCCCGTGGCTGCTGCCCCAGCGCCTGTTGCTGCACCTGTGGTCGAAGCCGCACCTGCAGGTCACACCGTCAAGTCACCCATGGTGGGCACGTTCTACCGCTCTTCTAGCCCTGGCGCCAAATCGTTTGCCGAAGTGGGCCAGCAAGTCAAAGAAGGCGACACCATCTGCATCATTGAAGCTATGAAGATCTTGAACGAGATCGAGGCTGACAAGGCAGGCACCATCACCAAAATCTTGGCCGAGAACGGCCAAGCTGTGGAATACGGCGCACCCCTGTTCATCATTGAATAAGGGGCTGGCCTGTCATGTTTAAAAAAATCCTGATCGCCAACCGTGGCGAAATCGCGCTGCGCATTCAACGCGCTTGCCGCGAGTTGGGTGTCAAAGCGGTGATGGTGTATTCCGAAGCCGACCGTGACGCCAAGTACGTCAAACTGGCTGACGAAGCCGTGTGTATTGGCCCAGCGTCTTCTACGCTGAGCTACCTCAACATGCCCGCCATCATTGCAGCCGCCGAAGTGACGGATGCCGAAGCCATTCACCCCGGCTACGGCTTCTTGAGCGAAAACGCAGACTTTGCAGAGCGCGTTGAGAAGAGCGGTTTCCAGTTCATTGGCCCGACCGCTGAATCCATCCGCATCATGGGCGACAAGGTGTCGGCCAAGCAAGCCATGATCAAAGCGGGCGTGCCTTGCGTGCCAGGCTCTGAAGGCGAGTTGCCGGATGATCCTGCCGCCATCAAGCGCATTGCCAAGAGCGTGGGCTACCCCGTCATCATCAAAGCCGCTGGCGGCGGTGGTGGGCGCGGCATGCGCGTGGTGCATACCGAAGCTGCCTTGATCAACGCAGTCGCGATGACCAAAGCCGAAGCGGGCACTGCCTTTGGCAATCCTGCGGTGTACATGGAGAAATACCTCCAAAACCCACGCCACATTGAAATTCAAATCTTGGCTGATAAGCACAAGAACGCGGTGTACTTGGGCGAGCGTGATTGCTCGATGCAACGTCGTCACCAAAAAGTGATCGAAGAAGCGCCGGCTCCTGGCATTCCACGCAAGTTGATCGACAAGATCGGTGAGCGTTGTGCCGCAGCTTGTAAAAAGATCAACTACCGCGGTGCGGGCACGTTTGAGTTCTTGTACGAAAACGGCGAGTTCTATTTCATTGAAATGAACACTCGCGTGCAGGTGGAACACCCCGTGACGGAATACATCACCGGCGTGGACATCGTGAAAACACAAATCATGGTGGCGGTTGGTTTGAAGTTGCCTTTTGCGCAGCGCGACATCGAAGTGCGCGGCCACTCGATCGAGTGCCGCATCAACGCGGAAGACCCGTTCAAGTTCATCCCATCGCCTGGTCGTATCACCATGTGGCACGCACCCGGCGGCCCCGGCGTGCGTGTGGATTCACACATCTACACCAACTACTACGTGCCGCCAAATTACGACTCGATGATTGGCAAGATCATCGTGCACGGTGACACCCGTGACGAAGCCTTGGCGCGCATGCGTACCGCTTTGAACGAAACTTTGGTGGAAGGCATCAACACCAACATCCCGCTGCACCGCGAGTTGATGGTGGACGCCAAGTTCATGGCCGGTGGCACCAACATTCACTACTTGGAAGAGTGGCTCGCTGCTCACAAGCGCTGATGTTTGAGCTGCGACTGATGTGCCCCGAAGACAGCGTGGAAGCTGTTTGCGAGGCACTGGATGCACTCGATGCTTTGAGTGTGTCCGTCGAAGATGCGGATGCCCAAACCGATGCCGAGCAAGCCTTGTTTGGCGAACCTGGCATGCCCCCTCCCAAAGAAGGCTGGAAGCGTTCGCGCATCGTGGCCTTGTTTGCCGAAGAGGCAAAGGCCAAAGAAGCCTCTGGTTTGTTGGCCTTGCAAGATTTTTTTGCCGAAAGCCAAGTGTTGGGCATTCAACCCGTGGCTGACCAAGATTGGGTGCGTTTGACGCAGTCGCAATTCGCGCCTGTGGAAATCACGCCCGAGTTTTGGATTGTTCCGACATGGCATGAGCCCCCTGAGCAAGCTCAAAAAGTCATTCGCTTAGACCCAGGTCTGGCGTTTGGCACGGGTACACATCCCACCACGCGCATGTGCTTGCGTTGGATTGCCACGCACGATGTGGCCAACCAACGTGTGCTCGACTACGGTTGCGGCTCTGGCATTTTGGCCATTGGTGCTGCCTTGTATGGCGCCAACACCATTGACGCGGTGGATATTGACGATGCAGCTGTCACGGCTACTGTGCTCAATGCCGATGCGAACAATGTGCGCTTGAATGCAGGATTGCCCGACAAAGCCACAGGTCACTACCAAACCGTGCTGGCCAACATCTTGGCCACACCGCTCAAAGTGTTGGCACCGCTGCTGCGCAGCCATGTCGCTGCGGGTGGCAATTTGGTGTTGGCGGGTATCCTTGAGCGACAAGCCCAAGAACTCAAAGACGCTTACGCGCCTTATTGCACTTTGGAAGTGAGTGACGTGGAAGATGGCTGGATTTTGATGACCGCCCACTGCTGATGCACATTACCCACTGCCCCCAATGCGAGACCGCCTTCAAGGTGTCGCCCCAACAGCTAGAGCTGGCCAAAGGGTGGGTGCGGTGCGGTCGTTGTGCGCACGTGTTTGAAGCGGCGTTGCATTTTGAGACGCCACCTGACATTCCTGAACCCCCTGCGCCAAGTGCAGACGCACCTGCCTTGTTCCGTGCAGCCATGGCGCCTGCTATTGCAGCGAATGAGGTCACGCCTACCCCTTCACTGAAAAACACGGAATCAGCAGATGACGTGAACGTTTCCTTACCACTCAAATGGGTGGTGGGCACAGGTGTCTTGGTTTTGGCTTTGCTGTTGCAATTCGTGGTGGCCCAGCGCAATTGGTTGGGTGCAGAAGAGCCTGCATTGCGTCCCATACTTTCAGCCCTGTGTGCTTGCGAAGTCACGTGGCCACGCGAGCCTGAGGCTGTGCTGATTGAAAGCAGTAGCTTCACCGAAAACCCACAAGGCGGCTACACCGTGCAGCTGCGTTTGAAAAACACGCAGCACCATCCCGTGGCCATGCCAGCCTTGGAGCTGAGCCTGACCGACTTGCAAGACCAAGTCTTGGTGCGCCGTGTGTTCAGCGCTAAAGAGCTGTCAGGCAAAGACCACGTGCAAGCCCTGCGCGATGTGCGTTCAACCTTGAACTTCGACTTGGACGACAAGGTGAGCAAACGCATCACGGGTTTTCGCGCCTTTGTTTTTTATCCTTAACGATCCCTCTTATTTTTCGAAAGTGGCTTTATGGCATCGCTGATTTGCGGCTCACTCGCGTTTGACACCATCATGGATTTTGAAGGCCGATTTGCCGAACAAATCTTGCCTGACCAGTTGCACATCTTGAACGTGTCGTTCTTGGTACCGGCTTTACGCCGCGACTTTGGTGGCTGTGCAGGCAATATTGCTTACAGCTTGAAAGTGTTGGGTGGCACACCGCTGCCCATGGCCACCTTGGGCACCGATGCGGCGGACTACTTGCAGCGCTTGAAGACCTTGGGCATCTCGACCGAGTATGTACGCCAAGTGGAAGGCAGCTATACCGCGCAAGCCATGATCATGACCGACCGTGACAACAACCAAATCACGGCTTTCCACCCTGGCGCCATGATGCAGGCGCACACCACCAAGATTGAAAAACGCGCTGACATCAAGCTGGCCATCATTTCGCCCGACGGTCGCGATGCCATGATTCAGCACGCTGAGCAACTCAAAGCTGCAGACATTCCATTTGTGTTCGACCCAGGCCAAGGTCTGCCCATGTTTGATGGCGCAGACCTGATGCGCTTCATCGATCAAGCCACTTGGGTGACGGTGAACGACTACGAAGGCAAGATGCTGAGTGACCGCACAGGCCTGAGCCATGCCGATATTTCACGTCGCGTGAAAGGCTTGATCGTGACCTTGGGAGCTGAAGGTTGTGAAGTGTGGATTGACGGTGAGAAGACCCTTGTGCCGCCTGTCAAAGCTGCTGCTGTGGTTGACCCCACAGGATGTGGCGATGCATGGCGTGGTGCGCTGTTGTTCGGTTTGGAGCAAGGTTGGTCGTTGGCCAAGTGCGCTGCTTTGGGTAACCAAGTGGGTGCACTCAAAATTGCGCAACGTGGTCCGCAAAACTACAACGTTGATGGCTTGGTGATCGCCTGAAAGTGAACCGCTTCTCTTGAAGTGATACAGGCGCTGCTAGCGCTTTAATTTGCCAAGGCGAGCCATTGGGCTTTGGCACAAGCAGCTGCGCTGACTCGCAGCTGTTTTCGTTTGGACGTCTGTCCGCGTATCAATTCCACCTCTCGTTTGGCAATGCCTAAGGTATCTGCTAGCCATGCTGTCAGGGCCAGGTTGGCTTTGCCATCGACGGGCGGTGCGTGTAAGCGCACACGCAGCGCGCCATCGTGCTCGCCATCGGCTTGGGTGCGTGAGGCGTTGGGGATGACATGGATATTCACGATCACTGCGCCTGTTTTCTCTGGGCGAAGGTAAGTGGTTGGAGGGAGCGTCATGATGTGGGGGGCAAGAAAAAGCCCGAGGCCTTGCGGCGTCGGGCTTGAGCTGACGGTAAACCGTTGCCTTGATCAGTGAAGATTAAGGCTTGCTAGCTGTTGGGAAAGGCCAAGCAGCTTGCGGGTTCAACGTGGTCTGTGCGCGGGCAGCGGGTGCTTTCGCAGCTTTCTTTGCAGCAGGCTTTTTAGCGGCTTTTTTAGCAGCTGGTTTTTTGGCAGCAGGCTTTTTAGCCGCTGTTTTCTTAGCTACTTTTTTAGCCGCTGTTTTCTTAGCAGCAGGCTTTTTAGCGGCAGCTTTTTTAACGGCTGGCTTCTTAGCTGCTACTTTTTTAGCTGCTGGCTTTTTAGCCGCAACTTTCTTTGCAGCTGGCTTCTTAGCCGCTACTTTTTTAGCTGCTGGCTTTTTAGCTGCAACTTTCTTAGCAGCTGGCTTCTTGGCCGCTACTTTTTTAGCTGCTGGCTTCTTAGCCGCGACTTTCTTAGCTGCTGGCTTTTTGGCCGCGACAGCTTTCTTTGCAGGGGCCTTTTTAGCGGCCGGTTTTTTTGCAGTTGCCATTTTTGTTCTCCTAGATCGAATTTAGATCATTGGGTGAAAAAACACTTTGCACGGATTTTTGTGTGCAAAACGATTCATGGCGCTGGACCCGGGTCCAACGCCATGAACGGGGTAAGTTCACCACCACACCTCGTGATCGGGTGTTTGTCAGTGTGGTGAACAAGTTCGGTGACATGTGTGTGTTTAAGCCATCAGTCCCAAGACAGAGCACCACCAGATTGGTACTCGATCACACGGGTTTCAAAGAAGTTGCGTTCTTTCTTGAGGTCGATCATCTCGCTCATCCAAGGGAACGGGTTTTCTTCGTTGGGGAACAAGGCTTCCAAACCGATTTGCGTGGCGCGGCGGTTGGCGATGTAGCGCAAGTAGCCTTTGAACATAGAAGCATTCAAGCCCAACACGCCACGTGGCATGGTGTCTTCGGCATAACGGTATTCGAGCTCGACGGCCTTCATGAACAAGGCCTTGATTTCTTCCTTGAACTCAGCTGTCCACAGTTGTGGATTTTCAAGTTTGATTTGGTTGATCAAATCAATGCCAAAGTTGCAGTGCATGGACTCGTCACGCAAGATGTATTGGTACTGCTCAGCGGCACCTGTCATTTTGTTTTGACGGCCCAAGGCCAAGATTTGTGTGAAGCCTACGTAGAAGAACAGGCCTTCCATCAAGCAAGCGAACACGATCAACGACTTCAAAAGTGTTTGGTCGGTCTGCAGTGTGCCGGTGTGGAAGTTGGGGTCCATGATCGCGTCGATGAACGGGATCAGGAACTCGTCTTTGTCGCGAATGGATTTGACTTCGTGGTACGCGTTGAAGATCTCACCTTCATCCAAGCCCAAAGATTCGACGATGTATTGGTAAGCGTGTGTGTGAATCGCTTCTTCAAACGCTTGACGCAACAAGAACTGGCGGCATTCAGGTGCGGTGATGTGGCGGTAAGTGCCCAACACGATGTTGTTGGCAGCAAGCGAGTCGGCTGTCACGAAGAAGCCTAGGTTACGCATGATCAAACGACGCTCGTCGTCGGTCAGACCGTTGGGGTCTTTCCACAACGCGATGTCGCGTGTCATGTTCACTTCTTGCGGCATCCAGTGGTTGGCGCAAGTGGCGAGGTATTTTTCCCATGCCCATTTGTATTTGAACGGCACCAACTGGTTGACGTCGGTTTGGCCATTGATGATGCGCTTGTCAGCGGCTGTCACACGGCGCGCACTGGCTGCAGAAGATGTAGGCGTTGGGGTTGCTGCTGGTGTAGGTGCTGCCGCAGACAACGGCACTGTTGCGCCGTCATTCAAAGTGCGTGTAGCCGCAACAGGCTGCATGGCAGGTGTCGCAGAAACAGGTGGGAGTTCCATCGAGCGGTTAGGTAATCCGCTTGCAAGAGGTGATGGCGATGAGGGCTTGACTTCTTCGTCCCAGGTCAACATATGTATTTATCCAATGCGTGAATTATGAATGCAACGAAGACAAACGCAAAGCATTCGTGAACTTCGTTGCAAGTTTTTGTTGTATCACTGACACGATTCGCAGGTGGGATCATCCACGCCGCAGAATTTGATGTCGGTGGCGGGGATGGCATTCATCTGTGCTTGCGCTGCAGCGGCGGCTGCTTCGAGTGCGCTCATGCCACCTGCTGCTGCAGGACCCGAAGACACAGCGTTGTGTGAGCCAGCTTGCACAGTTGATTTCTCAACTTGTTGTGCGCTAGATGTGCGGAGGTAGTACGTGGTCTTCAAGCCGCGCAACCAAGCGAGCTTGTAGGTCTCGTCGAGCTTTTTGCCTGACGCGCCAGCCATGTAGATGTTGAGAGACTGCGCTTGGTCAATCCACTTTTGACGACGTGATGCGGCTTCAACCAACCAAGTGGGTTCGACTTCAAACGCCGTTGCGTACAAGGCTTTGATTTCTTGTGGCACGCGGTCGATAGGGCGCAGTGAGCCGTCGAAGTGTTTCAGGTCCATGACCATCACGTCGTCCCACAAACCGAGGCGCTTCAAGTCATGCACCAAGTAGTGGTTGATGATGGTGAACTCGCCCGACAAGTTGGACTTGACGGACAAGTTGCCAAAGCAAGGTTCGATCGAGGCGTCCACACCAATGATGTTGGAGATGGTCGCGGTTGGTGCGATGGCCACGCAGTTGGAGTTGCGCATGCCGTCTTTGGCGATCTTGGCACGCAGAGCATCCCAATCCATGGTCTTGCTGCGGTCGACTTCGAGGTAGCCCCCGCGTGCTTGGGCGAGCATGTCGAGTGAGTCAATTGGCAAGATGCCTTTGTCCCACAACGAACCTTTGTAGCTGGCGTATTGGCCGCGTTCTTTGGCTAACTCAGACGATGCCCAGTAAGCGTAGTAGCAAACGGCTTCCATCGAGCGGTCAGCAAATTCAACCGCGGCTTGTGACGCGTAAGGCACGCGCATTTCGTACAAGCTATCTTGGAAGGCCATGATGCCCATGCCCACAGGACGGTGGCGCAGGTTGGAGTCACGCGCCTTTTTGACAGCGTAGTAGGTGATGTCGATCACGTTGTCGAGCATGCGCATGGCCACTTTGATGGTGCGCTTGAGCTTGTCATGGTCGAGTTCTTTGCCGTTAGGACCGTCTTTCAAGTGTTGCGACAGGTTGACCGAGCCCAAATTACACACCGCAGTTTCGGTGTCGCTGGTGTTGAGTGTGATCTCTGTGCACAGGTTGGACGAGTGCACCACACCCACGTGTTGCTGGGGTGAGCGCACGTTGCATGGGTCTTTGAACGTGATCCATGGGTGGCCTGTTTCAAACAGCATGGTCAGCATCTTGCGCCACATGTCGCTGGCTTGCATGGTTTTGCTTGGCTTGATTTCGCCGCGCTTGGCTTTGGCTTCGTAGGCCACGTAGGCTTTTTCGAATTCGGCGCCGAACAAATCGTGCAAGTCAGGCACATCAGACGGAGAGAACAAAGTCCACTCGCCTTTTTCCATGACGCGACGCATGAACAAGTCTGGAATCCAGTTGGCGGTGTTCATGTCGTGGGTGCGACGGCGGTCGTCACCGGTGTTCTTGCGCAACTCGAGGAATTCTTCGATGTCCAAGTGCCATGTTTCGAGGTAGGTACACACAGCGCCCTTGCGCTTGCCGCCTTGGTTCACCGCCACGGCAGTGTCGTTGACCACTTTCAAGAATGGCACCACACCTTGTGATTCGCCGTTGGTGCCCTTGATGTGGCTACCCAAAGCGCGCACGCGGGTCCAGTCATTGCCCAAGCCGCCCGCAAATTTAGACAGCAAGGCGTTTTCTTTGATCAACTCATAGATGCCGTCCAAGTGGTCTGGCACGGTGGACAAGTAGCAGCTCGAGAGCTGTGAACGCAAAGTACCGCTGTTGAACAGCGTAGGTGTGCTGGACATGAAGTCGAACGACGACAGAACTTCGTAGAACTCAATGGCGCGTGCCTCGCGATCCACTTCGTTGAGCGACAGGCCCATGGCCACGCGCATAAAGAAGGCTTGTGGCAATTCGATGCGGTTCTTGCGCACGTGCAAGAAGTAGCGGTCATACAGGGTTTGCAGGCCGAGGTAATCAAATTGCAAATCACGGCTGGCTTTGAGAGCTGCGCCCAAACGTGGCAGGTCGAACTGCAACATGGCTGGGTCGAGCAAGTCGTTGTCCACGCCTTTTTGGATGAACTGTGGGAAGTACTCGGCGTAGTGCTGGCCCATGTCGGCGTGCAGCACTTCTTTGCCCAGCACTTCTTTGGCGATGGTGTGCATCAACAAACGTGCGGTGGCATAGGTGTAGTCGGGGTCTTTTTCGATCAGCGTACGTGTGGCCAAGATGGCGGCTTTGTACACCTCGTCCATGGGCACGCCGTCGTACAGGTTGCGCATGGTTTCAGCCAAGATCGGGTCTGGTTTGACGTCTGCACCCAAGCCCGCGCATGAGTCGTTGATCAAACGCTTGAGGTTGTTCAGGTCCAACGCCACGCGTTGGCCGTTGTCGATCACGTGCAACGTGGGAGCCGCAGGTGCTTGTTCTTCTTTGATGTGGGCACGTTCTTGGTTGCGGCTCTCGCGGTACAGCACGTAAGCACGGGCGATTTCGTGGTGACCACCGCGCATCAAACCCAATTCCACTTGGTCTTGCACGTCTTCAATATGGAAAGTACCGCCGCCTGGACGTGAGCGCATCAAGGCGCGCACCACGGCTTGGGTGAGGGCTTCGACCATCTCGCGCACGCTGGCAGATGCGGCGCCTTGTGTGCCGTGCACGGCCAAAAAGGCTTTCATCATGGCGACGGCAATCTTGGCGGGTTCGAAGGGAACCACGGCGCCGTTGCGGCGAATGATTTGGTAATGGCTCAACATGGTGGGGGCGTCTGTGGCAGCACGGTCGTGCGTGACGGATGTGTGGCCCATAGATGTTGTGTGCACAGCGTTCTCAGCGGTTTGCATGTCTTTTTTCTTCCTTGTGAGCAGGTCAATCGTGCGTAGAAAAAGTGGTGTCTTGACCACTTCTTAAAAATCAAGTCGACACTATATCTGGTGTTGGATGGTGTGCCAATACGCTACCGGTAGTGTTTTGGTAGGAAATGCTTACATTTTAAATGTCGCCCAATCACCTGTGTTGCAGACGTGTTTTATTGCACTGGCGTGAGCTCAGTCGTGGCGGGCGATTGAATTGCAAATCAAGCGTTGACGCGGTTTTTGAAGTCATTTGCTGCGCTGATGCGCATGGCGTCTGATAGCGAAATGGGAATGCACAAAAACCGTGCGACACAACTTTTTTTTATGAGATGACGAAAAATTAATTTTTCTGCGGAAAGCTCTTTTCAGACCAGCCCAAAGACTGCTGCAAAAGTATCCAATCAAACCCGGTGCCTGGATCTTGTTTGCGATCAGGTGCCACATGTTCGTGGCCTGCCATGTGATGCAGTTTGTAGTGTTGTGCGATGGCGGCGCACAAACTGCTGAGGGTTTCATACTGAGGTGCCTCAAAGGTGTGGCCTTCTAAGCCTTCGAGTTCAATACCAATGGAGAAATCGTTGCAGTTGTCGCGCCCTTGGTAGCTAGAGCGCCCAGCGTGCCATGCGCGGTCATCACAGCTGACAAATTGAAGGAGTGCGCCATCGCGACGAATCACAAAGTGCGCGGATACCTCCGCGCCACGAATTTGTTGAAAGTAGGGATGCGCATCCCAATCCAGCGTGTTGGTGAACAAGGCTTCAATTTCAGGCCCGCCGTATTGCCCTGGGGGCAGGCTGATGGAATGCAACACCACCAAATCAATCGAGGTGTTGGCAGGGCGAGGCCCAAAGTTAGGCGAGGGCGTGTGCTTGGCAAAGCGATACCAGCCATCGCGCCACAAGGTGTTCATGGCATCAGCCTTCATGGCTGTCACGGTGCGCAGCGCTGCAATACAGGCCACGTGTGCCATGGACCGCATCGTCCTCTGGCACATGTGTGCCGCAGTGGGCACAAGGCACCATGGTTTGTGGGCCTGATTTTTTACCGGGTGCTTGGTCAGGCTTTCGCTGTTGGCGAATCCACCAAATACCGGCTAAGACGGCGAGCAGTAAAACGAGGTATTTCATGCCACACGTCCCAACACTACTTCCAGTACAAAGCGTGAACCCGCATAGCCCAGCAGCAGCAAGCCTGTGCCGATGTAGAGCACGCGCACTGCTTTGCGGCCACGCCATCCAAAGCGGCTGCGACCGATCAACAGCACGGCGAAAGTAACCCATGACAGCAGCGAGAAGACGGTTTTGTGGTCCCAGCGCCAAGCGGCTTGGTCACCATACAAGGCGTCGCCAAACAACCAGCCTGCAGCCAAAGTGGCGGTGAGCAACACAAAACCAACAGTGACAAATCGAAAGGTCAAGCGCTCTAGGGTGAGCAGTGGCAAGCCCACGTGGGTGTCTGCGCCCATGCGCATGTTTTTTTCAGCACGGGTCATCAGCCATGCATGCACCACAGCGGCAGCAAACAAGCCGTAAGAGGCTACGCCTAAAGCTAAGTGCAAAGGCAGCAAGGGCGAGGTTTGGGTGTGCAGCACCGTGCCAGGAAACGCAGCCGCCAACACTACCACAGCCGCGCCCACGATAGACAGCGTCCAGCGTGTGCGCAGTTGCGGAAACCAGTGTTGCTCCAGCACATAAAACGTGAGCATCAGCCAAGCCGTGACCGATAGCGCAGGCGCAAAACCAAAGCGTAAGCCACCGTCTTGCGGTGCAAACAAAGCAAACACAAGGCCCAATCCGTGCAGTGCCCATGGCACGCTCAACAGGCGGTGCCCCATGTCGGGCGCGACGCGGGGGCCGATCAGGGCGGTCAACGCATAGGCCGCCGCCGTGGGCAGTGCAAGCCAAAGGTTGAGCGGGATGTCGCTGGCTAAAATCATGGCAACAGTTTAGCGTTTCGCTACACACGAAAAACCAAGCCCTATCAAGGGGTACCTATGGCATCAGCCCTTACCGACAAACTCTCGCGCCTTGTCAAACACATCAGCGGACAGGCCCGCATCACTGAAAGCAACGTGGCCGACATGTTGCGCGAGGTGCGCATGGCCTTGCTCGAAGCCGACGTAGCGCTGCCTGTGGTGCGCGATTTCATTGCCCGCGTCAAAGAAAAAGCCCTCGGCCAAGAGGTGATTGGCTCCTTGCAGCCAGGCCAAGCCTTGGTGGCCATCGTCAACCAAGAGTTGGCCGCCACCATGGGCGAAGGCGTGAGCGACTTGAACCTCGCCGCCCAGCCGCCCGCCGTGATCTTGATGGCGGGTTTGCAAGGTGCGGGTAAAACCACCACCACCGCCAAGCTGGCGCGTTGGCTCATCAACCAGCGCAAGAAAAAAGTGCTGACGGTTTCAGGCGACGTGTACCGCCCAGCTGCGATTGAGCAGCTCAAGACCGTCACCGCCCAAGCCGGTGCTGAGTGGTTCCCAAGTTCACCCGACCAAAAACCAGCCGACATTGCCCGCGCTGCGCTGGACTACGCACGCAAGCATTACTTTGATGTGTTGCTGGTCGACACGGCAGGTCGCTTGGCCATTGACGAAGCCTTGATGGCTGAAATCAAACAACTGCACAGCGTGTTGAACCCGATTGAAACCTTGTTCGTGGTCGATGCCATGCAAGGTCAAGACGCCATCAACACGGCCAAGGCCTTCAGCGATGCGCTGCCCTTGACCGGCATTGTGTTGACCAAACTTGATGGCGATTCACGTGGCGGTGCTGCCTTGTCGGTGCGTCAAATCACGGGTGCGCCCATCAAGTTTGCGGGTACCAGCGAGAAACTCGATGGTTTGGAACTGTTCGATGCCAACCGCCATGCAGGCCGCGTGTTGGGCATGGGCGACATCTTGGCCTTGGTTGAGCAAGTCACCGCTGGCGTGGATATGGCGGCTGCGCAAAAGCTGGCCGAGAAGGTCAAGCGCGGCGATGCGTTTGACTTGAACGACTTCCTCGCACAAATTCAGCAAATGCGTTCCATGGGCGGCTTGTCCAACATCATGGATAAATTGCCCACGCAAATGGCGGCCAAAGCCGGCCAAGTGGACATGGACAAGGCCGAGAAAGACATTGGCCGCAAGCAAGGCATCATCCACAGCATGACGCCGCTGGAGCGCCGCAAGCCCGACCTCATCAAAGCCACGCGCAAGCGCCGCATTGCTGCGGGTGCCGGTGTGCAAGTGCAAGACGTGAACCGCTTGCTCAAAGAGTTTGAGCAAATGCAAAGCATGATGAAGAAGATGAGCGGCGGCGGCATGATGAAGATGATGAAAAAGCTCGGTGGCATGAAAGGCATGATGGGGGGCGGTGGCGGCTTCCCTGGCATGCGCTGAACTTCTTGTGCTTAAAACAAAAAGCCCTGAAACCTCGCGGTCTCAGGGCTTTTTCAATGCTTGACGCAAAAGCTGTTTAAGCCAACTCTTTCACCAACACCTCACCGCGCAGCGAATGCGGGTTGGCTTCCGTGATCTTCACGTCAATCAACTGGTTCATCAGGCGCTCAGGATTGGGGCCACCTTTGAAGTTGACGATGCGGTTGCACTCGGTGCGGGCGCGTAGCTCGGTCACGTCTTTCTTGGCGTAGCCATCTACCAATACGCGTTGTACCGTGCCTACGCGTTGCACGTTGATGTCACGCATGTTGTCTTCGATGATTTTTTGCACCTCTTGCAAGCGGCGCAGTTTCACTTCGTGTGGCGTGTCATCGTGCAGGTTGGCCGCAGGCGTGCCAGGGCGGGGGCTGAAGATGAAGCTGAACGAGTTGTCAAAGTACACATCGTGCATGAGCTTGATGAGCTTTTGGTGGTCTTCTTCGGTCTCGCCGGGGAAGCCCACGATGAAGTCCGAGCTCATGGCCATGTCGGGGCGAATGGCGCGCAGCTTTTTCACCGTGCTCTTGTATTCCATGGCGGTGTAGCCGCGCTTCATGGCCATCAAAATGCGGTCGCTGCCGTGCTGCACGGGCAGGTGCAAGTGGCTCACCAGTTGCGGCACTTTGGCGTACACATCAATCAAACGCTGTGTGAACTCGTTGGGGTGGCTGGTGGTGTAGCGGATGCGCTCGATGCCGGGGATTTCGGCCACGTACTCGATGAGCAAGGCAAAGTCTGCAATCTCAGCCGTGCCGCCCATGGCGCCACGGTAAGCGTTGACGTTTTGGCCCAAGAGCGTGACTTCTTTCACACCTTGCGCAGCCAAGCCCGCCACTTCGACCAACACGTCGTCAAACGGACGGCTCACCTCTTCGCCACGTGTGTAGGGCACCACGCAGTAGCTGCAATATTTGCTGCAGCCTTCCATGATGCTCACATAGGCGCTGCCGCCTTCGACGCGAGCGGGGGGCAGGTGGTCAAACTTTTCAATTTCTGGAAAGCTGATGTCGACTTGTGGCTTGGACAATCTTTCGCGTTGGTTCAGCAGCTCAGGCAAACGGTGCAGGGTTTGCGGGCCAAACACCACGTCCACGTAGGGTGCGCGGGCAATGATGGTGTCGCCTTCTTGGCTGGCCACGCAGCCGCCGACGGCAATCTTGACACCCTTGGCTTTCAAATGCTGGATGCGGCCAAGGTCAGAAAACACTTTTTCTTGTGCTTTCTCACGCACCGAGCAGGTGTTGAAGACGATCAGATCGGCTTCTTCGACATCGTTGGTTTTTTCGTAACCATCGGACTGCCCGAGCACGTCGACCATCTTGTCCGAGTCGTACTCGTTCATTTGGCAACCGAAGGTTTTAATAAAGACTTTGCGGCTCATGGCTGAGCCTCCCCGTGGGGATAAAAGCAGCGGTTCATGGTGTTGATCCAGAGGCTGTGGAAGAAGTTTGCAATTGTAGTGTTGGCGAGGTGTCAGCTTCTTTTGCGCACGTTTATTGCTTTTATCAGTTGCGGCAATAATTCGCCGTCTGTTGTGGGAATTAAAGCTTGTGTCACATCAAGCCGATACCCACTGACCTGCCCAAACAGGGGCGTGCGCTGCGCGTTGCTGTTTGGCTTTATCAAATGCACCCACTCAAGTGAATGGCCATGAAAAAATATTTACGACTGATCATTGAAATCGTCATGGGTCTGCTGCTCGCAGGCGCTTTGGCGTTCGGCTACTGGAGCTATACCGGTAAGAACCACATCATGAGCGAGCTGACCGAGGCCAGCGAAGGCGCGACCGAGGCCCAAGAAGAACTCGAAAAGCTGACCAAGGAATTGGAAGAAGCCAAAGAGAAGCTCGAAGAGCTTGAGCCAGCAGCCCAGCAGATGATGGCTGTCAAAGAATCGTTCACCAATGGCATCGTGTTGCAAGACTACGAAGCCTTCATCAAGGCCCAAAAAGGCCCCGTGACCAGCGAACGCCAATTGGGCTTGGGCGCATTGCGCTTGTTGACCAAAGGCGCTGAAGACCCAGACACCATCAGCGCATTCCAAAAGGCGCTGGAGATGGCCGAGTGGTCATCGCGCGTCAAATCCATCTGTGCCGCGCAAAACGCCTTGGCTGCAGCCGGTCAAAAAGTCAAAGTCTTGGCTGATTGCGCCGCTGAGAAGCCAGAAGCCAAGGCCCACAAAAAAGGCCATGCGGTTCATTGGGACTACGCTGGCGAGATGGGCCCAGAGAACTGGGGCGATGAATTCCCCACCTGCGGCAAGGGCACCAAGCAATCGCCTTTGAACATCACCGGTCCTTTCGAGAAGTCGAAAGACGTGTTGGTGGTCAACTACAAAGAAGGCCCGCTGAAAATTTTGAACAACGGTCACACCATCCAAGTGAACGTGGAGCCAGGCAGCACCTTGAAGATCAACAAGGATGTGTACAACCTGTTGCAATTCCACTTCCACCGTCCTAGCGAAGAGCAAATCGACGGCAAGCCCATGGCCATGGTGGCGCACTTTGTGCACAAGAACGCCGATGGCAAGTTGGCTGTGTTGGGCGTGTTGCTCAACGACGGCAAAGACAACGCGGCCATCCAAACGCTGTGGAACAACGCACCCAAGGCCGAAGGCCCCGAGGTGGTGGTGGACAAGGTCAAGTTTGACCCTAGCAGCTTGGTGCCCGCTGCGTTGACGCACTACAGCTACGAAGGTTCATTGACCACGCCCCCTTGTACAGAAGGCGTGAACTTCTACATCCTGAAGACGCCTGTGGACATCGGCAAGAAACAAGTGGTGGACTTCCCCTTCAAGCGCAATGCACGTCCTGTGCAGCCTTTGAATGGCCGCAAGATCAACGCCAATTGATCGCGCTTCTCACGCGCTGAAGTTTCAGCGCGTTGAGTTCAAACCAAAAAGCCTGCTCTGATTCGTCAGAGCAGGCTTTTTTATGGTGAATGCCGCTGTGCATGTCGTTCGACCGCACTGCTGGCTCACGTCAGCTTAGGTGGCGGCGAGGGCAGGGTGTAGAGCAGCGGCATGGCAACCGCCACGAGCAAAAACACCATCACCACAAAAATCAAGAGCAACTTGAAGAATTCAGGCGAGTCGGGGAATTTGGGTTTGGGCGGTGGCGCTTGTTCAACCTTGATGCGAGGCAGTTGCATGCCCGCGTGATCGCCCACTGCACGGGTGCGAAACACATTCACGATCGGCATGCCGTTGGCTTGTGCACCGCTCAGCGTGACGGCGATTTTCAAAGCGGCTTGCACCTTCAACTCTGGCGTCTCAAATTGGCCGTGCTCAGCCGCTTCAAGCTCACGCACTTGGGCTTCGGTCAGTCCGCACAAATGGGCGACGCGCGCGTGATCCAGCTTGCAAAGTGCACGCAGGCGAAGCATGGCTTGGGGGTCGATCAGATTGGCATTCATAGGCCTTGCAAAGGTTGATGTTTATCGCGTTGAGATGCGTGGCATACGCCAGCAAGCGTATAGACCTGCTTGTTGTCTCTTATGACAATATTGTCAGATTTCTCAAATGCAACGCCACTTAGTCACTTTTAATTTTCGATGAATTTCCAAAAAATCAAAGAAAGCGACGAAGTTGAGTTGTCTTTGTTACTCAAGAATCGGCTCGTGAGTCTGGTGCTTTACATCAAAGAAAAAATAGAGTTAGGCCAGTTCGATGCGCTCAGTTTGGCGCAGATCGCCAAAGACAACCGCATGACCATTCCTCAGTTGATGGAATTTGGTTTCACCAAAGCCAATTTGGTCTGCCATGCGGTGGTGGCTCAAAACGAGATGCTGATTCAAAAGTTGATTGGGCTCGATCTCGCCACCCTAGGCGCTTCGCTGACCGAGCAAGTCAAAGCTTATCTCTTGAAGATGTACCAACACGATGTGCAGCAGTTGGGGTTTCACACCGCTGTTCAGCCTTATGCATGGACGTGGTCTGTGGTGGATGAATCGCGTGTGACCAACCAAGCCATGAAGCTCATGTCGCCCGTCTATATCGCCTTACATGCACATGGTTTTGAAAACATCGACGCACGTTGTCAATCCTTGTGGGCGCTTTATGTTCGAGGTCTGCGTTGCGCAGCTTTGGGCAAAGGAACGGCCAGCGATTGCTTGGCCACTATCACCACTTCCATTGAATTCATCACAGAAAGTAAATCATGAACAACCCCAACGACATGTCCAAAGAAAACAGCATCTTCATCGGTGAAGGTGTGGTGTTCAGTGGCTCGATCAAGGCCCCCAATCAAGCCATCATTTCAGGTAAGTTTGACGGTGAGCTCGAAGCACGCGATGTGCTGATTGGCGCATCTGGCGTGGTCACTGGCAAAACCACCGCTCAGTTTGTGGACGTCAAAGGCGAGTTGAACGAAAACGTCACCAGCCGCGAGTTGCTCATCGTTCGTAATACAGGCCGCGTGCGTGGCACAGTGACTTATGGCGAGATTGAGATTGAGCGCGGTGGTCAGGTCAAAGGCGACATGATTCAGCGCTAAATCAGCGCCTGAGGCGCTGATTTTTGGGTGCTTAGATCAGCTTGAGGCGCTCTGAAGAGGGCACCACACGCGTCAGGCGAACACCGTAGCGGTCGTTCACCAACACGATCTCACCTTGGGCAACCACTGAGTTGTTGACCAACAGGTCGAGCGGTTCGCCCGCAATGCGGTCGAGCTCGACCACGCTGCCTTGCGTGAGGCGCATCAAGTCTTTGATCTTGATTTGTGCACGGCCCACTTCGATGGACAAATTCACCACGATGTTTTGCAACACCTCGGGGTTGATGTTGCCGGGCATGGTGGGTTTGAAGTCTTCTAAGCTTGGCTCAACTTCTTGCGCCACAGCTTGCACAGCCACTTCGTCAGGAGTCTCGTGCGCTGCTTCTGCTGTAGCCATTTCTGCTTCGTCGTGTTCTGGAGTTGGGTTTTCTTTTTCGTCAGTCATGATGTGATCCTGTCTCAGTTTTTGCCGTGAACGTGTTCGTGGTCGATCTGTACCGCCACTTGTGAGCCGCGTGTGCCCACATTGACGTGGAAGGCGGGAACACCATCGGTGCTCATCAGCGCTGTGTCGTCTTTCTTGAAGAACAACAAATCGCCTTCTTGCAAATGGTTCAAGTGGTGCAGCGTGGTTTTGATTTCACCCATGGTCACTTGTAATTCCAGCTTGGCATCACCCACTGCAGCAGCGAGGGCCTGACGCCATTTCTTGTCTGACTCTTCGTTGCCTTCGCCACTTTGCACGCGACTGCTGAGCAGTTCACGCACGGGCTTCAAGGTGGCGTAGGGGTAGACCAAGTCGATGAAGCCTTTGCCACCGCTGGCAGTTGCGTCAGCTTCAAAGCGGCTCAAGACCACCAAGTCGTTTTCATCGGCGATTTGTGCGAACTGAGGGTTGATCTCAGAGCTCACGTGTTCGCATTCGATGGGCATCAACGGGCCCCACGCTTCGGTCAACGAGCGGAAGAAAACTTCCAAGATGATCTTGATGATGCGTGTTTCAGTGGGGGTGAACAAACGGCTGGGAGGGAGTTCGCCCACGCCTTTGCCAAAACCACCAAAGAAACTGTCGAGCGAGCTGAACACCACATTGGGGTCGATGATGATCACCGAGTTGCCGCGCAGCGGGTTCATGCGAATCATGTTGACCGACAAGGGGGCGCGCAGGCCTTTGAGGTAGTCACCAAACTTCAAAATTTGCACGCGTGTGGGGTTCACACGTGGGCTGGTGCGTAGTACTTCGAGCAAGCCAAGACGGAACAGTCGGATGAAGCGTTCGTTGATCATGTCGATCGACGAAACGTTCACGCCCAAGCTGCTGTCTTCGCTGGCAAGGTCGTGCTTGCGCACCCGCACGCTTTCGTTGAAGCCAGTGTCGGTCTCGATCGAACCGTCGCGCACGCCTTCCGACAGCGCGGCCAGTTCTTCGTCCGAGAGCAGATTTGATTTCATGTTGAATTAAGAGTTACTGCATCACAAAAGAGGTGAAGAACACGTCTTCAATGCCGCCGAAGTCTTCGTACTTCATGAGCATTTCGTTCATCACCACCTTGATCTTGGCGGCCAATTCGACGCGGAAGTCTTGCTTGGCCACATCGGCTTCGGTACTTTGACGCATCACATCGAGCACGGCGGAGCGAATGGCAAATTCATGCTTCTTCACGTTGTCGAACACGCGTGAGTCGTAGTGGGTCATCACAGCCACTTTCACGACCATGATTTTTTTCGAGTTCGTGATGTTGGTCATGAACTCTTTGTCGATTTCCAAGTAGGTGTTCTCAAAGCGTGTGGCTTCGGCTTCTTTCTTGACTTTCGACGGACCTTCCGGTGTGGCGTTATGTGCCGCATCGGCTTCTTTTTCTAACTCGTCCACTTTTTCGTGGGCGGCGGCTTCGCTCTTGTGTTCGAAGTAACCCGAGAAGAACAAGGTGCCAAACATCACCGACATGATCAAGATGATCACGGACAACACGATCACCAAGATCAAAAGAATCGGTTTCTTTTTCTTCGGTTCGCCTTCGACTACTTCTTCGGTCGCTTCTGGTGCTGCTTCTGCCATATCGTTCTCCTAGTGTTCAGATTGTCATGCGTAATTTATGCATAGAGGTCAAGCAAGGACGCATTGGCCTTGTTGCGGGTCGCAGTAGCACTTGAAGCGCTGCTGCTGCCGTTGACTTGCGAAGATGAATTGTCTCTAACCTGGGAATTCTTTCCTGAATTTCCAGAGTTGCTGTGTGGGCTGTTACCACCCCCTTGACCCACGTTGACTTGGCCGGCATTAATGCCAAAGTTACCAAGTGCTTCGCGCAGGCGTTGACTGCTGTTTTGCAGCAAGTCGCGTGTGAGCGGGTTGTCGGCACGGAACACGGCATCGAGTTTGCCGTCTTTCATTTCAAGTTGAATTTCCACGCCACCTAAGTTGGAGGGGCGCAGCGCAAATTTCATTTTCCATTCGCCATCGCTGAGCTGCTTGTGCATGCGAGCGGCCATTTCGGTGGCCATCTTGTCGCTCAGCTGGTCGTAGACCTCGCTCATGTTGGCGCTTGTGGCTTGTGCGGCATTGGCAGGTGCTGTGCCGGTGGCGTTTTTGGTGTTGCTCAACGCTTGTGAAAAGCTGCTGAAATTTTGCTGGCCTTCGCCTGATGACGATTGCTGATCTGCATGGCTCTCGCTGCCAGCTTCTTCTGAGAAGCGAGACAAGAGGGCGCTCACGTCTTGTTCATCGACGCCGGTTCCCAAGAGCGACAACATGTCGAGGGTGCTGGGGATGGGGGCGTTGCTTGCGTTGGTGTTGACGGGATGCACAGCAGGAGGCAAAACGGTGATTTGTAATTGTTCAATCGCAGCCATGTCGGTCGGCGTTAGGCCTGGCAACGCGGGTGCAGCCAATGTGGTGGCCGCTGCCGCCAAACCGGCGCCAGATGCGGCAACCATAGGCTGTGCATCAACGGAGGTCATGGCTGCCAGTTGTGTGGCGACGGTGCTGTCTGTTGTCGGAGTCATGCCTTGCGACACGCCGTCCAGTACGCTGCTCATGGCTGCTTGCAAGGCGGTGGGCGTGGCTAAACCATTGGCCAGGCCTTGGGCATTCGAGGTCTGCACGCCTGTAGCTGCCGTGGTCGCCGGTGGCTGGTTCAATAAGTTTTGAATCTCTGACTCATCCAAACCCATGGCCTTGGCAAAGGCGGCCAAGCTTTCAGGGCTTGGCGCCGCTTTGGGGTCTGTGATGATGCGCATTTGCGGGCTCAGCTCGATGGTTTGCAAGGTGGCCGAGCTCGTCAATTCAGATGCTGCAACGTCTTCAGTGGTCGTGGTGACCTGGCTGATTGCAGGTGTGGCAACCACTGAGGTTGTGGCGTTTGGTGTGACGGGTGCACCCTGCATCAAACTCTCTAGCAGAGCGTCTGTGTCTGTGGGTTTGTTCTTATTCGACGCGCCTTTGTTGCGTGGGCGTGCTTGAGCTGCAGCGGTGTCATCGGCATCGTCTTGCGATGCCTTGTTGTCCGTGCGTTTCTCGTGCGCAGGGCGTGAATCTTGTGTACGTGCTTCTGGTTCTGGCTGCTCAGGCACATCAGCGGCAAAAGTTTGCCGCTCTTGCGGCACCAGGCGCTCCATTTGACGCGCCATGACTTGCGCGAAATCAAACCCCAAGCCACCGCCCGCAGCCGGGCCCACACCCGTACGCGGGCCTTGCGGCACCGTGTTGTTGGTGTTGGTTGGCACCAGCGGGGCTGGTGGCATTTGGAGATAGCTGGACAGGTTCATGGTGTTCTTAAAACGAGTTTGCCAAGGAGTTAAGCAAGAACCGTGACAGGTCAGTTCTTGCCGCTTTCGGCGGAGAGGCGCATGAGTGTCAGTTTGACTTGGCACATCGATTGCTTAATGAACATGCCTCGACAATTTTTTCAAGGCAAAAAGAAATCTAAACGTTCCACTTTCAACTGGATTCCCTCAATGAGCACTCTCACTCTGTCAACGATTCGACACAACTTGTCGAAATTTGACCTCTCCGGACTCAGTATTCCGGTGGTGGTGCTCGTCATCATGGCAATGTTGGTGTTGCCATTGCCTCCGTTGTTGTTGGACTTTTTGTTTACTTTCAACATTCTTTGCAGCTTGGTGGTGATCATGATCGCCATCGGCACACGTAAGCCCCTCGAGTTTTCATCCTTTCCTACGGTGCTGTTGTTTGCCACCATGTTGCGCTTGGCGCTGAACGTGGCCTCGACCCGCGTGGTGTTGGTCAGCGGCCACGAAGGCGCTCACGCTGCCGGTAAGGTGGTGCAGGCTTTCGGTGAGTTCGTGATTGCTGGTAACTATGTGGTGGGATTCATCATCTTCGCGATTTTGATGATCATCAACTTTGTGGTGGTGACCAAAGGTGCTGGCCGCGTCTCTGAAGTGAACGCCCGTTTCACCTTGGACGCCATGCCCGGTAAACAAATGTCGATTGACGCTGACTTGAACGCTGGCGTGATCGACCAAGAAACTGCCAAAACACGCCGCGCCGAGTTGGCCCAAGAATCTGACTTCTTCGGCTCCATGGACGGTGCCTCTAAATTCGTGAGCGGTGACGCCATGGCCGGTTTGTTGATTCTGTTGATCAACTTGATCGGTGGCTTGATCATCGGCGTGGCCCAGCATGACTTGCCAGTGGCTGAAGCCGGCAAGATTTACACCTTGCTCACCATTGGTGACGGCTTGGTGGCTCAAATCCCATCGTTGTTGTTGTCACTGGCCACCGCCATCATCGTGACCCGCGTGACCACGGCTGAATCTATTTCTGAGCAGGCGTCTGTTCAGTTGGCCAACCCAACGGCCTTGTTCATCTCGGCTGTCATTTTGTTGATCTTGGGCATGGTGCCCGGCATGCCGCACTTGATGTTCATCACCTTGGCCATGGCGTCGGCTGGTCTGGGCTTGATGATCGTGGCCCGTGAAGCGCAAGACGAACAAACCGAACAAGCGGTCAAAGACGCCACACCTACTGACGCACCGAAAGAACTCGACTGGGACGATGTGGACCAAGTTGACCTCATTGGTTTGGAAATTGGCTACGGTTTGATTCCGTTGGTCAACGCCGAAACAGGCGGCGAGCTGATGACCCGCGTCAAAGGCGTGCGTAAAAAATTGTCTGCCGAGTTGGGCTTTTTGGTCCAGCCCGTGCGTATCCGTGACGACTTGAATATCGACCCAGACGCTTACAACATCGTGCTCAAAGGCGTGGTGCGTGGCAAGGGCGAAGTCAAAGTGGGCCGCGAACTCGCCATCAACCCCGGCCATGTGTATGGTCAGTTGGAAGGTATTCCTACCCGCGAGCCAGCATTTGGTTTGGAAGCCGTGTGGATTGAACCTTCACAACGCGACCAAGCCCGCACCCTCGGCTACACCGTGGTCGATGCGGCCACCGCTATTTCTACCCACCTCAACAAAGTGTTGCGCGAAAACGCATCTGACATGTTGAGCCATGACGAAACCCAACAGTTGCTCGACAAATTGGCCGCCAAGTCGCCCAAGATTGTTGAAGACTTGGTGCCCGGCAAGTTGTCATTGGGCATCTTGACCCGCACCTTGCAAAACTTATTGGCCGAATCTGTGTCTATCCGCGACATGCGCACGATTGCTGAAGCTTTGACTGAAGCCAGCACCCGCACGCAAGACCCCGAACAACTCACCGCCATGGTTCGCCCCAAGCTCGGCCGCATGATCATGCAAAGCCTGATCGACGGCGACAACGGCTTGCAAGTCATGACGCTTGAGCCCTCTTTAGAGCAGTTGCTGCACAACGTGTTGCAACAAAGCCAGCCCGGCCAAGCCGTGGTGATGGAGCCGGGCTTGTCTGAAAACTTATTTGCCGGTTTGCGCGAAGGCGCGCGTACCGTAGAAGAAATGGGCCACCCCGCTGTGTTGGTGGTGTCCCCCGTGATTCGTGGTTGGCTCTCTAAAGCCGCACGATTCCGCGTGAACGATTTGACTGTGCTGTCTTACAGCGAAATTCCGGACGATCAGGCCGTCAAAGTGATCCACACCGTGGACGCCAAAGCCCGATAAACCGTAAACCTATAACAAAAGACAGAGTGAGCTGACCCTATGGAACTCAAACGCATCCTTGCCCGCGACATCCGCGCTGCCAACGAAAAGGCCGTGGCCCAATATGGCCCCGACGTGCTCGTCATCTCGAGCGGCCAAGTCAATGGCTTGACCGAGCTGATCGTGGCGGTAGATCTGGCACCTCTGACACCAGAGGAAGCTGATCCGTTTGTGAAAACCCAATACGCTGCAACCAGCAAGCCATCTGGCAAGTTTGATGTGTTGTTGGGCCAGACCATCGACCAAAACAAACGCGATGCCCGCGAGCGCCAAGCCACCAAAGTGGCCAAGCCGATTGTCGAAGTGGCGGCCAAGCCTGCCGCATCGAAAGCCAAGCCTGCGGTCAAAGTGGCGGCTCAACCTGTGGACGAATCTGCCAAACGTGCGGCTGAAGAACACGACACCTTGCGTGGCCGCGAAATCGTGGCGCTGGTGCGTGAAGAACTCAACTCGCTGCGCCGTGAATTCAAACTCGGCCAACAAATGGCGGCTTGGCAACAAGGCGGCATGGTGTTGCCCGCAGCCGTGGCGCCTTTGCGCGACGCTCTGAACGATGCACCCATTCCTGTCGCCTTGCGCGCCTTGTTGATCGACAACATCAAAGACCACGACAACATGGCCGATGCCATGGGTGCGTTGAGCCGCCAACTGGCCCACTCGGTGGAGCAAGAGCAAGCTCAAACGCCAGTGTCGGGTATTCATGCATTGGCTGGCCCATCCGGTGCTGGCAAGTCGATGATGGTGGCCCGCTTGGCGCAACACGCCGCGCAGTTGCACGGCAGCGAAAAAGTCATGGTCATCAGCTTCCAAGACCAGCGTGCTGGCGCTTGGAACCAAACCCAATTGCTGTGCGCGCAGTCAGGTGTGGATTCGTTCCGTGCCACCAACGCCGCCACTTTGAAGTTGTTGCTTGACGAGCACACCGACCGCCAACTCATCTTGATCGACACCGCGGGTGTGCAAATGAACGAGCGCTTGGCCGAAATTCGCGCCTTCAACTTGAATGTGCAATGCCACGCGGTGATTCCCGCAGACGCCTCTGCTGCCAACATCCGCCGTGTGTTTGACAACACCGACAACATCTGGGCATCCTTGATGCTGAGCAAGCTCGACGAATCCAACCAACCTTGGGCCTTGTTGCAGTTCTTGACCGACAAGTCCTTGAGCGTGTCCGTGGCTAGCCACGGCGACCGCACGGTTGACTTGGTGCAAGACGTGTCCTTGGCTGGTTTGGTGCAATGCGCCCTCGACAACCTGCCATTGCCCGAAACCGAAGAGCAAGCACAACAAAACGCACGCGAGGCAGCCGTCAATGATTTGGCTGCTTCCAAACTGGCACAAATCGCTTCCAAATTCAAAACCGAAACCACAGGCCTGACCCATGAGTAATCCACGCAGAACAGAAGTCATCGGTGTTGCCAGCGGTAAGGGTGGCGTCGGTAAAACCACCACCTCCATCAACTTGGCGGTGGCGCTGACCCAGCTCGGTCATAGCGTCATGTTGTTTGACGCCGACCTCGGTTTGGCCAACGCACAAATCGCACTCGGCGCCCGCGCTGAATACAACTTGGGTCACTTCTTGGCAGGTCAAAAAACCTTGCAAGAAATTCTCATCACCACCCGTCAAGGCGTGAAGTTGATTCCTGGTGCCTCGGGCATGCAAGAGTTGGCGGGTCTGAGCGACATCCAAGCGGCCAGCATCGTGCAGTCGTTTGGCGTGCTGGCCGACGATGTGGACTATTTGATCGTTGACGTGGCAGCCGGCATTTCGCCCTCGGTGCTGTCGTTCTTGGCCGCGTGCCAACGCCGCTTCATCGTGGTCAAAGACGACCCATCGTCGATTGCCGATGCCTACGGCACCATCAAAATCTTGAGCAAAGAGATGGGCTTGGACGAAATCTACTTGTTGCCCAACATGGTGCGCAGCCAATCCGAAGGCTGGAAACTTTACAAAAAGCTCAACGACGTGTGTGTGCGTTTCTTGGGCGAGTCGGTGCACTACCTCACCTCCATCGAAGAAGACGAGATGGTCTTGCGCGCTCTCAAAAAATACCAGTCGGTGATGGAACTCGCCCCTGGCACAGCCGCCGCTCGTGACTACATGCGCTTAGCCGAGGCATGCACGCACTTGCGTCCGATTGACCACCCTTCGGGCGGTCTGCAATTCTTCATGGAGCGACTGATGAAAAACAGTTCGTCTGATACATGAGAGCCCTCACCCCCGCCGAAATGTACGGCTCTTGCAAGCCCAAGGGCGAAGATTTGGTCATGGCCCATTTGGGCCTGGTCAAACGCGTGGCCTTGCACTTGAAAGCCCGTATCCCCGCCTTCATGGAGCTCGATGAGCTGATTCAAGTGGGCATGATTGGCCTGCTCGAAGCTTCGCGTGCGTTTGATCCGGTCAAAGGCATTGAGTTTGAAAACTTCGCCCACAGCCGTGTGCGCGGTGCCATGTTGGATGAAGTGCGACGCTTGTCGTTCTTGCCCCGCTCCGCTGTGGCTTTTAACAAAGAACACAACACCACGGTGCACGCTTTGGCGGCTGAGTTGGGCCGCACGCCCACGCAAGCTGAAATTGCCGAGTACATGGGCAAAGACCTCGAAGAGTTCCACAAAGAGCGCGGCAAAGCCAAACGCTTTGAAACCTATTCGATGGAAGTGGTCACCGAAGAGGTGATGACCATCGCTGACGACAGCTCGCAACAACCTGAAGTGATCGTGGAAGAAGCGCAGTTCATGGATGCCGTGACCGACGCCATTGCACAGTTGCCCGAGCGCGAGCAGTTGGTCATGCAGCTTTACTACGTGGAAGAGTTCAACCTCAAAGAGATTGGCGAAACCTTGGGTGTGAGCGAGTCTCGCGTGAGCCAAATTTTGTCTTCAGTGGTCAAAAAGCTGCGCGGCACCTTGAAGGTGGACAACGCTGCAGAAACCGAGAAGGTTGAAACCAGGAGACGCGCATGAGTAATTTCATGATGAACATGATCTCTTGGGTCTTGCTGCTCTTGGTCATCTTGACGCTGTACCTCATCGACAAGATCAACCATTTGGCCAAGATGTACGAGGCACCTAAGCCTGAGACACCCGGTATGCCTGGCATGTCCGAGTTCGAAACAGAAATTCCTGGTGATTTGTTGTTCTCAGGCCTAGAGGGTAAAAAACTGTGGGATGCCATGAACGGCAAGCAGGTCGAGGGCTTTGATGCCACCTTGATCGAGGCCTTGCGACCTCATTACGAGCCGATTCTGCGCGAGCACATCACCGCCACGTTCAAGGATGGCCTTGAAGAAGTGGGCGGCGACGAAAGCAAAGTGCCCAGCTCCACGCGTCAAATTTCGACAGCGCGCGGTTTCATTCAATCGTGGTTGCCGCCGCAACATTTGGGCAGCATTTACCGTGTAGCACTGGAGTTTGCGGGATCGTATGCCAACGACCCCAACCCGGAAGTGTTGGTGCGTTTGCAGCAAACCCTGGACAGCGTGGTGGACATGTTGTACCAACGCGTGGGCATTACCAACGAGGTGCCGTTCTCCGAATTTTTGTTGCAAGACGTGCCTGTGGCAGACGCCCCCGAGTCAGAAGACGCCATGTTGGCGTTGACCGATGAGTCGGCCAACGCCAACGTGTTGGGCAGCGGTGTGCTTGAAGACAGCGATGAGCGTACGCTCACCCCCGAAGAGCTTGCCCAAGGCCTAGAGCACGTGCAAGCCTACGAAGATGAACTGCGGCAAGAAGTTGCCGCTGAAACAGTCGAGGCGGTCATGCACCCAGACGATGCGCCCTTGGAAGCTCACACAGATGAGCACGTGTCAGAGGCCAAGCCTGCCTAAGATGAATTCGATGTGCCGAATCACGAATGCCGCTCAAGTTTGCGCAGCCTCTTCCGATACTGCTTGTGTACGTTAAGCAATACACAGGAGTTATCACATGCGAGCCAATTCAAGAGCCATTCAAAGTTACGGCGACGTCAAAGTCAGCAGCGGCGTTGCCACGGCCAACAATGTGCAATTGATTCAAATGTTGTTTGATGGCTTGTTGGAGAGTTTGTCCACCGCACGTGGTCACATCCAACATAAAAATATCAATGAAAAATCCAAAGCCATTGCACGTGCCAGCCGCATCGTGATTGGCCTGCAAGGTGCCTTGGATTTTGAAAAAGGTGGCGATCTGGCCAACAACCTCAATGAGTTGTACAGCTATGTGACCCGTCGTTTGTTCCATGCCAACGCCCACAATGATTTGGCGGTGTTGGACGAGATTCATGGTTTGATGCGCGAAATTCGCGACGCTTGGGAAGGTATGCCTTCTCTGGTGCCAGCGAGCAACCGAGCTGCTAGCCTGATGAACTGATAGAAGCTTTTCTGCTTTTTTAGCAGAATTTGTCTTTTTATCAGTTAATCTTGCAGGCTGTACGGGGAAATTTTTAGGCGTATCCAAGTTTTTGAACTTGGGTGCGCCAACCTGCTTTGGGAGAGTGTGAGATGTCAGCAATTATTGGTTTGGTCGTTCTGTTCATTTGCGTGTTCGGCGGTTTCGTGATCGCCGGCGGTAGCTTGGCGCCCATTATCAAAGCCACTCCCTTTGAGATGTTCATCATTGGTGGTGCGGGTGTGGGTGGCATGATCACCGGCAACTCTGGTGCCATTTTCAAAGGTGCTTGGGGTGGCATGGGTCGTGTACTCAAAGGTCCGCGCTACCACAAGGAAGACTACATCGCCATCATTGCGGTTATCTCCAAGCTGATGAAAACACTCAAGGCCGAAGGTGCTGTGGCGATGGAATCGCACGTCGAGAACCCTGAGGCCAGTGCCATTTTTGGCGAATGTCCCAAGATGCTGCATGACCACGGTTTGGTGGGTCTGATTTGCGACACCATCCGTTTGATGGTGGTGTCCTCAGGCACCTTGAGCCCTTATGCGGTGGAAGACGTGATGACCACGTCCATCAAACACCACCACCACAGCGAAATGCAAAACGCGGATGCTATCTCGACCCTCGCTGGCGCATTGCCCGCGCTGGGTATTGTGGCTTGCGTGTTGGGTGTGGTGAAGACCATGGGTGCGATTGACCAACCGCCGCCTGTGCTGGGTGCCTTGATTGGTGGCGCGTTGGTGGGTACGTTCTTGGGCGTGTTCTTGGCCTACGGTATTTTTGAGCCCTTCGGCAAGCGCTTGGTGCAAATCATTGATGAAGACAGCGAGTCATTGAAAGTGGCTCAGCAAGTCATCATTGGCAACATGCATGGCTACCCTGTGCCGTTGATCATTGAAGCTGCCCGTGTGTGTATCAACCACCACGCACAGCCGACATTTGGCGAACTCTTTGATGCGTTGAGGAAATAATGGCTGACGAAAAAGACGCGGCCGCCGCACCCGAAGACGCCGACAAAGCAGCAGCAGACGCCGCAGCAGCCGCTGCGGCTGTTGCCGCCGCAGAGGCCGCCAAAGCGGAAGAAGAAAAAGAAGCCGCACCCGCGCCCGTCATCATCATCAAAAAAATCATCGACGAGGGCCATGGTGGCGCTCACGGTGGTGCTTGGAAGATCGCGTTGGCCGACATGATGACGGCCATGATGGCCTTCTTCTTGTTGATGTGGCTGTTGGGCGCGTCTAACGAAGACCAGCGCAAAAGCATTGCCGACTACTTCAAACCCACCTCGCAAAGCTTGGTGGCCATTGGTCAACTCGCTGGCTCTAATGGTGTGTTGGGTGGTCGCTCCATCATCGACCCCGATGGCTTTCCGTTTGCCGCCAAGCAAACGGGTTTGTTGGAACGTTTGACACCCCGCTCAGAAGGCGGCCCCAACCCCAGCACCGACCCTGGCCAAGAAAACAACAACCCCTACTCAGATCCAGACAAACTGACGCCTGAGCAGAAGAAAGAAATTGCCCAAGCCCAAGAGAAGGCTGACTTTGACAAACTCGAAAAAGAGATCGAGCAAAAGCTGTCTGAAAACAAAAAGCTGGGCGGCCTGAAAGACCAAGTCTCTGTCACGCGTGATAAACAAGGTCTGCGTATTGAGATCATCGACAAAGCTGACTTTGCGATGTTCCCCAGCGGCGGCATGAGCATGCAGGGCAAAGCGTCTAACTTGATCAGCGAAATTGCCGCCTCGTTAGCCGAAATGCCCAATAAGATTGCGATTCGCGGCCACACGGACAGCGTGCCTTTCAACAACAAAGAAGGCCGCAACAACTGGTCGCTCTCGGCTGAGCGTGCCGAAGTCACCCGTGCTTTGCTGGAAAGAAGCGGTATCAAAGAAAGCCGTTTCGCTCGCATTGAGGGTGTGGCCGACACAGATCCGTTCAATCCCAAAGACCCGCGCGACCCACGCAACCGTCGCATGAGTATCACGGTGCTCTACAACGAACAAGACTAAGCCGCAGGACGCAGCTCGTATTTGTTGATCTTCTCAATCAAGGTGGTGCGCTGCAAATTGAGTAGTTTGGCCGTCCGTGACACATTGCCCGAATTGCGGTTCAGCGCTTGCTCGATGATGCTGCGCTCAATTTGCGCCATGCGCTCCTTGAGCGACAGGCCCTCGGGTGGCAGCTGTGGCATGCCTTGGGCCAGCATGATGAGGCCCTCGATGTCGTTGTCTTCTTCCTCGGGCTCACCGTTCATTTCGGCCAACACCTCGGGTGGTGGCGTCATTTCTAACTTAGCCAACAAGGGCGCTTGCGCTTGCAATTCGGCCTGCGCCGACACCAAACCTTTGGGCAGCAGGGTAGGGGGAATGGCGCGCAAGTCCAGTTCTTGGCCCGCATACAGCGTGCTGAAACGATCGACCACGTTGGAGAGTTCACGCACGTTGCCCGGCCATGGGTACTTTTGCAAAGCCGCCATGAAGTCGGGTTTGAAGCGAATCGGTTGTTTGCCAAAGCTGGCGCATTTTTTGGCAAAGAAAGTCAGCAGCTCCACCACGTCGGCATTGCGCTCACGCAGGGGAGGCGTGACCATAGGCAGTACGTTGAGGCGGTAATACAAGTCTTCACGGAACCGACCTGCTGCAATTTCGGTTTCCAAATCGCGGTGGGTCGCGGCGACCACACGCACATCCACCTGCACTTGGCGCGTACCACCAATCGGGTCAACGGTGCGTTCTTGCAACACGCGCAGCAGCTTGACCTGCATGTCCAGCGACATGTCGCCAATTTCATCCAAGAAGATGGTGCCACCATGGGCCAGCTCGAAGCGGCCAATGCGGTCGGCCACAGCCCCCGTGAATGCGCCCTTGCGGTGACCAAACAGCTCACTCTCTAGCAAGTCTTTTGGGATGGCTGCGCAGTTGATGGGCACAAAGTTGGCGCCGCATCGGTCCGATTGCTCATGCAGCAGCCGAGCCAATAGCTCTTTGCCTGTGCCGCTCTCGCCGGTGATCATCACGGTGGCGTTTGAGTTGGCCATCGTGGCGACCAATTGGCGCAAAGTGGCTGCTGACTCGCTGGAGCCAATAAAGTGTGTGGTGGGCTTCATGTCAAAAATTCCTACACATCATTGTCTGCGACTCTGGCTATTCCACAAGACAGAAAAAGTATTCGTCTTGTCGATGATTAAAGATGCCGGTGTCTGTGCCGAATCAAAGGGGAGACCTCTCAAGGACATAGACATGAACCGCATTACCGTTTGGGCTGTGACAGCCTCCGCCATCCTGTTGACCGCTTGCGCCAACACGCCTCCACCCATGCCCACGCAAGCGCGCATGGACGACAGCGCCAACATGATCACGCCCATGACGCAAAAGCGTGAGACCCTGGTGGCCACGGGTTATGCGGTCATTAGCATTCAAAATCACCGCAACCCAGCTCAGCAACGTTTGTTGGCCATCCGTGCCTCCAAACTTGACGCTTACCGTGCTTTGACCGAGCAGGTCTATGGCCAACAGCTCGATGCCAGCACCACCGTGGCTGACATGACCGTGATGAGCGATACCTTCCGCGCCCGTGTGGAAGGTGTCATTTATGGCGCTGTGTTGGTCAGCATCACCCCTGTGGGCGATGACACCTATGAAACCACCATGTCGCTGGACCGCAACGTGGTCAACGACCTGCGCGCCTTGTACATCGCCAGCCTGAGCAGCCGTCGCTAAGCCCTGCTTCAGAAAGACTGCGCGTATGTGGATCTCGTCATGCAGACACCTGATGCTGGCCGTATGCCTGCTGACGCTGGGTGTCAACTTTTCAGTCGCTGCTGCCGACCTGAGTCCTGAAGAGCGTCTCAAGGCCATTCGCAGTGCGATGGTGGAGGCCGCCATGAAGTCCAACACACGTGTCAGCGCCACCAGTTGGATGGAAAGCGATGGCAAGCTGCGCGAGCTCAACCGTTTTTCGTCAGAAATCAAGCTGCGTGACATGCAAGTGGCGCAGTACGTGCGCGATGCAGGCAACCAACCCCAGGCTGAATTGGCCGTGGCCCAGACCGATGTGGTCAAACCCGGCCGTTGCGACGCCCCGCAAGCCAAAGCGCCTTTGCGTCAAGTCATGACCGTGGGCCTTGATTTGTCTGCTGGCTTGCCCCCCGCACAACGCTACCAAGCCCAACAACTCGGATTTGCAGCGCGTACGCGTTTGATGCAATCGGCTGCGCGCTCAGAGCGCTGGCGCCTCATCAGCACACAAGCGCAAGCCAGCGCCTATGACCGTTCGCAATACGGCCAGGGTGAAGAGCATGTGAAGTGGCACGCGCAACTCACGGTCACCCCCGTGCCTTTGGCGGGCGTGTCTGACGATTTTTCAGCCTTTGGGTTGACCTTGCAGGTCAGCGGCCCGAATCAACGCCAGGGCTGGTTCAATGCTCAAGAGCTGGTAGTGCCCAGCGTGCCCACCCAAGCCTACGGCACACCCAAGATGGACACCGACACCAACGCCGCCATCGCGCGTGCCGTGTCCGCCATGGTGGACCAACTCGACAAACAACTGGCCTGTGAGCCACAGACCTTCTCGGTCGAACAATCGAACGGACGCTTGTCACTCAATGCGGGCACTCATGCGGGTTTGCGCGTGGGCGACAAACTGATGATTGCCGATCCCTCCGTCTTACCCCGCCACACGCTAGAGCCTGGCGCGCTTGACGCTGCGGTGTTGGCCGAAGTCAAATCGGTCACGCCCTACCAAGCCGAAATCAAACAAGTGGCTGGCCGCAAACAAAAATTCAACGGGCCCTGGGTTGCTTGGCCTTACACCTACTAAAAATTAAACGGGAGAACCGACCATGAACACACCGATGACTTCCGTTCGCGCCTTGCTGTGCTGCGTGCTGTTGAGCGCGCCTGTGTTGGCTCTGACCGCCAGCCCTGCGCCACGCACCACTTACCAAGTGGTGTCGGGCGACACCTTGGACAAAGTGATCCGCAAAACCATGCCCGACAGCCCGTTGCGCGTCGAGATTTTGCGCAACGCCTTTGTGCAGCAAAACCCACAAGCTTTCACCAAGTCGCCCCCGCGCGCTTTGGTGTCGGGCGTGGTGTTGAACGTCCCCAACCACGACGATTTGCTGCGCAGCCACATGGTGCCCGGCAACGCGCCGGGCAACAGCGGCATGCACCGTGGCGGTGGTTACTCCACCGCGGACATGAACATGAGTGAGCGCAAAAACTGGGTGCGTTTCCCCTAAGGGGCTGACATGAGCATCCTGGGCCCCGAAGGCGTCCACGCTATACCGCGTGTGGCGCCTATTCATTTGGAGATGCGCACCGCATACGTGGAAGCGCCGGTGGCTCGCCAACTGGGGTTACACGATGGTCAAGTGGTGCAAGCCACCGCGACCGTGGTGAACCAACAGCTCAAGCTGGTTCTCAACGACCACATCTTCAACCTGCCTTTGCAGCCCTACATCAAAGAGGGCGACCTCATGCAGCTGCGCGCCCAGTTGCTGCCTGCTGGCAAGTGGGCCTTGCAGTTGCTGCACACAGGCAACTTTGCGGGGCCAGAAGCTGCGCCCACAGGCATGCCCACGCGCCTCAACACCTTGTTGTTTCAGCCGCCTGGCTTTGCCAACCTGCTGGCCATGTTGCGCCCTGGTGTGTTGGAGGGCTTGATTCCACCCGTGCTCGATGCGGGCGATCTCAAAAAACGCATCACTGCCCAGCGTTTGAACATGAGCAGCTTGCAACCCCAAGCCCTGAAGCGTTTTATTTTGGGGCACCTCAAACCCAGCGAGGCCAGCTTGGCCGATGGCGAGCCCGTGGCCGACAACACCAAGGTGCTGCTGCGCCTGCTGATGGCCGAACGTGAGCGCGTGCAAGACCAAGACAGTGTGGACACCCAAGACAGCTTGAAGCACGCACTCGACGAGCTAGAGGCCGCACAAGTGCAATCGGGCCAAACCGTGAACAAAGGCGATCTTCAGTTTGGCTTGGTCATTCCGTTTCGCGATGCCGATCCTGTGGAGCTGCACTTTGAGCAAAAAGGCAGCAAACCCGGTCAGCCTAAAAACCCCTTGGTGGTCAACATGCACACCGACAGCCGCGTGTTGGGCGAGGTGTGGCTCAAAACCACCATCAGCCAGAACGCACAAGTCGACTTGACCATGTGGGCCTTGCGCAAAGACGTGGCCGATTTGGCTAAGTTCAACGCCCCCGATCTCACCGACGAGCTGGAAGGTGCTGGCTTGCACATGGGCAGTTTTCAGGTCTACAACGCACCGCGCCCCGATGCCAAACAAGACCATCCGCCACCTGAGCACGGCAGCGTGATCGACACCCGCGTATGACCGACAAGCATTACATGCAAGCCGTGGCCTTGGAGTATGGCCGCAACAAATCGCCTGTGCTCACTGCCAAGGGCGATGACGAGCTGGCGCGCCGCATCGTGGCCGAGGCCAAAAAGCAGGGTGTGTATGTGGCCGAAGACCCGCGTCTGTTGGCCATGCTGAGCCGACTCGATGTGGGTCAAGAAATTCCGGAAGAGATGTTCACCGCGGTCGCCGTGATTTTGGCGTGGGTGTATTGGCTCAAGGGCATGCAGCCCGGGGACGAGAAGCCTAAATAATACTTACGCTTCTGCGTAGCCGCGGCCGCCGCGTCGGCCACCGCGAAATACTTTGCCTAGGCGGTCATAAATTTCAACCGAGCTGGTGGGGTCTTGCACCTGCATGCTTTGCAGCGCGCCACGGATGGCGTCGATTTTGCGAACAATCAGTACCTCGTTGCGGCGATGCATGTCGCGGCAACGTGCCATCTGTTCCTTGAAACCGTCCCACTCGGGGCCAAGCGCATCCGCCGACTCGGGGCTATGAATGCCAGCCAATTGGGCGAGCTGCTGCAAGAGCTCGTTTTTGGAAGCTTGCGACGCTTCGAAGGCGTCTAGGTTTTGCACTTTCAGATGCGCGAACTCTTGTTCGAGCATGTCTTCCAGCGTTTGCGCCAACACCATAGCCTGCTCCAGCGAGGAGGCTTGTGCGTCGGTAGCGATAGGGGCGGTATCGGTCAAAAGATCAACCGATCAGTTGCCGATCATTTTTTCGAGGGCCACAAAGTTTTCAGCAATGCGGCGAGGGTTCACTGGGTAGTTGCCTTCCCGGATCGCCTGCTTGATGGCTTCAACTTTGGAACGGTCGAAGTCTGGCTGTGCCATGACTTTTTGGGCGACGTTACTCAAGCTCAATTTATCTGCTCCTGCTGAAGCTGTTTTCTCCAGCGACGGTGCGAGCTCTTCTTTGGCTTGCGCTGCCGAAGGGCCACGTTTTTCGACTTTGTCGATGCTGCTGCGAAGCGATGCATTCGATTGCGTCATCCGACCGTAGTTTGAAATTGCGTCATTCATGATGTTTTCACTTTCTCCAACCTGTTGTCAGGTTAAAACTTTTCCACAACACTTCAATCGACCTCAAATTCTAGAACTTGAGTGCTTTTTTGAAATATTTTTTAAATACCACTTTTCACCTCAGTTTGGCGGCATTCAGGCCGGTGATCACACCCTGTAGTGATCGACCCGACTCGACATTCTTTAAGCGAATTTGTTCACCCAAACCACCATCTTGCAACGCTTCCGCGCGCATTGTGATGGAGAAGCCTTGCCCTTCGCCTGCGGTGACCTGAACCTCTTGTCCACGCTTGACCAACACAGCGGTCTTCACATCGTATGAACGCAGAGGCGTGTTGGGCGTGAGGTCACGCACCAACTGCATGTTTTTGAGTAATTTGGTATCAGAGATGATTTGGCTTTCCATGCCCGCAGCCGGCATCTCAACCACGGTGAACATCTCAGGGCTGATGAGCGTGCCGCGTTTGAGCACTTCTTTGGACACCAGCACCTTGTGCAACACCGGCGCTGTAGGGCTGGCGCGGTGAGATGCCGCAAAGGCTTGACCTGTGTTGAGATTCACAAACAGTTGCCAAACCGGTTGTGCACAGCGCACGCGAATGGCGGGTTGGTTGGGGAAGGGCTGCTCAAACTGCAGGTTTTGTTGACAGCTTTGCACGGTAATGCGCGGATCAACAGGCACCACGTGTACAGGTTTGCCTTGAAAAGAAGGGTGGCTGGCAGCCCATTGCTGGGCTTGCTTTTGCAAGGCCTCAAAGGCGCTGTCTGGCAACGTCGAATCTGCCGCAAACCCAAGCTGGGCTTGGCTTAGCACGCATGCAACCAGCCACACGCTCCAGCGCTTGAGGCGCGAGGTGTCGGCATTTTTTAGGCACGGCATTTGCATAGTCATACGGGCAGGTGTTGATGTTTTGACATGAGTTCAGACCCAACCCTTTATGCAAGAACGAAGCCAACTTTTTTACGGACCGATTAAACGGAGCCCTCCATGCGACTCGACCCGTCCTACAACCCTCAGGTGAACACCACCGACGCCTCCGTGAGCCCTAAGCTGCCACGTAGCCAGTTGGCGTACGCCCGCACCGCGCCCGCTTTCACGCGCGCGATGGCCAGTGCTAATTTATCTGGCTCTTTGGCGCCCGAGGGCAGCTCGGCAGCGTGGGGCACTTCGGTCCGTTCAGGTCAAACGTTGACAGGTATCGTGCGCGAGCAAATGGCGCAGCGCGGCGTCAACATTTCAAACAACGAAGCCATGCGCTTGGCGCAAACCGTGGCGCGTTCGAACAACATCGCCAACCCCAACATGATCCATCCAGGTCAATCTCTGAACCTGGACAGTTTGAATTTATCTTTGCAGCAAGCGCAGGCGGTGAACCAAGCCATCGCGGCCAACAAGGCCGCAGCTGCTGTTGTCGCAGCGCCTGCGGTGACACCAGCGGCGCAGATGAATGTCAACGCCCAAGTCAACGCACTCAACGCCAACACGGCGATGGGCAACATCGCCCAGAGCAACGCAGCCTTGGCAGGCACAACGCAAGTGCAGTTGCTCACGCGTTCAGACCGAAGTGGCAATGTGGTGCTGGAAAAAACCATCGACCGCGCGATTGAAAAAGGCTTCATCCCCGCGCAAGACAAACAAGCCGTGATGAACAAGATTGTTCAGCTCTCGCAAGAGCACCGCTTTGCACCCGATGACTTTGCGCGCCTCACCTTGATGGAGAGCGATGGCATGAACCCCAAAGCGTCAAACAGCCGTTGTCACGGCATCATCCAGTTTTGCGATGGTCCTGACCGAGGTGCGGCTAGCGCGGGATTTGGTGCCAACCCCAAAGCCATTCTGGGTCACAGCGTGTTGCAGCAGCTCGACATGGTGGGCAAGTATTTTGATGACACAGGTTTGAAGAACTTTGGTCCTGTCGGTTTAGATGATCTGTATTTAACAGTGCTCACCCCAGCTGCGCGTAACGAAACGCGTCCCAATGCAGCGTTGAACATTCCAGGTCAGCAAGCGGCTTACTTGCATGTGAACCGCGACATGCGTGCACCCATCACGCGTAACTCCATCTTGGCGGGTTTGCATCAAAACGCCAATGAACGTTTGGGTAAAGACGTGGCGCAGCAGCGTCCTTCGATGCAAGCGGCGCGTTTGAGTGCCTATGCAGCGCAGGCAGCTGTGTCGGAAGTTCGCTAACTTCACGACAGCGGCAAACATTTGCCGCTTCTAGCGTCAAAACCACCATGGCATGGCTCTTGCATTAATCGACACGAGGTCTCACAACTTGAGGCCATGTGTCAATTAACAGGAGTCTTGAAATGGACGTTTTTAAATCAGCCTTTGGAATTCACGAGCGTGCACTCGGCGTGAGAAGCCAGCGCATGGAAGTGCTGGCGCGCAACATCGCCAACGCCGACACGCCTAACTACAAAGCACAAGACGTTGATTTCAAGGCCATGCTCAAAGAAGCCAAGACTGAGTATTTGACCGCTACCAACGACAAGCACTACGCCGGTCTGCAAGAAGCACCCGACAACGGCATGCGTTTTCGCACCCCTTTCAACAGCTCATTCGACGGCAACACCGTTGAGATGAACGTCGAGCAAGCCCAGTACGGTAAAGCAGCCAGCGAATACCAAGCGACTTTGCAATTCTTAGAAAACCGCATTGGCGGTCTTCGCAAAGCCATGCGCGGGGAGTAATAAACCATGCAACTCGATAACGTCTTTGGTATTGCAGGCACGGCGCTGAACGCGCAAGCCATTCGCATGAACACCACGGCTTCTAACTTGGCCAACGCCAACTCGGTGGCAGGTTCGGAAGAAGAGGCCTACCGTGGCCGTCGTCCCTTGTTCAAAGCCTTGATGGAAGAACAAATGACACACGGCGGCGCGCAGTTTGTGGGCGGCGTCAAGGTGGACCGCATCGTCAATGACCCTTCGCCCATTCGCAAAACCTGGGAGCCGGGCAACCCCTTGGCCGACAAAGAAGGTTACGTGTTCCATTCCAACGTGAATGAAATGTCTGAGATGGTCGACATGATGGCCGCCTCCCGCTCGTATCAAAACAACGTCGAAGTGGTCAACACCGCTCGCCAGTTGATGATGCGCACCCTTGAAATTACCAAGACCTAATCATGGCTACGACCGCAACATCTACTCTGCCTAGTGGCATCGTCAAGTACGAAGACTACCAAGCGCAACAAAAAGCCACGCCCACGAACACCAACATGGGCCAGACGGAATTTTTGACACTCTTCACCACACAGTTGAAGAACCAAAACCCGTTAGACCCTGTCAAGAACGAAGCCTTCGTGGCCCAGCTCGCGCAGTTCTCGCAACTCGAAGCCACCACGGCCATGAAGACCAGCATGCAGAACTTGGTCTCTAGCTTGGCCAACGACCGCTTGCTCGGTGCGACATCGCTGATCGGTAAAACCGTTGGTGTGCCCGATGGGCCTGTCATGGTGACTGACACCACCGTGTCGCAAGGTGTGGTCAATGCACCCACGGGCGCAGACGGCATCAAAGTGGAAATCTTCAATGACAAAGGCATCTTGGTGCGCACTCAAATTTTGGGCCCACAGCCTGTGGGTGACGTCACCATCGCGTGGGACGGCATGAACGACGGCGGCACGGCAGTGCCCAACGGCACTTACCGTTATGTGGCCTCGGTCAACAGCAATGGCACGGTCACCAAACCCACGGTCAACACCTACGCCCAAGTGACGGGCGTGACCAGCGCAGGCACAGCTGACGGCACCATGCTGCTCGAAGTCGCCGGCGGCAAGACCGTCAATTTGACTGATGTGAAACGCATCAGCTACTAATTTCAAGCATTCAAAAAATTTCTCTCAGGAGCTAAAGCACCATGTCTTTTTATACCTCTCTCACCGGTTTGAATGCCGCCACCGCGCAGCTGGGCGTGACGTCCAACAACATTGCCAACGTGTCCACCACCGGTTTCAAGCGCAGCCGTACTGACTTTGGCGATATTTTTGCCACATCACCTCTACAAAAAGCCTCGGCCACGATTGGTCAAGGTGTGTCGCTGAAACGCGTGGTGCAAGAGTTTGGTCAGGGCAACATGATGTTCTCGTCCAACACCTTGGACTTGGCCATCAGCGGCGACGGTTTTTTCCCGCTCAAATCGCAAGACGGCTTCCAAGACATCTTTACCCGTAACGGTGTGTTCATGATGAACGACCAATACAACGTGGTGAACTCAGCAGGCCAGCGTTTGATGGCAGCGTCGGTTGACTCGTCCGGCAAAGCGAACTTGGATGACATGAACGTGTTGACCATCCCGCAAAAAACCACCGGCATGGCCAAACAAACCAGCAAGGTGTCTTTGGGCTTGAACTTTCCTGCTGATGCAGAAGTGATCTCCAAAGACTTCAACCGCAACGACCCCGACACCTACAACAAGAGCACCGCGCTCACTGTGTATGACGCCGGTGGTAACTCTTACCTGGCCTCGGTCTACTACGTGAAGACCCAAAACGCCAGCCAAGAAACACCCAACAACAAATGGCAGACCTATGTGTATGTCGGCGACAAGCTGGTGAACGCCTCTTTGCAACAAGCCACCAACACCGTGGGCGAAGAGATGTATGTCAACAAATACGGCGAACTCAAAGCCAAGAGCGATTTCAAAACGCCCGAAGAAATTGCCGAACTGAACAGCAGCTTTTCCAAGAAAACCATCAAGTTCTCGCTCGACAACTTGACCGACATTCGCACCTCACAACCCGCCACCGTGACCGCTGGCTTGGCCACCGATTTGGGCACCGGTTCGAACGACGGCATTGACTTTGCCAACTACGAAAAACTCAACAAATCTGATTTGTTGTGGAAGCAGGGCAGCAGCGCGGTGACCTACGGCATGAAAGCCACAGGCTTGACCTCAGCAGATGAGGTGAGTGTGACGTTTGGCCCTGCAGGCGCTCCTGTCGAAGTCAAAGTGCCATCTGTGGATGGTGTTCCGCCTACTTCACAAGATGTCGCCAAAGCTTTGAACCTCAACGCCAGCTTTGCATCCTCGTATGTGGCACAAGCTGCTTCGAAGGTCACGATGGAAGGCATTCAGTTTGGCGCGCCTGCGGCTACCACGGACTTCAAGTCGTTCACCATGACAGTGGCTGGCAAGCCCCTCAATCTGACAGACTTGAAGCTAGGTGCTGCATCATTGGATGGTTTGGCGAGTGAATTACAAACTCGCCTGCGCTCGGAAGACGATGGCAACACCGATTTGTCGGTCACTGTGAGTGGCACAAATCTGGTGATCAAAGATGCACAAGGTCGTAAATTGACGGGCATCAGCTTGAGCAAAAACACAACATCCTCTGCCGTTCCACCAACGGCCATTGTTGAGACAGTGGGCGAATTGAAAATCACGGCGATCGATCCCAACGTCAGCTCGGACTCCATCAAGTCAGCCTTTGCTCTGACCCAAGGTGCAGCGAGTACAGCAGGCACCACAGTGCCAACCACCATCACCACCGCGCTCAATAACACCGATTACCCTCGCTTCACAGCGACCTACACCTTGGCTGGCGACGCGCCTTTCAAAGGCGTGTTGGGTACTGGCTCGAACGAAGTCACTATCACCAGCGAGTCCACTGACACTGCAACTGATTTTGTAAACAAGCTGAATGCGAATGAAAAATTCTCAATCGCATACAACGCAGAACTCAATGTAGCGGGCACAGGCATTGTGGTTACGGCCAAAGATCCCTCCACGACGGCTGCCAGCGCGATCACCAACAACTTGGTGCTCTCCAACAGTGCCAATGCAACATTTGTCACCGCCGCAGGCCCGACCACTGGCGCATCTGCACCTTCGACTTTTGCAAACAAAAAGAGCATTGATGATTTGAAGAACCTCTTCAGCGTCAATGTGGACAACTCGATTGATTCTGTGACCGTGGGTTTGGACCATTTGGTTGACGCCATGGCCAAGTTACCTGACACCGTCAGCAAGAAACTGTCCGGCACACAACTCGCTGCTGAATTGACCAACGTCATGGCGCGTCAGTACGGCGATGAAAAACCTTTCAACTTCTCTACCGTCGGTACGCCCACTTTCTTTGTCGGATTGACGCGTTCAGACAAAACCGTGTTGGACCCTTTGCCGATTGACTTGTCTACTCACGGTGACATGCATGTTGAAGATATGGTGCGTGAAGTTCAAAAGCAGATCAACGACAACAGCACTTACAGCGGCAAGATCACTGTGTCGTACGACACCCAAAATCAAAAGCTGGTGTTCACACCCGCCGACAACGCCAAAGTGACGGTGTCCAGCGAGCAAACCGCCATGGATTTGGCTGACCCCTTGGTGCAAGGTGTCAACGATGGTTTCGTGGGCTTGAAGCTTGCCCCGTCTGTGTCGACTTCTCCGTTCAAACCACTCAACGAACAACGTTACGGCATGAAGGTTGAATACGACGCGGTCAAACAGACCTTTGTGTTCAAGTCCGGCACCACCGGCGACAACTCCGGTCTGGCCATCACGGGCATACGTCCTGGCAGTTTGGCCACTCAGTCGTCCAAAGGTTTGGGCATGACTGGCGACCCTGCCAGCTACGTGGTGACGCCCTCTACGGTGGACGCTTTGCGAGGCATTGCCTCAGCGCCTGCAGTGTTGGGTGGCAACCCTCTGGCCGTGAACGTGGACAACAACTTCTCGGTGGACGAGACCAACAACCAATTCGTGGTGTCGGTCAACGGCATCACCGGTACGGTCGTGGTTCCTCCCAAGGACACCTACACCTTGGGCACCTTCATGGAAGCGCTGCAAGACGGCATCAACAGCTTGCAAGGCCCCACCAAGAACGGTCTCACACCTGACTCTGTCAACGGTGTGAAAGTAAGTTACGACGCCAAGAGCAACGCTTTGCAGTTCACCACGGGCACTGCTTCGACCGACTCCTACATCAAGGTCACGGGCGATGCACGTTGGGGCTTGGACGGTTTGGATGCCAAGTTTGGTACCACCACCACCTGGATCAAACCCACGCCCTTCAAAGACGAAAAAGGCGCCACGGTGTACATCGACGGCTTTGGTGCCGAGTCCTCTACCGCCACCGGCTTTGACACCTTGCCCGCGTGGTCTCCGGTTTACTTTGACAAAGGCGAGCTGACCTTTGACACCGCAGGTAACTTGGTGTCACCCAAGCAAGGCGCGCAGTTGGACACGGTGTACTTGCCAAACGGTAAGGGCGCTTTGACCATCAACATCGACTACGCCAAGTCCACACAGTTTGCGTCACCGTTCTCGGTGCTGTCGCAGTCGCAAGACGGCGCACCTGAAGGTGACTTGGTGGGTCTGGCCATTGCTGATGACGGCTTGGTGTCTGCCAGTTTCTCCAACGGCGCACAAAAGTCATTGGGCAAAGTGGTGTTGGTCAACTTCTCTAACCCATCCGGCTTGCGCCAGATTGGTGACACCAACTATTACAAAACTTCTGACTCAGGTACACCGAAATACGGCGAAGCCGGTTCGGCTGGCTTCGGTACCGTGCGCTCTGGCGCGACCGAGCGTGCCAACGTGGACTTGACCCAAGAATTGGTGGACCTGATCACCGAGCAGCGTAACTTCCAAGCCAACGCCAAGGCCATGGAAACCAGCACCTCGATGACGCAAACCATCATTCAGATCCGTAACTAATCAGTTGCATTAAGAGCCTGATATGGACCGCTTATCTTTCAACGCGATGGCTGCGATCAACGAAGACCGTTTGATCCGGCAACAGTTGTCCAACGACATCGCCAACGTCACCACCGTCGGTTTCAAGCAAACCTTCGAAGCCACCATCCAACCGCACCAAGCGGTGGGTGAGGGCTTTGATTCACGCTTGCAACCCCGTCTGTACACCACAGACCGTGTGCGCTTGGATGCAGGTCCTTTGATGGTCACAGGCCGCGATTTGGACGTCTCTTTGAACAACAAAACCGTCATGGGCGTGATGGGCAATGACGGAAAACTGGCATTTACCCGCCGGGGTGACCTGCGCGTCAACCCCAATGGCGTGCTCGAAACTGGTTCTGGCCACATGGTGCAAGGCCAAGATGGCGGCCCCATCACCATTCCCGTGGGCTCACGCATCAACATCACCAAAACAGGCGAAATTTTCGCCTCAGACCCCACCCAGCAAGGCGTCCCGCAAGAACAGCTAATTGGCACCTTGATGCTGCGTGATGCCAGCACCACCCACTTGATCAAACGCGAAGACGGTTTATTCCGAGTTGACGAAAAACCACTTGGCACGGACTTTGCAAATGGTCCTGAGCCAGTTTCTTTGACACCGCAGGCTTTAGAAGGCAGCAGTGTCAATCCAATGGCATCGATGGTGAAGCTGATTGAACAAAGTCGCTCGTTTGAGCATCAGATTCGTTTGATCAAAGAAAGCAAATCCAACGATGAGTCGGGCGCCTCCATGATGAAGGTGTCCTGAATTTGACAGATTAAAGGGGGCTTAAAGCCATGGATGCATCATTGTGGGTAGCGAAAACCGGTCTTGACGCGCAGCAGACGCGCATGAACGTGATTTCTAACAACTTGGCCAACGTGAGCACGACCGGCTTTAAACGCGACCGTGCCGTTTTTGAAGACTTGCTCTATCAAAACGTCAAACAACCCGGTGGTCAAACCACCAACAACACCTTGTCACCCACGGGCTTGATGCTCGGTACCGGTGTGAAGATCAATGCCACTGAAAAGCTGCACTTGCAGGGCAACTTGATCAACACCCAGTCGCCCCTCGACTTGGCGATCATGGGCGGCGGCATGTTCCAAATTCAAATGCCAGACGGCACCACGTCGTACAGCCGCGACGGCAACTTCAAAATCAGCAACACAGGCCAAGTCGTGACAGCGTCTGGCTTCCCGCTGATTCCCGCCATCACCGTGCCTGAAAACGCAGCCAGCGTGACCTTTGGTCAAGACGGCACCGTGTCTGCCGAGATCGTGGCCGGCGGCGGCTCCCAAAACATTGGCCAAATTCAAATTGCACGCTTTGTGAATCCAAGCGGTTTGAAGCCCATCGGCAACAACTTGTTTGAAGCCTCACAAGCCAGCGGTGTGGCGCAGGTGCTCACACCTGGCCTCAACGGCGCAGGTGCTTTGAAGCAGGGCTCACTCGAAGCCTCCAACGTGAACGTGGTGGAGGAGATGGTCAACATGATCGAAACCCAGCGCGCTTACGAAATCAACTCCAAGGCCGTGTCTGCCGTGGACGGCATGCTCAAGTTCTTGAACCAAAACATCTGATTGAGGTTCTTCATGAAAACATTGCGCTCACTGTCTGCCATTGGCCTTATCGCGTTGCTGCAAGGCTGCGCCACCGAACCCGTCGACATGGTCTTGCGACCCTCGCCCGAGTTTCAACCGGTATACCCCCTTGCCGCTGACCGGCAAAAAATTGCCACCGGCGGCATTTACAGCAACCGGCAAAGTGATGCCTGGTTTGGCCGTGGTCGCAATTACCAAGTGGGCGACATCATCACGGTGCTGCTCAACGAATCCACCCAAGCCGCTCGCACGCAAAACACCGATGTAAGCCGCGAGTCTAAAAACTCATTGCCTTCTGGTTTCAACACCAAGATCGGCAGCATGAATCCGTTTTTCAATGGCATCGACATCAACAACAACAACAACAGCTCCAAGGGCGCAGGCAAGGCAGACCAGCAAGCCTCGTTGACGGGCTCTGTGGCTGTCACCGTGGTTGAAATTTTGGCCAATGGCAACTTGATCGTGCGTGGCGAGAAAAAGCTGGGCCTGTCCGAAGGCACCGAAGTGATTCAAGTCTCGGGCGTGATTCGTCCTGAAGATGTGGGCCCCAACAGCACCGTGTTGTCACGCCGCTTGGCCAATGCCCAAATTGCTTACCGTGGTTCGGGTGATTTGGCCAACGCCACCAAAGCCGGCTGGGGTACCAACCTGATGCACAAATATTGGCCTTTCTAAATTGCCTCCCTGATCGAACGAGTACCACATGAATCGCTTCTCCATTTTTGTCCGTGTCTGCTTGACCAGCCTGTGTGTCTTGGCTGCGGGCGCTGCGCAAGCTGACCGCGTCAAAGACTTGGCCTCGCTCGCTGCCCAGCGTCCGAACCAATTGATTGGTTACGGCTTGGTGGTGGGTTTGCAAGGCACGGGTGACGATGCCTCTGTGCCGTTCACGGCGCAAAGCATGAAAGCCACCTTGGCCAAAATGGGCGTGCGCATTGACGGCCCCTTGACCGACTTTGAAGCCACGGCCACCGCTGCACGTGTGGACATCAAAAACACAGCTGCTGTGTTGGTGATTGCCGACTTGCCTGGCTTTGCCAAGCCGGGGCAGCGCATTGACATCAACGTGTCTGCGATTGGTAAAGCTTCTAGCTTGCGCGGCGGCACACTCATCATGACCGCCATGCGCGGTGTGGACGGCGAGATTTATGCCTTGGCACAAGGTGCACTGACCGCCACGGGGATTGATGCAGGTGCTGCAGGCTCTAAGGTGCAAATTGGGGTGCCCACCTCTGCACGTATTCCTGGTGGTGCGATTGTGGAGCGCATTGTGGACACCCCGTTTGAGACGGCAGAGAACGTGATTTACAACATCCGCGAAAACGACTTTTCCACCACCACTGCCATCGTCAACGCGATCAATAAAAAATTTGGCGGCGATGTGGCACAAGCCATTGATGGTGTATCGGTATCGGTACGAGCCCCGCAAAACTTGAACCAACGTGTGGCTTTCATGAGCATGGTCGAGGCCCTTGAGGTCACGCCCGGTGAGCCGCCCGCACGCGTGGTCATCAACTCACGCACAGGCACCGTGGTGATCAACCGCTCGGTGCGCGTCACGGCTGCGGCTGTGTCGCACGGCACCATCTCGGTGGCCATCACCGCGACCAACGAAGTCTCGCAACCCAATATGTTGGCAGGTGGCCAAACACAGGCTGTCCAAAACGCGGACATCCAAGTGGCCGAGCCCAACAAGCCTATGTTCTTGTTCCAGCCCGGTGTCGAGCTGCGCCAAATTGTGGATGCCGTCAACCAAGTGGGCGCCACGCCCTCTGCTTTGATCGCCATTCTTGAAGCCTTGAAGAGTTCCGGCAGCCTGCGCGCCGAGCTGGTCATCATCTAAAGCGAGCACAAACATGAGCAGCCCCGTCGACACCTCTGCAGCCCGGTCTTACACAGACTTTTCGGGTCTGGGCGAGTTGCGCGGCAAAGCGCAAAAAGACCAGAACAGCGCGCTGAAAGAATCAGCCCAACAGTTTGAAGGCCTCTTCATCCAAATGATGTTGAAGTCCATGCGTGAGGCCAACGAGCCCATGAAGGACGAAGAGAACAAATCGCACGCCCTCGAAACCTTTGAAGGCATGTTTGACAAAGAAGTGTCTTTGCAAATGTCCAAACGCGGTGCTTTGGGCGTGGCCGACTTTATGGAGCGTGCCGTCAAGCAGCAGCAAGCCCCTGCACCCAGCACCGATGCCTTGCTCAAATCGCGCGGCAAAGGCATGGCTTTGAACCCTAAGCAAGAACCAATTCCCTTGCCCACGGCCGCTGATTTGAGCAAAGGTTTTGCTTTGGAAAAAGCACTGCCGCTCAGGAGCTTGAACGAGTTCAAAGCCCCATCGATGGGAGGCCGTAAATGAGTGACATGCTCGGCATTGCCAGCAACGGTATCAATGCCTACCAACGCGCGCTGACCACAGTTGCCAACAACATTTCCAACGTCAACACCGAGGGCTACTCGCGTCAAGACGTGGTGCTCAAGGACTCTGCGCCCAAGAAAATGGCCAGCATGTACGTGGGTACGGGCGTGTTGTTGCAAAACATCAAGCGCCAGTTTGATGCGTTTGCAGAATCTAATTTGCGCAGCAGCACCAGTGATTTGTCAAGCCAAAAACCCATGGTCGATTACGCCAAGCGTGTGATGGACATCATGGGTGACAAAAGTATTGGTTTGAGTTCTGCGTTTGACAACTTCTTTGCCGCAGCCAGTTCGTTGTCGGCTGATCCGGCTTCGTCGGTGCAGCGCACCAGCTTCATGCGCACCGCCGATGGCGTGGCTTCTCGCTTTGGTGAACTGAATACCCAGCTGGATTTGATTGCCACGGAAACCCGTGAAGGCATCGAAAGTGTGGCAGCGCAGGTCAATACCTTGACTGGCCAGCTGTCCTTGATCAACCAAAGTCTGGCCAAATCTCCGACCCTTGAAACACAAGCGCCAGAGTTGCTGGACCGACGTGACCTGACTTTGCGTCAGTTGTCTGATTTGGTACGCATCAAAACCAGTTTCACCACCAACGGCACAGTCAACGTGAGCTTGGGCACCACCATGACCCAAGGCTTGGTGGTCAACGGCAACAAGGCCCGCCCGATTGGGGTGGACACCAGTGTGGCCGGCAAGATTGAGTTGGTACTCGACCCTTATGGCAAGACCGAATCTTTGGCCAGTGTCAGTGGCGGTCAAATGGGCGGCTACCAAAGTTTCATCAGCCAGGTTTTAGAACCCGCACAAAAGAACTTGTCTGCACTGGCGCAAACCTTTGCGGCTGAGACCAATGCCATTCAGAAAAACGGCATCGATGGTTACGGCCAAATGGGTGAAGATTTATTTGCTTTCGACCCCACAGCCAGCAGCCCTGCTGCCGGTATTCGCATGGCCATGAACGATGGCATGCGCGTGGCCACTGCTGCACAGTTTCGTGTCAGCGAAGGCACCAGCAACATCACCACCACGCGCGCCACGGTCAAGTTCACAGGCGCTACACCCACGTCGGCGTTGAGCAACACCAGCATGGTCAACAACTCCAACGCTTCAGCGGGCTTGACTTTCAAGGTCGATGGGGCACGCGTGTTCACCCCGGTGACCAGTTTGGCGGGTGGTGTAGGCGCCACCTTCTATTTGGACGATGCGGGTCCAGGTCAGCAGTTGCAAGTCATGACGCGTGATGGTCGTCAGCTCTTGGGTGAAGCTTTGGATGAAACTGCCAAGTACCAACTGTTCACACCAGACAACGGCTTTGCTGCCAACGCCACTTACAGCGATGCTTATTTGAACAAAACAGGACCCAACGCTTACCGCGATTTGGATTTGTTTTACGGTGCCAAGACCACCGTGCTGTACGGTCAAAACTTTGACCAATACGGCGCCGAAGGCGAGGCCATTCCTTTGCCAGCGGTGATGGAAACCGCACGTATCCCAGGCACGGGTGACTACATCCCAGAGGGTGCGCTGTCGCTCAATGGTGTGAAATTGGATGAGCTCAAAGCCTTGGCCACGCCAGCCGATGTGGCTGAATGGATCAACAAGAAAACCCCTGACACAGACATTCGTGCCGAGGTGTTCAGTGAAATTCGTGTGCCTACCGGTCAGATTGATCTGCAAAGAAGTCTCACCATCAACGGTGAAGAAATCAAGGGTTATCAAAACCTCAAAGGCTTGGTGGACGCCATCAATGCCAAGCTCAACCCCAGTGGCCCCTCGTCATTGACCAGCAGCCAGCGCTTGGAGGCTTCTTTGACTTCTTCGGGCGAGTTGGTGTTGCGAAACGCCAGTGGCGAGCCTATTCAAATCAATGCCAACGTGGGCACACAAGAGCCTGGTTCAAATGCTTTGAGCTTGGCCTTGGGAACCTACAACGGCCAAGTGCGCATGACACAAATCGTGCGTGACCTGCGTGTCTCCAGTGGTGATTTGCAGTTTGGCAAACCCATTGAAATTAACAACATCAATTTGAACCAAGCCAGTTATGGTTTGGGCGCCGATGTTGCCTACACCGTTAAATTTGGTTTTCCAGAACAAACTTTTGTAGGTAAGCCTGGCGAGCTGTTGACGCAAATGAGCGACCGCACCGAGGCCGCTATCTCCGGTGCGGGTTTTGGCAGCGCGGCAGCGGCAGATGCCTTCCAATCATTCAGCATGGACATTGCGGGCAAGCAAGTCACACTGAGTCCACTGAAGCCCGCCACTGCCGATTTGGCTGGCTTGGCCGCAGTGATCCAAGCAGGGCTCAACGCAGCCGATGCGGGGAGCAGTGCTTTGCACGTCACGGTTTCGGGTTCGAAGTTGGTGTTCACAGATGATTTGAACCGTGATCTGACGCAACTCAAACTGGTGGCAGGTGAAGAGGCCGTCAAATCCGGCGCTCGCGTGGGCACATTGGACCAACGCTTTGCGGATGAATACCAAGCCACGTATGTGAATGGTGAATTCGTCATCACGGCCTTTGATGCCAAGATGGCCGACGCCGACATTGCCAACAAATTCAATGTCAAGTTAGGCAATGCCACGCTAGATGCCAAGCCTGGCATGTCCTCGATTGAGGATGTCATGGCACGCATCAACAGCAAGCAGGGCGAGACCGGTGTTACCGCATCTTTGGATGCCAACCTCGATTTGCAGTTGACCGTGGTCGATGAAAAAGGCGTGCGCAGTATCTCCATCGGCCCTGGTAAAAATGCCGATGGCACTTACACCACCAACGTCTTGGGGCTTGAGCCTATGGACTACACCGCCACCGAGCGCTTGAAGCGCATGTTGGCTGAAGACCCCACCAAGACGGACATTCGTTTTTCGTTCAGCACCTTTAGTTACGGCGATCCGAAAGTTGAAAAGTTCGGCAACCCTGCTGACTTGGCCAAATTGGGTCTGCGCACAGGCGCCTACATCGAGGGCGGTTGCCCTGATGACTTGTTGTTGTTTGTCACTGGTAAAGGCGTTGCCAAAGTGGCGACCACCTTCAGCGGCGAGCCCGACAATGCACGCGACAGTTTGCGTAGCCAAACTCTGCAGGTCAAGTTCACAGCGGCTGACCGCTACAGCATCTTCGACGCCAAGACAGGCACCGAGTTGGCCAATCGCCAATACGATGCGTCAGCGCTTGAACCGCTCATTGAATTTCAAGGTTTGAACATCAAGCTGACCCACGCTGCGTCGGTGGGTGACAGCTTCATGGTGGACGGCAACTTTGATGGTTTGGCCAACAACGTCAACATGCTTGACATGGTGGACCTGAACAAAAAGCCCACGGCCAATGGCAAAACCATTGCCAACACCTACATCGACCAAATCAACAACGTGGGCAACTTGGCTCAGCAAGCCATCATCACGCAAGAAGCGTTGACCGTGGTGAACGACCAAGCGGTTGCTGCACGCGACAAAGTGTCGGGCGTCAACTTGGACGACGAAGCTGCTGCGTTGATTCGTTACCAGCAGGCCTATCAAGCCTGTGCCAAAGCATTGCAAGTGTCGGGCGATTTGTTCGACACGATTGCAAACATCCGCTGATAAAGGCGAGCTCTTATGAAAATTTCCACCACGCTTTACTTTGACCGTGCCACCCAACAAATGGGCAACGTGCAAGCCAATTTGTCCAAAGTGCAAGAGCAAATGTCGACGGGCTTGCAAATCGTCAAGCCCAGTGATGCCCCTGATAAAGCGGCCTTGGTCACGCGCATTGAATCAGAGCTGTCACGCCAAACCAGCTACCAAGACACTTTGAAAGCTGTGAACGTGCGTCTGACTGCACAAGAAACTGCACTCACCAACACCAGCGATGTGCTGTACCGCATCAAAGAGCTGTCCACACAAGCGGCCAACGACACCCTGAGCAAAGCCGATCGCCAAAGTGTGGCGGTCGAGCTGGGTGCTTTGCGTGAGCAAATCATGAGTCTGGGCAACAGCCAAGACAGCAATGGCAACTATTTGTTCTCTGGCAGCAAAGCAGGCACACCGCCCTACAGCAAAGATGCGTCGGGCGTGGTGTATTACCAAGGCGACCAAGCGCGTATGAAGGTCAACGTGGGCGACAGTCGTCGCATGAACCTCAACATGCCTGGCTCCGATGCTTTTGTGCGCGTCATTCGTGACGACGGCAAAGGCAGCCAAACGGGCGTGGACTTCTTTCAAGCCTTGGACGATTTGGTCACCGCTGTCAAAAACAGCGACTACAGCAACATCCAGCGCGGCATCTCTGAGGTCGACGG
>CAUPNL010000009.1:0-66718 GCA_963512655.1 uncultured Limnohabitans sp. | reverse complement strand
GGCTGGCCCACTACAACGCCATGCCCGGCGTGCGTGCCATTGGCCTCGACACCAGTATGACGTCTCCCGCCAAAGCGCTGATTGAAGCCTGCCAACAACTCGCCCCCAACCGGGGTGGCATGGTCAAGCCCATGCGCGTTCTCATTTGCGGCATTCCCAATGTGGGCAAGTCCACCCTCATCAATACGCTCAAAGGCAAGCGCGCAGCCAAGACAGGCGACGAGGCCGGTGTGACCAAAACCGAGCAGCGCATCGCCTTGGCCGATGACTTTTATTTGTACGACACGCCGGGCGTGCTGTGGCCGCGCATCATCGTCGAGCAAAGCGGCTTCAACCTCGCTGCCAGCGGCGCGATTGGCGTGAACGCGTTTGACGAAGAAACCGTGGCGCTTGAGCTGCTCAACTACCTCATTCCGCATTACCCCAACGAGCTCAAGCAACGCTACACCATCGACGACGTGGCCAGCCACACCGACGAAGAAATGCTCGAAGCCATTGGCCGCAAACGCGGCGCGGTGCAAAGCGGTGGGCGCATCAACACCACCAAAACCGCACACATCGTCATCCACGACTTCCGCACAGCGGCGTTGGGCCGCGTCACGCTAGAAACACCAGAAGAATTTGCCGCATGGCTGGCCGAAGGAAAGATTGCTGATGCTGAGCGTGCCGTGCGCAAAGAGGCGATTGAGAAAAACAAGAAAACGGCGTTCAAATCTAAGAAGCGTTGAGATCAGCCACACATGACACAACGCCGCGACACCCCCGACAAAGAAGCCATCGCCCTGCTTCCAGAGTTCCCTCGTTTGGGGCTTGACCGCATCACCTTGGTCAACACAGGAAAACAAGCGCAGCTCGCACGCGATGCCTTGGTGTCCTCACGCGCGTGGGGCTTTGACACCGAATCCAAGCCCACCTTCCGCGTGGGCGAAGCGTCAGACGGCCCGCATGTGTTGCAGCTCTCCACGGGCGAACGTGCGTGGGTATTTCAACTGCACGACCCCGAATGCCGCGCTGTGGCCGCCGAATTGTTAGCGCGCGAAGACATTGCCAAAGCTGGCTTTGGTTTGGGCGACGACCGCAAACGCATCATCCAAAAATTTGGCGTCGAGCCTGCTGGCATTTTGGAACTCAACACCATTTTCAAAGCGCAGGGCTATCGCAAAGAAATGGGCGTCAAGGGCGCGGTGGCCGTGCTGTTTAACCAGCGTTTTCAGAAGTCTAAAAAAACAGCCACCAGCAACTGGGCCAATCTGCGCTTGAGCGAATCACAGCTGGTTTACGCCGCCAACGATGCGTATGCCGCGTATCGGGTTTGGGAAGCCTTGAAGCTTTAATACGTATTCACCCTGTGTCTCGTGTGTGTCTGCACCGATGACGCACCCCTCCTAAGATGACTTAAATTGGTCCAAGACAAACCAATGACTCATTTCAGGAGAACACTTTGCGCATCGCTACTTTCAAGCTCAACGGTCAACGCCACGTAGGCCAAGTTTCTGCCGACGGCAAACACATCACCGCCTTTGCACTCACCGAAGACCAAGCACATCATGGCGCTCAGCCCATCATTGATGCACTCGCTTCTGGCCATGCCCTGCCTGAACTGGCTGGCACACCGCACGACATCACACACGTTCACCTCGAAGCGCCCCTGCCCATTCCACGCCGCAACGTGTGGTGCGTGGGCCGTAACTACCACGCACACGCCAAAGAGCTGCAAGCCTCGGTCTTCAAAGACAGCAACACCGACACCAAAGCCTGGCCCATCGTCTTCACCAAAGTGCCCGAGTGCGTGGTCGGCCCAACTGACGACGTGCATCTGCCGGGCGCCGCCATCTCCGACCAAATCGACTACGAAGCTGAATTGGCCGTGGTGATTGGCAAAGGCGGAAAAAACATCAGCCAAGCCGATGCCATGAGCCATGTGTTTGGCTACACCGTGGTCAACGACGTGACCGCACGCGACGTGCAAATGCGCCACCAACAATGGGACATGGGCAAGTCGTTTGACACCTTCTGCCCCATGGGCCCATGGATCGTCACCGCCGACGAAATGGATGGCCGCAACACCCGCGTGCGCTGCTGGGTCAACGGCGAATTGCGTCAAGACGGGCCTACTGAAAACATGATTTTCGACATCCCCACCTTGATCGAAACCATCTCACGCGGCATCACGCTCTACCCCGGTGACGTGATTGCCACAGGCACACCTGCTGGCGTGGGCATGGGCTTGACCCCTCCCCGCTACATCGCCAAAGGCGATGTGATCCGCGTCGAAATTGACGGCGTGGGCAGCATCGAAAACCGCTTCGTTTAAAACTAAAAAAGCAGGCAGGCACTCGCCTGACCTGCCCGTGAACAACCGAAGGAGACAAGACATGGAACGACGTCAATGGATCCGTGGTGCGCTGAACATGGCCATCGCCATCCCTGCTGCATTCACCTGCTTTACCGCAACAGCACAAACCTACCCAACCAAGCCCATCACCATGGTGGTGCCTTTTCCTCCGGGGGGTGTGGCTGACACAGTGGGTCGCCCTGTGGCCGAAGCCATGTCGCGCTATTTAAAGCAACCCATCGTGGTGGAAAACAAAGGCGGCGCAGGCGGCGGTATTGGCATGGCACAAGTGGCCAAGTCCAAGGGCGATGGCTACACCGTGCTCATGTCTTTGTCCTCTTTGGTGGTGCTGCCAGAAGCAGACAAAATTTTGCAGCGGCAGCCCATGTTTCAATTAAACCAGCTCAAGCCCATTGCACGCTTCACCGCTGACCCCACTGTGCTGGTGGTGCGCGCCGACAGCCCTTGGAAAACCTACGCCGAGTTCATCGCTTACGCCAAGGCCAATCCAGGAAAAATTTCGTTTGGCTCGTCTGGCAACTACGGCACCATGCATGTGCCCATGGAGCAACTCAAATCTGCCACCTCCACATTCATGCTGCACGTCCCCTACACCGGAGCAGGCCCAGCCGTGTTGTCTTTGCTGAGTGGACAAATTGAATCCCTCTCGACTGGCCCTGCCAGTGTCAAGCAGCACATCGCATCAGGCCGCTTGCGCGCCTTAGCGCACTGGGGCGAAGGCCGCTTGGCCAGCATGCCTGATGTCCCAAGCTTTAAAGAGCTTGGCGTGCCCATTCAATATTCACAGTGGTCTGGCATGTTTGTGCCGGCCGACACACCTGCCGCCGTGGTGGACAGCTTGCGCCAAGCCGCCAAGTTTGCAGCGCAAGATGCACGCGCAGTTGGCGCGTTAACAGCCTCTGGCACATCCTTCATGTACCAAGACGCAGCCGACTTTGACCGCTTCGTCCAAGCTGATGCCAAAGAGATGAGTGCACTCGTTGCGCGCATTGGCAAGGTTGACTGATCCGCAGAGATCAGCAAACAACACAAACGTTCACACCACGGAGACAACTCATGCTCAAAATTTCACGCACCTTCAAACTCATGGCGCTTGGCTTGGCGATGGCTTCTGGCTTTGTTTATGCACAAAATGCGCAAAGCTACCCCACCCGCCCCGTCAAAATCGTGGTGCCCTTTGCAGCAGGCGGCCCTGCAGACAACTACGCCCGCTTCATGGCGCAACGCTTGAGCGACCAGCTCAAGCAATCGTTTGTGATTGACAACAAACCCGGCGCAGGCTCCATCATCGGAACTGACTTTGCCGCCAAGTCACCCGCTGACGGCTACACCTTGTTGATGATGTCCAACACCCAAACGGTGAACGAGTCACTCATTCCTAAAAAGCCTTTCGCGCTGATGAAAGACTTTGTGGGCATCGCCCCTGTGAACTACTCCAACTTGCTGTTGGTGGTGCACCCATCCGTGCCTGTGAAGAACGTGAGTGAACTCATCGCATTGGCAAAGACCAAACCCGGCAAACTCAACTTCGCCTCGTCTGGCAACGGCACGCCGTATCACATGGCGGGTGAGTTGTTCAAATACATGGCGGGCGTTGACATGACACACGTGCCCTACAAAGGCAGCTCGGGCGCACGCACCGACATCGTGGGCGGCCAAGTGGATGTGATGTTTGATGCCGAAACCACCATGGCCGAATTTGCACGTAACGGCCAAGTACGCATGTTGGGCGCTACTGGCTTGGCTCGCTCAGCCAACTTGCCCGACATGCCAACCGTGGCAGAAACAGTGCCCAAGTACGAAGCCACCATTTGGCTGGGCTTCATGGCCCCCAAAGGTACACCGTCTGACATCGTGACCAAGCTCAACGCCGAGATGCGCAAGATCGTCAACAACCCCGAAGTCAAAACCGCTTGGGCCAAACAAGGTGCGGTGCCTCTGTCGATGAGCGTGGCCGAATTCGAGCAGTACCTCAATGCTGACATTGCCAAGTGGGCCAACATCGTCAAGGTCTCGGGCGCTAAGGCCGACTAAGCCATGAGCAACTCGGTGGTGGCCTTTCACGTCAACGGACGCGAGGTGTCGGTGCAAGGCGACAGCGGACAAAGCCTGCTCGATGTGTTGCGCAACACCTTGCACCTCAAAGCCACCCGCATGGGTTGCGGTCAAGGCGCTTGTGGTGCTTGTCGCGTGATGGTCGATGGCCATGCCATGGCCGCCTGCGAAACCCCACTGTGGTCGGTCCAAGGCAAACACATCACCACAGTAGAAGGCCTAGGCACACGAGATGCGCCCCACGCCTTGCAAACCGCCTTCATCGAAGAACAAGCCATGCAATGCGGCTTTTGCACCAGCGGCATCTTGATGTCGGCTGCCGCTTTGTTGCAACGCCAAGCACACCCCACGCGACAAGAAATAGTGCAAGTACTTGACGGTCATCTGTGCCGCTGCGGTGCGCACAACCGCGTGATACGGGCCATCGAAAAAGCAGCCAACACATCTGCGACTGCGTGATGTCTGAATCGCTCAAAGCACATCCCTTATTGCGTCAATGGTTGGGCTTGGGCGCAGCGGGTCAAGTGCAAGCGTTCTCTGGCAAGGTGGATTTAGGGCAAGGTATTTCACACGCACTGCGGCTGATCGTGGCGCAAGAGTTGCGGCTCTCACCCTCACTCATAGACATGGTGCCCGCCAGCACACACACGAGCCCCGATGAAGCGGTGACCTCTGGCAGCTTGTCAGTCCAGCACTCGGGCGTAGCGCTGCGATGTGCTGCCGCGCATTGGCGCGAAATGTGTCGCTTGGCAATGGCACAACGTTGCGGTGTCGACGTGGCGGGTGTGCGTTGTGCGAATGGCCAGTTCTCTGTGCAAGCCACTAAACAAACTGCTAACTTCGCTGAACTCACATCAGCAGAGATGTGGCAAAGCAACATCGACACCACGCATGTGCAGTCGCCTCACGCGGCACAAGACACAAACGCAACGCTAACCAAACCAACAGCCCATCGCCCCGATGTGGCCAGCAAAGTGTTTGGCGAGTTTGAATACATCCACGACCGTGTGTTGCCCAACATGTGTCACGGCATGGTGTTCAGGCCAGGCACGCTCACAGCAGAAGTCATCGCGCACGACATGCAGGCCTTGGTCCATCACGTGCAGGCACAAAACGGTGTGCTGCGCGTGCATCAAGACGGGTTGCTGTTGGGCGTTTTGGCTGAGACTGAATACGCTCTATCCAAAGTGGTGAAACACATCGAAGACGGCGTGGCACAAGGCAAATTTTGGCGCTCCCATGCAGAAGTGCCAGACGCCAACGATTTACCCAATTGGCTCAAAGCACAAGCGCTAGACACCACAGTGGTGGCTGACATCACCAGCGAAGCGCCAACCAACGCTGTGCAATATCTACGCGCTGAGTTTCATCGGCCGTATTTGCAGCATGCTTCGATTGGCCTTTGCTGTGCTTTGGCGCAATGGACGGATGACACACAACACCTAGAGGTGTGGAGCCACAGCCAAGGCATTTACAACTTGCGCCGCGACATCGCTTTGGCGTTTGACATGGCGCCTGAGCAAGTGCAGGTCTCGCACGCCGAAGGTGCGGGCTGCTATGGCCACAACGGTGCAGACGATGTGGCCTTTGATGCGGTATGGCTTGCTCAACTTGTTCCCGGTCGTCCTGTGCGCGTGCAATGGACTCGCCAAGCCGAGCTAGGCCATGCGCCTTTGGCACCCGCCATGGCGGTGGAAATTCAAGCAGGCGTGAATGCCGAGGGACACATTGCCGAATGGACACAAACCGTTTGGGGTCAAGGCCACGGCACACGCCCCGGTCGCGGCAAAACACCGGCCTTGTTGGGCACATGGCAAACCGCACAGCCTCAGCCTGTGACGATGGCGGTCAACGCTGCCATGGCCGTAGGCGGTGGCTCTGAGCGCAACGCGCAACCGCCCTACGACATTGCATCTGTCAAGGTGCTCAACCACCGCGTGTTGAACATGCCGTTTCGTGTGTCCGCCATGCGGGCCTTGGGGGCACCGACCAATGTGTTTGCCGCTGAATCGGTCATGGACGAATTAGCAGTGCGTGCCTCGCAAGACCCACTGGCTTTTCGTCTCACACACCTGCGTAGTACTGGACAAGAACGCGCAGCGGCCGTGCTGCAAAAGGCGGCAGACATGTCTGGCTGGACTGCCACACGTCCCGCCAACAAACCCGAAGGCTGGGGGCGTGGCCTAGCCTATGCACGCTACAAAAACACGGGCGCCTATTGCGCCGTCGTGGTCGAGTTGGTGGTGGAAGAAAAAATAAAACTGCACAAGCTTTGGACAGCGGTGGACTTGGGCCTTGTTGTAGATGCCGATGGCGCAGCCAATCAAATCGAAGGCGGTGCATTGCAAGCGGCCAGCTGGGCCTTGTGCGAATCGGCACAACTCAGCCCTCAAGGGATTGCCTCAAACAACTGGGACAACTACCCCATCTTGAAATTCAGCGACATGCCTGCTGTTGAAGTGGCCCTGATGTCCCAACCACAGGAGCCCTCACTCGGCGCGGGCGAATGCAGCTCGGGCCCCACCTGCGCAGCCATTGCCAACGCCATTTTTGATGCCATCGGTGTGCGCATGCGTGCCATGCCGTTCACACCCGACAACTTATTAAAAACCATCGAGGCCGACCACACATCGGCCCAGTCTTAAACCTCAGAAGAAAGAGAACAACATGCAAGTATTGAGTGGCGGCGCAGCCGCAGCCGTAGTCAAAGCGGTGCAAGCTGAATTTGAAAAATCAACCGGCACATCCATTCACGGCACGTTCAGTGCTGTGGGCCAAATGCGTGACCAGCTGGTGGGTGGCGCAGCTTGCGATGTGGTCATCCTCACCAAACCGTTGATTGACCAACTCATTGCCTCTGGCCATGTGGTGGCTGGCAGCGCGCGCTCGTTAGGCAAAGTCAAAACAGGCGTGGCCGTGCGCACAGGTACAACACACCCCAGCGTCAAAACGCGTGCTGAACTGCACGCCGCCATGAGCGCAGCCCAAGGCATTTACTTTCCAGACCCCGACAAAGCCACGGCTGGCATTCACTTCATGAACGTACTCAAAGCATTAGGCCTAGATGAAACCATGCGCAGCAAATTTCGCGTGTTCCCCAACGGCGCAACCGCCATGGGCGAAATGGCCAAGAGCCAAGAGAGCGGTTTGATCGGCTGCACCCAAGTGACCGAAATCAACTACACCGAAGGCGTGGACTTGGTCGATGTGTTGCCTACTGAGTTTGAGCTGAGCACCGACTACACATTAGGCATTTGCACGCATGCACAAAACCCTGCGCATGCCGAGCTGTTAGCCGACTTGCTCACGGGCACTGCATCTGCAGCTGTGCGCAAGCAAGGTGGGTTTGAGTTTTAAACAAACTCTAAAATTGGGGCATGTCTGCCCACAAAAGCCACAACGCCGCCACACTCTCTGACACCTCCACCTCGGTGCTGGAATTTGCCAACTGCCAGTGGCGCGTGCGCAGGCCCAAGCCTTTTGTGTTGGTGATTGAAGGCGAGGAAAAAGACTTTAAGGGCCATGAGGCACAAGCCCCCACCGACTACCTGCACGACAAACTGCTGTTGTCTGAATGGCGCGAAGACTTTTACAAGCTGGTCGATGCCACGGGCTTGGTGGTGTGCCTGAACGTACACACCCAACACCCCACCTACCGCGATGTGCGCGGGCGCTCTAGCAAAGGGCGGCTGAGCCAAGGCGAGTACTACCACCACGACGGCTGCACCGGCCCCGTCAAGCCGCGCTTTGTGGAAATTCGCTGCCCCATCCAACCGCAAACACGCGGCGTGGCCACCGCCGTAGCGCCGCACCACGATGTGGTCAAAGCCATGGTGCAAGTTCTACCTGCCGAGCTGGCCGCCACTGCCGCACTGGCCACACAAGACATGAGCCCCGAAGCCTTGGAGCAAATGGACTACGCCGCGCTCGACCACTTGCAAGGCCTCATCACGCGCACCGTGCGCAAGAAGCTCAACGCCGAAGGCGCACGCAGCTACTTCCGCCAAGTCGATACCGCCGCCAACGCCTACTTTGAACCTTGGGCCTTGGGCGAAAGCCGCTTCATTGCCAACGCGAACAGCGGCATCACCATGCAACACCGCCGCGCCTACCAAGCCCCACACACCGGCGGCGTGGCCAATGGCCACTTGGTCAAGCGCTGGACCAATGAAGAGCTGCTGCTACCCGGCCAAGTGGCCGACCTTGCCTTAATTGCCGCGCTGTGCAGCGAAGAAGGTGATGAAGTGGATGGGGAGCGGGCTGAGGGGTGTTACCTCGGGGCGCATTGAAAACAGCGACTAAATCACATCACTTTTTCATTTAGTCGCGACTTTTTAATAAAGTTGTTTCGTTTGGTCGTAAAATTGACCGCATGAAACGCTACCTCGATGACCGTGTACAGGCCGACTTGGCTAAAAAAATGGTGTTCCTCACTGGCCCGCGCCAGGTCGGAAAAACCACGCTCAGCCGCCAGCTCATCGCCCAACAAGGCGGGCAATACCTCAACTACGACGTGCCCGCAGACCGGGCCATCATCTTGCACCAACGCTGGAACCCACTGGCGCGCCTGCTGGTGCTCGACGAAATCCACAAAATGCCCGACTGGAAAGCCTGGCTCAAAGGCGTGGTTGACGGCAAACCCGCCACCCAGCAACTGCTGGTGACCGGCAGCGCCCGCATGGACACCTTTCGGCAAAGTGGTGAGTCTTTGGCTGGACGCTTCTTTGGGCTGCGGCTGCACCCGATCTCGGTGCGCGAATGGTGCGAACAAACCGGGGCCGCACCCGATGCAGCGCTCACGCATTTGCTAGAGCGCGGCGGTTTTCCTGAACCCTGCCTGGCCACCGACAACGAGCAGGCCGAACGCTGGCGCAGACAATACTTTGACGGCCTCGTACGCAACGACGTGCTGGAGTTTTCGCGCATCCAAGAGGTCAACGCCATTCGCCTATTTGCCGAGCTGCTGCGCTCACGCGTGGGCTCGCCCCTGTCACTGGCCAGCATTGGGCGCGACTTGGCTGTGTCGCCCGTCACGCTCAAAAAATACCTCGACATCTTGGAAGCGCTCTACATCGTCTTTGTGGTGCGCCCTTTTCACGACAACATTGCACGCGCCGTGCTGCAAACGCCCAAGGTGTACTTTTACGACACCGGCTTGGTGGTGGGCGACGACGGCCTGCGCTTTGAAAACCTGGTTGCCACCGCCTTGCACAAGCATGTGCAGTGGCAGCACGACGTGCAAGGCCAAGAAACTGGGCTGCACTACATCCGCACCAAAGACGGGGCCGAGGTGGACTTTGCCCTGAGCCACAAAGGCCAACTCACCCAATTGGTGGAATGCAAACTGTCAGACCCCAAACCCCACCGCGCCCTGCTGCGCTTTGCCCGCGAACAGCCCCAAGCGCAGGCGGTGCAAGTGGTGCGCCATTTGCCGCACAGCCATGCGCTGGGCGAGAGACAGGTGACGCGGGCTGATGATTATTTGAATGGGTTGGCGGCTTGAAGTTCTAGGCAAACGCAACAACGCCGCGCCTAGCAACGCTACGCCGTCTCAGTCGGGGGTGTTCCCCGGCAACTCTTCAAACTTGGCCGCCATCGTGGGGTTGCCACGGGTGAGCTTCTTGATCGTCAAGTCGTCGGCCTTGTCGTTGGCCAGGCGCAAATTGTTGGCTGACTTGTGCAGCGCTTCCTTGGTTTTTTCCAAGTCTTTGATGGCTTCGTCAATGCGCTTGACGGCTTCTTCAAAACCTTCAGAGGCCAGACGCCAATTGCGGCCAAACGACGTCTTGAATTCGTCCAGCTGGGTTTCGAACTTGGTGATGTCCACATTCTGCGAGCGCACCAGTGCCAGCTCGGACTTGTACTTCATCGCGTTCAAAGCGGCATTGCGCAGCAGCGTGATCAGGGGCACAAAGAACTGGGGCCGCACCACGTACATCTTGGGGTATCCACTGCATGGCACTGCCGAGTGCGCCGGACTCAAAGCGCAGGCTGGCGATGCGCTCATCGCTGAACTGCCATGACAAACGCAGTGGCCGTTCGATGGTGATGCGGCGGTAGCCGAACTCATGCGTGGCGAAAATTTTGCTGGCGAAGGTTTTGACGGCTACGGGCTTGGGGTTGGCGGCTTGGCGGCCACGGTTGCTTTTTTGTTCTGCGGGCTTGTCGAGCGCTTGCGCCTCAACCACCTCAAAGTTGCCAAAGCAGCGGGTGATGGTGGCGATGTCGGCCTCGTCCATAACATGGCGCTTGCTGCCCAGCGATTTGCGCATCTTGCCGCAGAGATTGACGCCGTTGATGAGCTGCACCTTGCCTTTGCGCTCGGCGGGCTTTTTGTTCGACAGCACCCACACATAAGTGGTAATGCCGGTGTTAAGTATTACACGCGGCCGAGGGGAAATCGGCCAAGCCATGCGCAGGCCGGCAAACAAAGAAGCCGCCAACCCTTTCAGGTTGGCGGCTTCTTTATTTAAAGCGCGAAGCGTTTACTTCTTGCTAGGCGGCAAGTCCGTGCTGCTGCCATGCGCCACTTCCGCCGCCATGCCTTTGCGGCGATAAAACCACATATTCACCGCACAATATGCACTGAATATCTTGCACATAAGGCGTATTCACCGCATAATCACCGCATGAATAGCGGCGATAAACTTTACATCTGGCAGCAAGACACTTGGCCCAAGTGGACCTACGCGCACACGCGATTGGCCCCACTACTGGCGCAAGTGCACCACGCACAAGGCCTGCTGCTGGGCCGCATGCACGACATTGGCCTACAGCAACGCGACCAAGCCACTCTGCGCGTGCTGACCGAAGACGTGATCAAGACCAGCGAGATAGAGGGCGAAATGCTCAACCCCGAGTCGGTGCGCTCGTCCATCGCCCGCCGCTTAGGTGTGGACATTGGCGCACTGGCCCCCACCGACCGCCATGTGGACGGCGTGGTGGACATGGTGCTAGACGCAACCCAACAACACGACCAAGCACTAACCGTGCAGCGCCTGTGCGGCTGGCATGCCGCCCTCTTCCCCACTGGCTATAGCGGCATGACGCCCATCCGCGTAGGTGCGTGGCGCAACGACGCACAAGGCCCCATGCAAGTGGTGTCTGGCCCGTCGTACCGCCCACGCGTGCACTACCAAGCCCCGCCCGCGAATACGCTAGACGCTGAAATGGCGTTATTCCTAGATTGGTTCAACACCGCCAGCCAAGACGACCCGCTAATCAAAGCCGGGCTGGCCCACTTGTGGTTTGTGACGGTGCACCCGATGGACGATGGCAATGGCCGCATGGGCCGCGCCGTGGGCGACTTGGCACTGGCCCGCGCTGAAGGAACAGCACAGCGCTACTACAGCCTGTCGGCACAAATCCAGCGCGAACGCAAAGACTATTACAACCAACTCGAACGCACCCAAAAAGGCACGCTGGACGTGACCGATTGGCTAGAGTGGTTTTTGGGCTGCCTACTGCGCGCCGTGCAAGGCGCACAAGGCACGCTGTCTGCCGTGCTGGGCAAAGCCAACTTCTGGCGGCAATGGGCCGACACACCCATGAACGAGCGACAAATCAAACTGCTCAACAAACTGCTAGATGGCTTTGACGGCAAGCTCACCACCAGCAAGTGGGCAGCGATTGCCAAATGCTCGCAAGACACTGCACTGCGCGACATCAACGAGCTGCTAGAGCGCGGTGTGTTGATGCGGTCTGAGGCGAGTGGGCGGAGTACGAGTTATGAGGTTCGAAGCTGAGTCGCTAAGGCTATTCAGGCGAACTGAATGTCTTCAAGAAGGCTTGTTGCTCACCGTGTTGCATGAAAGCCATCACAGCATTCGTCGTGCAAAGTTGACTGAACCAATTGCAACCAAACGACCCGCGATAGTGCTGGGCAGCATCTTGCGAACACCACGCAAGTAACTCAACGATGCCGTCATGAAAACTCTTTAAGCCTTGGACGCCATGACTCCAATGTGTGCCCTGTGCGCCAACCCAGTGAGGTTTCCAAACGGCCTCAAAGTGGCAAACGCGATTACGAAGGTCTTGAAACCTTTTTAGGCGCATGACCACCTTGTTTTTATTGGGCTCATAACTCCAGTGAGTAGGCTTGGAGTGTGGATAGAAAGGAAAAACATCTGTAAAAGTTCGTGGTGCATGGCGGTTACCGAGCTCTTCAAGAACGTTCGGCCAAAAACCAAACGACAGGCGGGACACAACTAAGTCGGGCGTTGGCTGTATTTGTTTGCGAAGCTGAGGCGTTCCTTCACACAACAAATCCTCAATTTTTGCCAACGATTTACCTCTTAAAACAATGCTTCGGTTCTCTGCGCGGTCGTACCAAGGAAAAGAGTTGCTTGCTTTGGCAGAGCATTGAAGCGAAAGACTTTCATGTATGGCATTTCGCAAAACAACCTCGACCAAACCGAGCAATGGATGAAGGCTCGCACTAACGGCTTGAGCCCATTGATAAGCACCTAATAGTTCTTCATCCGTTTTAGGCTTGAAGTTTTGTTTGTACGGACTAAGCCGCGGCGAGCCCAACAGACCCAATATCTCTGAGGGTTTTGTAATCGCAGCTACTACTTGGTTATCAGTTGTCATGGGCTGTGATTCATTGGCATTGCGGTATACTTTTTCGCGTAAGCACTGAGGACCCCACTCCCGCACCCGTAAAGGTACCTAAGCCGGTGATGCCCTTTGATGCACCAGAGCAAGACGCCACCCTCGAGGTGGCGTTGCGCTTTGTGGGGCTAGATTAGCCCAAGGGTCGAAAAAATATTTGATTTGCACTTGCATTGAAATCACTCAGCAAGAAAAAAGCCGCCAACCCTTTCAGGTTGGCGGCTTCTTTGTTTACAACGCGAAGCGTTTACTTCTTGCTAGGCGGCAAGTCCGTGCAACTACCGTGCGCCACTTCTGCCGCCATGCCGATGCTTTCGCCCAGCGTGGGGTGTGGGTGGATGGTTTTGCCGATGTCCACCGCGTCTGCGCCCATCTCGATGGCCAAAGCGATCTCGCCAATCATGTCGCCCGCGTGCGTGCCCACCATGCCGCCGCCCAAGATCTTGCCGTGGCCGTGGGCCTCGGGTGAATCGTCAAACAGCAGTTTGGTCACGCCTTCGTCGCGGCCGTTGGCAATGGCGCGGCCCGAGGCGGTCCAAGGGAACAAGCCCTTTTTCACCTTGATGCCTTGCGCTTTGGCTTGGTCTTCCGTCAAGCCCACCCATGCCACTTCGGGGTCGGTGTAGGCCACGCTTGGGATGACGCGTGCATTAAACGCAGCGGCGGCCAACTCTTTGTTGCCTTGCAGTTCGCCCGCAATCACTTCAGCCGCCACGTGTGCTTCGTGCACCGCCTTGTGTGCCAACATGGGCTGGCCCACGATGTCGCCAATGGCGAAGATGTGCGGCACGTTGGTGCGCATTTGAATGTCGACGTTAATGAAGCCGCGGTCGGTCACAGCCACGCCAGCTTTTTCAGCGGCGAGTTTTTTGCCATTGGGCGTGCGGCCCACGGCTTGCAACACGAGGTCGTACACCTGCGGCGCGGGGGCTGTGCCGCCCTCTTCTGCGGGTGCAAACGTGACTTCAATGCCTTCGGGCAAGGCGCGTGCGGACACGGTCTTGGTTTTGAGCATGATGTTGTCAAAGCGCTTGGCGTTCATCTTTTGCCAGACCTTGACCAAATCGCGGTCAGCGCCCTGCATGAGGCCGTCCATCATTTCCACCACGTCTAGGCGTGCGCCCAGCGTGCTGTAAACCGTGCCCATCTCCAGGCCGATGATGCCGCCGCCCAAAATCAGCATGCGCTTGGGCACTTCTTTGAGTTCCAAAGCGCCTGTGCTGTCGACCACGCGGGGGTCGTTGGGCATGAAAGGCAAACGCACGGCTTGCGAACCTGCAGCGATGATGGCCTTCTTGAAGGCGATCACTTTTTTGCTGCCGTTTTGTTCTTGTGCAGTGCCGGTGGTCTCGCTCACTTCGAGGTGGTTTGCACCTACGAACTGGCCCAAGCCGCGCACGGTGGTGACCTTGCGCATCTTGGCCATGGCAGCCAAGCCGCCTGTGAGTTTGCCAATGACTTTTTCTTTGTGGCCGCGCAGCTTGTCGATGTTGACCACGGGTGCACCGAAGTCAACACCCAAATCGGCCATGTGGCTCACTTCGTCCATGACCGCTGCGACGTGCAGCAAGGCTTTGGAGGGGATGCAACCCACGTTCAAACACACGCCGCCCAAGGTGGCGTAGCGCTCGACGATGACGACTTTCAAGCCGAGGTCAGCCGCACGGAATGCAGCCGAGTAACCGCCGGGGCCACCGCCCAACACGAGCACATCGCACTCGATGTCGGCCACCCCTGCATAGTTCTCGCCAAAGGATGAGGCTGTGGGTGCAGGGGCTGCTGCCACTGGGGCAGCGGGCGCTGCGGCGGCTGGAGCAGCTGCAGGAGCTGGCGCAGCTGGAGCAGCAGGCGCGGAAGCCGCACCCTCTGCATCCAACATCAACACCACAGAGCCTTCTTTGACCTTGTCGCCCAGCTTGACTTTCAACTCTTTCACCACGCCCGCGTGTGACGATGGAATTTCCATCGACGCTTTGTCGGACTCAACAGTGATGAGCGATTGCTCAGCTTTGACGGTGTCGCCGGGTTTGACCAGCAACTCAATCACGGCCACTTCGTCGAAGTCGCCGATGTCTGGAACTTTGATATCAATCATTGCCATATCAAGTCCTTAGAGCAACACGCGACGGAAGTCGCCGAGGATTTGACCGAGGTACGCATTGAAGCGTGCCGCTGCTGCGCCGTCGATGACGCGGTGATCCCACGTCAAGCTCAGAGGCAACATCAAACGTGGCACAAATTCTTTGCCGTTCCACACAGGTTCCATGGTGCTCTTGCACACACCGAGGATGGCCACTTCGGGCGCGTTGATGATGGGCGTGAAGTACTTGCCACCAATGCCGCCGAGGCTAGAGATGGTGAAGGTTGCGCCAGTCATTTCAGCGGGCCCAAGTTTGCCGTCACGGGCTTTCTTGGCCAGCTCTGACATTTCGGCGCTGATTTGCAGCACGCCTTTTTTGTCGCAATCGCGGATGACCGGAACCATCAAACCATTGGGCGTGTCAGCGGCAAAGCCGATGTGCCAGTAGTTTTTGTAGACCAGTGCATCGCCGTCGAGCGAGCTGTTGAACTCTGGGTATTTCTTGAGCGCGGCCACGCAAGCCTTGATCAAGAACGCCAGCATGGTCACTTTGACGCCGCTCTTCTCGTTCTCTTTGTTGGTCGAGACGCGGAAGGCTTCGAGGTCGGTGATGTCGCAGTCGTCATGGTTGGTGACGGCTGGAATCATGATGGCATTGCGAAGCAAGTTCGCGCCGCTGATCTTCTTGATGCGGCCCATTTCTTTGCGCTCGATCGGGCCGAACTTCGCAAAGTCGACCTTCGGCCATGGGATGAGACCCAAGGCTGCACCATCGCCAACCGCAGATGCGCCACCCTTGGCTGCTTGAGCTTTGGTTTGTGTCGCGCCCGACATGACGGACTTGGTAAACGTTTGCACGTCGTCTTGCGTGATGCGACCTTTGTGGCCAGAGCCTTTGAGCTCTTCCAGCGGCACACCGAGTTCGCGTGCGAACTTGCGCACAGAGGGTGATGCGTGTGGCAAGCCCAATGTGGGTGCGCCTGGTGCATGTGCGGGTGCTACCACGGCAGCAACTGCTGAAGCAACAGCAGTAGGTGCAGCAACAGCGGCAGGCGCTACGGCAGCAACTGCAGATGCGGCTGCAGCCACAGGTGCAGCAGCGGCAGACACGGTGCCTTCCAAAATGGCCAACAAGTCACCAATGTTGACGGTGTCGCCCACTTTGACTTTGAGCTCTTTGAGCACGCCCGCGTGTGAGGATGGAATTTCCATCGAGGCTTTGTCAGACTCAACCGTGATGAGCGATTGCTCCACCTTGATGCTGTCGCCAGGCTTCACAAACACTTCAATCACGGCGACGTTTTTGAAGTCGCCAATGTCTGGCACGTGAATTTCGATAGGGCCCGATGCCGATGAAGCGGCGGCTGCAACAGGGGCTGCAGCTGCAACGGGTGCAGGCGCTGCGGCGGCTACAGGGGCAGCTACTTCGGGCGCGGCAGCAGCAGGAGCTGCGGCAGCACCAGCGGCTTCCACCACCAACACCACTGAGCCTTCTTTGACCTTGTCGCCCAAGTTCACGCGCAGCTCTTTCACCACGCCGGCTGTGCTCGATGGGATTTCCATTGAGGCTTTGTCTGATTCGACGGTGATCAGGGACTGTTCCGCTTTCACGGTGTCGCCCACTTTGACCAGCAGTTCAATGACTGCGACTTCGTCGAAATCCCCGATATCCGGGACTTTTACTTCTACCAATGCCATGTTGTGTCTCCCGAATTTTTATGCGTACAGCGGGTTGATCTTGTCGACTTTGATGCCGTACTTTTTGATGGCTTCAGCCACTTGTGCCACTGGCACAGTGCCTTCTTCGCTGAGGGCTTTGAGGGCTGCGACCACGATGTAGTGGCGGTTGACTTCAAAGTGCTCACGCAGCTTGCTGCGGAAGTCGGAACGACCGAAGCCGTCTGTGCCCAACACTTTGTAGGTGCGGCCTTTGGGGATGAACGGACGAATCTGTTCGGCATAGGCTTTCATGTAGTCGGTCGATGCAACGACTGGGCCGACGTAGGGGTCCAACTGTGCAGAGACAAACGGCACTTTTGGCTTGTCGGTGGGGTGCAACAAGTTGTAACGCTCTGCGTCTTGGCCGTCGCGTGTGAGTTCGTTGAAGCTTGGGCAGCTCCACACGTTGGCAGCAACGCCCCAATCGGCAGCGAGCAAGTCGCGTGCAGCGATGGATTCGCGCAAGATCGTGCCCGAGCCCAACAAGTTCACGCGTGGTGCAGTTTTCTTGCCCTCGCCTTGTTGCAGCAAGTACATGCCTTTGATGATTTGCTCTTCCGTGCCAGCTTTGAGGCCGGGCATGGCGTAGTTTTCGTTCAACAAGGTGATGTAGTAGAAGACGTTGTCTTGCTTCTCCACCATGCGCTTCAAACCGTGGTGCAAGATGACGCCGACTTCGTGTGCGAAGGTGGGGTCATAAGACACGCAGTTCGGAATGGTGTTGGCCATGATGTGGCTGTGACCGTCTTCGTGCTGCAAGCCTTCGCCGTTCAAAGTGGTACGGCCCGATGTGCCACCCAACAAGAAGCCGCGTGCTTGCATGTCGCCAGCAGCCCATGCCAAGTCGCCAATGCGTTGGAAACCGAACATCGAGTAGTACACGTAGAACGGCACCATGATGCGGTTGCTGGTGGAGTAGCTAGTGGCTGCAGCAATCCAGCTCGACATACCGCCGGCTTCGTTGATGCCTTCTTGCAAGATTTGACCGGCTTTGTCTTCTTTGTAATACATCACTTGGTCTTTATCGACCGGTGTGTATTGCTGACCTGCTGGGTTGTAAATACCGATTTGACGGAACAAACCTTCCATACCAAAGGTACGGGCTTCGTCCACCAAAATTGGCACCACGCGTGGGCCCAAAGCTTGGTCACGCAAGAGCTGCGTGAGGAAGCGCACATAGGCTTGGGTGGTCGAGATTTCACGGCCTTCGGCTGTGGGCTCCATCACCGATTTGAAGATGTCCAACGCGGGCACAGTAAAGCTTTCTTCAGCTTTCGTGCGACGGTGTGGCAAGTAGCCGCCCAAGGCCTTGCGGCGCTCGTGCAGGTAACGCATTTCTGGGGTGTCATCCGCAGGCTTGTAGAAAGGCACGTTGGCCAATTCGCTATCTGGCACGGGGATGTTGAAGCGGTCGCGCATGTAGCGGATGTCTTCGTCTGTGAGCTTCTTGGTTTGGTGAACGTTGTTCTTGCCCTCGCCTGCTTTGCCCATGCCAAAGCCTTTGACGGTTTTGATGAGCAACACAGTCGGTTGATCTTTGTGCTTCACGGCTGCGTCGTAAGCTGCATAGACCTTTTGTGGGTCGTGACCGCCGCGCTTCAAAGCCCAGATTTCGTCGTCGCTCATGTGCGAGACCATCTCTAAGGTGCGCGGATCGCGACCGAAGAAGTGCTTGCGCACATAAGCGCCGTCGTTGGCTTTGAACGCTTGGAAGTCGCCGTCCAAGGTTTCCATCATGATCTTGCGCAGTGCGCCGTCTTTGTCGCGGGCCAAGAGCTTGTCCCACTCGCTGCCCCACAAGAGCTTGATGACATTCCAGCCTGAGCCACGGAATTCGCCTTCGAGTTCTTGCACGATCTTGCCGTTGCCGCGCACGGGGCCGTCCAAACGTTGCAAGTTGCAGTTGACGACAAAGATCAAGTTGTCGAGTTTTTCGCGAGCGGCCAAACCGATGGCACCCAATGATTCGACTTCGTCCATCTCACCGTCGCCGCAGAACACCCAGACCTTGCGGTTTTCAGTATTGGCAATGCCACGTGCGTGCAAGTACTTCAAGAAGCGCGCTTGGTAAATGGCCATCAATGGGCCAAGACCCATAGACACTGTGGGGAACTGCCAGAACTCAGGCATGAGTTTGGGGTGTGGGTAGCTGGACAAACCTTTGCCATCGACTTCTTGACGGAAGTTGAGCAACTGTTCTTCAGTCAAGCGGCCTTCAAGGTAAGCACGAGCGTAAACACCGGGAGACACGTGACCTTGGATGTACAAGCAATCGCCACCGTGGTTTTCGTTTTCAGCGTGCCAGAAGTGGTTAAAGCCAGCACCAAACATGTGGGCAAGTGATGCAAAGGAACCGATGTGACCACCAAGGTCGCCACCGTCTTCTGGGTTGTGGCGGTTGGCTTTGACCACCATCGCCATCGCGTTCCAACGCATGTAAGCGCGCAGACGCTCTTCAATTTCGATGTTGCCAGGGCAGTGGGCTTCTTTGTCGGGTTCGATCGTGTTCACGTAGCCGGTGGTGGCAGAGAACGGCATGTCGATGCTGCTCTCGCGCGCATGTTCGAGCAGTTGCTCTAACAAGAAGTGCGCACGTTCGGGCCCTTCTGCATTGATGACGGCGGACAAAGCGTCCATCCATTCACGCGTTTCTTGGCTGTCCACATCGTTACGTGGATCGTTCGGTTGTGCTGACATGCTTGTCTCCTCTGTGTTGCACTTGTTTTGACTCGAATGTAAATAGTTTCTCACAAATTTCTGAAATTTCAAATAGCGACTATTGATTTCTTATTATGAAATCTAGTAATTACCTGAAGGAATGATTTCACGGCAGACATAAACTCACCGCACATGTCAAAAACATTGCCCATTTCCCCTTTCACGCAACTGATCACACACTGGCGTCAGTGGTGGCGCCGACAAACCCCCAACCGTCAGGACCGCTTCGCGTTCATCGCCCCGCTAGCGGCGGTGGTGCTGTTCATGGCCGCCATCACCACCGCGTTTTGGTACCTGCGTTACGAAGAAATCGTGCGTGAACAAGAAGTCGTTCGCCGCGATGTGGAGTACGCCCAACAACGTTTACGCCTGCGCCTGCTTGACAAACAAGAACAAATCATGCGCATGGCGCGTGACATTGCCAACAGGGAAACCGATAGCAAGGCTTTTTCTAGCGAAGCCCAAACTCTGTTAAATCAAAGCCCTGAATTGGCGAGCCTGACGTGGGTAGACGCGCGTCAACGTGTGCACATCAGCTATGCCAGTGCCAGCAACAACTCGACCATGAGTTTTCTGAGCGGCACGACCATCACCCATGCCGAGACGATCAGCACGTTTCATTTGTCGCGCGATTTGCAACAGCCCGTTTACTCGCAACCCATCATCGAAAAACGCAGCAGTGCAGCGCCATATACGCACTTACAGCTTCATGTGCCGATCATCAACCACAGTAAATTCGAAGGCGTGTTGTTGGCCGAATACACCATGGATGGCATGCTGCGCTTTGCAGTGCCCAATGAAATCGCGAACCGATATGCCGTGTCTTTGCGTGATGTCAACAATGCGGTGCTCGCGGGTCAAGCCAACAAAGCACGCCCCAAGGTGACCGAGGTGTTGCCTTGGTTGTTTCAAACCAATGAGTACGAAGTACCCATCACCCCTGTGGGCTATGCACTGTCATTGCACGCGCAGGCCTACCGCACCTCGCAAGGTTTGATTGGCAATGGCGTTTTCTGGCTGGTCGCCGTCCTCAGCGCCATGACCGCTTGGATGCTGATTGGCACTTGGCGACACACCCGCCGACGCGTGCAAGCGCAACAGGCCTTGGTGGCCGAGACCAACTTTCGCCGCGCGATGGAAAACTCCATCCTCACCGGCATGCGTGCGATGGACCTCAAAGGCCGCATCACCTACGTGAACGCTGCGTTTTGCCAAATGACAGGCTGGACCGAAGAAGAGCTGGTGGGTCGTGAACCGCCCTTCCCCTATTGGCCCGAAGAAGACCGCGCGACCTTGGAAGAAAAACTTGCCCAAGAACTGCAAGGCGACACCACGGCCAGCGGCTTTCAAGTTCGCGTCAAGCGCAAAACAGGTGAAGTGTTTGATGCGCGCTTGTATGTTTCACCACTCGTGGATGCACGCGGCCAACAAACCGGCTGGATGACGTCGATGACCGACATCACCGAGCCCAACCGCGTGCGCGAACAACTCTCCGCAGCCCACGACCGATTCACCACCGTGCTCGAAGGTTTGGACGCCTCCGTGTCTGTGGCGCCTTTGGGGAGCAAAGAACTGTTGTTTGCCAACAAGCTGTATCGCCAATGGTTTGCCAGCACCACGCAAGGTCACCTGAGTTTGGTTTCGCAAGCTGGCCAACCACGCCCCTCGACAACATCAGACGCCGCAAACGATGACGGCCAAGATGAAGACGATGGCTTGATGGGCTTGCCCACCGAAGGCATCACCGAAACCAAGGCAGAGAACGCCGAAATTTATGTGCCGGAATTAGGCAAGTGGTTAGAGGTACGTTCACGCTACCTCAACTGGGTGGATGGCCGCTTGGCGCAGATGGTGATTGCCTCAGACATCACTCCACGTCGCCACGCCGAAGAGCAAGCCCAAGTGCAAGCCGAACGCGCGCAATCGGCCAGCCGCCTCATCACCATGGGTGAGATGGCGTCTAGCGTGGCACACGAGTTGAACCAACCACTGACTGCCATCAACAACTACTGCAGCGGCATGGTGTCGCGCATCAAAGCCAACAACTTGACCGAAGAAGAGTTGCTCAAGGCTTTGGAAAAAACCGCACATCAAGCGCAACGCGCGGGGCAAATCATCCAACGCATTCGCACCTTCGTGAAACGCAGCGAGCCCAACCGCACCCCATCCGATGTGACGGCCATGGTGGCGGAAGCGGTGGAATTGGCTGGCATTGAAATGCGCCGACGACAGGTGCGCCTGACCCAAGTGGTTGCGGCACGCTTGCCTGCGGTGAACGTGGACCCCATCTTGATTGAACAAGTGTTGGTGAATTTGATGCGCAATGCCGCAGAGTCCATTGACCTGGCCCAGCGCCCGCTCACACGCCGCGATGTGGAGCTAAAGGTATTACCACGCAGCGAAGAAGGCCAACCTGTGATTGAGTTTTCAGTCACTGACACAGGGCGTGGCTTGCCGCCCGAGGTGATGGAACGTTTGTTTGAAGCCTTCTTCTCCACCAAATCAGAAGGCATGGGCATTGGCCTGAATTTGTGCCGCTCCATCGTGGAGTCGCACCAAGGCAGGATGAAGGCCGAGAACCTCTACAATGGCGAGGAAATAACGGGCTGCCGCTTTTCCTTCTGGATACCGGTCCGATAGGTTGGAGTTTTTTTGATGAGTTTGATTCCCAAAAAAGGTACGGTCTACGTTGTAGATGACGACGAGGCTGTACGTGATTCCTTGCAATGGTTGTTAGAGGGCAAGGACTACCGCGTTCGTTGCTTCGATTCAGCTGAAACATTCCTCAGCCGTTACGACCCACGTGAAGTGGCTTGTTTGATTGTGGACATCCGCATGGGTGGCATGACAGGCCTCGAACTGCAAGACCGTTTGGTCGAACGCAAGTCTCCTTTGCCCATCGTGTTCATCACCGGTCACGGCGATGTGCCCATGGCCGTGGACACCATGAAAAAAGGCGCAATGGACTTCATCCAAAAGCCTTTTGACGAAACCGCTTTGGTGAACTTGGTCGAACGCATGTTGGCCCAAGCCACCACGTCGTTCGCCGAATCACAACAAGCCGCTAGCCGCGACGCGCTGATGGCCAAGCTGACCACCCGCGAAGCCCAAGTGTTGGAGCGCATCGTGGCTGGCCGTTTGAACAAGCAAATTGCAGACGACCTCGGCATCAGCATCAAAACCGTGGAAGCGCACCGCGCCAACATCATGGAAAAGCTCAACGCCAACACCGTGGCCGACTTGCTGAAAACCGCACTCGGACAAAACGCTGCCAAAGCCTGATCAGGCCGCACGTTTGCACACCCTTTAAACGCCCGTGTCTCACGGGCGTTTTCAATTCAACTTCTCTTCTGTATACACAAGACCATGACTGCACAACTCATTGACGGCAACGCCCTCTCCAAACAACTGCGCGCCCAAGTGGCCGCCGACACAGCCGCATTGAAAGCCAAGGGTTTGACACCCGGTTTGGCTGTGGTCTTAGTGGGCGATAACCAAGCTAGCCAGGTGTATGTGCGCAACAAGGTCAAAGCGTGTGAAGACGCAGGCCTGCACTCGGTTCTCGAGAAATACGAAGCCACCATGACTGAGGCCGATTTGTTGGCCCGCGTGGAAGCGTTGAATCACGACGACAGCATTCACGGCATCTTGGTGCAACTGCCCTTGCCTGCTCACATCGATGCGCAAAAAGTGATTGAAGCCATCAGCCCTGCCAAAGACGTGGATGGTTTTCACATCGCCAGCGCCGGTGCATTGATGACGGGCATGCCCGGCTTTTGGCCATGCACACCGTATGGCTGCATGAAGATGCTGGAGAGCATTGGCTACGACCTCAAAGGCAAACACGCCGTAGTGATTGGCCGCAGCAACATCGTAGGCAAGCCCATGGCACTTATGCTTTTGCAAAAAGATGCCACCGTCACGGTGGCGCACTCGCGCACACAAAACCTCAAAGCACTCACCTTGCAAGCCGATGTGATCGTGGCAGCAGTGGGCAAGCGCAATGTGCTAACGGCTGACATGGTCAAGCCCGGTGCAGTGGTGCTGGACGTGGGCATGAACCGCAACGATGAAGGTAAGCTGTGCGGCGATGTGGACTTTGACGGTGTGAAAGAAGTGGCTGGCTACATCACCCCTGTGCCGGGTGGGGTTGGGCCGATGACCATCACAATGCTGCTGGTCAACACCTTGGAATCGGCGCAACGGGCCTTATCTGAGAAGCATTGAGCTTTTGTGCTTGTTGCGCGTTGATGCTCGCTCTGCCAAGCAGAGCGGCCAGCGCTTGCTGCGCTCCTCGCGGGGCGAATGTCGCTGCATCAAGCGCTGGCCACTCTGCTTGGCGACGGGTTTCGTCAGGCTACAAATTTCGGCCATCTATTTCTTGAAAGTTTTGCATGTCATTGAACAATCCGCTTCTCGACTTTTCGAATCACCCGTTGTTCGACGTCATCCAACCCGCGCACATCGCACCCGCTCTTGACCAGCTTTTGCCTGCGGCCGATGCTGCGTTAGAAAAAGTCACGGCTGCGGACTTCCCCGCCGAGTGGAAAGCGATTGCTGCCGTGTTGGATGTGGCCACCGAAAAACTCAGCCGCGCTTGGGGTGCTGTGAGCCATTTGCACTCAGTAGCCGATACACCAGAGTTGCGCGCGGCCTACACCGAAGCGCTGCCGCGTGTGACTGAGTTCTACACACGCCTAGGCGCCGACGAGCGCTTGTATGCCAAGTACAAAGCCATTGATGTGGCCAGCTTGAATGCGGAGCAAAAACACGCCCACACCTTGGCCATGCGTAACTTTGTGTTGTCGGGTGCCGAACTGGTGGGTGCGGCCAAAGAACGCTTTGCGGCCATTCAAGAACGCCAAGCCGAGGTGAGTCAAAAGTTCAGCGAGAACGTGTTGGACGCGACTGACCAATGGTCAGCCATCGTCACCGCCGAAGAGTTGGCCGGTGTGCCAGACGACGTGTTGCAAACCACACGCGCAGCAGCTGAAAAGGATGGTGTGGCTGGCCACAAGCTGAATTTGAAAATGCCGTGCTACCTGCCCATCATGCAGTTTGCGCACAGCTCGGCTTTGCGTGAAAAGCTCTACCGCGCTTACGCCACACGCGCCTCTGACCAATCGGAAGCTGTTCAAGGTGGAAAAACAGAACAAGACAACACACCTTGGGTGAAAGAAATCTTGGCCCTGCGCCAAGAAGAAGCGCAGCTCTTGGGCTACGCCAACTACGCCGAGGTGTCGTTGGCGGCCAAGATGGCGCAGTCACCCGCCGAGGTGATGGCCTTCTTGCGTGATCTCGCCAAACGTGCCCGCCCCTATGCCGAACAAGACGTGGCCGAGATGCGCACCTTCGCTGCCGAACACCTCAACCTGCAAGACCCACAACCGTGGGACTGGCCGTACATCGGCGAGAAGCTCAAAGAAGCGCGCTACGCTTTCAGCGAGCAAGAAGTCAAACCGTACTTCACCGCGCCCAAGGTGTTGGCCGGCTTGTTCAAGATTGTGGAGACCTTGTTTGAGGTGAGCATTCGCCGCGACGACGCGCCGGTATGGCACCCTGCTGTGGAGTTCTATCGCATTGAACGCGCTGGACAACTGGTGGGCCAGTTCTACCTCGACCCAGGTGCTCGCGCAGGCAAACGCGGCGGCGCATGGATGGACGATGTGCGCGCACGCTGGTTGCGCCCCGACACAGGTGCGTTGCAAACGCCCGTGGCTCATCTGGTGTGCAACTTCTCCGAAGCCGTGGGTGGTAAGCCACCGCTGCTCACGCACGATGACGTGATCACCCTCTTCCACGAATGCGGCCACGGCTTGCACCACATGCTCACGCAAGTGAACGAGCGCGATGTGTCTGGCATCAGCGGTGTGGAGTGGGACGCGGTCGAGCTGCCCAGTCAGTTCATGGAAAACTTCTGCTGGGAGTGGTCCGTGTTGCGCCACATGACCGCGCACGTCGACACGGACGAGCCTTTGCCACGCGAACTGTTCGACAAAATGCTGGCCGCTAAAAACTTCCAAAGCGGTTTGCAAACGCTGCGCCAAATCGAGTTCTCACTCGTGGACATGCTGCTGCACTCTGACGGCGACAAAGCGCAAGACTTCATGCAAGTGCTGCGTGATGTGCGCGCCGAAGTGGCTGTGTTGCAAAGCCCTGCATGGGGCCGCACGCTGCACACCTTCAGCCACATCTTTGCGGGCGGCTATGCGGCTGGCTACTACAGCTACAAGTGGGCCGAGGTGCTGAGCGCCGATGCCTACGCCGCGTTTGAAGAAACTGCAGGTGCGGATGGCGAACCCAGCATTGACACAGGCCGCCGCTACCGCGAAACCATCCTAGAAGTCGGCGGTAGCCGCCCCGCGATGGAGTCGTTCAAAGCCTTCCGTGGCCGTGAGCCTCAGTTGGATGCACTGCTGCGCCACCAAGGCATGAGCGCCGCGCACTAAGCATCACCAAGGAATCGCTGCGCCTTTGTAGTCCACAAAGTGCGCAGCGGCTTTCGCCGGCAAATCATCCAAAGCACTGAGTAAACCTGTCACCGATTGCGCAGGGGTGAGGCAGTCTTGCGCAGGCACAAACGGCGCCGACAAATGGGATGCCACCGTGCCCGGCTGCATGGCGGCTACTACGAGTTGCGGTCGTTTGCGGGCAGCCTCGATCGCTGCGGTTTGCAACACCATGTTCAATGCCGCTTTGGCTGCGCGATAGCCATACCAACCGCCTTTGCCGTTGTCGCTGATGCTGCCCACGCGCGCTGACAGCTTGGCGTAAATGCTGCGCTGCTCAATAGCGAGCAAAGGCACGAAGTGTTTGAGCAACAACGCGGGGCCAATGGTGTTGACTTCAAACGCACGCGCCAGTTGCGCGGCGTTGAGTGCACCCATGTGTTTTTCTGGCCCCTGCCCGTCAATGCAGAGCGCACCTGTGGCATCGATGATGAGGTGAAACGGGCCTTGACATTGGGCGACCAACTCAGCCGCCGCAGCGGCCATGCTGGCTTCGTCTTCAAGCCTAAATGCAGGCTGCGAATTGCGCGACAAGCCCACCACTTGCGAGCAAGCCGCATCGGCCTGCAAGGCCTCAACAAACGCACTCCCCAGCGCACCCGATGCACCCAGCACCAAAGCCCGATACGAAGTGCCTAGGCTTTTCAAAACTTCAGCGTCTTCACGCCGGTGGATGTGCCCAGCAAACACACTTGCGCTTTTTGATGTGCAAACACACCCACAGTCACCACGCCCGGCCATTGGTTCACGTCTGACTCAAACTTCAACGGATCGGTGATGTTCAAACCAGTCACGTCCACGATGTGCTGGCCGTTGTCGGTGACCAAAGGTTGGCCGTCTTTCAAACGCACCTTGGCGCTGCCACCCATCGCAACAAATTGGCGCATCACGCGCGCAGTGGCCATGGGGATGACTTCCACAGGCAACGGGAACGCGCCCAGTGCATCCACCAACTTGCTTTCATCGGCAATGCACACAAACATCTTGGATTGCGCGGCCACAATTTTTTCGCGCGTCAACGCCGCACCGCCGCCTTTGACCATGTGACCTTGGTGGTCGATTTCGTCAGCGCCGTCGATGTAGACCGACAGGCTTTCCACCTCGGCCGCTTCAAACACTTTGATGCCCAAAGCTTGCAAGCGTTCGGTGGAGGCCACAGAGCTAGACACCGCGCCTTTGATTTGGTCTTTCATGGTGGCCAAAGCGTCGATGAACTTGTTCACCGTTGAGCCTGTGCCCACGCCCACTACTTCGCCGGGCACCACATATTGCAGGGCGGCTTGGCCCACCAAAGTTTTCAATTCGTCTTGAGACAAAGGTGTGGCATTTGTAGGCGTGTTCATGGGCGAAAATCCGAGGGTTTTATAAAAGCTTGAGATTATCCATGTCGTTGTTGCCTTATTCCCTCGCCCGCCCATTTCTGTTTGCTTGTGCTCCTGAAACCGCCCATGAACACACGCTGGCCATGCTGGCCCGCACGCAAAACACGCCGCTGGCGTGGGCCTATTGCCAAGAGCGCGTGCAAGACCCCGTTCAACTGGCAGGTTTGAATTTTCCCAACCGTGTGGGCTTGGCCGCTGGTTTGGACAAAAACGCACACTGCATTGACGGCTTGGCTGCCATGGGTTTTGGCTTTGTGGAAGTGGGCACGGTCACGCCCAAGGGCCAGCCTGGCAACCCCAAGCCGCGCATGTTCCGGTTGCCTGAAGCCAATGCGCTGATCAACCGCCTTGGTTTTAACAACGAAGGCTTGGACGCCTTCTTGACCAACGTGAAGCTGGCGAAGTTCCGCAGCAAATCGAGCACGCCCATGTTGCTGGGCCTGAACATCGGCAAAAACGCCGCCACGCCGATTGAGAACGCCGCAGACGATTACCTGATTTGCCTTGACGGCGTATACCCACACGCCGACTACGTGACGGTGAACATCTCTAGCCCCAACACCAAGAACCTGCGTGAGCTGCAAAGCGACGAAGCGCTGGATGCACTCATTGGCACTCTGGCCAAACGCCGCGCAGAGCTGGCTCAGAAGCACAACAAGCAAGTGCCGGTGTTCATCAAGATTGCACCGGATTTGGACAGCGACCAAATCGCGGTGATTGCGGCCACGTTGAAGCGCCACTGTGTGCATGAGGGCACGCCATCGTGGGGCGTGATCGCCACAAACACCACCATCGCCCGCGATGCCGTAAAAGGCATGGCATATGCCGATGAAACTGGCGGGCTCTCAGGCGCACCGGTGTTCGAAAAAAGCAATGAAGTCATTCGCCAGTTGCGTGCAGCGATGGGCCCCAACTTCCCCATCATCGGCGTGGGCGGCATTTTGAGCGGCGACGATGCCGTGGCCAAAATCAAAGCGGGCGCAGATGTGGTGCAGATTTACACGGGCTTGATTTACAAAGGCCCCGCGCTTGTGAAAGAGGCCGCGTTGGCCATTCGCGATCACGCCTAAAAGCCGAACCGGCCTATGGCCAAACCTCAGGCAAAGACCGTGCGGTAACCCTCAAAGCGCTTTGACCAATAGCCATTGCTCATGCGCTCGGTTTTCACACCGGTTCGCTCGTTGGCGGCGTGCACAAATTTGCCGTCGCCGATGTAGATACCTACATGTGAAAACGATGGGCCAAGTGTGTTGAAAAACACCAAGTCGCCGGGGTGTGCCTGAGACGCATCAATCGAACGCGTTGCAGCTGCCATTTGCGCGGCATTGCCCTTGAGCGCAATACCAGCTGACTCTCTATAAACAAAGGTCACCAGCCCAGAGCAATCAAACCCCGTGTGGAGTTTTTTACCGCCATAGGTGTAGCCGCGGTCAAGCATGGCAATGGCTTGCATGACGATGTCTTGGCGCTTGGCCGGATTGTTGGGATAGCTTTGCGAGGTAGCCGTATTGGATGAATGCTTGCGCGACAGCGACGAGCACGCCACCAAAAAAGGCGTGATGCAAGCACTGAGGAACAAGCGTTTATTCATAGCTAGAACTTTACTGCAAGGCCAAAACATTGAAGCACACAAGAAAAACGGCTCCCGAGGGAGCCGCATTTCAGGGGTCTTGGAGGACCTTAAAAATTAACGCTTCTTAGCAGCAGGCTTAGCTGTCTTCAAAGCTGTTTCTGTCATGTTTTTGTAGTTGGCTTCAGCAACATCGGTGGCTTGCTTGACAGCTTTTTGCACAGATTCCAAAGCGTTGTTGCCAGCGGCAACTGCAGTTTTGAATGCAGCCACAGCAGCTTCAGAACCAGCAGGTGCGTTTTTAGCAGCGTTGTCCACCATGTCGTGGAAAGCTTTTTGCGCTTCAGCCACTTTAGATTCCACGTGACCTTGGAAATGTGAACCTGTACCTGTGGTGATTTCAACCAAGTGACGGTTGTAGGCCACAGCTTTTTCAGCCAAAGGTTGGAACAGGCTGGCTTGCAAAGCCAACAACTCTTGTGCGTCTTTCACGCTCAAAGCAGCGTTGGTTTGTTTTTGTGAATCAGCCAAAGTGCTTTTCGCAGCGGCCAAGTTCAACTCGATGAGTTGCTCCACGCCAGAGAAAGCTTTGGTGGTCAAACCCACCAGAGTTTCCAGATTAGCTTTGTTAGCGGCGATTACTTGTTCAGGTGTCAAAGTCATTTCATATCTCCAAAATTTAAAAGGATGGTTAAAACTGCTCTGAACCTGGCCATTTGGCTAAAGTTATGTTGCAGTGCAGCATGACGCGTATTTTAGGGATAAGTTTCACGCTGACAAGGGTTTTGCGCCGAAATGGTGCGCTTTTAGAGCTGGCAGACTAAATCTGGCTTTTCAAACCCTTACTCCACGCCGTGCGCCCAATGGTGTTGCCACTGCTGGCTGTACTTTTCGGCCAAGTCTGCGGATTTCAAAACCAAAAAGTTTTCTGCGTTTCGGGTGGACGCAGAGTTGGTGAAATTGAAACTGCCCGTGATGACGATGGTTCGGTCAATCACCATCACCTTGTTGTGAGCGATGGCATGTTTGCCGTCTTGGCGCAGTTCAATTTGGGCATCGCTCAGCACATCCATCACATAGCGGTTTGAGCTTTGGCTTTTCCGGTCCAGCAACACGCGCACCTCGACACCACGTTGGTGCGCTCTTATCAAGGCTTGTGCAATGGCGTTGTGGGTGAAGCCATAGGCTTGCACCAAAACTTCGCGCTCACTGTCATCAATCGCTTTCACAATGGCTGCAGCAGCATTTGCAGGTGGCGTGAAGTAAACGCCCAACACCTCAGCCGTCATGGCGTCTTGGTTGGGTTGTGCCCAAGCCCATGAACACCCCCCACTCAACAAACCAATTAACAAAGACACAAAAAATTTCATAGTGCCAATGCTAAACCGTCATCTCATAGTTTTCGACTTTGACTTACAAGCGACAGCCTCTAACGCGGGTAACAGGTAAAGTGACAGCGCTTTGAAAACAAACACATCCTCCCCTCAAGCCCTATCGCCCACGACCCGCCGGGCGATTTTTTTGTTGTCGCTGGCCACGTTTTGCAGCATGGCCTTGCAGCGCATTTGCGACCCCATGCTGCCCGAGCTGTCGCGCGTCTTCGATGCGCCCATCAGTGAGGCCTCGCGAGTCATTTCATTCTTCGCCATCGCCTACGGTTTGATGCAGCTCTTTTATGGCCCCGTAGGTGACCGCTTAGGCAAATACCGCGTCGTCATGCTGGCCACCATCGGTTGCAGCGTGGGCTGCGTGCTGTCGGCGCTCAGCGTAGACTTGACATTCCTTGTGGCCGCGCGTGTCGGCACCGCATTGGCGGCAGCCGCCATCATTCCGCTCTCATTGGCGTGGGTGGGCGATGTGGTGCATTACGAGCATCGCCAAGAAACCTTGGCCCGTGTGGGTTTGGGCACCATGCTGGGCATCACGGCTGGCCAGTTGTTTGGCGGACTGCTGACTGACACCTTGGGTTGGCGCTGGGCGTTTGCACTGATGGCCGCGGCTTTTGCCACCGTGAGTCTTTTGCTTGGCCAACAGCTCAAACATTTGGACCCCACCGCGCACCCAACACATGCACCCACAGGTTTTTTCAAACAGCTGCAACAAGTGGCGCATAACCCATGGGCACGCACCTTTCTGAGCATCACCTTGGTGGAAGGTGCCACTGTGTTTGGTGTGTTGGCCGTGACAGCGGCGCACTTGCATCAGGTGCACCACATCTCCCTCACGTTGGCAGGCGGGACCACGGCGCTCTTTGGATTAGGGGGCATGGCTTACATGGCCACAGCAAAAATCACCATTCGACGCTTTGGAGAAGTGGGCTTGGCGCGTTATGGCGGGATGAGCTTTGGCGCCGCATTTTTGGTGATTGCGTTTGCACCTTGGTGGCAACTGGCGCTGCCCTCTTGCTTTATTGCTGGCTTTGGGTTTGCCATGTTTCACAACACCATGCAGGCCAAGGCCACGCAAATGGTGCCCACCGCACGCGGCACAGGCGTGACGCTGTTTGCTGGCTTTTTGTTTTTAGGCCAATCGCTTGGCGTGTTGGTGTTGGCTGAACTGTTGAGCCACTTCAACTCGCCGTTGATTTTGGGCGCTGATGCTTTGGTGGTTTGTGCGATGGGCATCTTTTTGTCACATGCCATTGCCAAGCGCAACGCCACACAGGCCGACCACGCTTAACATTAGCCCCTATGACTCAAGACATCGAACAACTCGCCCAACAACTCGAACAACATCCAGACTACCGCGTGCTTCGCCGCCTCGTGCCTGGCCGTGTGTTCAACACCCCCGCTCCCGGCCAAAAGCTCAGCAAAGGCATCGTGCTCGACACCGAGACCACCGGCTTTGACGTGGCCCAAGACCGCGTGATTGAACTGGGCATGCTGGCCTTTGAATTCGACCCCGTTACAGGTGTGGTCTACCGCGTGGTGGATGTGCTGGACGAACTGGAAGACCCAGGCTTTGCCATTCCCCCCGCCACCATCGCGGTGCACCACATCACCGACGAGATGGTGAAAGGCCACCGCATTGACGACGCCCGCGTGGCTGAGTTTTTGAAAAACGTGGACGTGGTCATTGCCCACAACGCTCAATTTGACCGCCCATTTGTAGAAGCCCGCTGGCCCCTGTTTGAACAACTCAACTGGGCGTGCAGCATCAAAGACATTGACTGGCGCGAAGAAGGTTTTGGCTCAGCCAAACTGGAATATTTGCTCAGCACCCAAGGTTACTTTTACGAAGCTCACCGTGCCGAAGCCGATTGCTGGGCCTTGCTAGAACTGCTCAACCAAGTATTGCCGCAAAGCCAACAAACCGCCCTGCTTGCCGTGCTGATGACTTTGAACAAGCCGCAGCAAAAGGTGTACGCCATCAACTCGCCGTTTGAGACCAAAGACAAGCTCAAAGCCCGCAACTACCGCTGGTCAGCCGAGCTACGCTGCTGGAGCCGCGTGGTGGCTGGTGAAGCCGAAACCAAGCAAGAGCTGGAATGGCTCAAGCACCATGTGTACGCAGGCCGCAGTGCTCGCGTGGAACTAGAAACCACGGGCGGCAAAGTGCGCTATTCCAACCGAGTGGGCCACAAAGAAGTGGTCACGCTTTAAACGGGCGATGCCGTCAACTTAGCGCAAAACGCGCAAAAAAAAGCCGGGCTAGCCCGGCTTTGTTGTTTGTGTTGCACGTCGTTTAGTAGTTCACGGGCTGCCAAGGCACTTGGCAAGTCGGTACGTTGGGGTAGTACTGCTGAGACGTTGAACAAAAATACGCCACACGGTTATTAGGCGGTGCATATTGCTGCTGCACCACCACCGGCGCGGCATAGCTGGGTGTGCTGGCTGCGTAAATCACGCTGCCCACGATGGCCGCACCCAACACGGGAGCCAACCAATGGTTGCTTGAACCACGGTAGTGGCTGCCATATCCATGACCATGACTTTGCACATAACCATGACCGCCAAAGTGCTGAACGCTTTGACCACCAAGACCACCGCCATGCCCATGACCACCCGCTTGCGCAGGCAAAACCACGGCGAAGGTCAATAAACAGGCTAACAGGGCAGATACGCGTTTCATAACAAACTCACTTTGTGAAAAATGTCACCTTACAACGCAGCAAGTCGCGACTTGGATGACAAGCGCGTTCACACGCGCAAGGCCTCGACGAACAAAGCCACCACGCTCATCAACCCCACCAGCCAAAAGATAGAGCGCCAAGCAGCCTTGTCGGCCACATAACAAACGATGTAGCCCACACGTGCCACCACAAACGTGACTGCAAGCCCTTCCACCACCGAGATATCCACCTGCGCCATAGTGGCGATGATGACGCCAGCGGCAAAAAACGGAAACGCTTCAAAACTATTGGCCTGCGCGGCATTGCCCCGAGCTCTGAAACCCGTTTGCTCGCCCAGCCATTGGCGGGGGTTGTGGTTGTCGTAACGGCGAAAGCCCCACTTCGCAGCCATCGTGCCCATGTAAGGCAACAAGCCGGCGATCAAGACGCACAAAAAAGAAATTTTCATCGCATCACCACCAACCAAGGACTGACACAGGTTTGCACCATCGGAAAGTACTGCCCCGTCTCGCGGCAAAAATAAGCCTCGACCGGCTGCTGCACGGGTTGGCTATTCACCCATTGCGTGGGCTGTGGGTTGGTCACCACCACAGTAGGCGGGCTGGTGATGATGACGGTCGAAGGCTGCACGGGGCGCGACAAATAAATCGACGTGCCCACAATCGCACCGCCCACCAAAGCTGGGCCCCAAAAATTGTTGCCGTAACCACCGTAATAAACACTGGTATGCCCACGGTAGCCACCGTGGGGTCCGTGCGCCATGGCTGCGCCGGCAGTTGCGGCAAGCAACAGACTCAAAGCCAAGGTGCGAAATTTAATAGTCATAGTCCGCTCTCTTTCTCTCAATGCGTTCATTGTGGTCTAAGCGCGTCAAGAATTGATTAAGTTTTCTAAAGCCAACGCCACGCGCGCCAAATGCGCGTCTTGGCCTGCTAAACCAGAGACCATCAAGCCCACAGGCAATTCACCTGCTTCATGGCACGGCAAGCTCCACGCACAGCCATCCATGTAGTTGATAGCCGAGGGGTTGCGCAGCAACAAACGGTTCACTTTGAAAAACGCCTCATCGTCTTTGAGCAAAGGCTCAGTGAGTGGCGCGACCATCGGCACTGTGGGGCACAACATGGCGTCAAATCCTTGCAGCGTTTGCTCAGCTGCTGCAATCCACGCATGGCGGCGGTTGTGTAGCTCTAGGTAATCTTGCGCACTGATGCCTTTGCCCAACATCATGCGGGCCACCACGCGATGGTCAATTTGCTGTGCACCGCGCTCTAGGCGTGCGTGGTGTGCGGCGTAGCTCTCGATGGGCGAAAAGCCACCAGGCATGCTGAGCGCGGCAATGTCGCCCAGTGCTGTGAACGGTATCTCCACCACTTGCGCACCCGCCTTGCTGATGCGTTGCAAGCTGCGCACAAAAGCTTGAGCCACGGTGGCATCTACATCGTCCAACATCAAAGTTTGTGGCACGGCAAAACGCAGGCCGCGCAAGTTGGCTGCATCGGTGGGCAACGCTTGTTGCGACAGCACAGCATCCACCGCCAAACACGCCCGCACCGAGCGGGTGATGCTGCCCACGGTGTCCAGCGTGCGCGACAACTCCATCACGCCCGTGCACGGAATACGCGTTTGCGTACTCTTGTAGCCCACCAAGCCACAGAGCGCAGCGGGAATACGGATCGAACCACCTGTATCTGTTCCAATGCCCACCTCGGCCAGCCCCAAAGCCACCGACACTGCAGCGCCCGACGACGAGCCTCCGGGCACGCGTGCATGCGCTGGGTCAGCAGGGTTGGCAGGTGTGCCGTGGTGTGGGTTGATACCCACGCCCGAGAACGCAAACTCGCTCATATTGGTTTTGCCCAACACCACCGCGCCTGCATCGCGCAAGCGCTGCAGCACAGGTGCGTCGTACAACGCAGGCGCTTCGCCTGCACACACCACGCCACCGGCCATCGTGGTCTCGCCTGCCATATCGATGTTGTCTTTGATCGTGATGCACACGCCGTGCAACACACCTAGGCTACGGCCTGCTTGTGCCTGCACATCACAGTGCTGCGCTGAGGCGCGTGCGGCATCGGCATAGAGCTGCGTGAACACATGTTGCGCGGCTGGGCTGGCTGCGCGTTCTAGCGCGCTGGCCACACGGTGTGTGGCGGTGGTGGATATATCAAAGCTAGCTTGGGTCATGCAGTGAATTCTGCCCGATTACCCTTTGGCAAGCCCTGCCCTGTGCAGGCGTGCTAGCCTACATCCCAATGCAAACCACAACTGCCACTGCCACGCCCGAACTCACGCTGTACTACGACGGCCAGTGCCCGTTGTGCGTGGCCGAGGTGGAGTTTTTGCAAAGCCGCAATGCGCAGGGCCAGTTGGCGTTTGTAGACGTCACCCAAACTGGCTTTGAGGCCGCAGGCCACAACATCTCGTGCGAAGCAGCAATGGCACAGATTCATGGCCGCACGGCCGATGGCCAAGTGCTGGTGGGTGTGCCCGTGTTTGCCACCGCTTACCGGTTGGCCAAACTGCCTGTTTTGGCGTGGTTGCTATCGCGCCGCTGGCTCATGCCGGTGCTGCAACCGGCCTATGTGCTGTTTGCCAAACACCGCCAAGCCATCTCTAGACGCATTGGGCCCAGCGTTTTGAAGTTTTCCAAGCGCTTTTTGCGGTGAATTTTGAGGTTTTTGAGGGCCGGTTGTCAGAACGGTTGATAAATTTGCGAAAATACCGTCTTTGCCTCGAGAACTACAACGAATGTCACGCCCAGAAAAAACAGAAATCTCCAACGACGGTTTGCGCTACAAATCGAAAAAAGGCGGTTCACCCTTCGAAGGCCTCGGCCGCACCGGCGACACCATGAGCTGCATCAAGTGCGGCGTTCACAAGCCCCGCAACAATGGTTCATTCAAGCGCATCTTGGGTTCATCCATGTTTGTGTGCTTCGACTGCAGCCCTCCCAAGAAAGAGGCAGCACCTGCAGACGGCGCTACCCCAGCGGCAGCCACCAAAGAAAAAGCCAAAGCTTAATTCTTGGTACCCCACAAAAAAGCGGCTCGTTGAGCCGTTTTTTTATTGCCCCAAACAACCTAGCAATTGAAAACGGCCCTTGCAAGCAAGGGCCGTTTCTATTTGGGTTAGAACAAGTTACTCCACCCGCACCACCGCATTTGGCTTAAAGCCCAAATCAGCCACTTTGCCCTTCTTGGCACGCGCCGCTTTGGCGTTGTTCAAGCTGCGAATTTCTAGCGTTTCTTCGCGCACTTTGCCACCACGGCCAATGCCTTCGATGCGCACGCTGCGTGTGTACGCAGCCGCACCGGCCAAGGTGTCTTTGGCTTCTAAGTCGATCAGCATCAAGCCGCGACCGCCCTTTTCCATCGCTTTAAGTTCAGACAACTCAAAGGTCAAGAAGCGCCCGCCCGTGGATGCACAAGCCACATGCGTGGCAGGTGCCACAGGCTGCGCGCCCGAGCCACCGCTTGCAGGCGATGGGCGGCACACCGTTTCGCCCTCACCAACAGTGATGAAGGCTTTGCCACCTTTGTTACGCGAAATCATGTGCTCAATGTTGGCCATGAAACCATAGCCACCCGAGCTGCTGAGCAAGTACGTCGCGCCTGCAGGGCCAGCCACGTAGTGCAGCAACTGAGTACCTGATTCCAAATCAACCAACGTGGTCACGGGCTGGCCGTCGCCACGCGCGCCGGGCAAGACCGACACGGGCACCGAGTAGATGCGGCCGTTAGAGCCAAACGCGATGAAGGTGTCCACGGTGCGGCACTCAAACGTGCCGTACAAGCCGTCGCCCGATTTGAAAGCAAAGGCGCTGGCTTCGTGGCCGTGGCCAGTGCGTGCGCGTACCCAGCCTTTTTCAGAGACGACCACGGTCACTGGCTCGTCAATGACCTTGACTTCGGCGACAGCTTTTTTCTCTTCTTGAATCAGCGTGCGGCGTGGGTCGGCAAAGGTCTTGGCGTCGGCCTCAATTTCTTTGACCATCAAGCGGCGCAGCGCCGATGGGTTGCCCACGATGTCTTCCAACTTGGCCTGTTCGTCGCGCAGTTCTTTGAGCTCTTGCTCAATCCGAAAAGCTTCCAAACGCGCCAGCTGACGCAGACGAATTTCTAGGATGTCTTCAGCTTGTCGCTCGCTCAAACGGAAGCGCTCCATCAGCGCCTGCTTGGGCTCGTCGCTCTGACGGATGATGGCAATCACCTCGTCGATGTTGAGTAACACCAACTGACGACCTTCCAAGATATGGATGCGGTCCAGCACTTTGTTCAAGCGGTGCTGCGAGCGGCGCAGGATGGTGGCGGAGCGGAATTCAATCCACTCGGTCAGCATGTCGCGCAGCGACTTAGGCACAGGGCGTCCATCGATACCCACCATGGTGAGGTTGATGGACGATGAGGTTTCTAAGCTGGTGTGCGCCAGCAAGGTGGTGATGAGTTCTTGTTGCTCAATCGTGCGGGTCTTGGGCTCGAACACCAAACGCACTGCAGCATCTTTGCTGGACTCATCGCGCACCACGTCCAGCACGGCCAGCACGGTGGCTTTGAGTTGGGTTTGGTCGGCGCTCAGCGCTTTTTTACCGGTCTTGACCTTGGGGTTGGTGAGTTCTTCAATCTCTTCCAACACGCGTTGGCTGCTCACGCCAGGGGGTAACTCGTTGACCACCAGTTGCCATTGGCCACGGGCTAATTCTTCAATGGTCCAGCGAGCGCGCACTTTGAGTGAGCCGCGGCCTGTGCGGTAGGCATCGGCAATGTCAGACGCGCTGCTGATGATTTGGCCGCCACCGGGGTAATCGGGCGCGGGCAAGATTTGCAGCAACTCGGCGTCGCTCATCTTGGGGGTCTTGATGAGTGCCACACACGCATCGGCCACTTCGCGCAGGTTGTGGCTTGGAATTTCGGTGGCCATACCCACCGCAATGCCGCTGGCACCGTTGAGCAAGGCAAATGGCAAACGGGCGGGCAACTGCTTGGGCTCTTCGGTGGAGCCGTCGTAGTTGGGCTGAAAGTCCACCGTGCCTTCGTCAATCTCATCCAACAACAGCGTGGTGATTTTGGCCAAGCGTGCTTCGGTGTATCGCATGGCCGCAGCGCCGTCGCCGTCGCGTGAGCCAAAGTTGCCTTGGCCGTCGATCAGTGGGTAGCGTTGTGCAAAGTCTTGCGCCATGCGCACCAGCGCTTCATACGCGGCGCTGTCGCCATGAGGGTGGTAGCGGCCCAGCACGACGCCGACCACGCGGGCGCACTTGACGGGCTTAGCACCTGAGTTACCGCTGAAGCCCAAGCCCATGCGGGACATGGAATAAAGAATGCGGCGTTGCACTGGCTTTTGGCCATCACACACATCGGGCAAGGCACGGCCTTTGACCTCGCTGAGCGCGTATTCAAGGTAGGCGCGTTGGGCGTAGTGGCCCAGCGCGATGTCGCCGTCGCCATCATTGTTATTGTTGTTGGCGGTGGGCAGTCCAGGGGTTAACAAATCGGTCATACGTCAATCTCAATCGAATCGCCATGCAGTTCCATCAGCTCACGGCGTGCGGCGGCTTCGCCTTTGCCCATGAGTTGTGTGATCAAACCTTCGGTGGTTGCAAAGTCCAGCAAGCCCAGTTGCACGGGCATGAGGCGACGGGTGTCGGGGTTGAGGGTGGTGTCCCACAGTTGTTCGGCGCTCATTTCGCCCAAGCCCTTGAAGCGGCTGATGCTCCACTTGCCCTCGGCCACGCCGTCTTTGCGCAGTTTGTCGAGGATGGATGTGAGCTCACCCTCGTCCAAGGCATACACCTTGGTGGCTGGCTTTTTGCCACGCGCCGGTGCGTCCACACGAAACAGCGGTGGACGCGCCACAAACACATGGCCCGCTTCGATGAGCTTGGGAAAGTGACGGAAAAACAAGGTGAGCAACAACACTTGAATGTGCGAGCCATCCACGTCCGCATCCGACAAGATACACACCTTGCCGTAGCGCAAGCCGCTCATGTCGGGGCTGTCGTTTGGACCGTGTGGGTCAACGCCCACGGCCACCGAAATGTCGTGAATTTCGTTGTTGGCAAACAAGCGGTCGCGCTCGACTTCCCACGTGTTGAGCACCTTGCCACGCAGCGGGAGAATGGCTTGGTTTTCTTTGTTGCGGCCCATCTTGGCGCTGCCGCCCGCAGAGTCACCCTCGACTAAGAATACTTCGTTGTGTGCCGTGTCTTTGCTTTCGCAGTCGGTCAGCTTGCCTGGCAACACGGCCACGCCTGAGCCTTTACGTTTCTCGACTTTTTGACCTGCTTTTTGGCGCGTTTGTGCGGCCTTGATGGCCAGCTCAGCCAGCTTTTTGCCGTACTCAACGTGCTGGTTGAGCCACAGCTCCATGGTGGGGCGCACATAGCTCGACACCAAACGCACAGCATCGCGTGAGTTAAGGCGTTCTTTGATTTGGCCTTGGAATTGAGGGTCGAGCACCTTGGCGCTCAGCACATAGCTGGCACGGGCAAACACATCTTCGGGCATGAGCTTGACGCCCTTGGGGAGCAAAGCGTGCAGTTCGATAAAACTCTTCACCGCATTGAACAAACCATCGCGCAAACCGCTGTCGTGCGTACCGCCTGCGCTGGTGGGAATCAGGTTGACATAGCTCTCGCGCACAGGTGCGCCGTCTTCGGTGAAGGCCACGGCCCATGCTGCGCCCTCGCCTTCGGCAAAGCTGTCGTGGTTGCTATCGGCATAGCCATCGCCTTCAAACAAAGGAATGACGGGGTCGCCATGCAGTGTCTGCATCAAATAGTCACGCAGGCCGCCTTTGTAGAGCCAGTTTTGCGTGTCTTTGGTTTTCTCATTGATGAGCGTCACGCTCACGCCGGGCATGAGCACAGCTTTGCTGCGCAGCAAGTGCACCAACTCGTTCATCGGCAAGGCCGAGGATTCAAAATATTTGGCATCGGGCCACACGCGCACGGTGGTGCCTTGCTTGCGGTCGCCTGATTCTTGTTTGCGGGTGGTGAGTTTTTCCACCACGTCGCCACCTGAGAACACCAAGCGGGCCACTTGGCCTTCACGGTACGAGGTGGCTTCCATGCGTTTGGCCAGCGCGTTGGTCACGCTCACACCCACGCCGTGCAAACCGCCAGAGAAGCTGTAAGCGCCGCCCGAGCCTTTGTCAAACTTGCCACCCGCATGCAAGCGGGTGAACACCAGTTCAATGACGGGCGCTTTTTCTTCGGGGTGCATACCAAACGGAATGCCACGGCCATCGTCGTCGATGCTGACCGAGCCATCGCTGTGCAGCGTGACGCCAATTTTTTTGCCGTGTCCAGCAAGCGCCTCGTCAGCCGCGTTGTCCAACACTTCTTGAATGATGTGCAGCGGGTTGTCGGTGCGGGTGTACATGCCCGGACGTTGCTTGACGGGTTCGAGTCCTTTGAGGACGCGAATCGAGCCTTCCGAGTACTGGGGCGGTGTAGTGGGTTGCTTTGTAGCCATGGGGCAGAATTGTAGACAGATTCAAACGCAGCACTGTATAAAACAACAGACTCATCTTCTTTGCAAACCGAATCGGCTCAGAACCTGAGCATTTGCGGCATCCAGCCGACTTGGCACAACGCCTTTGACAGCAGCTGTGCAACACATTGGGTAAAGTCGACCTATGACCAACCAACACAAAACACTGCCCATGTGGCAGGTACTGGCCTGCGGGGCCGCCATCGTCACCTTGTCCATGGGCGTGCGTCACGGCTTTGGCCTGTGGCTGCAACCCATCACCCAAGCCCAAGACTGGACACGCGAAAACTTCGCCATGGCCATTGCCATTCAAAACCTGACTTGGGGTTTTGCAGGCATCTTCTCGGGCATGTTGGCGGACCGCTTTGGCGCCTTCCGAGTCATTGTGACCTGTGCAGTGATGTATTCGCTGGGCTTGATTGGCATGGCGTATTCAGACACGCCCGCCTTATTCACCGCGACTGCTGGTGTCTTGATTGGCATTGCCCAAGCAGGCACCACCTACGCCGTGATCTACGGTGTGATTGGCCGCAATGTGAGTGCAGCCAAGCGTTCGTGGGCCATGGGTGTGGCAGCGGCGGCGGGCTCGTTTGGCCAGTTTTTGATGGTGCCCACCGAGGGCTACCTCATCAGCACCTTTGGTTGGCAAGAGGCCTTGGTGTGGTTGGCGCTGTCGGCCATGCTCATCATTCCCCTCGCCTACGGTTTGCGTGAACCTGGCTTTGGAGGAGGTGCGACACCGCACCGCGACCAATCCATCCTGCATGCGCTGCGTGAGGCCATGGGCTATCGCAGCTTTCAACTGCTGATGGCGGGCTACTTTGTGTGCGGCTTTCAGGTGGTGTTCATTGGCGTGCACATGCCCAGCTACCTCAAGGACCACGGCTTGTCGCCTGAAGTGGCCAGCATTGCTTTGGCGCTGATTGGTTTGTTCAACGTGTTTGGCACCTACATCGCAGGCAGCTTGGGCCAGCGCATGGCCAAGCGCAAAATTTTGTCGTTCATTTATTTCTCACGCTCGGTGGCCATCGTGCTGTTTTTGTTGGCCCCACTGACACCGATGAGTGTCTACGTCTTCTCTGCGGTGATGGGCTTTTTGTGGCTCTCCACCGTGCCGCCCACCAATGCAGTGGTGGCGCAGATTTTTGGCGTGGCGCATTTGTCAATGCTTGGCGGGTTTGTGTTCTTCAGCCACCAAATTGGCAGCTTCATGGGCGTGTGGCTGGGCGGCTACTTGTACGACAAGACGGGCAGCTACGACATTGTTTGGTACATCTCGATTGCGTTGGGCGTTTTTGCCGCACTCATCAATATGCCGGTCAATGAAAACGCGATTGAGCGTAACGATTCACCAAAAACCGTTGCGGCTTAAGCACCTGAAATCCAAACCATGATGCGCCGCCTGATCAGCACCACCTTGATTCGCCAAGTTGCGATTGGCTTGGTGTGCGTGGCCATTTTGTTGGCGGTTTTGTCTATGTATTTACGGCCTGAGTTCTTGCTGACCTTGGCCGACCAAGTCTGGGGATGTTTCTGAGATGAGCACTGTGCTTCATGGGCAAGAGCCCACATCGAGTTGGGTTGCCCGTTGGTCGCACCTCTTGCCTGCGGGCTGCCACGTGCTGGACTTGGCCTGCGGACACGGCCGTCACATGCGCCACTTTGCGGCCCTTGGCCACACTGTCACAGGGGTGGATCGCAACCCAGACGCCATTGCCGCCGTCAGCGCCTTGGGCGAAGCCATATGTGCCGACATCGAAAACGGGCCTTGGCCGCTCGCTGGCCGCACTTTTGGCGGCGTGGTCGTCACCAATTACCTGTGGCGCCCGCTGTGGCCCCACATGTTGGACAGCCTCGCGCCCAACGGCGTGCTGATTTACGAAACCTTCTCTGCAGGCAACGAAACCGTGGGTAAACCTTCGCGCCCTGACTTTTTGCTGCACCCCGCCGAGTTGCTGGCCGTGTGCCAAGACCTGCGCGTGGTGGCGTTTGAAGAAGGCTTTTTGACTCAGCCCGAGCGCTTTGTGCAACGCATCGTGGCGGTACGTGAGCCCAGCAGCGCACAAACAGCCACTCGTTACCCACTTCACCATTAAAAACGTCATTGGCAATCGCTAGAATGAACGTTTTTCCTTGACCGAACCAACGGACATGACACCCATTACCGGCAGCATCGTGGCTTTGACCACCCCCATGCACACAGACGGCAGCGTCGACTACCCTACTCTGCGCAAACTGATTGATTGGCACATTGCCGAGGGCACCGATTGCATCGGCGTTGTGGGCACCACCGGTGAGTCACCCACAGTCAACGTGGAAGAGCACTGCGAAATCATCCGCGTGTCGGTCGAACAAGCGGCCAAACACACCGAACGTCATGTGCCCATCATGGCGGGTTGCGGCGCGAACTCGACAGCTGAAGCGATCGAGCTGGCTAAGTTCGCCAAGAAAGTTGGCGCACATTGCCAACTGCAAGTGGTGCCCTACTACAACAAGCCCACGCAAGAAGGCCAATACCTGCACTTCAAGGCCATCGCCGAAGCTGTGGACTTGCCCGTGATTTTGTACAACGTGCCCGGCCGCTCAGTGGCCGATATGGCGCACGACACCGTGCTGCGTTTAGCCCAAGTGCAAGGCATCGTGGGCATCAAAGAAGCCACAGGCAACATCGAACGCGCCGAGTGGCTGATTCGCGATGTGCCCAAAGGCTTTGCCGTCTATTCAGGCGACGACCCCACCGCTGTGGCGTTGATGCTGTGCGGCGGCCAAGGCAACATCAGCGTGACCGCCAACGTGGCACCACGCTTGATGCACGAGCTGTGCGTGGCTGCCATCGCTGGTGACGTCAAACGCGCCATGGAAATCCAATTCAAATTGATGCCCGTTCACAAACAGCTGTTTGTGGAAGCCAACCCCATCCCCGTGAAGTGGGCCATGCACTGCATGGGCCTTGCAGGCCCCACGCTGCGCTTGCCCATGACCGAACTCACCAAGGCCAACGAGCCTGTGGTGGAAGGCGCATTGCGCGCTGCTGGTTTGATCTGATTGTTAAAAAGGCCTTGGCTGTGAACATTTCTTTTGCTTCGAATCGTGCAACAGTTGCGCTGACCCTATTGGTTTTGCTCAGCGGCTGCGGCTCCATCATGGACGGCGACAAAGTCAATTACAAAACTGAAGGTGGCACCAAGGTGGTACCGCTCGACATCCCGCCGGACCTGACGCAATTGAACAGAGATACACGCTACGCAGTCCCTGGTGGTCCAGTCACAGCGAGTGCCATGGGTGTGCGCGCAGCTCCTGCCGTTGCGACAACCGCAGCCAAACAAGTCAATGATGTACGTATCGAGCGTGATGGGAAGCAACGCTGGCTGGTTGTGAACCGATCTGCCGATAAGGTCTGGCCCATCGTGCAAGACTTCTGGAAGGAAAATGGTTTTACCTACGTGATCGAGCAACAACAATTGGGGCTGCTTGAAACGGAATGGGCAGAAAACCGAGCGAAAATTCCGCAAGATTTCGTCCGCCGCTCACTGGGCAAAGTACTAGACGGGCTTTATTCATCCAGCGAACGTGACAAATTTCGAACACGCATTGAACGCAACAGCACAGGTGGGGTTGATATTTTTGTGACCCACCGGGGCATGAGCGAAGAGTACAAAGACCAATCAAAAACTGGCACGATTTGGATTCCTCGTGCCAGCGACCCTGAGCTTGAAGCTGAGTTTTTGAGCCGTTTGATGATCAAGTTAGGTGTGTCGGCAGAAAGCGCAAAAGCTGGCATCACTGCGCAAGAAATAGCTGCCAATAAAACCACCTTGATCAGCAGGGGTGACTCCACTCTGTTGAACATCCCAGATTCGTTTGATGTGGCTTGGCGACGCGTGGGCTTAGCCCTGGACCGCACAGGCTTCACAGTAGAAGACCGAGATCGTGCACAAGGCGTTTACTTTGTGCGCTACGTGGACACTGCAACCAAAGACGACAAAGGCTTTTTCAGCAGCATGTTCAGTAGCAAAAAAGATACAGGCCCTGTGAAGTACCGCATTGCCGTGATCAAAACGACCAATGCGACAGAAGTCACGGTGCAAGATGCGGCAGGTAAAGTCGAGAACACTGCTGTCACACAACGTATTTTGAAGCTCTTGGCAGACGACCTGCGCTGATCGGCGTTGGTCATTTACATGCGCCATGTTGCGCTTTAAAAGTCTGGGCAGTGGCAGCTCAGGTAACGCCACTTTGGTTGAAGCCCAAAGTGGCGCACACACCACCCGTTTGCTGATTGACTGCGGTCTGCGATTGCGCGATCTTGAGGTGCGTCTGATTGACGCTGGAACTTGTGCACAAGACCTGGACGCCATTTTCATCACGCATGAGCATGGTGACCACATTGGCTGTGCTCGCAGCTTTGTCAAACGGTACTCAACACCACTGTGGATGAGCCAAGGCACTTGGCTTGCTGTCAGTGATGAGGCCTGGGCGCCACACCAACACTTGGTCAATGTGGCTCGCGATGGCTGCGCAATCGAATTGGGTAGCTTGCAAGCCTCACCATTTACGGTGCCACACGATGCAAGGGAGCCCTTACAGCTGCGCTGCAGTGACGGCGATAGGCATTTGGGCATCATCACGGATTTGGGCCATCCGTCACCCCATGTGGTGGCATCGCTGCAAGGTTGTCACGCCCTGTTGCTGGAAGCCAACCATGACCCAGACCTGCTACAAGCCTCGGCCTATCCGAACTTTTTAAAGCAGCGCGTGGCTGGACCTTGGGGGCATTTAGCCAACCATGCTGCAGCCGATTTACTCAAACGGGTCTTACACGGCCAACTGAGCCATGTGTTGGCCGCTCACTTGAGCGAACGCAACAACACGCCAGAGCTGGCACGTGCCAGCCTAAGCGAAGCCTTGAACTGTGCACCGTCTGAGGTGAACGTGGCAGACCCAGCCACAGGTTCTGTGTGGATGACGGTCTAAAGCAATCTTTCAAATGCCCATGAAAAAAGCCACCCGAAGGTGGCTTTTGCAGTCAGTTAGAAAACTGATTACTTGCTGGCAGCGTCAGAAGCTGGGGCAGCGGCTTCAGAAGCCACAGCAGAAGCAGCTTCAACAGCAGCAGAAGCGGCTGCAGGAGCAGCTTCAACAGCAGGAGCTTCTTTTTTGCCGCAAGCGACGAGAGCGGCAGCAGCCAACAAAGATGCCAACAGGATTGACTTGTTCATTTTGATATTCCTTAAAGGGGATGAAAACAATTTCCGGAAATTGCTGTGGCTTGCACCACAACCAAGCAGATGGGCTCGAGCCCCTCAACTTAGAGTCGAATTATAGGGTAATTCCTATAAGCATTTCAAATGACTTGTCAGCCAGACGTCAAGGTCTGAGTAGTCATGCACTGGCGTGGAGCCAGCCGTCGTCACACCACTCGATCAACAGGCTTAATGCTTCTGTACTCGCTTTAATCAAATCAGATTGGGACAAAGTACGTGTATCTGCAAGTTGCCGCATCAGCGCAGCATCCTTACCCGCAGCACGCCAACTTTCACCATTCAAGAAAATATGGTGCGCGTCATACATCATCTTGCTTCGCCGATCTAAACGCACTGAAATGAGTTGATCTGGCACATCACCTATTTCAAACCACACATTGGCTTTAGGCTCTGTCAAATACTCACCTAAAGCGCGTTGCAGAGCTTTAGGGTCTTTTAGTGCTTTTTGCATGGCTGATTTGGCAAATTCAGCCAAACCTTCGGGCATCGCCGCTGGCTTGGTAACAGCAGGTTGAGTGGCGTCTTTGTACAAGTCATCACCTGCAGCCTCTTCGGCACCTTCGCTCAAACGCACCAACAACTCGCGAGCCAAATCGCCAGTTTGGGGCACGCGAAAGCCCACCGAATAGGTCATGCACTCGCTTTGTGCAACGCCATCGTGGGCATAACGCGGTGGTAAGTACAGCATGTCGCCAGGGTTGAGCACCCAATCGTGTTCTGGCTTGAAATTGGCCAAAATCTTCAACGGCATGTCGGGCACGAGCGACAAGTCTTTTTGTCGGCCAATGCGCCAGCGGCGTTGACCGTGAGCCTGCAACAAGAACACATCGTAGCTGTCAAAGTGCGGGCCCACGCCGCCGCCTTCGGTGGCGTAGCTGATCATCACATCGTCCAAACGGGCGTCTGGGATGAAGCGAAATTGCTGCATCAAAGCGGCCACACGGTCGTCGTGTAAATCCACACCTTGCACCAGCAAGGTCCAGTCGCGCTCAGTCAGCTTAGGAATGACGCGGCGCTTGAATGGGCCACGCTGCATTTGCCAGTCGCGTTTGCCGCCGTTCGCCCCCATCACCAAACGGGATTCGACCTCGTTTTGTTCGGCCAAGTCAAACAGCTCGGGGCGGCTGAGCAGGGCTTTGAATTCGGGAATGGCTTGGCGCACCAACAAGGGCTTGCGTTGCCAATACGTGGTCATAAATTCGGCGGGGCTGATGCCGCCGAGTAGGGTCAGGGGTTTGTTCACATGCATCGTGCGACAATTTTGCCCTATGGAAATTACACAACACTGCGTGGTCGGCTTAACTTGGACCTTGAAAGACACTTTGGGCGAGGTGCTAGACGAATTGGACAGCCCCGTCGAGTTTTTGGTGGGCGGCGATGACTTGCTGGCCAAGATTGAAGAAGCCCTGCAAGGCCACAGCGTGGGCGATCACCTCGACTTGCAGCTCGAACCCGAAGAAGCCTTTGGCGACTATGACGAAAACTTGGTGTTTTTAGAAGCCCGCTCGCTTTTCCCAAAGGAGCTAGAAGAAGGCCACACGGTCGAAGGTCACGCCCTGCCCACAGGCTGCAACCCAGACGCACCACAAGACTTGCTCTACACCGTGACCGAGCTCTATCCCGAGCATGTGGTGCTAGACGGCAACCACCCGCTGGCAGGCATTGCGATTCGCATTCACTTGGATGTGCAATCGGTGCGCGAAGCCACGCAGGACGAGCAAGAACGTGGCACTTTGGGCACTGGCTTTTTCAAGATTGAAGCTCAAGCTCCGGGAAATGATTTGCTGCACTGAGCAAACTTCTGTAGCCACTCACGCTCACGCAAGGGATGCGACCTTCAGCGCACAAAAAAGCAGCCCTAGGGCTGCTTTTTTACTTGGTGCATTAGCTTGGTATTCGAAGGCTTTTACTTCTTGCCAGTCGAACCATAACCACCCTCACCGCGCTCAGTCGGCGCGGCAAATTCGTTCACCACATTGAACTGGGCTTGCACCACAGGCACGATGACCAGCTGAGCCAAGCGCTCCATTGGCTCCAGCGTGAACGCCACATCGCTGCGGTTCCACGCGCTGACCATGAGCTGACCTTGGTAGTCGCTGTCAATCAAACCCACGAGGTTGCCCAATACGATGCCGTGTTTGTGGCCCAGGCCTGAGCGCGGCAAGATGAGCGCGGCATACGCGGGGTCAGCTAAGTGAATGGCAATGCCCGTGGGCACCAATTGCCACGCGTTGGGCTCAAGCGTAATGGGGGCATCCAAGCATGCGCGCAAGTCGAGGCCAGCGCTACCAGGCGTGGCGTATTGCGGCAGTTGGTCGGCCATGCGGGGATCGAGAATTTTGACGTCGAGTTTCATGTTTTGATCAGATGAAATAAATGAATGATGAAAATTTAAATGTGAATCTTGGCAGCACGCGCTCGGTTGAATTGGGCCGCTGATGTCAAGCGGCTTTCAAGCGCCGCGCAATCTCAGCCACCAACTGGCGCGCCAATGTGAGTTTGCTGGCATGCGGTAATTCATGGCTACCTTGGGCATCCACCAACAGCAACGCGTTGTCGTCCAAACCAAACGTGGCGGGGCCAATGTTGCCCACCAACAGCGGCACGCCTTTGCGCTCGCGTTTGGCAGTGGCGTGTTTGAGCAAATCATGGCTCTCAGCCGCAAAGCCCACGCAATACAAAGCGCCGCTTTGGGCGCGGCCTGACTGAGCCACGCCAGCCAAGATGTCTGGGTTTTCTACAAAGTTGAGCTGGGGCAAATGACCCGAGCCATCTTTCTTAATTTTTTGCCCAGCCACATCGGCTACACGCCAATCGGCCACGGCAGCAGTCGCAACAAATACCGAAGCCGCATCCACATGCTTGGTCACGGCCGCTTGCATGTCCAAAGCCGAACGCACATCCACGCGCTGCACGCCACGGGGTGTGGGCAAATGCACGGGGCCAGCAACCAAGGTCACTTCAGCACCCGCTTCGCGTGCAGCGCGGGCAATGGCAAAGCCCATCTTGCCGCTCGATAAATTGGTGATTCCGCGCACAGGGTCCATCGCCTCGTAGGTAGGCCCAGCCGTCACCAGCACATGTTGGCCTGCCAAAACTTTGGGCTGGAAGAACGCAATCAAGTCTTCCAAAATTTCTTCGGGCTCCAGCATGCGGCCATCACCGGTTTCGCCGCAGGCTTGTTCGCCTTGCCCTACGTCTAAGACATGCGCACCATCCGCGATGAGTTGTGCCATGTTGCGCTGGGTAGCTGGGTGCTGCCACATTTCACGGTTCATCGCAGGCGCCAAGATCAAAGGCACACACTCAATCGGGCGGGCCAAGCACATGAGGCTGAGCAAATCATCAGCGCGACCATGCAGCAGTTTGGCCATGAAGTCGGCGCTGGCAGGCGCCACCACGATGGCGTCGGCCTCGCGGCTCAGGTTGATGTGCGCCATGTTGTTGGGCTCGCGGGCATCCCATTGCGAGACATAAACCGGCCGGTTGGACAAGGCTTGTAGGGTCACAGGCGTCATGAACTGGGCCGCAGCCTCCGTCATAACCACCTGTACCGTCGCCCCAGCTTTGACTAAGGCACGGCACAGCTCCGCCGCTTTGTAGCAAGCGATACCACCACTCAAACCCAAAACAATGTGTTTATTTGACAGATCAGACATGGCTCGCAATGTAGCAGAGCGCCTATAATTTCGATTTCCACCTACCGGGAGACAGTCTCCCGATCTGGCATGACCCAATTTGTATTCGTCACCGGCGGTGTTGTCTCTTCCCTAGGTAAGGGAATTGCAGCCGCCTCACTCGCCGCCCTCCTTGAGTCGCGCGGCCTCAAAGTCACCCTCATTAAGCTGGACCCCTACATCAACGTAGACCCAGGCACCATGTCGCCGCTGCAGCACGGCGAGGTTTTCGTCACCGAAGACGGCGCAGAAACCGACCTCGATTTAGGCCACTACGAGCGCTTCATCACGACGCGCATGAAAAAGGCCAACAACTTCACCACTGGCCAGATTTACCAAAGCGTGCTCGACAAAGAGCGCCGCGGCGACTATCTGGGCAAAACGGTGCAAGTCATCCCGCACATCACCAACGAAATTCAAGAGTTCGTCAAACGTGGCGCAGCCTATGACACGCCTGACGCCGTGGACGTGGCCATTGTTGAAATCGGCGGCACGGTGGGTGACATTGAGTCCCTGCCTTTCCTCGAAGCTGCTCGTCAAATGAGCTTGAAGCTCGGTGCGCACAACACCGCGTTTGTGCACCTGAGCTACGTACCTTGGATCGCCGCCGCTGGCGAACTCAAAACCAAGCCTACTCAACACACTGCCCAAAAGCTGCGCGAAATCGGCATCCAAGCCGACGCGCTACTGTGCCGTGCAGATCGCCCAATTCCTGAAGAAGAACGCCAAAAAATCAGCCTGTTCTCGAACGTGACTGAATCGGGTGTGATTTCAATGTGGGACGTGGACACCATCTACAAAGTGCCACGCATGTTGCACGAGCAAGGACTGGACAACTTGGTGTGCGACAAGCTGCGCATCAACGCCAAACCAGCCAACTTGCAACGCTGGGATGACTTGGTCCACGAAGTGGCCAACCCCAAAGAAGAAGTCACCATTGCGATGGTGGGCAAGTACGTCGATCTGTCTGACAGCTACAAATCGCTCAACGAAGCCCTGCGCCACGCAGGCATGAAGAACCATGCGCGCGTGAAGATCGAGTACGTGGACTCTGAATTCATCACGCCAGAAAATGTCAAAGACCTCGGCAAGTTCGACGCTATTCTGGTGCCCGGCGGCTTTGGTATTCGCGGCGTGGAAGGCAAGATTTCTTCGGCCCAATTTGCCCGTGAAAACAAAGTGCCTTACCTAGGCATTTGCTTAGGTATGCAAGTGGCGACCATCGAATACGCCCGCCACATGGCAGGCCTGACAGACGCCAACAGCACCGAGTTTGTGCCAGACGGCCCCTACCCCGTCATCGCCCTCATCAACGAGTGGAAAGACGCAGACGGCAGCATCCAAACCCGCACGGCCGACTCCAACCTTGGCGGCACCATGCGCTTGGGCGCACAAAGCTCAGATGTGGCCCCTGGTACTTTGGCACACAAGATTTACGGCGATGTGGTGACTGAGCGCCACCGCCACCGCTACGAAGCCAACGTGAACTACCTCGACGCCCTGCGCAAAGCCGGCTTGGTCATTTCAGCGCTCACACAACGCGAGCACTTGACCGAAATCGTCGAGCTGCCACAAACCGTGCACCCTTGGTACATGGGCGTGCAGTTCCATCCCGAGTTCAAATCGACCCCATGGGATGGCCACCCCTTGTTCAACGCTTTCGTGAAGGCAGCGTTGGACCACAAAGCTAAAGCCTAATTTTTAGAACACAGGACACCCCATGAAACTTTGCGGATTCGATGTTGGCCTGAACCAACGTTTCTTTTTGATCGCAGGCACCTGCTCGATCGAAGGTTTAGAAATGTCCATCGACGTGGCAGGCCAGCTCAAAGAAATCTGCTCGAGTCTCGGCATTCCTTTGATCTACAAAGGTTCGTTCGACAAAGCCAACCGCTCGTCTGGCAGCACCAAGCGCGGCGTGGGCATGGATGCAGGCTTGAAGATCCTCGACGAAGTGCGTCGCCAATTGCACTTACCCATACTCACCGATGTGCATGACGAGTCGCAAGTTAAAACCGTGGCCAGCGTGGTTGATGTTTTGCAAACACCCGCTTTCTTATGCCGCCAAACAGATTTCATCCGTGCTGTGGCGCAATCGGGCAAACCTGTGAACATCAAGAAGGGCCAATTCTTGGCCCCTTGGGACATGAAAAACGTCATTGATAAAGCCCGCGACGCCGCACGCGAAGCTGGCTTGCCCGAAGACAACTTCTTGGCCTGCGAACGCGGCGTGAGCTTTGGCTACAACAACCTCGTGGCCGACATGACCAGCTTGGCAGAGATGCGCAAATCTGGCGCGCCAGTGGTGTTTGACGTGACCCACTCGGTGCAAAAGCCAGGCGGCCAAGGCACGGTCAGTGGCGGCGCTCGCGAGATGGTGCCCGTGTTGGCCCGCGCTGGCGTGGCCGTCGGCGTGGCTGGCCTATTCATGGAAACACACCCTTGCCCTTCAGAGGCTTGGTCTGACGGACCGAATGCTGTGCCATTGAACAAGATGAAAGCTTTGCTTGAGACCTTGGTCGAGCTCGATGCTGTGACCAAAAAACACCCCTTCTTAGAAAACAACTTTGAGGCCTGAGTGCAACGCACGCAGCCACAAACCCTTTTTAAAAACTTGAAATAGGAAAACACAAATGAGCGCTATCGTCGACATCGTCGCCCGTGAAATTTTGGACAGCCGCGGCAACCCAACCGTGGAATGTGATGTGCTGTTGGAATCCGGCACCATGGGGCGTGCTGCGGTGCCATCAGGTGCTTCCACCGGTAGCCGCGAAGCGATTGAGCTGCGCGACGGCGACAAGAGCCGCTACCTCGGCAAAGGCGTGTTGAAAGCGGTTGAGCACATCAACACCGAAATCTCGGAAGCCATTTTGGGCTTGGACGCTTCTGAGCAAGCGTTCCTCGACAAGACCTTGATCGACCTGGACGGCACAGACAACAAGAGCCGCTTAGGCGCCAACGCTTTGTTGGCTGTGTCCATGGCTGTGGCTCGCGCAGCGGCTGAAGAGTCTGGCTTGCCTTTGTACCGTTACTTCGGTGGCATGAATGGCAACCAATTGCCAGTGCCCATGATGAACGTAATCAACGGTGGCGCACACGCCAACAACAACTTGGACTTGCAAGAGTTCATGATCATCCCCGTAGGCGCACCTACATTCCGCGAAGCCGTGCGTTACGGCGCAGAAGTGTTCCACGCCTTGAAGAAAATCATCCACGACAAAGGCATGAGCATTGCCGTGGGCGACGAAGGTGGTTTCGCACCTAACGTCACCAGCCACGAAGCTGCCATCCAAATGATCTTGGACGCAATTGCTGCTGCGGGCTACACCGCCGGTGAGCAAATCGCCATCGGTTTGGACTGCGCGGCCAGCGAGTTTTACAAAGACGGCAAGTACCACTTGTCTGGCGAAGGCTTGCAATTGACGGCCCAGCAGTGGACCGACATGCTCGCCACTTGGTGCGACAAGTACCCCATCATCAGCATCGAAGACGGCATGGCCGAAAACGACTGGGACGGCTGGAAAGTCTTAACCGACCGCTTGGCCAAGAAAGTGCAAATCGTGGGTGACGACTTGTTCGTGACCAACACCAAGATTTTCAAAGAAGGCATCGACAAAGGCATCGCCAATTCGATCCTCATCAAGATCAACCAAATCGGCACCTTGACCGAAACCTTCGAAGCCATCGAGATGGCCAAGCGCGCTGGCTACACCGCCGTGATCAGCCACCGCTCTGGCGAAACCGAAGACAGCACCATTGCAGACATCGCTGTGGGCTTGAACGCTGGTCAAATCAAAACAGGTTCCATGAGCCGTTCTGACCGCATGGCCAAGTACAACCAACTCTTGCGCATCGAAGAAGACTTGGGCGATGTGGCTGTGTACCCAGGCCGTTCTGCCTTCTACAACCTGCGTTAATCGCTGAACACCTGAGTCTGGTTCATGCTGCGTCCACTCCACCTCGTGCTGATTGCCCTGCTGCTGGTGCTGCAGGGCCAGCTGTGGTTTGGTCGCGGCAGCATCCCCGACGTCATGCGTTTACGTCAGAACTTGAACGACCAAAAGCAGCAAAATGCTGCCGCGCAATTGGCCAACGACCGCCTGAGTGCTGAACTCCACGACCTCAAAGATGGTCTGGAAATGGTCGAAGAGCGTGCCCGCTCTGAAATCGGCATGGTCAAGCCGAACGAAGTCTTCGTGCAAATCGCGAAGTGACCGAACTCCTTTTCTCGACCGCATTCACCCTTTGGGGCCTCGACACTTCTTGGCTTGAACTTATCGCTGTGCTGCTGGCCTTCGCGATGATTGTGTGCAACATCGTCGAGTTGCATTGGGGCTGGCCTTTGGCTGCCATCAGCTCGGTGCTGTATTTCTTTTTGTTTTGGAGCCAACGCTTGTATGGCGATGCGCTGCTGCAAGTGCTCTTCGTAGTCTTGGCATTGTGGGGCTGGTCGGTGTGGCTGCGGGGTTCGGAAGGTGCGCCTTTGCCCGTCACACGCATGCCAATGCGCCAGCGCTTCACCTTGGCTTGGATGGGCAGCTTGTTTTGGCTGAGCACTGGTGCAGTGCTACTCAACTTCACCGACACCGATGTGCCTTGGTGGGATGCATTCCCCACCGCGTTTAGCTTAGTTGGCCAATATTTGCTCGCACACAAGCGCTTAGAAAACTGGGTGATTTGGATCATCGTCAACATCGTGGCTGCTTGGCTTTTTGCCTGGAAGGGTTTGTGGCTCACCACCCTGCTCTACCTCGCCTTCATCGCACTCAGTGCGGTGGGTTGGCATACATGGGCCAAGCACGCACAAGTGGAAGCCGCATGAAAATTGCTCTGCTCGGCGCTGAAAGCACAGGCAAGTCACAGCTGGCTTTGGCCCTTAGCGCGCGTTTGCAAGAGTCAGGCTTAACCGTGCACCGCGTGGACGAATACTTGCGCGAATGGTGCGACACGCACCAACGCACACCCCGTCAAGAAGAACAGTTGCACATCGCCGAAACGCAAATGGCTCGCGTGCTCGCAGCGCCAGCAGGTGCTGTGGTCATTGCAGACACCACGCCGCTGATGACTGCGGTGTATAGCCAAATGCTGTTCAACGACGACAGCTTGAATGCTTTGGCCTTGGCGCATCAAGCGTTGTATGACGTGACTCTGCTCACGGGACTTGATGTGCCTTGGGTGGGTGATGGTTTGCAACGCGATGGCCCACACGTGCGTGAACCCGTCGATGCAGCAGTGCGGCACATGTTGGGTCTGGCTGCCCTACCTTACCAAGTGGTGTACGGCACTGGCGAGCAACGCTTAGAAAACGCTTTGTTTTGCATTGGCCGCCAAGCACCAGACTGGGCAAAGCAACTAGAGCGCCCCGAGACCCTCACGCGCTGGAACGGCCCGTGTGAGACCTGCGGCGACGGCGACTGCGAACACCGCTTGTTCACCAGCCTAGTCAAAGGCTAAACCGCCTTATTGCAACGATGAGGGCGCTGGTGGGGGCGTTGGTGTGCCGGTGAAAATTTGCGCCGCATCCACCGCGTCATAGCGGTATTGTTCGCCACAGAAATCGCAACCCACCTCCACCTCGCCGCGCTCGGCCAAGATGCTTTCCACCTCTTCGGTACCCAAGCTGCGAATCATGTTGCTCACACGCTCACGGCTGCATGAGCAGGCAAAGCTGGGGGTGAGGGGCTCGAAGCGCACCAATTTTTCTTCCCAGAACAAGCGGCGCAAAATTGTTTCAACATCCAAGTTCAGCAACTCATCGGCGGTCAAGCTAGAGGCCAAGATGGAGATGCGGTTGTAGTCTTCACTGCGACCGATTTCGTCTTCGTCTTCCATGGTTGCTTTGGCTGCTAAGTTGCCTTCGCCTTTGATGGGCAGGCGTTGGATCAACAAGCCCGCAGCCGTGGTGTCGTTTGCAGCCAGCACCAAGGTGGTGTCGAGTTGCTCGCTTTGCAGCATGTAGTGCTGGAGCACGTCGCTGAACTTGTCGAGTTTGTTGCGTTGGTCGTCAAACAATGGCACCACACCTTGATACGCCTGTTGGCCGGGCATCTTGTTGAGTGGGTCCAGTGTGATGGCACATTTGCCCTCGTTGTTGACGTTGACCATCTCAGGCAAGGTAGAAGCTTCGCCCAACTCGCCCACCACTTTGGCTGTGGCGCGCAAGCTCAGGTTGGGGTTAACTTCAACCACAGCCAGCTTCAAAGGGCCATCGCCAAAAATCTGCATCACCAATGCGCCGTTGAATTTGATGTTCGATTGCATCAACACGGCGGCCGCCGTCATCTCACCCAACAAGTGGCGCACAGGCTCCGCATAGGGACCAGTTTCCACATTGGCCGCGCGGCGCTTGAGCACCTCTTGCCACACATCGGTGAGCTGCACCAACATGCCACGCACAGGCAAACCATCGAACAAAAATTTATGCAGTTGAGACATTAAGCAATTTTCTTTAAACCCGTTTTGAAGCGGTTTTTGTTAGTCACATAGTGCTGCGCACTACGGCGCAACCCTTCAATTTGCTCTGGCGTGAGCTCGCGCACCACCTTGGCAGGGCTTCCCAAAATCATGGAGCCATCTGGAAACTCTTTGCCTTCGGTCACAAGCGAGCCCGCGCCCACCAAACAGTTCTTACCAATCTTCGCGCCATTGAGCACAACAGCACCAATGCCAATCAGCGACTCATCGCCCACGGTGCAGCCATGCAGCTGCACCATATGGCCCACCGTCACATGCTTGCCAATGGTGAGCGGAATCCCCACATCGGCATGCAACACGCTGCCGTCTTGAATGTTGGTGCCTTCACCAATGCGTATGGTGGCTGTGTCGCCACGCACCACGCTGCTGAACCATACGCTGCTGTCGGCTGCCATGTGCACATCGCCAATCACTTGGGCGTTGTCAGCCACCCAAGCCGAGTCGGCAATGTCTGGGGTCAGCGCATCGAGTTGGTAAACAGCCATGAAAGTCTCCTGTGATTTTGGTTTTCTACAATTGTAAGGATGAGCCTACGCCCCTTAGCCTTGACCGCCCTATGTATATGCGACCCCACTGCGAAAGTTCAAGCGGTGCAGTCGCTGTGGGCCAAGCAAAAAGAGGTGGCGCTATTGACGAATGAAGTGATCGCCATTGATGTAAGCCTTCTGCTGCCAGGCCGCCCCGAGCTTCCACGGTTGATTCCAGCTCAACAAGTCCCCACACGTACCCCCTTCACGCCCGAGGGCTTGGCCGCCTTGATGCACGCGGTGTGCCACATTGAGTTCAACGCCATCAACCTCGCCTTGGATGCGGTTTGGCGCTTCCCCAACATGCCCGAGTCTTACTACACCGACTGGTTGCGGGTGGCCTATGAAGAATCACAACACTTTGAGATGCTGCACACCCATCTGCAAAGCCTAGGCCACCGCTACGGTGACTTTGATGCCCACGACGGCATGTGGCACATGTGCCAAAAAACAGCCGACGATGTGCTGGCCCGCATGGCGCTGGTGCCCCGCACCCTAGAAGCACGCGGCCTAGATGCCACGCCACTTATTCAAACCAAGCTACGCAAAGCGGCTACGCCCGCCGCCTTGCAAGCGGCAGATCTGCTTGACATCATCTTGCGCGAAGAAGTCGGCCATGTGGCGATTGGCAACCACTGGTACCGCTGGCTGTGCGAACAGCGCGGCCTAGACCCAGTGGCGTTTTACAGCGAATTGGCCAAGCGTTATGAAGCTCCGAAACTGCGCCCGCCCTTCAACAAAGAAGCCCGCAAACGTGCGGGCTTTACCGAGGCTGAGTTGGACTTTTTGCTAGGCGGCTAAGACTCACCTAGCCACGCGGGTGATGTTGTCCGTGCAGGCTCTTCAAACGCTCACGCGCAATGTGGGTGTAGATGGTGGTCGTGGAAATATCGGCATGCCCCAACAACATTTGCACTGCCCGCAAATCAGCCCCGTGATTCAACAAATGCGTGGCAAATGCGTGGCGCAAGGTGTGCGGTGAAATCGGCACATGGATTTGCGCTTGCAAGGCATAGCGCTTGATGAGCTGCCAAAACATGGCACGCGTCATCGATTCACCTGCATTCTTGCCGCGCACCGTCACAAACAAAGCTTCGGTTTGATGACCTGCCAGCAATGCGGGGCGTGCCTCACTCAAGTAGCGCTGCAACCAATCACGCGCCACTTCACCAAACGGCACCAAACGCTCTTTGCTGCCCTTGCCCATGATGCGCAGCACACCATCGTTCAAGCTCACATGCAAGGTTTTGAGGTCGACCAACTCACTCACGCGCAAGCCACTGGCGTAAATTAACTCCAACATCGCGCGGTCGCGCATACCTAGGCCTGTGGACACATCGGGCGCATTGAGCAAACTCTCCACCTGCGCCTCAGTCAAACTTTTGGGCGCACGCGCAGGCTGCTTGGCCGTGAGCAGTTTCAACGTGGGGTCAGCCACCAACATGCGCTCGCGCAAGGCCCAACGGTAAAAGCGCTTGAACACCGTCAAGCGACGGTTGGCGCTGGTGGCCTTGGTCTCTGCATGGCGGTGCGCGAAGTACTGCTGCAAGTCTGACTCTTGCGCTGCCAACAAGTGCGTGCCCTGCGCGGTCAGCCATGCAGACAACAAATTCAAATCACGCCGATAGGCCGCCAAGCTGTTGGGGGCCAAGCCGTGCTCCAGCCACAAGGCATCAATGAAGATGTCGATGTTGGCGTCGGGTGCTGCGACTTGAAGATGCGTGGGATGTGTCATGCGAGCGTCAATCGTAAACGCTTGAGAAGCCTTCGAGCTTTCGACTGCGGTTATTCTCTAAAGGTGAATTACGCCCAACTCCTCTTCCCCGACTTCTCGCTCATCCTCTGTGGCTACTTGGTTTGCCGCTACACCGCCCTCGACCGCAGCGTGTGGGAGCCTGTGGAACGTCTGGTTTATTACTTTTTATTCCCAGTGCTGCTGTTTTATTCCATCGTACGCACGCCCTTGGATTTGGTGGCGGCCTCGCACTTGATCATGGCGGGCTTGATCCTGGGATTCAGCAGCATTGCACTGGCCTACGTGCTGCCCAAACTGCCTTTGTTGCGCGCGCACATAGACCCGCGCATGCATGCGGCCAGCGCACAGGTGGGTTTTCGCTTCAACTCCTTCATCGCTTTGGCCATGGCAGAGCGCATCGCGGGCCCGCAGGGCTTGTTGTTGATTGCTGTGCTCATTGGTGTGTGCGTGCCCATGTTCAATGTGGCGGCGGTGTGGCCCATGGCCAAGCATGCGCAAAGCCACTTTGGACGTGAACTGATTCGCAACCCACTCATCTTGGCCACCGCCTCTGGCCTGTTGGCCAACATGGCTGGCCTACACATTCCTAGCTGGACCGAACCAACTCTACAACGCATTGGGTCTGCATCGCTGGCCTTGGGTTTGCTGGCTGCGGGCGCAGGCATGGAGTTGGGGCATTTGATGAAAGCCAAAGTCTTGGCCGTTTCGCTGCTGACCATTCGCCACCTCATCACGCCCCTGATCGCCTGTGCATTGGCACTGGCCTTTGGCTTGGACAGCACACAAACCACCGTTTTACTGGCCTTTTCGGCGCTGCCCACGGCCTCAAGCGCGTATGTGCTGGCTGCACGCATGGGCTACAACGGGGCATTTGTGGCGGGGTTGGGACCTTGTCGACCTTGCTGGGCATGCTCAGCCTACCCTTTGCATTGGGCGTGTTGCGATAAAGTGCGTTCTTTCGTGGCATAATGACGCGTTTTGCGGAAAGTGTGTCGAAATAGGTCGGCGTGGCTACCGCAGCTGCTCAAGGAAAAGCGATGAAAGAAGGCATTCACCCCAACTACCGTGAAATCTGTTTCATGGACATGTCTAACGGTTTCAAATTTGTGACACGCTCATGCGCTAGCACAAAAGAAATGATCACTATGGAAGACGGCCGCGAATTGCCGTTGTACAAGCTGGATACCACCAGCGAGTCACACCCCTTCTACACAGGTACACAAAAGTCTGTCGACAACATGGGCGGCCGCGTCGAGCGCTTCCGCAACAAGTACGGCAAGACCATCGCCAAGTAAGCTACACGCTCACTTCAAACAAGGCAGCCCGGCTCTCCGCGCTGCCTTTTTTATTTAAAAAGCTGTGACCCAACCCACTCCTGCCATCGTTCCGCAAAGTGCCGTGCGCCGACTGCCGCGTATCGCGCTGTGGCTATTTTGTGCTGCCTATGTGTTGCCCGGCCTGTTTGGTCGAGAGCCTTGGAAAGGCAATGAATTCAATGCGTTCAGCTACATGCTGGCAATGGCGGAAGGAACCAGCAGTTGGTTGAGTCCCAGTCTGTGGGGAAAGCTGCCCGAGTTAGATGCGTTGTTGCCGTATTGGATGGGTGCATGGGCCATACAACTTGCGCCTCACTGGATATCGGCCGGTTTAGCGGTGCGTATTCCGTTTGCGCTACTTTTAGCGCTGACACTGGCTAGCACTTGGCACGGTGTGTATTACTTGGCGTTGAGCCCCCAAGCTCAGCCTGTGCCATTTGCATTTGGCGGTGAGGCCAAACCCAAAGACTACGCGCGCACGATTGCAGATGGTGCGGTGCTAGCCCTCATCGCATGCTTGGGCTTGGCGCTGCTGTCGCATGAAGCCAGCCCCATCTTGATGCAGCTGGCGCTGGTCAGTGTTGTGTTTTATGGCGTTGCTGCGCTGCCCTACCACCCCCGCTACAGCTTAACGGCTGTGACATTGGGCCTACTGGGCTTGTGCCTGAGCGGCGCACCCAGCTTTGCTGTCTTGATGGCAATTGGCAGCGGCCTTTTGTGTTTGCTGGACAGGCAAAGCACTTCAGCACGCACCGCACGTTTGCACGCACTGTGGCTCTTTTTTGTTGCAACAGCTGTTGCGGCATTAGCAACTGCATTGGACATTTGGCACTGGCGTTTATTACCCCTGCATAACGAGGTTCAAGCGTGGCGTAGCTTGCTGCGGCTGATGGTTTGGTTCACTTGGCCTGCTTGGCCATTGATGTTATGGACGCTTTGGCGTTGGCGACGCCAATGGGCCTCGCTGCACTGGAGCCGCCACTTGGTGTTGCCCATGTGGTTCACTGCGTTGACAGTGAGCACTGCGTTGCTGACTCACTCGTCCAGCCGAACCTTGTTGCTGGCACTGCCCGCATTTGCGACCTTGGCGGCTTTCGCCTTGCCCACCTTGCGACGCAGTGTGGCCGCCTTGATCGATTGGTTCACACTGCTCTTTTTCTCAGGCTCGGCGCTGATTATTTGGATCATCTGGATTGCCATGCAAACAGGCTGGCCAACTGCGCCTGCGAAAAACGTGGCGCGGTTGGCGCCAGGCTTTGAGCCTAGCTTTGGATGGGGGGCTTTTGTATTGGCATTGGTCGCGACCGCAGCGTGGGGTTGGCTCGTCAGTTGGCGCTCCGCCAGACACCGTCATGCCTTGTGGAAAAGCTTGGTACTACCTGCTGGTGGCTCAGCCTTGTGTTGGCTTTTGTTGCTCACCTTGTGGTTGCCGCTGCTTGATTTCGCCTTCAGCTATAAGCCTTGGGTGGCGCAAATTCAGGGAGTCATGACAAAACAAGATGCAAGTCAAAAGCGAGGCGTGTGTTTACTTAGCTATGGTTTGACGCCGAGCCAGATGACGGCCTTTCATTACCACGGCGGCTTTGATGTGAAACCCGCTGACATGACAAACATCGATCAACAACGCGCCTGTCCATGGTTAGTGGTTGACAACGATTTACGCCCTGAGCTGGGGCAAGTGGTTCAACTCAATGAGTGGGACCGCGTGCGCAGCATCTACCGCCCTGCAGATAAAAAAGAAAATGTGACGCTGTACCACCGCCGTCACCCCTGACACACCGATGAGTACCGAACGCGCCACCATCATGCGGCACGCTGGCACCGTGATGGTCGGACAGCTGGCCGTGATGGCCTTTAGCATCACCGACACCTTGGTAGCGGGTCACTTCGCAGACACCGCCTTGGCCGCACTGGCCGTGGCATCGGCCACTTACGTCACGGTGCATATCTCCCTCATGGGCATGTTGCAAGCGTTGCTGCCTGTGTGGGCCGAGCTGCATGGCGCTCAGCGCCACGCAGAGGTGGGCCGCTCGTTGCGGCAAGCTTTATATCTATGCGCCATCACAGCCAGCCTTGGCATGTGGGCATTGTTGAATCCTGACTTTCTTCTGAATTGGACGCAAGTACCCGCCGATTTACGCATCGAAATTCACGACTACCTCAATATCGTGGCCTTTGGATTACCCGCCTCCTTGCTGTTTCGCATGTACAGCACGCTGAATCAAAGTTTGGGAAAACCCAAGCTGGTGACGTGGGTGCAAGTAGGCGCCTTGATGGTCAAGATTCCACTGTCCATCGTGCTGGTTTTAGGCATTCCAGGTGTGCTAGCGCCCATGGGTTTAGTAGGATGTGCATGGGCGACCTTGGTGGTGACGCTTCTCATGCTGAGTCTTGCGCTCTGGCTATTACGTACACAAGACTTTTACAAGCCCTACCGCATATGGGCTGCGATGGAAAAACCACACGCCACCACCCTGCTTCGCTTCGTGCGCTTGGGGCTGCCAAGTGGTTTAGCGATTGGCGTTGAAGTCACCTCCTTCACCCTCATGTCTTTGTTCATCGCGCGCTTGGGTGTGGTGGCCACCGCGAGCCACCAAATCGTGTCCAACATGACGGCTGTGCTCTACATGATTCCCTTGTCACTGTCCATCGCCAGCAGTTCGCGTGTGAGCTATTGGATTGGTGCTGGGCAAATTCACCGTGCGCGTCAAGCACTGCGCACGGGGCTTAGCTTGGTGCTATTGCTCAGTCTAAGTTTGGCGGGTTTGATGGGCTGGCAACACCAAGCCATTGCTGCGTTTTACACCCAATCTCCCGAGGTTGCCGCGCTGGCTGCCACCTTGTTGCTGTGGTTGATGCTGTACCACGTGGCCGATGCCGTGCAAGTGTTTTGCGTGTTCACGCTGCGCTGCTATGACATTACCGTGCTGCCACTCATCACCTATACCGTCTTGCTATGGGGCTTAGGTCTTGCGGGAGGTTATGTGGTGGCTTACGACGTGGGCTTGGATGTGTCGGGTTTGAGTTGGCTCACACCGCAGTCACCGATTGCGTTTTGGCAAACGGGCAGTTTGGCGCTGTACGTCACCACGGCTGTTTTATTGCCTGTGTTGTGGCGCGCGGCCTACCGCCCGACACAAAGCACACACACAGGTCAGAATCTTTTGCCGCAGCCTTAAACCGACAAGGTGTCGGCAATGCGCTTGGCACACGCGTTGGCTAGTGCTTCATCACGCGCTTCGACCATCACGCGCACCAAAGGCTCGGTACCACTCGCGCGAATGAGCACGCGGCCTGTGTCGCCCAACTCGGCCTCGGCCTTTTGCACTTCTTCTTTCATGCGCGCATTGGATTGCCAGTCTTGGCCTGGGCGCAGGCGCACGTTCAGGAGTGTCTGTGGGAACAGTGTCACATCTTTGAGCAAGTCAGCCATGGCCTTGCCGCTGCGCACGCAGGTTTGCAAAATCTGCAAGGCACTCACCAAACCGTCACCGGTGGTGTGCTTGTCCAGCGCCAACAAATGGCCTGAGCCTTCGCCGCCCAAAATCCAATGGTGTTTGGCCAGTTCTTCCAGCACATAGCGGTCACCCACCTTGGCACGCACAAACTGCACACCACGTTTTTTCAGGGCCACTTCCACGGCCATGTTGGTCATGAGGGTTCCCACCACACCCGGCACCACTTCGTCATTGGCCAAGCGGTCGTCTGCCATCAAATACAACAACTCATCGCCGTTGTACAAGCGGCCTTGGGCATCCACCATTTGCAAGCGGTCGGCGTCGCCATCCAGTGCAATGCCAAAGTCGGCATGGTTAGCTTTTACAGCACGCACCAAGGCATCCGGATGCGTGGCACCAACCTCATGGTTGATGTTCAAACCATCAGGGCTGCAGCCAATCGCAATCACATCGGCGCCCAGTTCGTGAAACACCTTGGGTGCGATGTGATACGCCGCACCGTGCGCCGCATCCACCACCACCTTCAAACCTTTGAGCGTGAGGTCGTTTGAAAAAGTGCTCTTACAAAATTCAATGTAACGGCCCGCCGCATCGTCCAAACGCTTGGTCTTGCCGAGGTGGGCCGAATCCGCCCACACAGGCGCCTCTTCCAAGGCGGCTTCCACAGCCAACTCCCACGCATCGCTGAGCTTGTTGCCTTGTGCGCTGAAGAACTTGATGCCATTGTCGGCAAACGGGTTGTGGCTGGCACTGATGACCACACCAAGGCTCGCGCGTTGGGCGCGAGTGAGGTAAGCCACACCGGGGGTTGGCAAGGGACCGAGCAGCACCACATTCACTCCCGCAGAGTTAAAACCAGACTCCAGCGCTGACTCCAACATGTAGCCAGAGATGCGGGTGTCTTTGCCAATCAACACCGTGGGGTGTGCTTCGGTTTGCTTGAGGACACGGCCCACTGCATGGGCCAAACGCAACACAAAGTCAGGGGTGATGGGAGCATGGCCCACCGTGCCGCGAATGCCGTCTGTGCCGAAATATTTGCGTGTCATATTAGTTTTTGCCTTGGGTGTTATTTTTGATATCAATTTGAGTCGATTGTCTCAAATTTGTGCGGCCTGCCAGACTTTCATGGCCTGAACAGTTTGAGCTACATCATGCACACGCACGATACGCGCACCGCGTTCAACAGCCAGCATGGCGGCCGCTACGCTAGGCACCACACGCTCATCCACATCGCAGCCCGTGACAGCACCGATAGACGATTTACGCGACCAGCCCACCAACAACGGGAAACCCAAGGCCAACAATTGGTCTTGATGCGCGAGCAGTTCAAAGTTTTGCGCCACAGTTTTGCCAAAGCCCACACCTGGGTCTAAGGCAATCCGTTCGTGCGCAACGCCCAAGGCTTGTAGCGCTTGTGCGTGAGCTTTCAAAAACTCAGCCACTGGCTGAATAGAGCTGCCATGCATGGGCAAGGTTTGCATGGTTTGTGGCTCACCATGCATGTGCATCAGGCACACACCACATTGGGCATGCGCAGCCACCACTTGCTGCGCATCCGTCTGACGCAAAGCCCACACATCGTTGATGATGTCTACGCCTGCATCCAACACAGCCTGCATCACCTCAGCCTTATAGGTATCGACAGAAACCGGTACATTCAAACGCACCGCTTCGCGCACCACGGGCAACACCCGCGCTAACTCATCATCGAGTGATACAGCAGGCGCGCCAGGACGGGTGGACTCGCCACCAATGTCCAAGATGTTTGCACCCTCTTTGAGCAGCTGTTCGCAATGCGCCAAAGCGGCACGCGTGCTGCCATGTTGACCACCATCCGAGAATGAGTCGGGCGTGACATTGACAATGCCCATCACCTGCGGCTGGCTCAGATCAATGCGAAAACGTGTGGTTTGCCAAAACATAAATGCTCCATGAAAAACGGGGCTTGCGCCCCGTCTGTGTATCAGTCCATGACAACCGTGTTAAGCAGCCGTAGGTGCGGGCTCTGGCTGCACCGCAGGACTGCCTCCGCCACTGTCGCCCCCCGAAGGGGTGCGAGGTGTCCAATCTTTCGGTGGACGTGGCTGACGGCCTTCCATGATGTCGTCAATTTGCTCTTTGTCGATGGTTTCCCATTCGAGCAAAGCTTTGGCCATGACGTGCATCTTGTCACTGTTGAACTCAATCAAACGACGTGCCAAGTTGTATTGCTCATCAATGATGCGACGCACTTCCACATCCACCTTTTGCATGGTGGCTTCGGACATGCTGGTAGTCTTAGTGACCGAACGGCCCAAGAACACTTCGCCTTCGTTCTCGGCGTAGACCATAGGCCCCAAAGCATCGGTCATGCCGTAGCGCGTCACCATGTCGCGTGCAATGGAGGTTGCACGTTCAAAGTCGTTGCTCGCGCCAGTCGTCATTTGGTTCATGAAGACTTCTTCGGCAATACGACCACCGAACAACATGCTGATTTGGTTCAACATGAATTCTTTGTCGTAGCTGTAGCGGTCTTTTTCAGGCAGGCTCATGGTCACGCCTAATGCACGGCCACGAGGAATGATGGTGACTTTGTGCACAGGGTCGCACTTGGGCAGGAGCTTGCCAATCAATGCGTGACCAGACTCGTGGTACGCCGTGTTGCGGCGCTCGTCTTCGGGCATGACCATGCTTTTACGCTCGGGGCCCATCAAGATTTTGTCTTTGGCTTTCTCAAAATCGACCATCTCCACCACACGGGCGTTGCGACGTGCGGCCATCAAGGCGGCTTCGTTACATAAGTTAGCCAAATCAGCACCGCTCATGCCGGGTGTGCCGCGTGCAATCACGCTGGCGTTGACGTCTTGGCCAATTGGCACTTTGCGCATGTGCACGTTCAAGATTTGTTCGCGGCCACGGATATCGGGCAAGGTCACATACACCTGGCGGTCAAAGCGACCGGGGCGCAACAAAGCGGCATCCAAAATGTCTGGGCGGTTGGTGGCAGCCACCACGATCACGCCAAGGTTGGTTTCGAAACCATCCATCTCAACCAACATTTGGTTCAAAGTTTGTTCACGTTCGTCGTTACCGCCGCCTACACCGGCGCCACGTTGGCGACCCACCGCATCAATCTCGTCAATGAAGATGATGCAAGGTGCGTTCTTTTTGGCGTTCTCGAACATGTCACGCACGCGAGCTGCGCCCACGCCCACAAACATCTCCACAAAGTCTGAACCAGAGATGCTGAAGAACGGCACTTTGGCCTCGCCAGCAATACCTTTGGCCAGCAAAGTTTTACCAGTACCGGGAGGGCCCACCAACAACAAACCGCGTGGGATACGACCACCCAGTTTTTGGAAGCGTTGTGGGTCTTTCAAAAAGTCCACCACTTCTTTGACTTCTTCTTTGGCTTCGTCGCAACCTGCCACGTCAGCAAACGTCACTTGGTTGTTGTTCTCATCCAGCATGCGGGCTTTGCTCTTGCCGAAGCTGAACGCCCCACCCTTGCCGCCGCCTTGCATTTGGCGCATGAAGTACACCCACACACCAATCAACAGCAGCATGGGGCCCCAGCTGACCAACAAGGTCATGAGGAGCGAACCTTCTTCGCGGGGCTTGACATCAAACTTCACGCCGTTGGCGATGAGGTCGCCCACCAGACCGCGGTCAAGGTAAGTGGCCGTTGTACGGATCT
>CAUPNL010000008.1:0-77121 GCA_963512655.1 uncultured Limnohabitans sp. | reverse complement strand
GATGAACTTGCGAATTTGTTCTTCGCGTTCCACCACCACCGACAGTGTGGGCGTTTGCACACGGCCCACGGTGGTCAAGAAGAAGCCACCTTCGCGTGAGTTGAACGCAGTCAAGGCGCGCGTGCCGTTGATGCCCACCAGCCAGTCGGCTTCCGAACGACTGCGTGCCGCATCGGCCAAGCCTTGCATTTGTTTTTCGCTGCGCAAGGAATCGAACCCATCGCGAATCGCTTGCGGCGTCATCGATTGCAACCACAGGCGCTTCACAGGTTTGTCGAGTGGCTTTTTGCCACCGGCGTATTGCTCGATCAAGCGGAAGATCAGCTCACCTTCGCGGCCCGCGTCACAGGCGTTGATGAGGGCAGTCACGTCTTTGCGCTTGGCCAGCTTCACCACAGCATTCAAGCGCGTCTTGGTTTTTTCGACCGGCTTCAAGTCGAAGAAGGGAGGAATCACGGGCAGGTTGGCAAAGCTCCACTTGCCGCGCTTGACGTCAAATTCTTCTGGCGCTTGGATTTCCACCAAATGGCCGACGGCACTGGAGACCACATAGGTGTCGCTCTCAAAGTGATCGTCGTGTTTTTCGAACTTCCCCGCCACAGGCGTGAGTGCGCGCACGATGTCTTGCGCGACCGAAGGTTTTTCGGCAATCACGAGGGTTTTGCTCATTTCAAAGTTCCTTAAAAACTGACCACTACAATTCGTTCTCTCGCGTGCGCACGCGCGCCCATGTGCGCGCACGCACATGCGTACGTATTAAAGTTAACAGAAAAATTCAGTGTCCAAAAAATCTCTCGCCCCAACCCCCGCGCCCATCAAAGGCCGCCGCATCCAAACCCGTCGCTCAGGCGTGCATGGCAAAGGGGTTTTCGCACTGACAGACTTTGCCAAGGGCGAGACCATCATTGAATACGTGGGCGAGATCATCAGCTGGAAAGAGGCGCTGCGCCGCCACCCGCACGACCCCACCGACCCCAACCACACGTTTTACTTTCACATCGACGAAAAGCATGTGATCGACGCCAAGTACGGCGGCAACTCGTCGCGTTGGATCAACCACTCATGCAAGCCTAGCTGCGAGCCCGATGAAGAAAACGGCCGCGTGTTCATCAAAGCCATCCGCGACATCAAGGCCGGTGAAGAGCTGAACTACGACTACGGCTTGGTCATCGACGCGCCCATGACGCCCAAGCTCAAGCTCGAATACCCCTGCTGGTGTGGCGCGAAGAAGTGCCGTGGCACTTTGTTGTCCTCCACCTCGGAGTTTCCGAAGGAAGAAAAGCCCAAGGCAAAGAAGGCTGATAAGTCAAAAAGCAAACCAGTCAAAGAAGACAAAAAAAAGTCAGACAAAAAGTCGATCGGCAAGGTCGACAAAGACACCTCTAAAGCCAAAGCTAAAAAGCGCTGAGACTCATGATCTGGCCTGCGGAGGATCTCTGGCTTGCGATGGTTGCCAAACAACCAGGCATCACAGTTGAGGTGCTGCCAGAGATTGACTCCACCAACACCGAGCTCATGCGCCGTGCCCGTGCGGGCCAAACCGAGCCGGTGCTGTTGGTGGCCGAAACCCAAACCGCAGGCCGTGGTCGCTTAGGCCGTCCTTGGCACGGCGAAGTGGGCCATGCCCTGACCTTCTCCTTGGGCCTCATGCTCAAACCCACCGATTGGTCGGGCCTGTCCTTGGCGGTGGGCTTGTCGCTGGCGCGTAGCCTAGACCCGCAGGGCGAGCTTGGCGTACGGCTGAAGTGGCCCAACGACTTGTGGGTGAAGCGCCCTAATACCCCCTTGGGTTGGGGCAAATTGGCGGGCATTTTGATCGAGACGGCTTTGCCAACGGGCATGAGCTACGGTAGCGAAGAGGGGCGATATTGTGTGGTGGGCGTCGGCATCAACATCGCCCCACCGGTGGCCGATAACCTGTCTACCGCGCCCTTGGGCCTGCAAGACCTGCAAAGCGGCATCACCGCACCCGAGGCCTTAACTAAAGTGGCCGAACCCTTGCTGGCTACCTTGCTGGCGTTTGAACGCACAGGCTTTGCACCACTGCAAAATGCTTTCAATGCCCGCGATGCACTGAGCAACTTGAACGTCACCCTGAGCGATGGCCGTCACGGCGTGGCAAGGGGTGTGGATGCGACGGGCGCAATGCTGGTGGACACCGAACAAGGCCAAGAGGCCATCAGCAGCTCAGAGGTGAGCGTGCGGCCTGTGTAGCGTGCACAGCGGCGCTTGCAAAGGCTGGCGCAATTCAAAAATGAAGGTGGATGTATGAAATCAAAATTTTTACTGCGCAACGTGGTTTACGTGTTGGCCGTGGTCAACCTGTTGTTTTGGTTGTGGAACGACGGTGCTTTGCGTTTCTTAGGCTTGGGGCCTAAGCCCGTGCAAGAGCCACACCGCCTTGAAAACCAAGTGGACCCAGAGCTGCTGACGATTAAGCCAGCAGCGTCTGAGGCCAAATAAAAAGCCCCTTGCGCGTATAGGCAGCGCAGGGGCCAAGGCTCACTTCAGGTCGAAGCGGTCCAAGTTCATCACCTTGGTCCAAGCGGCGACAAAGTCTTTGACAAACTTGCCCGCGTTGTCGTGTTGGGCATAGACCTCGGCAATGGCGCGCAGCTGTGAGTTCGAGCCAAAGGCCAAATCCACACGGCTGGCAGTCCATTTCACGTTACCTGTTTTGCGGTCACGCCCCTCAAAAGCGTTGTCGCCTGTCGGTTGCCAAGCCGTGGACATGTCGACCAAGTTGACAAAGAAGTCGGGCGTCAGCTGCCCTGCGCGATGTGTGAACACACCTTGTTTGCTGCCGCCATGGTTGGCCCCCAGCACGCGAAGACCGCCCACCAGCACCGTCATTTCTGGCGCGGATAAGCCAAGCAACTGCGCTTTGTCGAGCAGCATTTCTTCTGGCGACACGCGGAATGCTTTTTGGCGGTAGTTGCGGAAACCATCGGCTTGAGGCTCGAGCACTGCAAATGAATCGGCATCGGTTTGCTCGGGCGTGGCATCGGTGCGTCCGGGGGCAAAAGGCACTTCGATGGCGTGGCCCGCTGCTTGGGCGGCGGCCTCTAAGCCAGCGTTACCCGCCAATACGATGAGGTCTGCCATCGAGATTTGTTTGCTGCCGCGATGGGTGGCGTGAAAACCATTGCGGATGACATCCAGCGTGGCCAGCACACGTGCCAGTTGTTCGGGTTGGTTGACTTCCCAGTTCTTTTGCGGCGCAAGACGAATGCGCGCGCCGTTGGCTCCGCCGCGTTTGTCGCTGTTGCGGAAGGTGGATGCAGAGGCCCACGCGGTGGACACCAGTTCGGCCACTGTCAAACCGCTGGCCAAGATTTTGGCTTTCAAGTCCGTGGCATCGCTGGGGTCGATCAGTGCGTGCGTGACTGCAGGCAAGGGGTCTTGCCAGATCAAGTCTTCGGCAGGAACCTCTGGGCCAAGGTAGAGGCACTTGGGTCCCATGTCGCGGTGGGTCAGTTTGAACCAAGCGCGGGCATACGCATCGGCAAACTCGTCGGGGTTGGCGTAGAAGTGACGTGAGATTTTTTCGTACGCAGGGTCAAAGCGCAGCGACAAGTCAGCCGTCGTCATGTGAGGCGGGTGCTTTTTGTTGGGGTCGTGTGCGTCGACCACCATGTCTTCGGGCGCCACGTCTTTGGCACGCCATTGGATGGCTCCGGCGGCGGTGGTCATTTGCTCCCACTCGTACTTGAACAACACTTTGAAATAGCCCATGTCCCATTGCGTGGGGTTGGGCTTCCAAGCACCTTCAAAGCCGCTGGTGGTGGTGTCTGCACCCTTGCCTGTGCCGTGGCTGTTGATCCAACCGAAACCCATTTCGTGCATGGGTGCGGCTTCGGGTTCGGGGCCCACTTTGGCCGCGTCGCCAGCGCCATGCATCTTGCCGAAGGTGTGGCCACCGGCCACCAAGGCCACGGTTTCGTAGTCGTTCATGGCCATGCGTGCGAAAGTTTCGCGTACGTCTTTGCCTGAGGCGACGGGGTCGGGTTTGCCGTCAGGCCCTTGTGGGTTCACGTAGATCAAACCCATTTGCACGGCAGCCAGTGGGTTTTCGAGTTGGCGCTCGCCGCTGTAGCGGCTGTTGGGTTTGTCGCTGGTGGCCAGCCATTCTTTTTCAGCGCCCCAATACACATCCTCTTCGGGGGCCCAAATGTCGGTGCGTCCGCCACCAAAGCCAAAGGTTTTGAAGCCCATGGTTTCCATGGCCACGTTGCCGCACAAGATGAATAAATCAGCCCATGAAATTTGGTTGCCGTATTTTTGTTTGATGGGCCACAGCAAGCGTCGACCTTTGTCGAGGTTGCCGTTGTCAGGCCAGCTGTTGATGGGGGCAAAACGCTGGTTACCAGTGCCTGCGCCGCCACGCCCGTCGGCCGTGCGGTAAGTGCCTGCAGCGTGCCAAGCCAAGCGAATGAACAAGCCGCCATAGTGGCCATAGTCGGCGGGCCACCAGTCTTGTGACTGGGTCATCAACTCGGCCAAGTCTTTTTTGAGCGCGGCGTAGTCGAGCTTTTTGAATTCTTCGTGGTAATCAAAGTCTGCATCCATCGGGTTGGATACCGCTTGGTGCTGGTGCAAGATGGAGAGGTTGAGCTGGTTGGGCCACCACTGTGCATTGGACTGAGCGCCTTGCTGTGCGCGTGCGCCGCCTGCTGCGTGGAATGGGCATTTGCCGGTATCTGATGCTTGGCTCATGTGTGTCTCCTTGAGGTTAAAAATAACTGCTTGCTCCAGACTGTGATGCTTGCAATTCAAATAGTCCAGCCAATTGTTTCTATCCATGATTTAGGCGAAGCCTATGCATGGTGCGCATATTGAGCGGCAATAAAAAAAGGCAAGTACCGAAGCACCTGCCTTTTACTGCATCGCGCAGATGAGCTGGTTTAAGCAGTCGTGGGTTGACGGATCAAATGATCAAACGCTGACAAAGCCGCCTTCGCACCTTCGCCTGCCGCAATGATGATTTGCTTGTAGGGCACGGTCGTGCAGTCACCTGCTGCAAACACGCCAGGCATGCTGGTGTGGCCTTTGGCATCGATCACGATCTCGCCAAACTTGCTCAGCTCCATGCTGCCTTTCAAGAACTCGGTGTTGGGCACCAAGCCGATTTGCACGAACACGCCTTCGAGTGGCACATGGTGCACGACGTCAGTGGCGCGGTCTTTGTAGCTCAGGCCATTGACCTTGCCGCCTTCACCGGTGATCTCAGTGGTTTGTGCATTGGCATGGATGGTCACGTTGGGCAAGCTCTTGAGCTTGTTCACCAACACGGCATCAGCTTTGAGCTGGTCGGCAAATTCAATCAAGGTCACGTGTTCGACGATGCCTGCCAAGTCAATGGCGGCTTCTACGCCTGAGTTGCCACCGCCGATCACGGACACGCGCTTGCCTTTGAACAAGGGGCCGTCGCAGTGTGGGCAGTAGGCCACGCCTTTGTTTTTATATTCGGCTTCGCCGGGCACGTTCACATTGCGCCAACGTGCGCCAGTAGACAAAATGACGCTCTTGGCTTTGAGCACGCCGCCATTTTCTAAGTGCACTTCTGTCATGCCGCCGGTTTCTTCAGCAGACACAATTTTGCTGGCGCGTTGCATGTTCATGATGTCCACGCCGTAGTGCTGCACTTGGGCTTCGAGGTCAGCGGCGAGTTTGGGGCCGTTGGTCTCTAACACCGAGATGTAGTTTTCAATCGACATGGTGTCGTTCAGCTGACCGCCGAAGCGCTCAGCGGCAATACCCACGCGAATGCCTTTGCGGGCTGCATACACAGCGGCGGCTGCACCTGCTGGGCCACCGCCCACGATCAACACGTCGTAAGGGGCTTTCTCGCTCATCTTCACGGCGTCGCGTGCGGCAGCGCCTGTGTCGAGCTTGGCGACGATTTCTTCCACGCTCATGCGGCCTGAGCCGAACACTTGGCCGTTCAAGAACACCATGGGCACAGCCATGATTTGACGCTCTTCCACTTCTTTCTGGAACGCACCGCCTTCAATCACTACGGTCTTGACCTTGGGGTTGACGATGGCCATGAGCGAGAGGGCTTGCACCACGTCTGGGCAGTTGTGGCAGCTCAGGGACATGTAGACCTCAAAGTTGAAGTCGCCACCATCAACAGGATTAAGGCCTTTGATGCTGTCGATCACATCTTGCTCGACTTTGGGTGGATGGCCGCCGGTCCACAACAGCGCCAACACCAAAGAAGTGAACTCGTGGCCAAGTGGCAAGCCTGCAAAGCGCACGCCTTGTGTTTCGCCTTCGCGCACCACAGCAAATGAAGGCTTGCGGGCATCGTTGCCCGAAGTGTCGAGCGTGACTTTGTCAGACAAGCCCACGATGGTGTTGAGCAATTCGCCCATGTCTTTGCCGGTTTCGCTGTCGTCGAGTGAGGCGATCAAGCGAATGGGCTGGCGCAACATGCCAAGGTATTGTTGAAGTTGTGCTTTGAGTGCGTCGTCGAGCATGGTGTTCTCCTATTTCGGGGTGCAGAAATCCTAGGCCAAGCGCTTATGGCGCTGACCGGATGGGTTCAAAGGGTTGGGAAATTCGTTGAGTACAGCGCACGGTTTGTTGCCATGCGCTGCGGTCAACGCCCTGCGTCAGCAGGGTTTAACGAAGGCAAAAATTAGATCTTGCCGACCAAGTCGATGGAAGGAGCCAAAGTCTTCGCGCCTTCTTTCCACTTCGCTGGGCACACTTGGCCTGGGTTAGCGGCTGTGTATTGAGCAGCAGTCAACTTGCGCAATGTCTCAGACACGTCACGAGCGATTTCGTTGGAATGGATTTCCATGGTCTTGATCATGCCTTCTGGATTGATCACGAAAGTGCCGCGCAATGCCAGGCCGTCTTCTTCGATGTGCACGCCAAAAGCGCGTGTCAACTTGTGTGTTGGGTCACCGATCAATGGGAACTTGGCTTTGCCCACGGCTGGAGAAGTCTCGTGCCACACTTTGTGTGAGAAGTGAGTGTCGGTGGTGATGATGTACACCTCAGCGCCGGCTTTTTGGAAAGCTGCATAGTTGTCAGCTGCGTCTTCGATTTCTGTTGGGCAGTTGAAAGTGAATGCAGCTGGCATGAAGATGAACACGTTCCACTTGCCCTTGAGCGTGGCTTCGGTGATTTCAACGAACTTACCGTTGTGGAAGGCTTGGTTCTTGAACGGTTGGATTTGGGTATTGATCAAAGACATGTGGTTTCCTTTGGGTGGTTGATAAAAACTATCGAATGAGAAAAACTCATTGACGTGAATGATAGACAAGATTTTCTGCGTCGGCGATTGTTTGTCTCAATGAGGTCGATTGAGGCAGCCTTGGGCAACGGCTGCCCAAGCGCCTTATTTGGTCAAGATCAGCTTGCCAAAGCGGGTGGTTTGCAGTCGGTACGTCTCACCTTGATGACGGATGTAAAGCACACCTTGTTTGCCAAGCAACTCCTGGCTGTCCAGCGTCCGAATGCCATCAGCAGTGCTAGATGAGGTGCCAGCTGCAGCGGATGCCGTGGTTTTCGAGTCAGTAGGCTGGTTCATGGCTGGGTGGTGACAAAACCAATGCGCTGCATGCCCGCACGTTGTGCGCTGCTCATGGCTTGCGCCACAAACTCGTAAGGCACACGTTTGTCGCCGCGGATGAAGAGCTGTGGTTGCGGGTCTTTGCTGGCTTCATCTTTCAAGCGCAGTTGCAAAGCGTCTGCGCTGATGGCTTGTTTGCCCAAGAAGTATTGGCCTTGTGCATCGACAGACAGTTGCAAATTGTTAGGAGGCGGGCTGCTGCGCATGCTGCTGGCGCTGGGCAGATCTACCTTGACGGCGTGTTGAATCACGGGCAGCGTGATGATGAAGATCACCAACAACACCAACATCACGTCCACCAAGGGTGTCATGTTGATTTCGCTCATCACCTCATCGCTGCCCTCATTGGCTTCAAACGACATGGTTGGCTCCTTGTGCGCTGCTGTGCACGCGTGCGCCTGTGACGAAATAAGCGTGCAAATCATGTGCAAAACGGTTCATGCGCGCGATGATGAATTTGTTGCCGCGCACCAAGGCGTTGTAGCCCAGCACGGCTGGAATCGCTACGGCCAAACCCAATGCCGTCATGATCAAGGTCTCGCCGATGGGGCCTGCAACTGCATCAATGCCAACGTTGCCCGTTGTGCCAATGTTCACCAACGCGTGGTAGATGCCCCAAACCGTTCCGAACAAGCCCACGAATGGCGAGGTTGAACCTATCGAGGCCAAGATTGAGAGCCAGTTTTGTAAGTGTGAGGTGTGGTCATCAATGCCGTTGCGCAAACTGCGAGTCAGCCAATCGCTGATGTCCAAACGATCATGCAATTGCTTTTGTGCAGCTTGGTGATGTTCGGTGGCTTCTTGGCCCGTCAGTGCCAAGTGATGAAACAGGTTGTTGGGGCGTTGGCTCAGCACACTCAGGCCTTCAGCCAAGCTGGTGCAGTGCCAAAACTGTTCGCTGTTGAGCGCATTCTCTTTGTGTCGCCATGTGTCCAAGGCTTTGATGACGATGACAACCCAACTGGCCAATGACATGCCGAGCAACAGCAACAAAATGCTGCGCGTGACCCAATCACCTTGCAGCCAAATATTTGAAAAACCAAATGATGCGGGCATGACTTACTCCAAAATAAAACGAACGGGGATGTTGAACCACATGGCTTCTGGCGTGCCATTGCGACGACCAGGCACAAAGCGCCAACGCTGCACGGCTTCCAGCGCCGCTTGGTCTAAACGTGCAAAGCCACTGGAGGTGCGCACCTCAGCTTTTTCAGGCGTGCCTTGCGTGCTGATGAACACGCGAACGATGACCGTGCCTTGTTCGCCATTGCGGCGGCTGATGCGCGGGTAGCCTGGCGGTGGGTTTTTTAAATAGTCCGCATCAGCAGAAGGTTCGACCAAACTTGGCGAGCCAGTTTTGCCCGATGCGGTAGAAGGTGCAGCTGCAGCGTTAGAGGCAGCGGCTTCTTGGGCGTTGCTGCTGTTGGGTGTGAGCGCGAGCGTGTCGGTTTTAGTCACGCTCTTCGTTGGCGTAGGCGTAGGCGTAGGTGTCGGTGTTGCAGTTGGCGCTGTTTTGGCGTGTGTGAGCGGGGTAGGGTTGGGAATGTCAGACACGACATCGGCCATTACCACTTGGCCAGATTCATCAGAGGCGGGTAATTCAGCCAATTGGTTTTGTGCCACCCACAAAAGCGCAGCATGCACCAGCAGCACTACTGCGATGGTGTTGCGCAGCCGTGTGTTGGAAATGTGGTGCGGGTTAAGCGTGTTCATGCGCATGGTCAGGTGCTGGCCCATTGACGCAACAGGTTGTGATACACGCCTGTGAGCGAGGTGGTCTCGGGTGTTTCGCCTAACTGCGAACGCAGCTTGAGCAAGTTCATGTCGAGCTCAAACAAGGTGCGGCGTTGTTCGTCACTGCGCACCATGCTCTCAATCCAGAAGAAACTCGCCACACGTTCACCGCGCGTAACAGGCGTGACCTCATGAATGCTAGTACCGGGGTAAAGCACCGCATCCCCTGCGGCAAGCTTGACGCCTCGGCTGCCATAGGTGTCTTGCACCAGTAGCTCACCGCCGTCGTAGCTCGTGGGGTCACTCAGAAAAACGGTGCACGACACATCGGTGCGAACCCACTCGCCAGTGGCTTGCGAATGCATCACTGCGCCATCGACGTGCGGGCCAAAGTGGTTGGCGTCGTCGCGATAGCGGTTGAACAGCGGGTTGAAAATTTTGCGTGGCAAGGCTGCAGAGAAAAACAAAGCATCGCGCTTCAACGCACTCAAGATGAGCGCTTGCAACTGCTTGGCCTGCGCACTGCTTTGCGACAGCTGGGAGTTGTTCTTCACCGTCGCGGCTTGCGAACCTGCGCTGATGCGCCCTTCCATCCAAGGGGCGTCGTCGCCCAGCAAAGATTGGGCCGTTTGGAGCTCCTCGGTGGTGAGGACGTTACGCAAGTGCAGCAGCATGAGGGCTTTCCTTTAGAACATGGATTTCCAGCTCAGCTCTATGCGGCGGGGTGCGCCCGGGGCATAAAAACCGCGATACAGCGAATCGGCGTAGAGCTTGTTGGTGAGGTTGGAGATGTTGAACTTGAGCACGTTGGCATCGTTCAAGGTGTATTCGGCCATCGCGTCAACCGTGGTGAAGGCGGCCGCTGTTTTTGTGCGAGCGCCATCTGGGTTTTGCTCGCCGCGGTAGTTCAAGCCAGAGCCCACGCGCCACAGCGGGCTGATACGGTAAGTCGTCCACAAGCTGGCGCTGTGCTTAGGCGTGAGTGCCGATCGGTCGCCCTTGCCTTGTGCACCTGTGCCCGTTGCAACGATGTTGCTTTCATCAATGGTGGCTTCAGGAATCCAAGTGTGGTTGTAGAACATTTCCCATGCGGGTGTCAGACGTCCTGCGAAGTTGAACTCCATGCCCGTGGCGTGTCGCTTGCCAGAGAGCAGCTGTTGTGCAGCCGCGCTGTCTGCATCGGTGTTGCGTTCGTTGTACTTCTCAGAGTGAAAGAGCGCTATGCCAAGCAAGCCCTTTTTCTCGAAGATTTCAAACTTGCTGCCGACTTCCATGTTGCGGCTCTTCTCGGGTGGTGTGTTGGCCGTTTTGGCGTTGCTGGATCCTGGTGCGTAGCTGCCCAGAGCGAACTGATAGGTGTCACCCGATGTGTTGTATGACGTGCCGTATGAGGTGTAGTAGGTCGCGCTGTCGGTGGGCTGCCAAATTGCACCCATGCGCGGGCTCCAGAGGTTCTCACGCATCTGAAAGCTGTTGTTGCTCGTGTCGCGGTACTTGGCGCTGAAGTGGTCTAAGCGAAGACCGCCTAGCACTTTGAACTGTTGGGTGATGCTGATGGTGTCTTGGGTGTAAAGCCCCAAGTTCTCTGCATCAAAACGGTTCATGGCCACTTGGCGGTTGTCGGTGATGGACTCGGCATCGTTGGGTGTGCCGACAGTCGTTGGACCTGCACTCGGCAGTCCGGTGGCTGCACTGTTATTGCGCAAGGCTTTGTCTTGGGTGTAATCGACACCCGCAATCAGCTCGTGTTTGCGACCCATCCATTCAAAGTTGTTGTTGTAGTCGCTTTGCACTTGCAGCGCATCACTTTCACCGCGGCGAGCTTTGAAGCTTCGTGACAGTGATGTGTTGGCATTGAGGCTAGAGCGCGAGGTGGCGTTTGTGAAGCGCACTGCGCTTGCCAGCAAATCACGCTCGTAGTGGCCGTAACGCACCGTGGTTTTCAGTGCGCTGTCTGGGTTGAATCGGTGTGTGTGGCCGAGTGTCAGATACGAGGTTTGAGTTTTTAAGTAATCGCTGCTGTAGCCGTAATAATTTTTGGCATTCAGTACCGGAACGATCACACCCGAAGGATTGCTGCTGGCGGTGCTTGTGCCGCTGTCAATCATCCAAGGGTGGTTGTACAGCGGGCGTCCATCGGTTTCTAGGTGGTAAAGGCCAACGGAATATTCGTCACGCTCACCAATGCCTGTGCGATATGCACCAGCCACACCTTTTTTGTCGGCCTTCGCTCCCCAGTTGTCTGCCTCGTGTGTCATCACGTTCAGACGAAAGGCTGAGGATTCGCCAGTTTGTTTGTTGAAGTCGCCGGTGATGCGACGCATTTGGCCGCTCCCGATGGTGACGTTGGTTTCGTTTTGGTCCATCAAGAAGGGTTGCTTGTTGACTTGGTTGACCACGCCGCCGGTTGAGCCTTTACCAAACAGCATCGACGCTGAACCTTTGAGCACTTCCACACGGTCGGTGTTGAAGGTGTCGCGCTCGGTCAGGGGGGCATCGCGCAGCCCATCGACGTAAATGTCACCCGCTTGGCCCAGTGAAAAGCCGCGCATTCGCACATCTTCTTCGCCTGTTTCTCCCGCTTGAAACGTCACGCCGGCGGTGGACTTGAGTACTTCACGGAAGTCGTCGTAGTTGCGATCGGCGATGAGCTTTTCGGTCATCACCGTCACGGTTTGCGGGATGTCTTTGAGCTGCTGGTTGCCTTTGGCAATGCCCGTTTGTTTGACCAGCAAGCTTTCCTTGGACAAGTTCGGGTCTTGCGTGTCTTTGACCGTGACGGTTTTGAGCGTTTTTTCATCGCTCTGCGCAAGGGCGGGTTGCGCCGCGCCCATGGCGCCCGCCAACATCAAGGCCGCCAAAGGCAGCAAGTTGTTAGGCGCTTTTGGCCCGATTTCGAGCGAGCGTGTGCGGCGCACAGATGTGCCTTGGGGGTGTTTCATTTGAAATTCCAACATTGAAAAGGTGGCAGGCAAGCTGCCTGATCAATGGCTGGCTATCAACGACCCGAAGGCGTGAGTGGCTGGCTGTTCGAGAAGTTGCGCATCGTCTGCGCAACGCAGGCGTGGTGTTTACTTGAAACCCACGCGGTCCAACATTTGTTGCACCTTGATTTGATTCATGCCGACAGCGCTGATGGGCACCAGCTCGCTTTTGAAGTTACCGCCGGTCATGGCCTTGAGGGCTGGGTTGTCCAGCTTCATGCCTTTGACCACGGGCCACTCGTTGTTGCCATTGGCAAAGTGGTTTTGTGCTTCGGGGCTGACGAGGTATTCCAAAAACTTCACCGCGTTCGATTGGTTTTTCGAATAACGCGCCACTGCACCACCGGCCACGTTCACGTGTGTGCCCCAGCTTTGCTGGTTGGGGAACACCACGCCCACACGCTCGGCCACCGCTTTGTCGGCGGGGTTGGTGGAGCGCATCAAACGCGCCAAGTAGTAGGTGTTGGTCACTGCAATGCCGCACTCACCGCTGGCCACTGCTTTGATTTGGTCGGTGTCGCCGCCCTTTGGTGCGCGTGCCATGTTGTCGACCATGCCTTTAAGCCACGTTTCAGTGGCGGCGGGGCCGAGGTGTTCGGTCATTGCGCCAAACAAGCTCAGGTTGTAGGGGTGCGAGCCTGAGCGGATGCACAACTTGCCTTTGTTCTTAGGGTCAGCCAGCTCTTCGTAGGTGTCTACCTCTTCACGTTTGACCTTGAGCTTGTCGTACACCACCACGCGAGCGCGGGTGGACAAACCAAACCAAGCGGTGCCGTCGTCGGTGGGTTTAGAGCGCAGCTGCGAGGGAATGGCGGTTTCCAGAGTCTTGGATTTGATGGGCAAGAACATGCCATCGACTTCGCCTTTCCATAAACGGGCCGCGTCCACCAGCAAGATGACATCGGCAGGTGATGCCGTGCCCTCAGCCTTGAGGCGGGCGATGATGCCTGCGTCGTCCGAATCGACGCGGTTGATCTTGATGCCCGTGGCTTTGGTGAAGTCGCTGTACAGCGCTTCATCGGTGGGGTAGTGGCGTGCTGAGTACAGGTTGATGACCTGCTCATCGGCCAATGCAGAAGCGCTGAACAGGCCAGCGGATACGGCAGAAATGGCCAAGGACAAAACGGTGAGGGTGCGACGCATGTGGCGACTCCAAGTTGAAAAGCTTGGGATGAGTGTACATCAAATGCGAATCATTATCATTTGACTTGGATCAAATGCCCCTGCCGGAAGTGCAGGTTTTATCGCGCAGAGTCAGTTGCGGCGCAGGGTGCGGCTGAGCAAGATGACCGGCAGCAAGCCCACCAGCACCAAGGCCAACGAGGGCAAAGCAGCTTCGCCCAAGCGTTCATCACGCGCCAATTGGTAGGCCATGACGGCCAAGGTGTCGGTGTTGAAGGGGCGCAGCACCAAGGTGGCGGGCAGCTCTTTCATCACGTCCACGAGCACCAGCAGTGTGGCCGCTGCCAATGGTTTTTTGAGCAAAGGCCAATGCACGCGGCGCACCAGCGAGAAGCCTGAGGTGCCCAACATGCGCGCACTGTCGTCCAGTGAAGCAGGCACACGCGCGTAGCCGCTTTGCACCGATTGCAAAGCCACAGCCACAAAGCGCACCAAGTACGCCCACACCAAACCCAACACCGTGGCGGTCAGCCAAAAGCCCACGCCCGATTGCGGCCACGTGGCTTGCACCCAACCCACCGGCAAGAGCAAGCCCACCACAATCACCGCGCCTGGCACGGCGTAGCCCAAGCTCACCACGCCCATGGCTTGGCGCGTGAGCCAGTTGGGGTGCAAACGGGCTTGTGCAGCCAGCAGCAACGCGGCGCCCACGGCTAGCAAAGCCGTCATGCCACCCAACGACAAACTGGTGAGTGACCATTGCAAGAAGCGGCCCCAAGGCAAGTCCACCACGCCATCGCCTTGCAGCAAAGCACGAACCATGAACAACACAGGCAGCACAAAACCACACAACACGGGCAACACGCACAAAGTCCACACAAACGCAGCCGGCAAACCATGCAACTTCAACGGCTGCGATTCACTGCTGTGACGGTCGGCACGGGCACTCGAAAAACGCAAACGCGATTGCGCACGCTGTTCGGCTGCCAACAAAGCCACCACCACGATGAGCAGCAAGGTGGCCAGCTGTGCAGCGGCAATGCGGTTGTCCATCACCAGCCAGGCCTTGTAAATGCCGGCGGTGAAGGTTTGAATGCCAAAGTAGCTCGACACACCGAAGTCAGCCAAGGTTTCCATCAAGGCCAATGCGGTGCCTGCAGCAATCGCGGGGCGGGCCAAGGGCAAGGCCACGCGCATGATGCGGCGCGACAAAGGCGCACCTAGCAAACGTGCCGCTTCCATCAAATGGTTGGCACGCTCAGACAACGCGGTGCGAGCCAGTAAATACACATAGGGATACAGCGCGAGGGTGAACACACAGGCTGCGCCCCACACATTGCGAACCTCGGGGAACACGCGGCCTTCTAGGCCAAACGCAGCCCGAATGCCGGTTTGCAGGGGGCCGCTGAATTGCAAGTAGTCGGTGTAGGCATAGGCCACCACATACGCAGGCATGGCCAGTGGCAAGAGCAGCGCCCATTCCAAACTGCGGCGCATGGGGAAGTCAAACAACGTCACCGCTGCCGCAGACACCGTGCCCATGCTGATGACGCCCACGCTCACCAGTGCGCACAGCAGCAGCGAGGTGCCCACATAGTCAGGCAGCACCGTGCTGGCCATCTCAGCCAAGATGCTGGCTGAGGCGTCGTTCCACTGTGCCCACGAAAACAGCACGGTCAACACTGGCAGTGCCAACAGCAAGGCCAGCACGGCCAACACACAGCGTAAAAACAAGCGAGAGCTAAAAACCATGCGGCATTGTAGGTAGCCGCACAGCGTGTGGCGTTAAAGGCCGTCTCTACAATGGCGGTATGTTTTTAGATGTCGCCCAGCTCTCAGTCAGCTACACAGAACGTGCCCGTCCTTCGGTGGATCGCGTCACGCTGAGCTTGCGCGCGGGCGAAATGGGTGTGCTCATTGGCCCTTCGGGCTGCGGCAAAACCACGCTGTTGCGTGCAGTGGCCGGCCTAGAGCGTGCCAGCGCGGGTGAGATTCGTTTGGCCCAATCGGTGGTCAGCAGTGCCTCCGCGCATGTGGCACCCGAAGCGCGCCGCATTGGCATGGTGTTTCAAGACTATGCCCTCTTTCCCCATTTGACCGTGCATGACAACGTGAGCTTTGGCTTGCACAAGCAACCCCGTGCCGAGCGCGAAGCGCGTGTGCGCGAGGTGTTGGCCTTGGTGGGTTTGGCCAGCAGTGCACAACGTTTTCCACACGAATTGTCGGGTGGCCAACAACAGCGCGTGGCCTTGGCCCGTGCGTTGGCGCCTAAGCCACAACTGTTGTTATTGGACGAACCGTTCTCTAACCTGGATGTGGAACTGCGCGAACGCTTGGCTTTGGAAGTGCGTGGCATTTTGAAAGAAGCGCAAACCACAGCCTTGTTTGTGACGCACGACCAAATGGAAGCCTTTGCGATTGGTGATGTGATTGGCGTCATGTCCGAAGGTCGCTTGCACCAATGGGACGACGCCTACACGCTGTACCACCGCCCTGCCACGCGCTTTGTGGCCGAGTTCATTGGCCACGGCGTGTTCACACCCGCCACGCTGCGCGAGGTGAACAACCAAGTGGTGGTTCACACGCCCATGGGCGATTTGATGGATGTGGCCGAGTGCCCACTGCCCTGCACCTTTGCATCCGGTGAGTGCGATGTGTTGCTGCGTGCGGATGACATCGTGCATGACGACGACGCCCCCGTGAAGGCGGAAATCATTCGCAAATCATTCCGTGGCTCAGAGTTTTTGTACACCTTGCGCTTGAAAACAGGCGAGACAGTAATGGCCCATGTGCCCAGCCATCACGACCACAAACTGGGCGAGTGGATTGGCATTCGCGCCGAGGTGGACCACGTGGTCACATTCAACCGTGCTTGCCCCGTGAATGGCAATGACTTGTGCAATATGCCTTGCGCTGAGAACGAGGCACCGCATGAGCACGCGCAAACGCATGAACAGCCGATTCACTTTCATGTGAAGCCATTGGCTTAAACAGACCTCGTGAGTTGGACAAGCGGCTTGTGAGCCGCTTTTTTATGCCTGCGTATTCGAGAAACGCACGGTGAACCGCGCACCCGGCATGGACTTGCCGGGGGATGCATCTTCCAGCGTCACCACGGCGGCGTGTTGGTGTGCAATTTCCATCACGATGGGCAGGCCGAGGCCAGAGCCGTCGGCCTCTGTGCCCAAGGCGCGGTAGAAGGGCTGGAACACCAAATCGCGTTCGGCTTCCGGAATGCCGGGGCCCGAATCTTCCACTTGCAACACCACCACTTTGCCAAACTTGTCAGCGAGCAAACGCACGGTAATCACGCCCGGAGTGTCCTCGCTGGAGGGCGTGTAGTTGATGGCGTTGTCCACCAAGTTGCGCACCATTTCTTTGAGCAACGTGGGGTTGCCCATCACGCGCACGCCAGTGCTGCCAGAGGCAGCACCTTCGTAGCCGAGGTCGATGTATTTGTCCATGGCGCGGGGCAGCGAGTCTTGAATCACGTCGCTCACCAACGCCACCAAATCACACGGGCTGCGCGCGATGTTGGTGCTGCCGCTTTCGGCGCGTGCCAAGGACAACAGTTGGTTCACCGTGTGCGTGGCGCGAATGCTGGCGCGTCCAATGAGTTTGAGCGATTGCTTGAGTTCATCGGCACTCGAGTCCGCGCGCTGCGCCAAATCTGCCTGCATGCGCAAGCCCGCCAACGGTGTTTTGAGCTGATGCGCGGCATCGGCCAAAAAGCGTTTTTGTGTGGCGATGGATTCTTTGAGTCGTGTGAGCAAGTCGTTGATAGAGGCCACCAGAGGGGCTACTTCTTGCGGTACCGCAGATTCATCCAACGGACTCAAGTCATCGGGTTTGCGTAAGCGAATGCGTTCTTCGAGTTTGTTGAGCGGGCGAATGCCGCGCGCCAAAGCCAGCCACACTAGCAGCACGGCCAGCGGCAAGATGACGAACTGCGGCAGCATCACGCCTTTGATAATTTCGGTGGCCAGCACAGAGCGTTTCTCTAACGTTTCGCCCACTTGCACCAGCACGGGCTTGGCACCTGGCACGTCTACGCGCACCCAGGTGTAGGCCACGCGCACATCGGCGCCGCGCATTTCGTCATCGCGAATACGCACTTCGCCTGGCAGAGGTTGCTCTTCGTCTGGGGGTAGCGGAAAGTCGCGTTCGCCGCTCACAAATTCGCCACGCGTGCCCAGCACTTGGTAATAAATCAAGTCCGCTTCGTCGGCGCGCAAAATTTCGCGCGCTGGCAAAGGCAAGTTGAAATACATGCGCGTTTGGTCGCTCTTGACGAGCTGCGCGAGGGCTTGCACGTTGTATTCCAAGCCTCGGTCAAACGGGCGGCCTGCAATGTTTTGCGCCACCAGCCAAGTGAGCGCCAAGCTGACCGGCCACAGCAACAGCAGCGGCGTGAGCATCCAATCCAAAATCTCGCCAAACAGCGAGTGTTGCTCGCGCCTAAACAGCTTTGCCATGCAAGTGCGCCGTGTTTAGCCCGGAATTTTTTCTAGGCAGTAGCCCAAGCCGCGCACGGTGGCGATGCGGATCGGGCCTTTTTCAATCTTCTTGCGCAGGCGGTGGATGTATACCTCGATGGCGTTGTTGCTCACCTCTTCGCCCCACTCGCACAAGCGCTCGACCAGTTGGTCTTTGCTCACCAAGCGGCCACTGCGTTGCAACAGCACTTCCAGCAAACCGAGTTCGCGTGCAGACAGCTCAACCATCTTGCCGTCGATGGTGGCGACACGACCCGTTTGGTCGTACACCAGTGGGCCGTGTTTGATGGACGACGAGGTGCCACCCATGCCGCGACGTGTGAGTGCGCGCACGCGGGCTTCAAGCTCTTGCAGGCTGAAGGGTTTGGCCATGTAGTCGTCAGCGCCGTAGTCCAAACCTTTCACACGCTCTTCCACGCCGTCAGCGGCGGTGAGGATGAGCACAGGAATGGATGAACCGCGTGAGCGCAAACGTTTGAGCACTTCAAGGCCGTGCATTTTTGGCAGACCCAAATCCAAGATGAGCAGGTCAAATTCATCGGTGGTCATCAAGGCGGCATCGGCTTCGGTGCCGCTGGCCACGTGGTCGGCGGCAGCACCCGATGCGCGCAAAGTACGCAACAGGCCGTCGGCCAAGACCAAGTCGTCTTCTGCAATCAGGATGCGCATGTGTTGTCTCCAACTTTGTTTGTGTTTTTTAGAAAGTTCAGCGCTGCGATTCTAGGTCCGAGTAAGCCCCGGCATAGGCCTCTAACCCTAAGCTGACCACGGTGGCCACGTCCGTGCCCACTTCTTGTTTGAATTCCGCCTCGGTTTGCGCCACCGCTAGCTCGAATGCGCGAAGCCAAGCCAAGCCTGTTTCGGTGAACACAATGCGCCGCGCGCGGGCGTCTTGCGGGTCGGGTGTGCGCTGCACCAAACCCCAGGCCTCGCACTGGGTCACCAAGTCGCCCATGGCTTGCTTGGTCATGCCGGCGCTGTCGGCCAACTCGCTCAGGCGCGAGCCCTGCAAACTCAAATGGCGTGTGATGTGGATGTGCGCGGCGCTCACCTGCGCACGTGCCGCGAGGTTGGACAAGGCCAGCGGCACATCCTCGTTATGCGCCATCAGGTGCAATACGCGGGCGTCAAAGCGGCGCATGGCGTGGCCTAGCAGGCGGCCAAGGTGGATTTGTCGCCAGTCTTGCTGGGTAGAAAACGTAGGTGCAGAAGCCATTTTCGTATGGTAAGGCAAACTGACCAAAAAAAGTGTTTACAAGTTTTGACTTTGCGGTAAAGTACTGGTCAAGCATCCAGCTGTTGATAAATGCAGTGGCTGGACATTCTCGGTAAGCCCTTGATTTAACGGAGATTTCTCATGAACAACAAACCCATCGTCGCTGACAGCGAAAAAGCCAAAGCCCTCCAAGCCGCCTTGGCGCAAATCGAAAAACAATTCGGCAAGGGCACCATCATGCGCTTGGGCGAAGGAGAAGTGATTGACGACATCCAAGTTGTGTCCACCGGCTCATTGGGTTTAGACATTGCCTTGGGCGTGGGCGGTTTGCCGCGTGGTCGCGTGATCGAAATCTACGGCCCAGAGTCATCGGGCAAAACCACCCTCACCTTGCAAGTGATTGCCGAGATGCAAAAACAAGGCGGCACTTGCGCGTTTGTGGATGCTGAGCACGCTTTGGATTCCCAATACGCCCAAAAGCTCGGCGTGAACTTGCAAGACTTGCTCATCAGTCAGCCCGACACCGGCGAACAAGCGTTGGAAGTGGTCGACAGCTTGGTGCGTTCAGGCGCGGTGGATTTGGTGGTGGTCGACTCTGTGGCCGCCCTCACACCCAAGGCTGAACTCGAAGGCGACATGGGCGATTCATTGCCAGGCCTGCAAGCTCGCTTGATGAGCCAAGCCTTGCGCAAGTTGACGGCTTCCATCAAGAAGACCAACTGCACGGTGATCTTCATTAACCAAATCCGCATGAAGATTGGCGTGATGTTTGGTTCGCCAGAAACAACCACTGGCGGTAACGCGCTCAAGTTCTACGCTTCTGTGCGTTTGGACATTCGTCGCACCGGCACCATCAAGCGTGGTGACGAAGCAGTGGGTAACGAAACCAAAGTCAAAGTGGTGAAGAACAAAGTGGCGCCTCCGTTCAAGACGGCTGAGTTCGATATCTTGTTTGGCGAAGGCATCAGCCGTCAAGGCGAAATCATTGACATGGGCGTGAACGCCAAAGTCATTGAAAAGTCTGGCGCTTGGTACGCCTACCAAGGCGAAAAAATTGGCCAAGGCCGTGACAACGCCCGTGAGTTCTTGCGCGAAAACGAAGCCTTGGCTTTCGAGATCGAAAACAAAGTGCGCGAATCTTTGGGTATTCCTTTGTTGGCTGGCGGTGTAGATGCACCTGCGGCCAAAGAAGAAAAAGCGCCCAAGGCCTCTAAGGCTGCCAAAGAAGCGAAAGACGTCAAGGGCGCTGCTGATGCAGATGCAGACGGCGTAGTGGCTTAACGCTCGCTCAAAAGCGTCAACCCAAAAGTCAGCCTCGTGACACACGACGTCGATTCAAACGGAGACGAGAAACCTCAGGCGAAAAGGGCCAAGGGGTTTCAACTCTCGCTCAAAGGCAGAGCCTTGCGCTTGCTCTCGCAACGCGAGCACTCGCGCTTTGAGCTAGAGCGCAAGCTCAAACCGTTTGAAGAAACGCCGGGCGAGCTGGCCGAGGCCTTGGATTTTTTGCAGGCCAAAGACTTCATCAACGAGCAGCGTGTGGTGGAGTCAGTGGTCAACAGCCGCTCTCGCAAGCTCGGTGCATCCCGGGTGCGTCAAGAATTGCAAGCCAAGGGGTTGCCTGTTGAGGCCATCGCCGAAGCCGTGCAAGAGATGCGCAGCACCGAGCTTGAGCGAGCCCGCGAAGTCTGGCGAAAGAAATTTGGCGAGCCGCCTGTGGACCAAGCGGCGCGTGCCAAACAAGTGCGGTTTTTAGTGAGCCGAGGCTTTGCGCCTGAGGTCGTGCGCAAAGTTGTCGCTGGCGCAGAAGACTTTTAAACGCCCAACATCAATTGCAAGTTTTGCACCGCAGCGCCGCTAGCGCCCTTGCCTAAGTTGTCCAATCGCGCCATCAGCACGGCATGGCGATGGGTTTCGTTCGCGAAGACGCGAATTTCTAGTTTGTTGGTGTCGTTCAACGCGGTCGCGTCGAGTTTGCCGTTGTCGGTGGCGGGTTGCACGCTCACCCAGCCGTCAGTGTGTTGGCCGTAGTGTTTGGCCAGCGCGTCGTGCAGGTCAGCCGCTTTGGGTTTGGTTGGCAGCATGTCCAAATGGATGGGCAGTTGCACCAACATGCCTTGGCGGAAGTTACCCACCGATGGCACAAACAAAGGCCGGCGTGTGAGGCCGGTGTAGGCCATGATTTCGGGGATGTGTTTGTGCTCTAAGCCAAGTGCATAGGCTTCAAACAGCGGCGCTTTGCCAGCTTCGTAGTCCTCAATCATGGTGCGGCCGCCGCCCGAGTAGCCGCTGACCGAAGGCAGGGCCACGGGAAAGTCGGCGGGCACCAAGCCCGCGTCCACCAAGGGGCGCAGCAAAGCAATCGCGCCGGTGGCGTAGCAGCCGGGGTTGGCCACGCGGTCGGCGTTGATCACGGCCTCGCGCTGGCCAGCGGCCAACTCGGGGAAGCCATAAACCCAACCAGGCTCAACACGGTGCGCAGTGGAGGCGTCGATGATTTTGGGTTTTTTGCCGCTCAGGCTGTCGATCATGGCGACCGACTCGCGGGCGTGGTCGTCGTGCAGACACAGGATCACCATGTCCACGCCAGCCATGAGCTCGCGTTTGGCTTCTGGGTCCTTGCGTTTGGCGGGGTCAATGCTGACCATTTGCACGGCTGGCATCAGGGCCAAACGTTCGCGGATTTGAAGACCTGTGGTGCCGGCTTCGCCGTCGATGAAGACTTTAGACATGGATGTCGCCAGAAAGTACAAAAATGTGAGGCGTCGCTAGGCTCTTGTAAGCCAGTTAAAAGTTTGACGCGATGCAGCATGATACAGTCTCAAGGCTTTGTGTGGAGCGGCTCTTAGGTGTCGTCAACCAAACAAAACGTTACAAATCCACCGATTACTAAGAGAGATCTCATGAAGATTCACGAGTACCAAGGCAAGGAAATCTTGCGTCAATTTGGTGTGCCAGTGCCACGCGGTATCCCTGCGTTCACGGTACAAGAAGCGGTGGAAGCCGCGCAAAAGTTGGGCGGCCCAGTTTGGGTTGTGAAAGCTCAAATTCACGCGGGTGGCCGCGGCAAAGGCGGCGGCGTCAAAGTGGCTAAGACCATTGATGATGTCAAGCGTTTGGCCGAAGAGATCTTGGGCATGCAGCTCAAGACCCACCAAACTGGCCCAGAAGGCCAGAAAGTGCGTCGCCTCTACATCGAAGACGGCGCCGACATCAACAAAGAATATTACGTGTCAGTTGTGACTGATCGTGCAACGCAAAAGATTGCTTTCATCGCTTCCAGCGAAGGCGGCATGGACATTGAAGAAGTTGCCCACAGCACCCCAGAAAAAATCATCACCGAGTTCATCGACCCGTTGACCGGTTTGGGCGATGCACAAGCCAAGAAGATTGCAGATGCCATCGGCATGCCTGCCGACTCCACCGCTCAAGCCGTGGACATCTTCAAGAAGCTGTACCAGTGCTACATGGAAACTGACGCATCTTTGGTGGAAATCAACCCACTGAACCGCGACAGCAAAGGTAACGTGATGGCTTTGGATGCGAAGTTCAACTTCGATGCCAACGCATTGTTCCGTCACCCAGAAATCGTGGCTTACCGCGATTTGGACGAAGAAGATCCTGCTGAAGTGGAAGCTTCTAAGTTTGACTTGGCCTACATCTCCTTGGACGGCAACATCGGTTGCTTGGTCAACGGTGCTGGCTTGGCCATGGCCACCATGGACACCATCAAGTTGTTTGGCGGCGAGCCTGCCAACTTCTTGGACGTGGGCGGCGGCGCTACAGCTGAGAAAGTCACCGAAGCCTTCAAGATCATGTTGGCCAACAAGAATGTCAAAGGCATTTTGGTCAACATCTTCGGCGGCATCATGAAGTGCGACACCATCGCCAGCGGCGTGATCACAGCTTGTAAAGCCGTGAACTTGTCAGTGCCATTGGTTGTGCGCATGAAGGGCACCAACGACGAGCTGGGCAAGAAAATGTTGGCCGAATCAGGTCTGCCAATCATCTCTGCCGACACCATGGCCGAAGCCGCAACGTCCATCGTTGCAGCCGTGAAGTAAGGGAAAAAACATGTCCATCTACATCAATAAAAACACCAAGGTCATCACCCAAGGTATCACCGGCAAAACCGGTCAGTTCCACACTGAAAAGTGCATCGAGTACGCAAACGGTAAAAACTGTTTCGTGGCTGGTGTGAACCCCAAGAAGGCTGGCGAGTCCATTTTTGGCGTGCCAATTTTCTCCTCTGTCAAAGAAGCTGCGCACAACACAGGCGCAACCGTGTCTGTGATCTACGTGCCACCAGCTGGTGCAGCTGCTGCCATTTGGGAAGCTGTGGAAGCTGACCTCGACTTGGCCATCTGTATCACCGAAGGCATCCCAGTCCGTGACATGCTTGAAGTTCGTAACAAGATGAAAGCCAAGGAAGCTGCTGGCGGCAAGAAAACCTTGTTGCTCGGCCCTAACTGCCCTGGTTTGATCACACCTGACGAAATCAAGATCGGCATCATGCCCGGTCACATCCACCGCAAAGGCCGTATCGGCGTTGTGTCTCGTTCAGGCACATTGACGTACGAAGCTGTGGCGATGTTGACCGAAGTGGGCTTGGGCCAATCCAGCGCAGTCGGTATCGGTGGTGACCCCATCAACGGTTTGAAGCACATCGACGTGATGAAAGCTTTCAACGACGATCCAGACACAGACGCCGTCATCATGATTGGTGAAATCGGTGGTCCAGACGAAGCTGAAGCTGCACAGTGGTGCAAGGCCAACATGAAGAAGCCCATCGTTGGCTTCATCGCTGGTGTGACTGCCCCTCCCGGCAAGCGCATGGGCCATGCGGGTGCTTTGATTTCTGGCGGTGCAGACACTGCAGATGCCAAGCTGGCCATCATGGAAGAGTGCGGCTTCATCGTCACACGCAACCCATCTGAATTGGGCAAATTGCTCAAGGCTCAGTTGAAGTAATCTCCTTCGGGAGTTACCCAGATCAAAGCGAGCGGTGTTTCACCGCTCGCTTTTTTTTGAACTCATGCACCTGCTTATGATTTGACGGCGCTGCCTAGAATTCGTGCCCAACCTTCAAAGGACTTGCGATGAAACAAACCCTACAACGCGGCTTCACCTTGATCGAACTCATGATCGTGGTGGCCATCATTGGCGTACTGGCCTCGGTGGCTTTGCCTGCTTACCAAGACTACATGATTCGAGCGCGTGTGAGCGAAGGCCTTGGTCTTGCTTCGGCGGCTAAAACAAATGTGTTGGATGTACTCAACAGCGGCAACATTGCCACGGCGACCTCGGGCTACAAAACGGGCTACACCTTCGGTGGTGCGACCAAGAACATCAGCAGCATTGATATTGCTGCGAGCACAGGCGTCATCACCATCACCACAACGGCGGCTGCGGGCGGCGGTAGCTTGTTGTTGGTGCCTTTCACCAAGAGCGGCACGACTGAAGCTGCATTGCCAGCGCCAACAGCTACAAGTGCATCGATTGATGGCGTGGTGCAGTGGAGGTGCATGGCCAAAGATGCAACCGCGTTTGTCGGCGTGTCTGTGCCCAGTGATGCATTGGACAAAAAGTATGTGCCGAGTGATTGCAAATAAGCGCATGCACACATCGATCCAGGCGCCTACGGGCGCCTTTGTTTTTGCAACGCCTGAGTGATAGAAAATCACGCCATGAATTCGTCTACAGCTCAAAACCTCTTGGTGCGCAATGTCATCTTGGTGTTGTGTGTCGCCTTGCCGTGGCTCAACCCCTTTGTCAGCAGCCCATCCACAGCCGTCATCCCTTTGTTGGTGAGCTGGATGATGGCGGCGTGCGCCTTGTTGGCAGTGGTTGAGCTGCCGCTGGCGAAACCACGCTGGACCGTTTCAGAAGTCGCGATGTGCGGCGTGTTGCTGGCGTGGTTGGTGGCTTCAATGCTGTGGGTGCCACAGGTGGTGGACCGTGCGTTAACGATGGGCCTGCTGGCGTCTTTGATGTGCGTATGGCTCATGGCCGGTGTGGGCCGACGAGCCGCGGTGGACGAATCGCTGTTGCGTTGGTTGGTGGTGGGGATATTGGCCGCAGCGGTCACCAGTGCGGTGTTGGGTGTGTTGCAGTATTTGGGCTTGGCGCGTGAGTTGGCGCCTTGGGTGAACCAGCCGCTGAAGGGCGATGCTTTTGCCAACTTGCGTCAGCGCAACCAATTCGCCTCGCTCACCAGCTTAGGACTGGTGGCGTTGCTGGGTTGGGTGGCGGTGCGTACCAAGGCGCAACGCATGACGCGTGTTGGCTGGACCTTGACCATTGTTTTGCTCAATGTGTTGGCTGCAGGCGTGGCGTGTTCGGTGTCACGCACGGGTGCTGTGCAATGGGCGCTGGTCGGTGTGTTGATGGCGGCATGGGGCTGGTGCAGCACTAAGCAAGAAGCGGCATTTGGCAAAGGCTTGGTGTGGCTGGCGTTGGCAGCCCCTGTTCTGGTGGCGTTGTGGTCCGTGTGGATGCCTTTGCTGGCTTTACAAACGACGGGTGAGCAAGGTGCGAGCATGATTTTGCGCGTCACAGGTCAAGCGCAAGACTATGCCGCTTGCGGTGGTCGTCGCGTGTTGTGGAGCAATGTGTTGGCGCTAGTGACACAGCACCCATGGCTGGGTTGGGGTTGGGGCGAGACCGACTATGCGCACTTCATGACGGACTACAACATCTTGCGTTTTTGCGACATGCTGGACAACGCGCATGACTTTCCGTTGCACTTGGCACTCGAGTTGGGTGTGCCATTTGCGGTGGCCGTGATGGTGTTGGTGGGCGTGTGGGTGTTGCGTCGCGCACCGTGGCGCGAACAGCACGCGTGGCGTGTGATGGCTTGGTGCTTGCTGCTGGTACTGGGCTTGCACAGCCTGCTGGAATACCCACTTTGGTACGGCCCGTTTCAAATGACCTTGGGCTTGGCCATCGGTGTGTTGTGGGCGGCACCTGATGCGCCTGCAAGAGAAGAAGCGCAAGAAGGCCCCATGTTGGTGGCTGCCTTGTTGTTCATCGGTTGCTTGTACGCGGCATGGGACTTCAACCGTGTGGGGCAAATCTACCGACAAGCTGCTTCGCGCGATGCGGCCTACCGAGACAACCCCTTGCACCATGCCAAGCAATCGTGGCTCTTCAAAAATCAAGCAGACTTTGCTGAGCTCACCACGCAGACGGTCACCACAGACAATGCGGCGGAGTTGTATCCACAAGCGCTGCGCTTGATGCATTACTCACCTGAAGCGCGCGTGGTGAAACGCGCCATCGACAGCGGCAAGTTGTTAGGTCTTGATGCACAAGCGCAGGCGTTGACTGAACGTCTAGACGATGTGAAGCAAAACATGCCACGCTAAACTCATCCGCAACATGACCCACGCTCACCCCACCCTCTCGGCCATTGTCATCACGCGCAACGAAGCGCACAACTTGCACGACTGCTTGCAGTCCATGCACGGGTTGGTGAATGAAATCATCGTGGTCGACAGCCAAAGCACCGATGCCACCGTGGCCATCGCGCAGCAGCATGGCGCCAAAGTGGCGCAGTCCGCTGACTGGCCCGGCTTTGGACCGCAAAAAAATCGGGCGCTTGATTTGGCGACCTGCGATTGGGTGTTGTCGATCGATGCAGACGAACGCGTCACGCCCGAGTTAGCCGCGGAAATCAAGCAAATGTTGCAAGAGGGCGCGCCCGATGTGGCCTACAAGCTGCCGCGCTTGTCGTCGTACTGCGGCAAATTCATCTACCACGCAGGTTGGCAACCAGACTATGTGTTGCGCTTGTTCAAACGTGACACGGCTAAGTTTTCAGATGACCTTGTGCATGAGCGTGTCGTGACCGAGTTGCCCGTGCACGCGTTGTACAACCATTTGCTGCACTACAGCTATCTCAATTTTTCACAAGTTCTGTCCAAGGTCGATGCGTACTCCAGCGCTTCCGCTAAACAAGCTTATGCGCGCGGCAAGCGTTCTTCTGTGGCGGGTGCATTGGGCCACGGCGCATGGGCCTTCTTTCGTACCTATGTGATCCGTCGGGGCTTCTTAGATGGCGCACATGGCTTGGCGTTGTCTATCTCCAACGCCGAGACCAGCTACTACAAATATTTGAAACTTTGGCAAATGCAGCAGGTTGAGGCGGCACATGTCGAGAGTTGAATTGATTTAAAGATCCGAGCAGAAAAAGAAAACGCATGCTAAACTTATATTATTTTTATAAACCTATTAAAAATGATCAAATCATCAAAAAGTCCAGTACTGCTGGGCGTATTGTTAATTTCAGCTTGCAGCAACATGTCATCCAATCAAGGTGCGTATCGCCCAGCCATCCTGCAAGAGGCGGTAGATATGGACAAGTATGAACAAGATCGAAGCGACTGCGAGCAAGCCGTTAAGCAGTCGCCGAGCAATATGGAAAGCACCAACAGCATCCGATTCAGAGAATGCTTGGTGAAAAAGAACTACAAATTATTAGGTTAATTTTTAACCCGACACGATTTCCGAATTAGGCAGCGGCCACGTAACTACCCGATTTGCCGCCATGCTTTTCCAGCAAATGCACATCGGTCATCGTCATGCCTCTGTCCACAGCTTTGCACATGTCGTAGATAGTTAGCAGAGCCACTTGTACGGAGGTGAGTGCCTCCATCTCCACGCCTGTTTGCCCTACCGTCTCAACGGTTGCTGTGCACTGGACGCTGTGAGTCTCTTCATCTACCGCAAACTCTACGGCTACGCGCGTGATGGCGAGCGGATGACACAACGGAATCAAGTCACTGGTTTTTTTCGCGGCTTGAATGCCCGCAATGCGCGCGATGCCCAACACATCGCCTTTCTTCGCGGTACCGCTTTGAATCAAAGCTAGCGTAGTAGGCAACATGACAATGCGACCCGTGGCGATGCCGACGCGTTTGGTATGGGCTTTGTCGGCCACGTCCACCATATGGGCTAGGCCTTGTGCGTCAAAGTGTGTGAGTGTGGACATGCTGAAATTTACAACGGGTTAACATGAAAGCCGCATCATAAGGTCCATGGCATACATGTTTATTTCCTCGCTACCACCCCGTCTGATACAACGCATTGGCGTGTGGGGTGTGTGCGCTGCCATGTTGCTGCCTATGGTGCCTGCTCAGGCGCAGCTCAACAATGGGCGCTTACCAAATTTAGGGGATGGTGCGGAGGTCCCGCTGGGTGTGGAACGGCGGTTGGGTGAAAGCATCGCCCGAGAAATTTACCGTGACCCTGATTATTTAGATGACCCTGTGTTGGGCGACTACGTGCAGTCCATTTGGCAAACCTTGTTGGCGTCATCGCGCCAGCGCGGTGAATTAACGGCGGAATTAGATCAACAGTTTGCGTGGGAGATCTCGCTCATTCGTGATCGCAGCATCAATGCGTTTGCTTTACCTGGAGGTTATTTGGGCGTGCACTTGGGTTTGATTTCTGCAGTCAGCAGTGCTGACGAGTTGGCCTCGGTGCTGGCGCATGAGTTAAGCCATGTCACGCAGCGTCACATTGCCCGCATGATTGCGCAGCAAGGCCGTCAAGGACCTATGGTGATGGGCGCGATGATTTTGGGCATGTTGGCTGCAAGTCGATCGGTCAATTCAAGCAGCATCAGTGCAGCCAATGCCGTGATGGTCGGAGGTCAAGCCGCAGCCATACAAAGCCAATTGAACTTTTCGCGCGATATGGAGCGCGAGGCCGACCGTGTGGGCTACGGCGTGATGACCGAAGCCGGCTACGAGCCACAAGGCTTTGTCACCATGTTTGAAAAGCTGCAGCAAGCCGCGCGCTTGAACGACAACGGTTCCTTCCCATATTTGCGCAGCCACCCCATGACGACCGAACGCATTTCTGATGCTCAGGCGCGTCAGCAGTTGTTGCCAATGCGCAGTGCTGTGGCTACTACCCCTGTGCATGCCATGATGTCTGCGCGTGCGCAGGTGATGGCAAAGCCTGGGGTGGATGTGCTGCGAAGCATTGCAGCACAAGCAACAACCACCGGTTTGGGTGGCGAGACCAAAGCCAAGCAAGCGGGTGTTTTGTATGGCGCCGTTTTGGCCGAGATACAGCAACGCAATTTTGTGATGGCACGTCAGCATTTGGGACGTTTGCAAAGCTTGAGTGGCCTGGAGCTGAATGCTTCGCGTGTGACGCGTTTGCTGGCAGCAGAGTTGGCGCTCGCAGCGGGTGATGCTGCGCAAGCAGTGGCTTTGTTAGAGCCCAAAGCCATGGTGATTGCAAGCCATGATCGTGCTACCCGTATGCAATTGGCGCGCAGTCGCATTGGTACACAAAAGTCTGCACAGAGCAAATTGGCGGCGAGTGAGTTGTCATTGTGGTTGACCGCTCATCCGCGCGATGCCTCTGCATGGCTGCTACAAGCCTCCGCCTATGAGCTGGAGGGCGACGCGTTGCGAGCCATCCGTGCGCAAGCCGAAGCACGCGCCATGGAGCTTGATTACGGTGCGGCGGTCGATCGCTTCAAAGCAGCACAAACGTTGGCGCATCAATTGGCTAGCGAGGGCAAATTAGACCGTGCGGGCCATATGGAGGCGTCCATCATTGACGCTCGTTTGCGCGAGTTAGAGCGGTTGCGGCGGGAACAAGCGCTCGAGCGCGGCATCAATTAACACGCCAAACGCCGAGTAAATCAGCGAGCCCAGCAGGGCTGAGCCAAAGCCGCGGACCCAAAAGCCTTCCAGCAAACCAGCGGCGGCCCAAAACATCAAGGCGTTGATGACAAACATGAACAAGCCCAGCGTGAAAAACGTCACTGGCAAGGTCAGCACGACCAAAGCCGGCCGCACGATGAGGTTAAAAATGCCCATGACCAAAGCTGCTGCCATGGCCGCGCCAAAGCCCGTGACTTCGACGCCGCTGTAAAGATGTGCCAATGCCATCAAGGCGGTGGCGTGCAGTACCCAAGTTAAAAGTAGTTTCATTGCTCAGTCAGCATAGCATTGCCGCTATCATCCACACCCCGACTTTCACCCTGCTTTTTAGGTAACAGACTCTAACGCGATGGCTGGCATTCACATCACCGATATTGAGGCGGCCATCAACTATTGGCGCGAACAAAAGCCATCGCCCGACGGCGTCACACTCGCGCCCGAAATCCGTGCGCTGGCCGAGGTGTATGCGCTGATGATTTATTACCACCACGAAGAAGCAGCTGAGAAAGGCTTTCCTAAAAAAGCCTACGAGGCATGGCTAGGTTGGTACCGCACCACGCCTGACGCGCCGTGCATCGCGATTTGTTCGACCAGCCAAGGTGATGAAGAGTGCAAAGGCTGCGGCCGCACCTTTGAAGAGGTGCAGTACTGGCCAGAGATGAGTCCAGGTGAAAAGCGCAGCACATGGCGACGTATCACCATGATTGGCACGTCTTGGCGCTTTAACAAATACGCCGAGCGGGCTCAGGCTGACTAGGCGTTACTTCCAGCGTTCGCACTCAATGTCAACGGTGGTCTTGCCGTTGCTCATCATCACCACACCCTCTTGAACCGTGGCTTGCAGCTGCATGCTGCGCTCGGCGAGCTTCGCCAAGTCTTGCGACGCGCTGCTAGGGATGCGCCACACCTGCAGTGAAGTGGGCTTGATGAGTTTGTTTTGCATGTTCTTCCACCAGACATCGCCGGAGCTGGAGAACACATACAACATCACTTGGTCAGCCTTGCTGCATGCTTTGAGCAGCGGCTTTTCTTCGGGCTGACCCACTTCAATCCACAGTCGTTTGCGGCCCGTGAAATCGGTCAGCATCACATCGGGTTCGTCGGGGTTAGACAGACCAGCGCCAAACACCAGTACGCCGTCGCCGTTGCACACGTCTTGTAGCAAATGCGCTTGCAACGACAGCGCGACCAAACGCACCATCATGCGTTCGTCTGTTTCGCTGGGGTGACGCGCTAGTGTGAGCGCGTGGTCGGCGTAGTAGCCGTGGTCAATGTCAGCGATTTGGACGTTCGCTTTGAAGATGGTGGATTTGATCGCCATCTGATTAAACGCGACGCGCCAGTTCGGCGGCTTTGCCCACGTAGCTACCGGGCGTCATGGCCAGCAAACGATCTTTGTCGGCTTGCGGAATTTGCAGCGAGGCAATCAAACCATGCAGCGCTTCAGCGGTGACGGTTTTGCCGCGCGTCACTTCTTTCAGCTGCTCGTAAGCGCCTTGCACACCGTAGCGGCGCATCACGGTTTGAATGGGCTCAGCCAAGACTTCCCAAGCGGCGTCGAGGTCGGCTGCCAAAGCTTCTTCGTTGAGTTCGAGTTTGTTCAAGCCCACCATCATCGACTGATACGCCAATGCGGTGTAGCCCAAAGCCACGCCCATGTTGCGCAACACGGTCGAGTCAGTCAGGTCGCGTTGCCAGCGGCTGATGGGTAGCTTTTCGCTCAGGTGTTTGAGCACGGCGTTGGCTAAACCCAAGTTGCCTTCGGCGTTTTCAAAGTCAATTGGGTTGACTTTGTGCGGCATGGTGGACGAGCCAATTTCGCCAGCTTTCAAACGTTGCTTGAAGTAACCCAATGACACATAGCCCCACACGTCACGCGACCAGTCAATCAGGATGGTGTTGGCACGCGCCACGGCATCAAACAACTCGGCCATGTAATCGTGATGTTCGATTTGAATGCTGTAGGGCTGGAAGGTCAGGCCCAAGCCCAAAGGCGCGGGTGTTTCCACCACTTTGCGGCTGAAGGCTTCCCAATCGAAGTCTGGCCAAGCGCTCATGTGCGCGTTGTAGTTGCCCACGGCGCCGTTCATTTTGGCCATGATGTGCACGCCTGCAATGCGCTCGCGCACTTGTTTCAAACGCATCACCACGTTGGCAACTTCTTTGCCCACGGTGGTGGGGCTGGCGGTTTGACCATGGGTGCGGCTGAGCATGGGCACATCGGCAAACGCGTGTGCCATCTCGCGCAGTTTGGCAATCAAACCATCGAGGCCAGGCAAGATCACTTCATCACGGCCTGCTTGTAGTTGCAAGGCGTGGCTGGTGTTGTTGATGTCTTCGCTGGTGCAGGCAAAGTGCACAAATTCCGCGGCTGCTTCAAGCTCGGCGTGGCCTTTGAATTTTTTCTTGATCCAGTACTCCACGGCCTTCACGTCGTGGTTGGTGACTTTTTCTTCATCCTTGATGGCCAGGGCGTCTTCGGTGCTGAAGTTGGTGACCAAGCTGATCAAATAGTCGCGTGACTTGGCACTCAAAGGCTTGAATTCGGCAAAGCCCGCATCGCTCAAGGCGATGAACCATGCAATCTCCACTTGCACACGACGGTGCATATAGCCTTGCTCGCTCATCAAGGGGCGCAGGGCGGCAACTTTGCCGGCGTAGCGGCCATCGAGTGGCGAGAGGGCGGTGACTTGGGAGATTGCTTGGGAGGTGTAGGTATTGCTCATCCAGCAATTTTAGGCGCTGGGCTCACGCGCCATGTATACGCAAGCCAGATAAACTAGAGCTTCAATAGAACTGCAAAAACACTATGAAACTGATTGGTTCCATCACCAGCCCCTATGTGCGCAAAGTGCGCATCGTCATGGCAGAGAAAAAACTGGATTTCGAGTTTGTGACCGAAGATGTGTGGGCAGCCGACACACAAATTGCAGCATCTAACCCGCTCGGCAAAGTGCCATGCTTGGTGATGGAGGGTGGCGAAGCATTGTTTGATTCACGCGTCATCGTTGAATACGTGGACACACTCTCGCCCGTGGGCAAGCTCATTCCAGACCGTGGTCGCGAACGCGCCGAAGTGAAAACGTGGGAAGCCTTGGCCGACGGTCTGTTAGACGCGGCCATTCTGGCCCGCCTTGAGGCCAGCTGGTCAGGTCGCAAAGAAAGCGAACGCAGCCAAGCGTGGATAGACCGTCAAATGAAAAAAATTGACGACAGCTTGATTGCCATGGACCGTGCTTTGGCCGAGCGTAGCAATTGCGTGGGTATTCACCTGAGCTTGGCTGACATCGCGGTGGGCACTGCGGTGAGCTATTTGGATTTCCGCTTCCCCGCCATTGATTGGCGCGGTCAGCACCCCAATCTCGCTGCTTTGTACGAGCGTTTGGCGCAGCGCCAAAGCTTCAAAGATACGCTGCCGACTTAACTGTTGGCGCGTTTTTTCAGCCAACGCATCAGCCCGCCCACCACGGGCAGCTTCTCGTACAGCTCTTCGGCAGCATCCCAGTAGTCGCGGTGAACGGCAACGCGCCACACACCCGCCTCTTCGCGCAGCACAAAGTGCGTGGCTCCGCGAATGGTTTGCAGTTGGCCGCCATCTATGCGCGGCACGGCAAATAAAAAATCCCAAGTCACAAAACATTGCGCACCTTGTTGCACGTGGGTGGTAATCACAAAGCGCGGCGCATCCAACGATTCAAACATGTGAGCAAAGACGCGAGCAATGGCGGGCACGCCTTGCACTTCGTTGAACGGGTCTTTGAATTGCGCATCTGAGGTGTAGATGTCGGCCATGCGCGTCACATCAGTCGGTTGCAAATGCTCAAAAAAATGCACCACACGTTGCATGGCGGCTTCGGGTGTGTCTGTCATCACATGCCCGTGCCGCGCCGCACCAGCGCAAAGTAGCAGCGATAAGGCAACAAGCGCAGCAGCAGCAAGAGGCGCGTGAAGCGCTTGGGGAAGTGAATGTGAAACTCACCTTTGCGCCAACCCTTGAGGATTTCAGCAGCGGCCGTTTCGGGCGTGATGAGTGCTGGCATGGGAAAGTCGTTGCCTGCGACCAGCGGCGTTTCAACAAAACCCGGGTTGATCAAGCTCACGCCAATACCGTGCGGCGACACGTCGTAATACAAGGCCTCGGCCAAGTTGATGAGTGCCGCCTTGGTGGGGCCGTACGCCAAACTTTGCGGCAAACCGCGAAAACCTGCCACGCTAGAAATAAAGCTGATGTGACCACGTTGCTGTGGCAGCAACTCCGGTAACACGGCATCCAGCACACGCAGTGCGCCTGTGTAATTGATGTCGAGGTGGCGCAGCATTTCAGGTAGCGAATAGTCGCTGGCGCGAACAGACAGGTAGTAGCCCGCGCAATACATGACCACGTCTAAGCCTTGCTGGGTTTGCACATATTTGGCAGCTTGGGTGATGGCCGCTGCATCGCTCACGTCCAACACCACAGCCTGCGCACCAGGATGCGCATCGACAAACTGCTGTAGCAAGTCGGCTTTGCGAGCAGACACCACGACCTTCGCCCCAGCCGCATGTAGTGCTTTGGCCGTGGCCAAGCCGATGCCGCTGGAAGCGCCAATCAACCAAACACTTCGGCCGTGCCAATTCGTGATGGGTTGATTCAAGGGGCGAAATAAAAGCGACATAGGAAAGCCTGTAATGCTTAGGGTTTGACCAAAGTGTATTGAACCACGTCCGTGTTGTTTTGTTCAAAGGCAGCTTCGCAATAGGCGAGGTAAAACTCCCAAATGCGAACAAAGCGTTCATCAAAGCCGAGCTGCAACACCTGCGCTTTGTCCGCCATGAACTGGTGACGCCAGCGGCGCAATGTTTCGGCGTAGTCAAGTCCAAAGGCCAGCTCGTCGATTACCTTCAGGCCTGCGCGCTCGGCGTGCGCGCGGAACTCGCGCGGGCAGGGCAAGCAGCCACCGGGGAAGATGTATTGCTGAATGAAATCGGTACTCTTGACGTATCGGTCAAACAGCGCGTCGTCGATCACGATGGTTTGTACACACGCCTTACCGCCTGATTTGAGCAATCGGGCGACGCTCTCAAAGTAGGTGTCCCAATACTCTTGGCCGACGGCCTCCAACATTTCGATGGAGCAGATGGCGTCATAAGGGCCGTCGTCAATGTCGCGGTAGTCTTGCAAGCGCAAGTTACTGGTGCTTTCTAAACCCAGCTTTTGCATGCGTTGGTTGGCAAATGCCAGTTGTTCATGGCTCAAGGTCACGCCACTCATGCGTGCGCCAAATTCTGTGCCGCCCAACTCTGCCAAAGCGCCCCAGCCGCAGCCGATTTCTAGAATGCGGTCACCTGCTTTGGCGTCCACCATGCGCAGGGCGCGGCGCACTTTGGCGGTTTGTGCTTCGGCCATGGGTTTGGCACGGTCGTTGTCAAACCAAGCCGATGAGTAGTTCATGGTGGGGTCTAGCCACAGCTCGTAAAACGCGTTGCCGAGGTCGTAATGCGCGTGGATGTTTTTCTTGCTGTTGCTACGCGTGTTGCGATGCAACAGGTGGCGCACGCGGTAAAACAAGCGCCCTAGCCAGCTGCCAAAAATTAGCGCGTCCATGTCACGGCGGTTGGCCACCAAGAGTTGCAACAGTTCAGACAAATTGTTGGTGGTCCACTCGCCCGCGATGTAGCTTTCGGCAAAGCCAATGTCGCCTGATTTCAAGGCTTGCGTGAGCGGCGCATAGCTGTGCAAATGCAAGGTGGCGTTGAGAGCAGGGCCAGAGGCAGGTGTTGCGCCGTATTGCGCCACACTGCCATCGGGCCATTGCACATGCAAGGTGCCGTGTTGCAAACGTTGCAGCAAGCTCAACACGCGTCGCGCAGCAGCGGGCATGTCTTGTGGGGCAGAGCGGACGGGGGCCGAGGTCGTGGAGGTGGTCATGGCTGGGCTGTGAATCGGTTCAACGGGTTACAAAATCTTTGGGCGGCGTGGGCTTGGTAAAAAACGGCACACGCTTGCGCCACAACTTGAAGGCTTGCCAGTGGATGCGCAGCATCACCATCAAGGTCATCAGCGGGTAGCCCCACAGGGCGTGGCGCAACTCATCGCGGGTGATGGGCTTGAGGAGGCCGCTCACGCTGGTTTCAATCAATGGGCCTTGCGCATCGTCGTGGTCCACGCGTGCCACGGTGTGGTCGGCGGTGCGCATGAAGCGAAAGCGGTAGTCGCCTTGCACGTCACAAAACGGTGACACATGAAACACCTTGTCGGCACGTTGTTCGACACCGTATTGCGGACGGTCTAACAAGTAGCAATGACGTTCACCAAAGGTGTTGTTCACCTCCACCACGATGGCGCGTAGGGTGTTGTCGGCGGCGTGGCAATACCAAAAACTCACGGGCTTGAAGGTGTAGCCCAGCACGCGGGGGTAGCAATGCAGCCACGTCTCGCCCGTGGCATCCAGAATGCCCGCGTCTTGCAGCAGTTCATCCAACCACGCCAATGCTCCCCCTGACTGAGCGCCGCGGCCATCGCCATGGTCGGCGTCGTGAAAGCTGATGGCCCCCGAACGGTTGATGGGCAACACCGCATCGCCCGTGCTGCGCAGTGTGCGCATGGGCAGCATTAAAAAGAAGGTGCTGTAGTTGAACGCATGCACCTTGGGTCGTAAACGCGTGTGACGCACTTGGCCAAAGCCAATCATGGCTTTGGGTATTTCACTGGCGGGTGAAGTCTGGCTGTGCGTCATGGGGTTCATGGTGCCAGGCTGGCCAATAAGTTCTGTGCGGCATCGCGCCCAGCTTTGAAGCCGTCTTCATGGAAGCCGTAGCCCATCCATGCGCCGGCGAACCACGTGTGTTGTTGGCCTTGCAGCTGTGGCATGTGGGCCTGCGCTTGAATGGCGGGCAAGTCAAACACGGGGTGTGCGTAAGCGTATTCGCCAATCACGTGCGCGGGGTCAATCTCGCGAACAGGGTTGAGCGACACGATGACGTCTTGGCTAAAGGGCAGCGGCTGCAGCAAGTTGAGCCAATAGTGCAAACACACACGGGTGGACTCGGTGCTGCTGTGCGCGGCACGCTCGTAGTTCCAGGCGGCCCATGCCAGTTTTGTCTGCGGCATCACCGAGGTGTCGGTGTGCAGCACCGCGCGGTTGGGGTGGTAGCGAATGGCGCTGAGCGTGGCCTGTTCTTGTGCCGTGGGCTCGGCCAGCATGGCCAGTGATTGGTCGGCATGGGTGGCCAAAATCACTTGGTCAAATCGCTCATTGCGCCCGTGCGTCTGCACCGTCACGCTGTGCGCGTCGCGTTCAATTTTGAGCACGGGGGTGTTGAGGCGTTTGTCGGGAATACGCGCCAAAATCTTGTCGACATAGTGGCGTGCGCCGCCTGCCACCGTGTACCACTGGGGACGGTTGTTGACTTGAATCAGCCCGTGGTTGTGGCAAAACCGAATCATGGTGGCCACAGGAAACTTCAGCATTTGATCTGTCGGGCAGCTCCAGATGCAGCCCAACATCGGCAACAAATACCAGTCACGAAACGCATCGCTGAATTTGTGTGAGAACAAAAAGCCGCTCAGGGGTTGGGCCAGTTCGTGGTCTTGGTTGCGCTCGGCCAGCTCGGTGGCGAGGGTGTTGAAGCGCATCACATCGCGCAGCATGCGCAAGAAGCTGGGCTTGAACACATTGCTGCGTTGTGCAAACACGGTGTTGAGGTTGGCGCCGTTCCATTCCAAAGCGCCTTTGCCGTTCGCGTGCGGCACTTGCACTGAAAACGACATGTCTGATTTAACAGTCGTGACTTGCAGCTCTTCAAACAAGGCAATCAGCCCCGGATACGTGCGTTCGTTGTAAACCAAAAATCCCGTGTCCACGCCGTGTGTTTGTGTGCCCGTCGGCGTGGGCAAGGTCACGTCGACGGTGTGTGTGTGGCCCCCGAAATAGTCACCCGCTTCAAACAAAGTGATGTCGGCTGCCCCGTGCAAATGGTGGGCTGCCGACAAGCCCGAGATGCCTGAGCCCACAATGGCGATGCGTGGTTTCATGACGCAGGGCCCTTGACGATGGCCTGTTTTTCAGCGAGTTGTTTTTCGATTTCTTGGACGAAACTTTTATCTTGCGGGTTGGTCATGCTGCTGAAGCTTTTGATGGTTTTGCCGTCACGGCTGATGATGTACTTGTAGAAATTCCACTTGGGGGTGGTGCCCGTTTGCTCTGCCAACTGCTTGAACAAAGGCAAGGCACCCGCGCCCTTGACGGTGGTTTTCACAAACATGGGGAACTTCACGCCAAAGGTGTTTTCGCAGAAGTCTGCAATTTTGGCGTTGCTTTCGGGTTCTTGCGAAAAGTCGTTGCTCGGAAACCCGAGCACTACCAACCCTTTGTCCTTGTATTTGGCGTGCAGAGCTTCTAGCCCTTTGTACTGCGACGTGAAGCCGCAAAAGCTGGCGGTGTTGACCACCACCACCACTTGACCGGCGTATTGGCACAGATTTTGTGGCTTTTCGTCTTGCAGGCGAGCCACCGTGTGCTGCAACACAGCTGGGCAAGTGGCTGCTGTGACAGTGCCAGCGTCAGCTGCGCTGTGGGCGACGCCCATGCTGGCCATGAGGCAAACCACTATAAAAATGTTGCGTGGGTTCATTTCAAAGCCCTCCTAGTTCGTACACAATCTTTGCGAAGTATTGCACTTCTGTCCAAGACAGATCCATTCTCCACGCTGACCACCGGGGGATTTCAACTTATGAATTCACGTGATGACCATTCGCAAATGACACTCTCCATCTCCGCTGTTGAGCGCGACACCGGGATTGGCAAAGACACACTCCGTGTGTGGGAGCGTCGCTATGGCTTTCCCATCCCAGCGCGTGATGCTAACGGCGAGCGCACCTACCCCATGGCGCAAGTGGAAAAATTGCGTGTCATCAAACGTTTGATGGACCAAGGCCATCGCCCGGGCCGCATCGTGGCGCAGTCGATGGATGCTTTGCAGCACTTGAGCCGCGGCGAAGCCACTTTGCAAGCCAGTCGCGCGGTAGAAGCCGCCCACACCCGCCAAGACTTGGTGGCCTACATTGCCCTGTTGCAAACCCAAGACCATGAGGGCATGCGCCGCGAGTTGCTCAAAACCCTCTCTCAGCACGGCTTGCAACACTTTGTGACCGAGGTGGTGGCGCCGCTCACGTTCATGGTGGGCGAGACATGGGCGCGCGGGGAACTGGCGGTGCATGAAGAACATTTGTTTACCGAGTGCGTCAGCAGCCTCATGCGCCAAGCCACTGTGGCAATCCCCAAGCCCGAAGGTGGCGGCGAGCCGGTTGTTTTGCTGACCACGTTCCCACAAGAGGCCCACGGTTTGGGTTTGTTGATGGTGGAGAGTTTGCTGACTTTGCAAGGCTGCCGTTGCGTGTCGTTGGGCACACAAACGCCGGTGCGCGACATCGCCCAAGCGGCGATTGCCCATGCCGCCGATGTGGTGGCTTTGAGTTTCAGCGTCAACATGAACCCCAACCATGTGGTCGACGGTTTGATGGAACTCAATCTGCTGTTGCCCGACTCGGTTGAGGTGTGGGTGGGCGGCGGTGCTTCGGCGTTGCGCCGCCGGCAGATTGAGCGCGTGCTGGTGCTGCACGACCTGCACTCAATTTCAGAAGCCGTGAGCCATTGGCATCGCCACAAAACCAGCTCTGAAAGCAAGGCCGACGGCTGGTCTTGATACTGCAAGTGTTCGGTCGGGTGCCGCCTAGAATTGGCGCACCATGACCGACACCACTTTGTTCCCCCCTGCTTTTTTATCCAAGTTGGCTTCGCGCCAAGACGCCGTGCAACGCGTAGCGGCCTTGCGCGCGCACGGACCTGTGGTGTTCACCAACGGTGTGTTTGATGTGTTGCATCGTGGTCATGCCTCGTACTTGGCACAAGCCCGCAGCTTAGGCGGCAGCTTGGTGGTCGCGCTGAACAGTGATGCTTCTGCGCGTCGTTTGGGCAAAGGCCCAGACCGTCCGCTGAACAACGAGCTGGACCGCGCCGCCTTGATGGCTGCCTTGGAGTCGGTGAGCTTGGTCACGTGGTTTGACGAAGACACGCCTTTGGAGCTCATCACCGAGTTGCGTCCCGATGTGTTGGTCAAAGGTGGCGACTACGACATGAGCAAACTGGCCGAAACCCAAGTGGTGCTGGCCTACGGCGGTCGCGCCCAAGCGATTCCGTTTGTCGACGGCTACTCCACCACCGCCTTGGTGAAGAAGATTCGTCAAGGCTAATCAATCAAACACCGCGTGCCACAAAGACTGAATCGCCGCACATTCTTTTTCTAGTTCAGCCGTTGGCACTTGTGTGGGTTGCTCATCCAAACGCGCACGGTGTTGCACACGACGCAATTCTCGGTAAGCGCTGCCTGCCGCTTCACCCACACCAGCGGGCAACAAGCCTGCTTTTTCAGCACTGAGCAGCAAGGCAATGTTGCCCACGTTGGCGAGCAATTCGAGGTGTTGTTGCGCATGGGCGAGCACCAAGTACTGCACGGCAAATTCCACATCCACCATGCCGCCCGCGCTGTGTTTGACGTCAAACAAATCAGGCTTGACGGGATGGGCTGTGCGCATTTTGTCGCGCATGGTCACGATTTCTTGACGCAGTAAAACTGGGTCGCGCTTGGCGTTGATGACGCTGGCGCGCACTGCGTCAAAGCGTGCTTGCAGCTCGGGCGCACCTTGGCAGAATCGCGCACGCGTCATGGCTTGGTGCTCCCAGGTCCACGCGGTGTTGTCGCCGCGTTGGCCCTGGTAGTCGGCATAGGCGTCAAAGGTGGACACCAGCAACCCCGAGTTGCCATTCGGACGCAAGGCGGTGTCGATCTCGTACAAATCGCCCTCGCCGGTCTTCACGCTCAGCCAGCTGATGAGTTTGCGCACATATGAAGCGTAGATTTCGCCAGCTCGCTCGTGCTCGTCTTCATACACAAACACAATGTCTAAGTCGCTGCCATAGCCCAGCTCTTTGCCGCCGAGCTTGCCGTAGGCGAGGATGGCAAATTGCGGTTCGTCGCGGTGGCGCTGTTTGAACATGTGCCATACCCAGCGGCTGGTGATTTTCAATACCGCGTCGGCTAATGCGCTCAAGTCATCTGCCACTTGTTCGACGGTGATGCGACCTTCCACGTCACGCGCCAAGGTGCGAAACACTTCGGCATGGTGGGCGCGGCGCAGTAAGTTGAGCAGGGTTTCTTCGTCGGCTTGGCCGGTCGATTGCAGCGAGGCCAAGCGGCGCTCTAGCTCTTGCTCAAACTCTGCAGGCACAAAACGTTCGGCCAGCAGAGCTTCGCCCGCCAGTTCGTCAATCACGCCCGGGTGTTGTTGCAAATACTTGGCGGGCCAACGTGCCAAGCCCAGCAAACGCATGAGTTGCTCATGCACACGTGGGCGCTCAATCAGCAACGCCAAATAGCTTTCACGGCGCAGCAGCGGCTCCATCCAATCGCTCCAGCGCACAGCGGCTTCTTCGCTGATGCGGCCATCGTCAATCCAGGCATTGGTGCGTTGCAGCAGTTTGAGCAAGCGCTGCACGCTGTCGTCGCGCAAGGCGCGGATGCGGGGTTGCTCAGACCAGTGCGCTACGCGCTCACGCAAGCGAGGGTTCAGGTCTGGCAGCAAAGAGGCCAAGTCCACATAGTCGTTTTTGGGGGTGCAGCCTTTGCAGTCGCCGTTGTCGCTGCTTTTGGATTCTGCTTTTTCACCCAGGCCCAGCAAGCGGTCAAACTCTTGCGCCACTCGTTCGCGGTGGCTGTCGAGTTGACTCAAAAAGTCGCACACATCGCCAAAGCCCAGCGTGAGTGCCATCCAGTTCAAGTCATCGTCGTTGGTGGGCAGTACATGGGTTTGCTGGTCGTCCAGGTATTGAATGCGGTGTTCGACTTGGCGCAAAAAAACATACGCTTTGGCCAATGCGTCGGCGGTGGTCGCTGGCATGAGGTTGGCTTGGCTTAGGCGCTGCAAGGCTTGCAGCGTGGGCCGTGTGCGCAGCTCAGGGAAATGGCCGCCGCGCACCACTTGCAGCAGCTGCACCGTGAATTCAATTTCACGAATGCCGCCGCGCGACAGCTTCACATCATTGGCGCGCTCAGGTCGGCCCGCGCTGCGTGTGGCTGAATGTTTGCGAATTTGTTGGTGCAGGCCACGGAGTGACTCAAACACGCTGTAGTCCAGATAGCGGCGAAACACAAAGGGCAGCACGGTGTCGCGCAGTTCAAACGCATTAGCTTTGGCGCTGAACGGCGCGACCACACGGCTTTTGAGCCAAGCAAAGCGCTCCCACTCGCGACCCTGGACCAAGAAATATTCTTCCAACGACTGGCGTGACACCACACTGGGCCCTGAGTTGCCATTGGGCCGCAAAGCCAAGTCCATGCGAAACACAAAGCCATGGTCGGTGGTGTCGCCAATCAGCGCGTAAATCAGTTTGACAGCTTTGGCAAAGTAGTCGTGGTTGCTGATGCGCCCACGGCCATCGGGCAAGCCGGTGGTTTCGCCATCTTCGTCGTACACATAAATCAGGTCGATGTCGCTGGACACATTGAGTTCACGGGCGCCAAATTTGCCCATGCCGATGATCCACAAGGTGGCACGCTCGCTGTTGGGGGTGGTGGGCATGCCGTAGCTGCTGTCGAGCTGGGCTTGTGCTTCTTGAAACGCCACGTCGAGGGCGAACTCGCCCAGTTTGGTCACCGCACGCGTGATGACATCAAGGCCGGCGTGTTGCTCGCAGTCAAGCACGGCCAAGCGCTCCATCACCAGCTGGCGCAGCACGCGCAAGGCGTCGCCGCAGCCGTAGGTTTGACGCAGTGCGGTGAAGCACGTTTGTAGGGAGGCCAGCTCCGGCGCACCTTCGGGCAGCAAGTGCAGCTCGTTGGCGTAGCGGCGACGCAGTCGCTGGACGAAGCGCGAATGAGCGCTCAGATGCGCGCGCAGAGGCGGCACAGAGGAGGGGATAATTCCAGTCACGTTGCTAGCACCATGAAACATTTGTCTGACTCGGTCAATTCCACCCACCCAAGCCTTGCTGCCGATTTGAAAACCAAATCGCGCTGGCGACGCGCGCTCAACGGAATGTTGGGTTTGGTGGCCTTGGTATGGGTGACCGTGTTGGTCGCTTGGAGCGGCCTACATATTTTCATTGTGCCGCGAATCAGCGACTACCGTGAGGTGCTGCAACAACAAGCCACACATGCCTTGGGTGTTCGGGTCGACATCGGCAGCATCAGCGCCCAAGGGGGTTGGCTGGTGCCGTGGTTTGAACTCCGCAACATTCAGTTGTTTGACAAAGAGGGCCGCGAAGCTTTGCGCTTACCGCGCGTGTTGGCTGCGGTATCGCCCCTATCTGTGTTGCGTGGCCAGTTTGACCAACTTGACATCGAACAGCCCGAGCTTGAAATTCGCCGTGATGCCAGTGGCCATGTGTGGGTCGCTGGCTTAGACACCAGCGCGGCAGGTGATGGCAGCGGTGCAGATTGGTTTTTTTCCCAGCCCGAGTTTGTGGTGCGGGGTGGTGTTGTGCATTGGCGTGATGACAGTCGCGCGAGCCATGTGCAAACAAGTGCACCTGTGTTGACGCTGCAAGGCGTGGATGTCTCCGTTAAAAATCAATGGTTTCGCCATGAGTTGCGTGCCGATGTCACGCCGCCTGAAGTCTTGGGCCAGCGTCTGTCTGTGCGTGGCAAGTTTTACCAATTGCCTTGGCACCGCGCAGGCGACGTGTCGCAATGGTCGGGGGAGTTGTTTGGGGACTTGCCATTTGTCAATTTAGCCAGCTTGCGCCAATGGGTGCCCATGGACAAGGGCTTGTCTTTGCAAGAGGGGCGCGGCGCTGTCCGCGTGTGGGCCGATGTGCAAAAGGGCCAGTGGGTGGGCGTGACGGCCGATGTGGCGCTGGATGCTGTGGACGCGCGATTGGGCGCAGATCTGTTGCCTTTGGCGCTGCGCCATGTGCATGGTCGCATTGGCATGCTGACTTCAGATGGCCGCACAGAAATCAGCAGCCAAGATTTGGTGTTCGATACCCAAGAGGGCGAGCACTGGCCAGGCGGTGTGCTGCGCGTGGGATGGGGTGGGGATGCGTTTGAATCGGGCACGTTGAGCGCCGACCGCTTGGACTTAGACGCCTTCGCTCAAGTCAGTCAACGTCTGCCGTTGTCCGAAACCTTGCACGGTTTGTTGTCGCGTGTTCAGCCTCAGGGTCAAGTCAACCAACTCAAGGCGACGTGGCAAAAAAACAGCGATGCAAGCTATGGGTACAGTGCAAAAGGGCAGGTGCGCCAGTTGTCCTTGCAGCGTGATACTCGGCCTGACAGTCCCTTGGTCAATGTGCCAGGCTTGCACGCGGCGCAGTTGGAATTTGACCTGACGCACAAAGGTGGCAAGGCCCGCCTGAGCATTCAACAAGGTAGCCTGACGCTGCCGGTGGGTTTGGATGAGCCTGACATTGCTTTAGAAGAAGCCTCAGCACAAATTGCTTGGCAGCTCAAAGGCGATGAGGTGGCGATTCAATTCACCCAAGGTCGCGTGGTGAATGACGACTTGGCCGGCGAGTTCAATGGCAATTGGAAAACTGGTGTGGCTTCTGCGCGCTTGCCCGGCGTGTTGGATTTGACGGCCACGATCACTCGCGCCAAAGTGGCGCAGGTACACCGCTATTTGCCCAACAGCTTGCCCACTGATGTGCGCGCCTATGTGCGCGACGCTGTGCAAGCGGGTGACGCCAGCCGTGTGAGCCTGCGCTTGCGTGGCAACTTGACCGACATGCCGTTTGACAACCCCAAGCTTGGCGAGTTCCGCATCGCCGCAATGGTGTCACAGGGCAAATATGCCTACGTGCCGCCCAAAGCCAAAACACCCGTCGCGCTGGCTTGGCCTGCGTTGACCCAGGTCAACGGCGAGGTGGTGTTTGATCGCAGCGCCTTGCACTTCAAAGGCAGCACACAGTTGGCCGGTGCGCCCGGTGTGACTTGGCAAAAGCTAGAGGCCCACATTCCCAAACTGGCCGAGCCCGTGGTCAACCTCAGCGGCGAAGCACGCGGGCCTGTGGCCCAAGTGCTGAACGTGATTGCCAAATCAGCGCTCAACGAATTGACTGGTTCGGTGCTCAGCAAAAGCGAAGCCACAGGCGACGCCAACTTCAAACTCGCCCTGACCTTGCCGATCCATGCCTTGACCCAGTCCAAGGTAGAGGGCAGCGTGGTGTTTGCTGACAATGCCTTGCAAGTCATCCCTGGTACGCCCGTGCTCAACCACACGCGCGGCACTTTGCAATTCAGCGAACAAGGCTTTCATCTCAAGGGCGTTCAGGCCCAGTTGTTGGGCGGCGATGCGGTGTTGGACGGTGGCTTGTCGTTTGCGGTGCTGGAAGGCCAATCGCCGCTGCAACTGAAAATTCGCGGCGATTTGACGGCGGATGGTTTGCGCCAAGCGCGTGAGCTGGGTTTTGTTTCTCGTTTGGCGCAACGCGCCACAGGCTTGTCTAGCTACAACGCCACTCTCGGATTGCGTCGTGGCCAACCTGAGCTGTTGATCACCAGCGATCTGAAAGGCATGGCCTTGAGTTTGCCTGCGCCTTTGAACAAAACAGCTGCCACCAAGATGCCACTGCGCATTGAATCGCACCTCACGCGCGAATCATTACAGCCCAAAGCACGGGTGTTGCAAGACCAAATCAACGTCAGCTTGGACCGCATTGCCGCGGTGACCTACGTGCGTGACTTGAGCGGGCCGCGCACCCGCGTGGTACGTGGTGGCATCGCCGTGGGGCAGTCGGTGGTGGATGCCATGCCTATGCGCGACAACGCCGTGAGTTTGAATTTGCAGCTGCCCACGTTGGACTTGGATGCTTGGCAGCTGGCGCTCACCCAACTCACGGGCACCTCGCCTTTGAAGCGCAAAGCCAATACGGTGATCGGCACTGAGTCCAGTGCAGACGACGCGCAGGATTACATGCCCACCTTCGCTGCTCTCCAAGCGGGGCAGATCAAGGTCTCGGATCGACTCATTCACAAAGTGGTTGTGGGCGGCACGCGCCAAGGTGATCTGTGGCGCTTGAACATCAGTGCAGATGAGCTCAATGGTTCTGCTGAAGTGCGTCCACCCAGTGGCAACACGCCTGCGCAGTTGTTTGTGCGCTTGGCATACCTCAACATTCCGCCTAGCTTGGTGCCAGATGTGGAGCGTTTGCTCACCGAGCAGCCCAGTAGCATTCCCAGCCTTGACATCGTCGTGAACGATTTGACTTTGCGCGGCAAAAAATTAGGCCGACTCGACATTGAAGCCGTCAACCGCGTCGGCACGAATGCCGTACGCGAGTGGCGCTTGAACAAATTCAACGTCAACTTACCTGAGGCCACGTTGACGGCTAATGGCAGCTGGGCCGCAGAGGGGCCGTTGGTACGTCGCACCCAATTTAACTTTGTCTTGGCCATTCGTGACAGCGGCGAGTTGCTGACGCGCTTGGGCACACCGGGTGCCATTCGTCATGGCGAAGGGCGTCTGGAGGGGCAGGTGTCATGGCAGGGCTCACCCATCACGCTTGATTACGCCAGCATGCGCGGCAAGATGAATTTGGTCATTGAAAAAGGTCAATTTTTGAAAACCGAACCAGGTGCGGCACGCTTGCTGGGCGTGCTTAATTTGCAAGCGTTGCCGCGGCGCTTGACCTTGGATTTCACGGACCTGTTCAGCGATGGTTTTGCTTTCGACTTTGTGCGTGGCGACATCGGCATTGAGCAGGGCGTTGCTTCCACCAACAACCTTCAAATGAAGGGCGTTGTGGCGGGTGCTTTGATTGAGGGCAGTGCCGATTTGGTGCGCGAAACCCAAAAGCTCAAGGTGGTGGTGGTGCCTGAAATTAATGCCGGAACAGCATCACTTTATGTCGCCACCATCAATCCCTTGATTGGCTTGACCACCTATTTGGCGCAGATGGTGTTGAGCATGCCTTTGGTTCGAGCTGGCACCAGCGAGTTCCTTGTCGACGGCACGTGGACCAATCCGCGGGTGACCAAGTTAGATTGATGTTGACACCGTTTGCACCCCGATTTCGCCGCAAAGTTCTGTGGGCGGTCCTGATCGTTTTGGTCTTGTCAATGCTGAGCACTTTGGTGTGGTTAGCTGGCCGCTATGAAGTGACTCAGGTGCAAAGTCGCATCGAACGCGATGCCGCTGATGCAGTCAGTGACATCCGTACAGCCCTCACACGCAATGTGCAGAGTCTGCAAGCTTTGCAATTTGCCAACCCATCGGCTGCGCCCTGGACTTATGAGGCCAGCACCATGTTGCGTGAGCACCGCGAGTGGCTGCGTTTAGAGCTGCGCGATACAGAGTTGCGGGTGCTCAGCAGCGTGGAAACGCCATTTCGCGCACCTGCCTTCACCCGCTTTGGCCGAGAGGCGAATCAGCCGGAGGTGGTGCAGGCCTGTGGTGTTGCGCGTCGCCAAAGCGGGCCGGGTTATGGCGCTAGTACCTACGTGCCCCAAGCGGACGGTTTAGGTTTAGAAATCATGGACATGTGCTTGCCCGTCATCACCGACGGGCAGCTCACGGGCTACACCGTCGCCACGTACGCGCTCAACGAAATTTTGGTCAACATGGTGGGTCAGCAACTCACGCGCAGCCAAGAAGTGTCATTCACCGAGTCAGACGGCACCCGTTTGGCGATGCACGGCACAGCGCGTCGAGGCTCGCGGGTTTTCATTGCCAAGCATCTTTTGGATTTGCCCGGCCACACCATGGTGTTGCGCTTGGACAGCTGGCGGGGCGCGCCTGATTTGTTTCCCAATGTGTTGACAGCCTTGGTGATGGCAATGGCCATTGCGCTGGTCACGGTGTTGGTGATGTTGGCGCGTGACATGCGTCGTCGTCAACGCGTGGAGCTTGATCTGGCAGACGCCTTGGCATTTCGCAAAGCGATGGAAGACTCTTTGGTCACGGGTTTGCGTGCCCGTGACAGCCAAGGTCGCATCACCTATGTGAACCCCGCATTTTGTGAAATGGTGGGGTTTGAATCGAAAGACCTGATCGGTCGAGGCATTCCCGCGCCTTATTGGCCGCCCGAGATGGTGGACGAATACGGCCAGCGTCAAGCCTTGCGCTTGGCAGGCAACGCGCCTCCGCGTGAAGGTGTCGAGTCTGTCTTCATGCGCAAAAACGGCGAACGCTTTGCCGTGATGATTTTTGAGGCCCCGCTCATCAACGCCTTGGGCGAACAAACAGGTTGGATGGGTGCGGTCTTGGACGTGAGCGAACAGCGCCGCGTGGAAGAGGTGTCGCGTGCGAGCCAAGAACGCTTGCAAGCCACCGCGCGTCTGGCCACCGTGGGTGAGATGGCATCCCTTTTGAGTCATGAACTCAACCAACCTTTGGCGGCAATTTCAAGCTACGCCACAGGCAGCATGAACCTGTTGCAAGACGCCGCGCTCAAAGACCCACAGTTGGCCGAGACTTTGAGCAGCGCGATTCAGCGCATTGGCCAGCAAGCCGAGCGTGCAGGCAAGGTCATCAAGAGCGTGCACGACTTTGTGCGTCGTCGTGACCAAGCGCGTGAGGCAGTCAGTCCCCGCGCTTTGCTGGACGATGTGATGCCCTTGGTGATTTTGCAAGCTCGCAAACTCGGCGTGCGCGTGGTGGTCAACTGCCCATCTGATTTACCTGCCATCTTGTGCGACCGCACCATGGTGGAGCAAGTGTTGCTTAATTTGTCGCGCAACGGCATGCAAGCCATGGCTGATGACACACCACACAAAGTGCTGACCTTGGCCGTGCGACGCGCCGCATCGAATGCCAGCAGCCGGTGGTTGGAATTTCTGGTGGCCGATTTGGGCAATGGCATCGCAGAAGGCGTGGCCCAAAAATTATTCACCCCGTTCTTCACCACCAAACAAGAAGGCATGGGCTTGGGTTTGAGTTTGTGCCGCACCGTGGTCGAGCAACACGGCGGCTTCTTGAGTCATCAGCCCAACATACCTCGTGGTACGGTCTTCAGTTTCACCCTGCCACAATCTGAATTTGAAGCTTGATGCTTCACCCTTGACTCACCGCTGCCCATGCAACCCACAGAAGACGCTTTGGTATTTATTGTTGATGACGACGCAGGTGTGCGCGAGGCGCTGGCGTGGTTGTTGCGTTCGCGTCGTTTGCCCAGCCAATCGTTCGACAGCGCTGATGCGTTTGCTGATTTTCTCAACGCCAGCAGCTTTCCATGGCAGCCCAGTCAACCGGGCTGTTTGTTGCTTGATGTGCGCATGCCTGGCATGAGCGGCTTGGCCTTGTTTGAACAACTGATTGAACGTCAGTTGCTCGATGTGTTGCCTGTGATCTTTTTAACTGGCCATGCCGATGTGCCTACGGCCGTGGACTCGGTCAAACGCGGCGCGTTTGATTTTTGTGAAAAACCTTTTTCAGACAACGCGCTGGTCGACCGCATTGAGCAAGCCTTGATGCGCTCTGCACAAACGCGACAAGTCTTGCGCACCAAGCAAAGCCTGCAACAGAATTTGACTGATCTGACCGAGCGCGAACGTGATGTGATGAATCTCGTGGTGGAGGGTTTGCCCAACAAACTCATTGCCGATCAGCTCGACATCAGTGTGCGTACCGTCGAGGTACACCGTGCCCGTGTGTTTGACAAGATGAATGTGAAGTCTGCCGTGGAGCTGGCCAATTTGCTGCGCGGCGAGTGAGTCATCGGGTGTCCTGGGTTGCCTGTTCAGCGGCCTCTTTTCGTGCCGCCTTGTTTTCTGCTTCATGTTCCGCCTCGGCCTCTGCGCGCCCTGAAAACATGGTCCACCACACGATCAACACCAAGATGCAACCTGCGCCCAAGGCTTCTAGCAAAATTAACAACATGATTCACATCCTTTGGCGTTTAACGTGGGCTTTGATTGTAGGAAGCTTGGTGGCCTGTGGCACGCCACGCTATGCCCCTGTGGATGACTATGGTCGCTCCTCTCCCACGGCACGCGCCCCTGCCCAAACCCCTCGCACCACCGGCAGTTTGGCGGGCGCGCCCGGCACCCCCAGTCCGCAGCAAAGCTACCGCAGCCGTTGGGTGTCCACCACATGGAACGATGTGCCCGGTTGGCAAAACGACCCCACGCAAGACGCATGGAATGCATGGTTGCAAAACTGTGAACGCCCAGGCCCATTGTTCGCGCCGCTGTGCAAAGACGTGCGTCAACTCATGTTGGGCAGCGACGATGACCGTCGCTTGTGGATGATGAGCCACTTGCAACCCTACCGTGTTGAATCACTCGACGGTGCAGTCGATGGTTTGCTCACCAGCTATTACGAGCCCCTGTTTGATGCGTCAGCACAAATGCGTCCCGGCTTTGAAGTGCCGTTGTACGCCCCGCCTGAAGGGTTGGCCGAAGCGCGACGCGCGGGCCGCCCATGGTTCAGCCGACAAGAGATCGACACCAACCCGCAAGCGCGTGACGCCTTGCGTGGCCGCGAAGTGGCTTGGCTTGCTGACCCGATTGATGCCTTGGTGTTGCACATCCAAGGCTCAGGCCGCGTGCGCATGGCCAATCCCGATGGCACAACGCGTGTGGTGCGCTTGGCATTTGCTGGCTCAAATGAGCAGCCGTATCAAAGCGTGGGCCGTTGGTTGCTAGACCGTGGTTTGATTCGTGATGCGTCGTGGCAAGGCATCAAGGCATGGATTGTTAGCACCCAACAAAGCAACCCGCGCTTGGTGCAAGAGATGTTGTGGAGCAACCCGCGCTATGTGTTCTTCCGCGAAGAAACGCGCAGCGCCGCCGATGCCAACCTTGGCCCCCGAGGTGCGCAAGGCGTGCCGCTTACCTCGGGCCGCTCCATCGCGGTGGACAAAGACTCCATTCCCTACGGCACACCTGTGTGGCTTGCTAGCGCTGGGCCCAATGGCAATTTGCAGCGCTTGGTGTTTGCGCAAGACACGGGCAGCGCTATCGTGGGTGCGGTGCGGGCCGATTACTTTGCAGGCACGGGCCTAGAAGCGGGGGACTTTGCAGGACGCATGAAGCAAGGCTTGCGTTTGTGGGTGTTGTGGCCGAAGTGACCTGCATAAAAAAAGGCACCTAGGTGCCTTTTTTTATTTCGTACAGATTGGTGTCAGTGTGTACGTGGTTGGTTCGACCTTCCAAGCTGCACCAGACATCAAGTCAATTGGGATACTGAAGATACCTAAGTCAAGCAGGATGCCGAGCAGAGACGTTGGGTCAAATGTTTCTGTTGTTTCAGCATTGACAGCGCTACAACCAGGTTTTTCGGCACGCAGAGTATGGATTTTACCTTTTTTTACGCTAACGCTTGCGCCATCTAAGCCGCGAGGTGAACCGTCAACAGATAGTGTTGTTCCTTTTTCAAGCGAGTTGACGCTGATGGTTTCACTAGTGCCCTTGATGATTGTGGAGCAGCCGGTCAATGCGATAGCTGATGTGATGATTAAAGTAGAAATTTTCATGGTTATTCATTGGTTAATTGGAACTTAAATATTATAAACAGGCTAAATTTGACTAATAAAGAAAAACTGGGAGCTGTCGCTTAGGTTGTTTCACGCACACGCTGCCAGCCATAAACTTCGACCATGTAGCAGCGATGCCAAAGGAGTAAGCCATGAACGCCCCCTTGCCCGAGCATATTCGCCGCGCCCTTGATACGGTGACGCTGGACGACAAATACAGCCTCGATGTGGGCCGTGCTTTCATGAGCGGCGTGCAAGCGCTGGTCAAGCTGCCCATGTTGCAGCGCCAACGCGATGCGCTGCAAGGCAAAAACACCGCAGGCTTCATCAGCGGCTATCGCGGCTCGCCGCTTGGCACTTATGACCAATCGTTGTGGAAAGCCAAGCCCTATTTAGAAGCGCAAAACATCGTCTTCCAACCGGGTGTGAACGAAGAGCTGGCCGCTACTGCGTTGTGGGGCACACAGCAACTCGGCTTTGCACCGCCCGGCAGCAACAAGTTTGATGGTGTGTTTGGCATTTGGTATGGCAAGGGCCCGGGTGTGGACCGTTGCTCGGATGTGTTCAAGCACGCCAACATGGCAGGCACCACGCCTTGGGGTGGTGTGTTGGCTGTGGCGGGTGACGACCATGTGGCCAAAAGCTCGACCGCGGTGCACCAAAGCGATCACATCTTCAAGGCCTGCGGCACGCCCGTTTTCTTCCCCAGCAACGTGCAAGAAATTTTGGATTTGGGTTTGCACGCTATCGCCATGAGCCGCTTCAGCGGTGTGTGGTCGGGCATGAAGACCATTCAAGAAATTGTCGAGTCCAGCTCCACCGCGGTGATCGATCCACAGCGCGTGAACATCGTCATCCCCGAATTCGAAATGCCTGCGGGCGGCTTGCACATCCGTTGGCCTGACACTGCACTCGAACAAGAAGCGCGTTTGTTTGACTACAAGTGGTACGCAGCCCTTGCGTATGTGCGTGCCAACCGTTTGAACCACAACGTCATCGAAGGCCCGAACGATCGCTTAGGTTTGATCACCAGTGGCAAGGCCTACAACGACACACGTCAAGCCTTGCTCGATTTGGGACTAGACGATGACACCTGTCGTCGTTTGGGTATTCGTTTGCACAAGGTGGCTGTGGTGTGGCCGTTGGATGCGCAGCTCACGCGTGAGTTTGCCAAGGGCTTGCAAGAGATTTTGGTGATTGAAGAAAAACGCCAAGTCATTGAGTACCAACTCAAAGAAGAGCTGTACAACTGGCGTGCTGATGTGCGTCCCAATGTGCTGGGCAAATTCAACGAGATCGAAGGCGATGCAGAGCAAGGCCCCTTTGGTGGCGGCGGCGGCGAATGGTCTATGCCCAACCCCAGCGCCAATACTTTGTTGCGCGCGAACGCGGACCTGAACCCCGCGCTCATTGCGAAGGCGATTGCACAACGCGTCTTGAAGCTCGGTGTAGATGCCGACACCACCGCGCGCATCAACGCGCAGCTGGCCATCATCACAGCCAAAGAACAAGCCATGACCGCGGTGACTTTGAAGGCCGATCGCATGCCGTGGTTCTGCTCGGGCTGCCCGCACAACACATCTACCAAAGTGCCCGAAGGCTCACGCGCCATGGCTGGCATTGGCTGCCACTTCATGGTGTTGTGGATGGATCGCGACACGAACGGGTTCACACAAATGGGTGGCGAGGGCGTGCCTTGGGTCGGCCAGCAACCGTTTGTGAACGACCAGCACATCTTCGCCAACTTGGGCGATGGCACTTACTTTCACAGCGGCATCTTGGCGATTCGCCAAAGCATTGCAGCGGGTGTGAACATCACCTACAAGCTGCTTTACAACGATGCCGTCGCGATGACGGGTGGGCAACGCGTGGGTGAACGTCCTGAAGGCCACAGCGTTTTGCAAATTGCCCAAAGTATGAAAGCTGAAGGTGCGCAACGCATCACCGTGGTCACGGACGAGCCCGAGAAATACGAAGGCGCTGGTTTGGTCGACGGCGTGGCCGTGTTCCATCGCGATGAGCTAGACCGCATTCAACGCGAGATGCGCGAGATCAAAGGCTGCACGGTCATCATTTATGACCAAACTTGTGCCACTGAAAAACGTCGCCGCCGCAAGCGCGGCACCATGGCCGACCCTGCGGTGCGCGTGTTGATCAACGACTTGGTGTGCGAAGGCTGTGGGGACTGCGGTGTGCAAAGCAACTGCATGAGTGTGGAGCCGATTGAGACCGAGTTCGGTCGCAAACGCACCATCAACCAAAGCACCTGCAACAAAGACATCAGCTGCGTCAAAGGTTTCTGCCCGAGCTTCGTGACGGTGGAAGGTGGCAGTCTGAAGAAAAAAGCCAAAGGCGTGTCGCGCATGGCGTTGCCTGCATTGGCCTTGCCAGAACCCACGTTGCCAGATGCCACACACGCGTGGGGCATGGTGGTGGCGGGTGTGGGTGGCACGGGTGTCATTACCATCGGTCAGTTGTTGGGCATGGCTGCGCACATCGAAGGCAAAGGCGTGGTCACGCAAGACGCTGCAGGCCTGGCACAAAAAGGCGGTGCGACGTGGAGCCATGTGCTCATTGCCAACCACCCAGACGACATTCGCACCACGCGTGTGGGTCTTGCAGCGGCAGACCTCATCATTGGTTGCGACCCCATCGTGGTGGCCGGCAAAGAAACCTTGCAACGCATGCGTGCAGGGCGCACCCATGTGGCGCTCAACGCGCACAGCGCACCCACCGCAGCTTTTGTGCGCAACGCCAACTGGGAAAACCCAGGCGAAGCGTGTGTGGCTGAAATCGTGCACACCGTGGGCGCTGACGGCGTGAGCGCTTTTGATGCCAACCGCGTGGCCACCCAAGTGCTGGGCGACAGCATTTTTGTGAACCCCATGGTCTTGGGCTTTGCTTGGCAAAAAGGTTGGGTGCCGTTGGGGCTGGAGGCCTTGATGCGTGCGATGGAACTCAACGACATGGCGGTGGCGCAAAACAAAGCGGCGTTTGAATGGGGCCGTCACTGCGCTGAGCATTGGGAAGCCGTGCAGGCCTTGTTGGCTCCCGCGCAAGTGGTGCAGTTCCACAAGCCCGAAGGCTTGGATGCGCTCATTGCTAAACGCGCAGATTTTCTGACTGACTACCAGAGCGCAGCCTATGCCAATCGCTACCGTGCCGTGGTGGAGCGCGTGCGCACAGTAGAGGCTGCGTTGCACAAAACCACACTGACCGAAGCCGTGGCGCGTAACTTGTTCAAACTCATGGCCTACAAAGACGAGTACGAAGTGGCGCGCTTGCACACCGACACAGCCTTCTTGCAAAAGATCGAAGGCATGTTTGAAGGCAACTACACGCTCAACTACCACTTGGCCCCGCCGCTGATTGCCAAGACGAATGGCAAAGGCGAGTTGCAAAAGCAAAAGTTTGGGCCGCTCATGCTCACGGGTTTCAAGGTGCTCAAGCATTTCAAGTGGCTCAGAGGCACGGCGTTGGATGTGTTTGGGTACACCGAAGAGCGTCGCATCGAGCGCGCCTTGATCGCTCAATACCAAAGCAGCGTTGACACCATGCTGGGGCAGCTCAACGCCGGCAACCACGCCTTGGCGGTGGAGATGGCGCGAATACCTGAACAAATCAAAGGCTTTGGCCACGTCAAAGCGCGCCACTTCGCGGCGGCGCGTCAAAAGTGGGAAGGCTTGAAAGCGCAGTGGTCTGCCCTGAACTGAGGCACTGAGCCAGCCGCATACAATCCGCGGTTGGTCTGCTGGGGCGTTTTGTGCTCTGGCAGTCGTCCCTCAAATTGGAGTTTGACCGTGTTGATTTCTTCTGCTTTTGCCCAAACCGCACCTGCCGCTGCTGCAGGTGGTGACCTCATGACTTCTTTGCAAGGCATGTTGCCTTTGGTGTTGATGTTTGTGGTTTTGTATTTCGTGATGATTCGTCCACAGATGAAGCGTCAAAAAGAGCACAAAGCCATGATCGAAGCCATCGCCAAAGGCGACGAAATCGCCACGGCTGGCGGCTTGCTCGGCAAGGTGACCAAGTTGGCTGAAGCCACCGTGACCATCGAAATCGCTGCTGGCGTGGAAGTGCAATTGCAACGCCAAGCCGTGGTGCAAGTGCTGCCTAAAGGTTCACTGTAATTCGTATCCACCACTAAGACGACGAAGCGATCATGAACCGTTACCCCCTTTGGAAGTACGCGATCATCGTGATCGCTTTGGTTGTCGGCAGCCTCTACACGCTGCCTAACTTTTATGGCGAAGCGCCTGCGGTGCAGGTGTCTGCCGCTAAGTCGTCGGTCAAGGTGGACCTCGCTGTGCAAGAGCGTGTGCAAGCGGCCTTGGCAGCTGCCAGCCTCGCGCCCGATGTGGTGACCTTGGACAACGGCTCGCTCAAAGTGCGCTTTGACAGCACTGACAAACAACTCAAAGCCAAGGACGCCATCCAGCAAGCCTTGGTGCCCGACGCCAACGATGCGTCGTATGTCGTGGCGCTCAATTTGTTGGCCCGCTCACCCGCGTGGCTAACCTCGCTCAATGCGGCCCCCATGTATTTGGGTTTGGACTTGCGCGGTGGCGTGCACTTCATGCTGCAAGTCGACATGCCTGCCGCCCTCACCAAAAAGGCCGAGTCATTGGCTGGTGACATCCGCACCGGTTTGCGCGAAAAGAACGTGCGCCACAGCGGTATCAGCCGCAACAACCAAACCATCGAGATTCGTTTCCGTGACATGGAAACCCTCGAAGCTGCACAGCGTGTGATTCAAGACCAGTTTTTGGATTTGCAAACCACCAGCGCCCCCGATGGCGCTGACGTCAAGCTCACGGCGGTCATCAACCCCGTGGCTGCCAAGCGCGTGCAAGAGCAAGCCATCAAGCAAAACATCACAACCTTGCACAACCGCATCAACGAGTTGGGCGTGGCCGAACCTGTGATTCAACAGCAAGGCACCGACCGCATCGTGGTGCAACTGCCAGGCGTGCAAGACACGGCCAAGGCCAAAGACATTTTGGGCCGCACGGCCACGTTGGAAATCCGCATGGTGGACGACAGCGCCGAAGCCCGCAGTGCAGAGTTTGGCAACGGCCCCGTGCCTTTTGGCACTGAGCGCTTCATGGATCGCAACGGCCAAGCCGTGATTGTGAAAAAGCAAGTCATTTTGACGGGTGAGAACCTCACCGATGCGCAACCGGGCTTTGACACACAAAACCAAGAAGCAGCCGTGCACTTGACGCTCGACGCCAAAGGCGCACGCATCTTCAAAGATGTGACGCGTGAGAGCGTGGGCAAACGCATGGCCATTCTGCTGTTTGAAAAAGGCAAGGGCGAAGTCGTGACCGCACCTGTGATCCGCAGCGAAATCGGCGGTGGCCGCGTGCAAATTTCTGGCCGCATGAGCACCGTGGAAGCCAACGACACAGCCTTGTTGCTGCGCGCTGGTTCGCTGGCTGCGCCGATGGAAATCATTGAAGAACGCACCATCGGCCCAAGCCTCGGTGCTGAAAATATTGCCAAAGGTTTTGACTCCGTCACTTGGGGCTTTGTCGCTGTGACCGCCTTCATGTGCATTTATTACATGTTGTTTGGCGTGTTCTCCAGCGTGGCTTTGGCCGTGAACTTGTTGCTCTTGGTGGCTGTGCTCTCCATGTTGCAAGCCACGTTGACATTGCCCGGTATGGCCGCGATGGCTTTGGTGTTGGGCATGGCGATTGACGCCAACGTGCTGATCAACGAACGTGTGCGCGAAGAGCTGCGTAACGGCGCATCCGCTCAGTCTGCTATCCATGCCGGTTACGACCGCGCATGGGCCACCATCCTCGACTCCAACGTCACCACCCTCATTGCGGGCTTGGCCTTGTTGGCCTTTGGTTCTGGCCCTGTGCGCGGCTTTGCCGTGGTGCACTGCCTCGGCATTTTGACCAGTATGTTCTCAGCGGTGTTCTTCTCACGCGGCTTGGTTAATCTTTGGTATGGCCGTAAGAAGAAATTGCAAAGCGTGTCTATTGGCACCGTGTGGCGCGCTTAAGCGCCAAGCCACAGAAAGAGATTTGAGTCATGGAATTTTTCAAAATCCGTAAAGACATCCCGTTCATGAAGCATGCGGTGGCGTTCAACGCCATCTCGTTCATCACGTTTGTGGCGGCGGTGTTCTTCTTGTTTAGCCGTGGTTTGCACTTGTCGGTCGAGTTCACGGGCGGCACGCTGATGGAAGTCAGCTACAGCCAGCCTGCTGACCTCAACGCCGTGCGCGACCAAATCGCCAAGCTCGGCTTGACCGATGTGCAAGTGCAAAACTTTGGCACGGCGCGTGATGTGATGATTCGCATGCCTGCGGTCAAAGGTCAAAGCTCTGCCCAGCAAAGCGAACAAGTGCTGGCCGCACTCAAAACCAGCGACGCCAATGTGCAGCTGCGCCGCACCGAGTTTGTCGGCCCGCAAGTGGGCGACGAGTTGGCGGCTGACGGCCTCAAGGCCTTGGCCTTTGTGGTCGTGGGCATCATGATTTATTTGGCCATGCGCTTCGAGTGGAAGTTTGCGGTGGCCGCCATCATTGCGAACTTGCATGACGTGGTCATCATCTTGGGCTTCTTCGCGTTCTTCCAGTGGGAGTTCTCGTTGCCTGTGCTGGCGGCGGTGTTGGCCGTGCTTGGCTATTCGGTGAACGAATCCGTCGTGATCTTTGACCGTATCCGTGAAAACTTCCGCCGCTACCGCAAGATGGACACGGTCGAGATCATCGACAACGCCATCACCTCCACCATCAGCCGCACCATCATCACCCACGGCTGTACGCAGCTCATGGTGTTGTCCATGTTGTTGTTTGGTGGCGCAACCCTGCATTACTTTGCGCTGGCGCTCACCATCGGCATTTTGTTTGGCATTTACTCATCCGTGTTTGTTGCTGCGGCCATCGCCATGTGGTTGGGCATTCGTCGTGAAGACCTGATCAAACACACGGCCAAAGTGGCGGGCGATCCTGATGATGAGAATTCTGGCGCTGTGGTTTAAAACCACTTGCCGTCAATGGAAAAGCCGGTTTGCGAACCGGCTTTTTTGTGCCCGCTTGGCTGAGTGGTCAGACCACTCTTTGTCTTGCAGGTGACTTGAAAAAGGGTTTACCCCTTTGCGACGACCACTGTCGATGCTTAGCATCCGCGTCCTAGACACACGGACTTCCATCGAAGGCATCAGGTTTGACACGCAACGACTTCATCCTAGAAACCAAGCAGCTCACACGCGAATTCAAAGGCTTCATCGCTGTGGATGGCGTGAATTTGCAAATCAAGCGCGGTTCGATCCATGCCTTGATTGGCCCCAACGGTGCGGGTAAAACCACCGTCTTCAATTTGCTCACCAAGTTTTTACCAGTGAGCTCTGGTCAGATCATTTACAACGGCCAAGACATCACGGCCCTCAAAGCCGCTGAAGTGGCGCGCATGGGCATGGTGCGTTCGTTTCAAATTTCCGCTGTGTTTCCACACCTGAGTGTTTTAGAAAACGTGCGCATTGGTTTGCAACGCAAACTCGGCACGAGCTTTCATTTTTGGAAACCTGAGTCCAGCCTCAACACCTTGAATGAGCAAGCCATGCACTTGCTAGAGCAGGTGGATTTGGCCAGCTTTGCGCAAACCGAAACGGTGCAACTGCCCTATGGCCGTAAACGGGCCCTTGAAATTGCCACCACCTTGGCGCTCGACCCTGAGCTGATGTTGTTGGACGAACCCACTCAAGGCATGGGCCACGAAGACGTGAGCCGTGTGGTGGATTTGATTCGCAAGGTGTCTGCCAACCGCACGGTGCTGATGGTGGAACACAACATGAACGTGATTGCTGACTTGTCAGACACCATCACGGTGTTGGCACGCGGCTCTGTGTTGGCTGAAGGCCCTTACGCCCAAGTGTCCAAAGACCCGCGCGTGCTTGAAGCCTATGTGGGCACTGTCGAGGAGGCTGCATGAGCAAGCCCCTCTTAAAAGTCGCGGGACTTGATTCTTGGTACGGCGAATCGCACATCTTGCATGGCGTGAATTTTGAAATTCACGAAGGTGAACTCATCACCTTGCTGGGCCGCAATGGTGCGGGTCGCTCGACCACCATGAAGTCTATTTTGGGTTTGACCGGTCGACGCACGGGGTCCGTACAAATTGATGGCGTGGAAACGATTGGCATGCAGACCAACCAAATTGCTCGCTTGGGTTTGGGGTATTGCCCAGAAGAGCGCGGCATTTTTTCCAGCCTGAGCTGCGAAGAAAACCTGATGCTGCCGCCCAAGATTGGGCCAGGCGGCATGTCGGTTGAAGAAATCTACGAGATGTTTCCCAACCTCAAAGAGCGTCGCCACAGCCAAGGCACGCGCTTGTCAGGTGGCGAGCAGCAGATGTTGGCCATGGCGCGCATCCTGCGTTCAGGCGCACGTATTTTGTTGCTCGACGAAATCACCGAAGGTCTGGCGCCTGTGATTGTGCAAACACTGGGTCGCGTGATTCGCCAACTCAAGGCCAAGGGGCTGACCATCATCTTGGTCGAACAAAACTTCCGATTCGCTGCACCGTTGGCAGATCGGCACTACGTGATGGAGCATGGCCAGATCGTGGCCACAGTCCACAAAGATGAGCTCGATAACAAAGCGCAAATGCTGAACGAGTATCTGGGCGTCTAAGCCCTTTTTCAACAGGAGCAAACTATGAAGCGTACTTTCGTGACCTCGGCCATCGCTGCCGCAACGGCTGTCTTTTTGGCAGGCGTATCCACCAGTGCTTTGGCGCAGGGCAAACTGTCTGGCGATAGCGTGAAGATTGGCGTGTTGACCGACATGTCTGGCGTGTACGCCGACTACGGCGGCCCCGGTGCTGTGGCCGCCGCCAAGATGGCGGTGCAAGACTTCGGCGGCAAGATGTTTGGCAAGCCCATCGAAGTGGTGAATGCCGACCATCAAAACAAACCCGACATTGCCAAGAACGTCACCCAACAATGGTTTGACCGCGATGGCGTGGACATGACAGTAGAGAACTTGAACTCGGCCGTGGCACTGACCGTGCAAGCCTTGGGCAAAGAGAAAAACAAAATCACCATCGTCACTGGCGCGGCCACTGCCCGTATGACCAACGAAGATTGCGCACCAGGCACGGGCGTGCATTACTTGATGGACACCATTGCGTTGAGCAATGTGGTGGGCAAAGCGATTGTGAAAGACGGCGGCGACAGCTGGTTCTTCTTGACGGCTGACTACGCCTTCGGTCACTCGCTCGAAAAAGACACGGGCGATGTGGTGAAGGCCGCAGGCGGCACGGTGAAGGGCGCTGTGCGTCACCCACTGTCTACGGGTGACTTCTCTTCCTTCTTGTTGCAAGCGCAAAGCTCAGGCGCCAAAGTGGTGGGCTTAGCCAACGCCGGTGGCGACACGGTCAACAGCATCAAAGCGGCGGCTGAATTTGGTTTGACCAAGAAGCAAAACTTGGCGGCTTTGTTGATGTTGATCACGGACGTGCACGCCATTGGCTTGAACACCGCGCAAGGCTTGTACCTGACCGAAGGTTGGTACTGGGACTTGAACCCAGAGACACGTGCCTGGACGCAAAAGTACGAAGCTGTGATGAAGAAAAAGCCCAACTCTAACCATGCGTCTGTGTACTCATCGACCATGCATTATTTGAAGGCTGTGCAAGCTGCTGGCACCGACGACACCGCTGCCGTGATGAAGAAGATGCAAGAGACGCCTATCAATGACATGTTTGCCAAGAACGGCAAGTTGCGTCCTGATGGCCGCATGGTGCACGACATGTATTTGTTCCAAGTGAAGAAGCCTTCTGAATCAAAAGGCGCATGGGACTACTACAACCTCAAAGGCACCATCAAGGGTGAAGATGCATTCCAGCCATTGGCCCAAAGCCGCTGCCCTGCATTTGTGAAGAAGTAATGTGTTGACACGACGGGCCGCATGATGCGGTCCGTTTCATTGAATCGGATGTATGACTGAAATTTTTGGCGTGCCCATACAAGCGTTGATGGGGCAACTCATGCTTGGCTTGGTGAATGGCTCTTTCTATGCCATCTTGTCGTTGGGGTTGGCCGTGATTTTCGGCATGCTCAATATCGTCAATTTTGCGCATGGTGCGCTTTACATGGCGGGCGCTTTCTTTGCATGGATGCTGCTCAACTATGCGGGCATCAATTACTGGATGGCCTTGGTGATTGCGCCTATCGGTGTGGCACTGATTGGCGTGGTGATTGAAAAAACCATGTTGCGTTGGCTGCATCAGCTCGACCATTTGTATGGCTTGCTGTTGACCTTTGGTTTGGCGCTCATTTTGGAAGGTATCTTCCGCGAGTTTTATGGCTCATCCGGCTTGCCCTATGAGTTGCCTGATGTCTTCCGCGGCGTGTTTGATTTGGGTTTCATGATGTTGCCCAAGTACCGCGTGTGGGTGATTGTGGTGTCCATCGTCGTGTGCTTTGCGACTTGGTACGTGATTGAAAAAACCAAACTCGGTGCTTACCTGCGTGCAGGTACAGAAAACCCCAACATGGTCAAAGCCTTTGGCATCAACGTGCCCCTGATGGTCACCTTGACCTATGCCTTTGGTGTGGGCTTGGCCGGGTTGGCAGGTGTGATGGCCGCCCCGATTTACCAAGTGAGCCCCTTGATGGGTTCCAACATCATCATCGTGGTGTTTGCGGTGGTCGTGATTGGCGGCATGGGTTCTATCTTGGGCGCCATCGTCACCGGCTTGGGGTTGGGTCTGGTTGAAGGCCTGACCAAAGTGTTTTTTGCAGAAGCGTCGACGACTGTGGTGTTTGTCATCATGGCGATTGTGTTGTTGATCCGACCAGCAGGTTTGTTCGGGCGGGAGAAATGATGAGCAAACGTTTGATTTACGGCGGCCTGTTGCTGGGCCTTTTAGTGGCCCCCTTTGTGGGCTACCCCATGTTCTTGATGAAGGTGCTGTGCTTTGCTTTGTTTGCAAGTGCCTTTAACTTGCTGATTGGTTTCACGGGTTTGCTGTCGTTCGGTCATGCCATGTTTTTTGGTTTTGCAGCGTATGTGTCTGGACACGCAGCCAAGGTGTGGGGTTTGACGCCCGAAGTGGCTGTGTTGTCGGGCACGATGGCCGCAGCCTTGATTGGTTTGTTCACGGGCTGGTTGGCTGTGCGTCGTCAGGGCATCTACTTTGCGATGGTTACCTTGGCTTTGGCGCAAATGATTTACTTTATCTGCGTGCAGTCACCTTTTACGTATGCCGAAGACGGCATTCAGAGCATCCCACGCGGCAAGCTGTTCGGTGTGTTGGACATGAGCAGTGACACGACCATGTACTACATGGTGCTCGCCATTTTTGTGGCGGCCTTTGCCTTGATTTACCGCGTGGTGCATTCACCGTTTGGCCAAGTGTTGAAGTCCATCCGCGAGAACGAGCAACGCGCTTTGTCATTGGGCTACAACGTAGACCACTACAAACTGGTCGCCTTCGTGCTGTCAGCCGCATTGGCCGGTTTGGCCGGTGCGACCAAAGCCATTGCCTTTGGCTTGGCCACCCTCACCGACGTGGGCTGGCAGATGTCGGGTGAAGTGGTGTTGATGACTTTGCTGGGCGGCATGGGCACTTTGATTGGCCCAGCGGTGGGGGCAGCCGTCATCATCACGATGGAGAACTACTTGGCCAGCCTGGGCTCGTGGGTCACCATCATCATGGGTTGCACGTTTGTGACGTGCGTGCTGATCTTCCGTCGCGGTATCGTGGGAGAGATTGAGCACCGCTTTGGCCGCAAGGGCTAAGCGGTAGCAAGGCGGTTAGTGCGCGACGCGATCTGCGTCGTCGCACAATTCATCGAGCACCAGCGCATCGGGCTCTAGGCCGATGCTCCAGTACACCATCAACACAATGATTTTGAGGTCATCCAAATGGATGGGGTTGCCAGGAATGGCCATCGCGCGGTCCAGAACGATTTCGCGCATGTGGGGCGACAACACATCGGCAGATTCAAGGAAGTTGATGAAGCCCAAGCACGCCGCACCTAAGTGATCTTGCTCTGCGACAGAGTACACGCGCATGCTGTGGGCAGATTCGGTATGGTGCTCGCGTTCGGCTTGGCTGATGTCGATCAGCTCGGTTTTGTGCGACGCCAAGTTCAGCTCGTCGAGCCACGACAAAGCTTGTTGGATGTCTTCTACGTTAAAACCCACGGCGTTGAGTTTGCGGCCCAGCTGCTCTAGATCGGGACACGCATCGCCTCGCCAGTAGTTTTCATAGACGAATACGAGCACTTCAAACATGAACCCAATATACATGTTTTTCGTTTCTACTCGCGCGCGAAATATCGGTGTTCACCCTCATCCTGCTGTGGCCAGGCGCTGAAACAATCCACCTGGCAATCTACCCACTGCCCCATCCAGCTCTAGCGTGAGAAGTTGCGCTTGCAACGTGGCCGTGTCTAGTTCGCAGCGCGCCTGCAAGGCATCTAGGCTCACGGGTCCATAGCCCATATGCGTGAGTAGCGGATGGTTGGTGTCGTCACGAGCGTTGTCGTCATCGGCAGAGAGCGCATCGGCAAACAAGTTCACTTGCTGCAGTGGTGCGAGTTGCAACTCCTCCAACACGTCTTGTGCGTTTTCCACCAGCTTGGCGCCTTGGCGAATCAGCGCATGGCAGCCGTGCGATTGCGTGGCGTGGATGGAGCCCGGAATGGCCAACACCTCGCGGTTCAAATCCAGCGCCATCTTGGCGGTGATGAGCGAGCCCGATTTCAACGCGGCCTCCACCACCAAAGTGCCCAGCCCTAACGCCGCAATGATGCGGTTGCGCTTGGGAAAGTTGTGCGCGAGTGGGGCGGTGCCCAAGTGGTATTCGCTGATGAGCACACCGTGCAGCGCTATTTGGATTGCCAGTGCTTGGTGCTGTCGCGGGTACACGCGGTCTAAGCCTGTGCCAACCACAGCAACTGTGTGCCACTGGTGTGAGGGCTTGGATGCAACATCTCGAACTCGCCCACCACGCAGCGCACCTGTGTGTGCCGCGCCGTCCACACCCAACGCCAGGCCAGACACCACACACAAACCCGCCGCACTCAGCGCCTCACCAAATTGCTCGGCGGTTTGTGCGCCTTGCGGGGTGGGGTTGCGACTGCCCACAATGGCCACCGCGTTGCCCAGCGTGCGCTCGGTTTGGCCAGCCACGTAAATCATCAGCGGTGGGTCGGCCAGTTGCAACAGCTCGGGTGGGTAGTGGGTATCGCCCAAGGTCCACAGCGCGTGGGTGTGCGTGTCGGGTTGGTGCATCAGCCACTGGTGAGTGCGCACGCATTGCACCGCCAATTCGTTGGGCACCGTCAACAAGGCTTGCGCTTGCTTCGGCGTGGCCACTTGGCGCAACGCGGGTTCGGTTTGTTCAAACACCGCTTGCGGGCTGCCAAAGCAAGCCAGCAGTTGGCGTGCGGCATCGTTGCCCACGCCGTCGGTCATGCTCAAGCGCAGCCATGCGCGTAACTCGTCTTTGTCCATGTGCCCCTCCTGCGGAATAAATAATTCATTGTCAGAACGGGTGTCGCTGGCGTGCACGGCCAGCAGTCGAAAACTTCTCAAGTGCTTTAAAGTCCAACCATGACAAGCAAAGGATGCGTATGACCCGCTGGCTCCATCGAATGTTCAAAGCCGTGTTTTGGCTGGTGCTGTCGCTTGCAGCAGGTTTGGGTGTGTGGGTGTTTCATACCCAGCCGATGTATGACGGGCAACTCAGAAGCGAAGGCTTGAAAGCGTCGGTCAACATCAAGCGCGATGCGGCCGATGTGGTGCACATCTTGGCGCAAAGCAACCATGATGCCGCATTTGCTTTGGGGTTTGCGCATGCGCAAGACCGCAGTTGGCAGTTAGAGTTCAACCGCCGTGTGATGCACGGTGAGCTGTCAGAAATTTTGGGCGAAGCCACGCTGCTCACCGATAAGCTCATGCGCACTTTGGGTTTGATGCACGTGGCGCAAAAGCAGCTCGACCTGTTGCCTGTTGATGTGCGTGAACACTTGCAGGCCTATAGCGATGGCATCAACGCGTTTCATGCCAACCGCCCACAAGGATTGCCACCTGAATTTGCGCTGCTGCGCACGCAGCCGGGTGGTGACAAAGGCGTGGCGTGGCAACCGGTCGACAGCGTGGCGTGGTCGTTGGTCATGGCGCTGGATTTGGGGGGCAACTGGGGCAACGAGTTTGCGCGTCTGGTGGCCGCGCGCAAGTTGAGCACCGAACAGTTGTGGGACCTGTACCCGCCCTATCCCGGCGAGAAGCCCGCTTCTGCGGTGGACCTCGCCAAGCTCTACCGTGACTTGGGCGTGTACAAAAACGACGCAACATTGAAGACGTCTTTTTCACTGCCTGTCATTGGCGAGCCTGGTTTCAACGAAGGCCGTGGCAGTAACAACTGGGTAGTGGCTGGTTCACACACCACCACCGGCAAACCGCTGTTGGCCAATGACCCACACCTCGCCTTGAGCGCACCGGCCATTTGGTACTACGCCCATTTGCAAACCCCCGATACCGATGTGATTGGTGCCAGTTTGCCCGGCTTGCCTTTCGTGGTGCTGGGCCGCAACGCGCATGTGGCTTGGGGCTTCACCAACACTGGGCCGGATGTGCAAGATTTGTATTTGGAACACATCGACCCAAACAACCCCGCGCGCTACAAAACCCCCACGGGTTGGCAAACGTTTGACACACGCACCGAGACCATCGCCGTCAAAGGCAAACCCGCTGTGACCCATGTGGTGCGCAGCACGCGTCATGGCCCTGTGATCAGCGATGCACAGGCCGCACATGCAGAAGTGATCGATGTGTCCCGCTTTGTGTTGGCCTTGCGCTGGAGTGCTTTGGATGCCGACAACCGCACCTTGGTGGGCGGCCTCAAAGCGCAACAAGCCAAAAGCGTGGCTGACTTGTTGAAGGCGTATGGCGACAACCACTCGCCCACCCACAACATCGTCATGGCAGATACCCAAGGCCACATCGCCTATAAGGCTGCAGGCCGCGTGCCCGTGCGCAGCGCTGTCAACGACATTCGTGGCGTGGCCCCCGCCCCGGGTTGGGATGCGCGTTACGACTGGATGGACTGGGTGGCTTATGCCGACATGCCTGCCGATGACGGCAAAAAAGGCTGGGTCGCCACCGCCAACCAACGCATCACACCGCCTAACTATCCCCACTACTTGGGTCAAGACTGGAACACGCCGCATCGCTTTGACCGCATTGAACAAGTGCTCAAAGCCAAGCCCAAACACAGTTTCAAAGACATGCAGGCTTTGCAAAACGACACGCTGTCCTTGTCCACACTGACGTTGTTGCCCGTTCTTAGAGCCACATCGTCGCAACACCCGCTGGCTGTGAAAGCAAAGCAAACCTTAGAAGGTTTTGATGGCCGCATGGACGCAGACCAAGCGGCGCCACTTGTCTTTGCGGTGTGGGCCGATGAGCTCACGCGTGGTTTGATCGAGCCGAAGCTGGGTGCCGATGTGTTCAAAGCGCAATACGGCAAACGCCACTTCAGGTTGCTGCTGGAAAAAGTCATGCAGCAACCCAACAGCCCTTGGTGCGCGCCCAAGACATGCGCCGAGCAATCTACCGCCGCCCTAGACCGTGCCCTGGACCGAATTGCCGCGAAGCAAGGCAACACCCCTGCCCGCTGGGATTGGGGTGACGAGCACGTGGCACTCAGCACACACAAGCCCTTTGGCCAAGTGCCCATGTTGCGCGATGTGTTCAGCGTGCGTGTGCCTTCTGATGGCGACATGTTCACCGTCAACGTGGGCCAATATTGGGCGGGCGAAAAATACCTGCCTTTTGCCAACCGTCATGCCGCCTCGTTGCGCGTGGTGTACGACTTGTCAGACCTGGAGCAATCGCAGTTCATCTACCAAACGGGCCAAAGCGGCTTGGTCTGGTCCGATCAGTACAGCAACATGAAAAATGAATGGGCCGCAGGCAAATACCGACCCTTGCGCAGCAAGCCAGAGGCGTGGGTGCATGAGCTGGTGTTGAATCCTTAGTCGCGGAAATGGGTACAAGAACCGGAGACAATATTGCCATGCCCAAGTTAGACATCCTCCGATTCCCCGACCCCAAGCTCCACACCGTCGCCAAGCCCGTCAAGGAAATTGACGCACGCATCAAGACCTTGATTGCCGACATGCTGGAAACCATGTATGACGCCAATGGCATCGGCCTAGCCGCAAGCCAAGTGGATGTGCACGAGCGCTTGGTGGTGATTGACACCTCTGAAGAGCGCGACGAGCCCATGGTGCTCATCAACCCCGAAATCACCTGGATGGGTGACGAGCGCGTCAAAGGCGACGAAGGCTGTTTGTCGGTCCCCGGCATTTACGACGGCGTGGAACGCGCCACGCATGTGAAGGTCAAAGCCCTCGACGAACACGGCAAAGAACGCACCATCGAGGCCGTTGGTTTGTTGGCCGTGTGCATTCAGCACGAACTCGACCACTTGCTGGGCAAAGTGTTTGTGGAATACCTATCGCCTTTGAAGCGCAACCGCATCAAAACCAAATTGCTCAAAGCCCTTCGCGACGATGAGTGATTCGTTGCGCGTCATCTTTGCCGGTACGCCTGAATTTGCGGCTGAGGCCTTGGCCAAAATTTTGGCTGCGGGCCACACCGTGCCGCTGGTGTTGACTCAGCCCGACCGTCCTGCGGGTCGCGGCATGAAACTGCAAGCCTCTGCCGTCAAGCAGCTGGCCGTGCAACACAACATTCCCGTAGCGCAACCTTTGAGCCTGCGCCTCGATGGCAAATACCCAGGCGATGCTGCTGCTGCACAAGTGGCCATTGCCGAGGCTATTACGACGCATAAGGCCGATGTGATGGTGGTAGCTGCCTATGGCCTCATCCTGCCGCAGTGGACGTTGGATGCGCCGCGCTTGGGCTGCTTGAACATTCATGCATCGCTCTTGCCACGCTGGCGCGGTGCGGCGCCGATTCACCGCGCCATTGAAGCGGGTGACGCGCAAACCGGCGTGGTCATCATGCAAATGGACGTAGGCTTAGACACCGGCGACATGTTGCTGACCGACGTGCTCGACATTGCCGCAGACGACACCACCGCCAGCTTGCACGACCGCTTGGCTGACATGGGCGGCGCTTTGGTGGTGCGTGCGTTGGCCGATGCACAAGCGGGCAAGTTGCAGCCGCGCAAGCAGCCCGAGGCTGGCATCACCTACGCCCACAAAATTGAAAAAGCCGAAGCCGCGGTGGATTGGCAACAGTCCGCCGAGACGATTGGCCGACGCGTGCGTGCGTTCAACCCATTTCCCGCCGCATCAGCGCAGCTGGGTGCAGACGTTATCAAACTGTGGCGCGCCACAGTGGAAGGCACCGCACACCATAAGCCAGCAGGCACCGTGCTGAGCGCTGACGAGCACGGCGTGCGCGTGGCCTGCGGCGAAGGCGTGTTGTGCATCACCGAGCTGCAACGCGCAGGCGGTAAACGTCTGAACGCCGCCGACTTTTTGCGCGGCTTCCCGATCACCGCTGGCCAATGTTTTGAGCCTCACGCGGCTCACAAAGTTGTCTGATGTTTTGGCAACGCAAACTCTACCAACACCCTGAGTTCAAACTCGGCGTGCGTGACCTCGCGCCACAAGCCTTCGGGCAAATTGCGTGGGCATTGATGACGGGCGTGGCTTTGGTCAAGTCGGGGATGAGCGTGTTTGAAGCCGTGTTCATGACCTTGGTGGTGTACGCCGGTAGCTCGCAGTTGGCTGCGACGCCACTCATCGTGGCGGGTGCGCCTGCTTGGGTGGTGCTGGCCGCAGGCTTTTGTGTGAACTTGCGTTTTGTGGTGTTCAGCTTGCACATGCGTGGTTACCTCATGCACTTGCCACGTTGGCCGCGCATCGTGACGGGCTACTTCAACACAGACCCCACCTATGTGTTGTTCACCCGCCGTTTCGCGCACCCTGCGGACACCAACGAGCAGCGCCACACGCAAGAAGCCTACTTGGCCGGTTTGAGTTTTGCCAACTGGACCAGTTGGATCAGTTGCAGCTTGCTAGGCATTGCCTTGGCCAACGCCATTCCCACGTCATGGGGCTTGGGCTTTGCGGGCATTTTGTGTTTGCTGGGTATTCAATGCTCATTGGCTAGCTCGCGTTTGCGTGTGTTGTCGGCCATCGTCGCTGGCATCGCGGCGGTGCTGGCGTATGCCTTGCCTTTGAAGCTCAACATCGTGTTGGCCATTCTCATGGCGGTGTTCGCATGCTTGATGGCCGAGCAGCTCAAGGCCGCGAAAGAGAGGCTGACATGAGCAGCACCGACTTGAACGTGACCGACGCATGGACCTTGTGGGTCATCGTGGGCCTGGCCATCATCACCGTAGTCACGCGCAGCTTTTTCTTTTTAAGCAACACCGAATGGCACTTGTCCCACTGGGCGCAACGTGGTTTGCAATACGCACCCATTGCTGCCTTGTCGGCGGTGGTGGTGCCCGAGATTGTGATGACGCAAGGCGAGTTGATTGCCACTTGGCAGGACGCCCGCATCTTTGCGGCAATAGTGGGTGTGGCGGTTTACTTTGCCAAGCGCAATGTGTTGCTCACCATCGTGTTGGGTATGGGCGTTTACTTGCCCCTCCACCTAGTTTTAGGTTGGTAAGCCACGCGCCATGCGTGGCTTAGGCCGCTCAATTAGCCGCGAACAAACAGGGTCACGAGTTCGTCCGGCCCCACTTGGCGACTCCAGTGGCCGTGCACCTTGGCATCAAACGTAACGCCTGCAGGCAACACATCGGCTGAGTAAAAGTGTTCGCCCGGGCCAAAGACGCGTGACGTGCCGTCCTGCAAAAAGATTTCCATCTGACCTTCCAACACAAACAACCATTGCGGGTTGTCGGTGCAATGAAAGTCGCTGCGAAACCCCACAGGGCTGCGGCGCAGCTGCATACCGCCGCTGGCCATGAGAGGCGACAAACGCGCTTGTGGTTTGCCTTCGGTGAGTTCGACCGTTTCCTCGCGGAAACGCGCGAAGCCGTCGGTGTCGGTGAAGAGGATGACTTTGTTGAAAATTGGATTCATAGGGCGCTACTTTAGCGCGCCGCCAGCAACGTGTGTCTTTCGCACACGAGACAATGAAGGCTTGAATTGGCCGCCAGCTTGTTCACAATCCAAGCATTACACAGGAGCATCCCCATGAGCAAAGTAGCAATCGTCACAGGCGCCAGTTCTGGCATTGGCAAAGCATGCGCGTTGGCGTTGTTGGCCGAAGGTTGGCAGGTGGTGTTGGTGGGGCGTCGTGCGGATGCGCTGCAGTCCACCGTGCAAGCGGCGGGCGCAAATGCGGGCAATGCTCTGGCTGTGCCCTGCGATGTGAGCCACGAGGACGATGTGGTCAAACTGTTTGAGCAGGTGCGCGTGAACTACGGCCGCTTGGATTTGCTGTTCAACAACGCAGGCATCTTTTTGCCTGCCACCATGCCTGGCGATTTGTCGGGCGAAGATTGGCGTCGTTCGGTGGATGTGAATTTCAATGGCGCGTTTTATTGCCTCTCGCACGCGTTCAAGTTGATGAAAGATCAGAGCCCACAGGGCGGTCGCATCATCAACAACGGGTCGATTTCTGCACATGCACCGCGTCCAGGTTCTATCGCCTACACGGCCACCAAGCACGCCATCACGGGCATGACCAAAGCTGCGTCGTTGGATGGCCGCGCGTTTGACATTGCGGTGGGCCAGATTGACATTGGCAACGTGGCCAGCGACATGACCGAAAAGTTCGCTGCTGGCGCTTTGCAGGCCGACGGCAGCGTGAAGCCCGAAGCCCGCATGGACATGCAAGGCGTGGTGGACAGCTTCATGGCCATGGCGCGTTTGCCGCTGTCGGCCAATGTGCTGTTCATGACGGTGATGGCGACCAAGATGCCGTTTGTTGGACGAGGCTAAAACGCTCATCAGCCGTTTGAAAAGCCGTTGGAACGGCTGCCAAGTTGCTGCAAGGTGAAACTTTTAGAATCTATACAGTTTCAAACTTTTTCTTATTTCCCATGAACGTCATTCGCTTCTCTGATTTGTGCGCCAACGGCTCGGCCAAGGGCAAACGTGTTTTCATCCGCGCCGACCTGAACGTGCCGCAAGATGACGCAGGCAACATCACCGAAGACACCCGCGTGCGCGCCTCTGTGCCCGCGATCGAAATGGCGCTCAAGGCTGGTGCAGCAGTGATGGTCACATCTCACTTGGGTCGCCCCACCGAGGGCGAATTCAAACCCGAAGATTCATTGGCTCCTGTGGCCAAGCGCTTGGGCGAGCTGTTAGGCCGCGATGTGCCGCTGGTGGCCAATTGGGTGGACGGCGTGAAGGTCGAACCAGGCCAAGTGGTGCTGCTCGAGAACTGCCGCGTGAACAAAGGTGAGAAAAAGAACAACGACGAATTGGCCCGCAAGCTGGGCGCGCTGTGCGACATTTTTGTGCACGACGCGTTTGGCACATCGCACCGCGCCGAAGGCACAACCTACGGCATCGCGCAATACGCGCCCGTGGCCTGTGCAGGCCCCCTGTTAGCGGCAGAGATTGACGCCATCACCAAAGCCTTGGCCAACCCCAAACGCCCATTGGCCGCCATCGTGGCGGGCAGCAAGGTATCTACCAAGCTGACCATCCTCAAGAGCTTGGCTAACAACGTGGACCAGCTCATCGTGGGTGGTGGCATTGCCAACACCTTCATGCTGGCCGCTGGCTTGAACATCGGCAAGAGCTTGGCCGAGCACGATTTGGTGAATGAGGCCAAAGCTGTGATCGACATCATGAAAGCACGCGGCGCAGAGGTGCCAATCCCCACCGACGTGGTGACCGCTAAGACCTTTGCCGCTGATGCAGTGGCCACCGTCAAGAAAGCCACCGACGTGGCCGACGACGACATGATTTTGGACATCGGCCCAGAGACCGCCACCAAGTTGGCCGAGCAGCTGATGAAGGCCGGCACGATTGTGTGGAACGGCCCTGTGGGTGTGTTTGAATTTGCCGCGTTTGAGAACGGCACGAAGACCATTGCGCACGCCATTGCCGAATCGAGCGCGTTCAGCATCGCAGGTGGCGGCGACACCTTGGCTGCCATTGCCAAGTACGGCATTGAAAAGCAAGTGGGTTACATCTCTACCGGCGGTGGCGCTTTCTTGGAAGTGCTGGAAGGCAAGACCTTGCCAGCGTTTGAAATTTTGACCAAGCGCGCTGCGGGTTAAGAAGTCCTAGTAATTACTTTCATTAAAAATAGTTAACCAAAAGTTAAATATATAGTTTTCTTGTTAACCTTTTGGGTTAATTAAGAAGACGCTATGAAACGTATTGATCACTCAGTGTTGGCATGCACTGAGGGCCTCACAGCAGGTCTCCCAGCCAACCCTCACGGCAAACAGAGCATTAAAAGAGCTATTTGCTTTTTAACTCTTTTCATCTGCTTAGCTCATACTCACGCACAAACAGTTGCCAGTGTCCCGTACACCCCATCTTGGATGGCCAGGCATTATTTGCAATGGTTGTCTGACCATGCGGGGTTGCGCATCACTGGGAGTCACTGGCCTTTGCCCGCTGCCGCGGTTGAACAGGCCTTGTCTTCGCTGAACCTAGAAAACGTGGATGCACAACCAGCCAAGCAGGCGCGCGACTTCGTCAACCAAGAGATAGAGTCTTTGCGCACCCATGGCAGATCGCGGCTGCATGTGCGCAATTCTGTAGAAGCGCTGAATGGCTATTCAGAAAGCGACACACCGAGCAGCAGCTTGCAATTGACAAGCCCTGAGAGTCGCCTGGACGCAGGTGCTGCCTCATTGGCATGGCGTTTGGGTGCCCGTGTTGAGGCTTCCTCCAATGGCATCCCGCCCATCAGACCAGATGGCAGCGCCTTGGTGTTGGGTTTTCAGGGGTGGCACCTACAAGCGTTTTCCCACCAACATTGGTGGGGACCTGGGTGGCAAAGTAGTTTGGTCAATGGGCACAACAACCCAGCATGGCAGGGCGCTGGAATCCAACGCAGCAGCGTGGCAGAGTCTGATAGCGCGTGGCTCAGTTGGATGGGGCCATGGAACTTAGACCTGTTTGTGGCCAAGGCTCAAGATCCATCTGTGGTGGCCAATCAGCCGAGTGGTTTTGTTTTTTCAGGCATGCGTTTGACGATGAAACCTAAGCCTTGGCTTGAGTTGGGTGCAAGCCGCGGATTGCAAACAGGAGGTGCAGGTCGACCCAGCGGCGTAAGAAACTTTGCGACTGCTTTTTTGGGTCAACAAGTTAACCAAGAGGCCACAGACACTTTCACAGACAGCAGCGGTCAAATTGCAGGTTTCGATGCGCGCATCAGTTGTTCAAATACTTGGACCGAAACATTCGGTTCATGCGCGGTGTACACCCAATGGATGGGAGAAGACGCAGCAGGCCGAATTCCGTTGCCTTACAAATTCATGACCCTGTGGGGCATAGAAAGTACCTTTGCGCAGGGCCAGTATCGCGCCTTCGCAGAGTGGAGCGATAGCAATGCCAATAGCCTGCCTTGGGACACGGCTCAGACTTTCCCAGGTTATGTCAATGGTGTTTATAAACAAGGCTACACGCAAGGTGGGCGTTGGGTTGGGCCCGCCCAAGGTTCGGGCTCTCAGGTGCTGACTCTGGGATGGCTTGACGCATCAACTCAGCGGTTACTCAAATTGCACACGGGCCGTATTCACACCAGTTTGGGAACGTATGACCCACGCATCAATGCACCGCATGGGCGTATGTGGGGTGTCACGGCCAGCCAAGTGTTTGCTTGGCAAGGCATGGCGTTGACCCCTGAGGTGGCCTACACAAAACTGGCAGAAGGCGACAGCCAAGCACACAACAAACGCAATGCGCTGCGCTTAGGCGCTTCCATCGCTGTGCCGTTTTAACTGCTTACCAAGCACAAGCAAACGAAAACAACTGCCGGCTCATGCTGTCTTGGCTCACAGGGCGCCATCCCTCGGGAACAGGGAGTGACTTGATGGCAGGGCCGTTGCCCATCTTGTTGGGATGGCTGGTGGCGCTGAGGGTTTTGTACTTGCCTTCGGTGCAGTCGTAGTCGATGTTGGACTTGACCGATTGCTGGCCTGTTTTATCAGGGCTCGTCAGGTCGTACACCACCCAAACACGGCGGTTGTAACCCAGCTTGCTGATGGCGCTGGAGTCGATGTAGACGGTGGCCACTTCATTGCGCGTGACCGTCACCCACATGGCGTGAGACGCTGCAGAGGCAACGGCCAACAAAAGCAAAACGATGAGTTTCATGGGTGAGAAGCGTACAAGAAAAAGCCCCGCAAATTCGTGTGAACTTGCGGGGCTTTGAATCTGGCGATGGCGATTAGGCTGCTTTCATGGCACGAGGGCTTGTGACTTTGCCGTCATAGGTGGTCCAGCTGTCGGTCTTGAAGTCATACAGCTTGCAGTCACGGGCGGTTTGCACATACCAGCTCCAAGAGAAAGGCTGAACGATGATGCGTTCTGGCAGCAATTCTTCGAGTTTGCTTTGCGCTTGCTTCAACTTGTACAGAGGGATGCTCATGTCCAAGTGGTGCGCCGTGTGCTCCATGATGTGGTGCATCAACGCGCCGATGTTGAATGGGAAGGTCAAGTGCACGGTGGTGGACACAAAAGGCGAAGCCTTTGACCAGCCGGTGCGCTCTTCGTGCCAAGACACGTCCACATGGGTGTGGTGCACGTACACCACGAAACCAATCATGGTCACCCAGAAGAAGAATGGAATGATCACGCCCATCAGCAAGATGTAGCCAATGGTTTGGCCTGTGGCCACTGCGGCCCAAGCCATGACAGCCACCCAAGCAGCGCCAAAGCCAGTGATGAGCCAGCAGTCTTTTGTGAAGATGGGGCGGCGTGTGGGCATGTTCTTCTCGTTGGGGAACACCATCTTGTTCCACCAAATTTCGATCATGTAGTACAGGCCAGGCGCCCAGCCGCTGCGGTACACGCGGTCTTTGAGCTTTTGCATGGGGCTCAGCGCAGCGTACTCTTCGGGGGTGTAGGGGGCCCACACAAAGTCGAAGTTTTTGAGGTTGGTGTAGCCGTGGTGCACCACGTTGTGGCCGATGTCCCACAAGCTGTAGGCGGTCAACGAAGGCAAGAAAGCAATGCGGCCCAACCACTTGTTGAGGTTGCGGTGCGGTGTGAGGCTTTGGTGGCAAGCATCGTGGCCCAAGATGAACAAGCGGCCAATCACAAAGCCTGCGACGCAGCCGCACAAGAGCTTGGCCCACCACGCGTCAAAGTACACGGTGCCTGTCAACAGTGCTGCCCACAGCACGTAGTCGACGACGAGCATGACAATAGCCAGCGCTGTGGTGCGCTCAGCCAAAGGAATCAGCCACTCGCGCATGACTTTGCGGTGTGGCATGGGTTCGCCGGGAAGGATCGGTTGGATATGTGTGGTCATAGGAATTGAATCTTAGGTGGCCTGCGAAGATGCGCACTGATTTGCATCAACTGTTCACGCCATTATCGCTGCATACGCCAAAAAAGAGGGTGTTTACCCGTTGGTGGGTCAAGGCCATCGGTTAAAAAGAGACAAAAAGAATGCGTTCTTAAGGCCCTTAACCCTGCAACGCCATGCGCTGGGGTGCTTGAGGCGTGCAAGAATGAAACAAACAAAACACATACGGAGACACAGGATATGGCACGTCACGCGACCAAAATTGTTGCTACTTTAGGCCCAGCTTCCAGCGACCCCGCGTTGCTTGAAGCCATGATTCGCGCCGGCGTCAACGTGGTGCGCCTTAATTTCAGCCACGGCAAGGCCCAAGACCACATCGATCGCGCCCGCTTGGTGCGCGAAGCCGCCGCCCGTGCTGGCCGCGAAGTGGCCATCATGGCCGACTTGCAAGGCCCAAAAATCCGCGTGGGTAAGTTTGTCGATGGCAAGGTCATGCTGGAGAACGGCGCGAAGTTTGTGCTCGATGCATCACGCACCGAGCCCGGTGACTTGCAAGGCGTAGGCCTCGACTACAAAGAGTTACCCCGCGATGTGAAGCCCGGCGATTTGCTGTTGCTCAACGACGGCTTGATTGTGTTGACCGTCGAGACCGTGCGCGGCGAGCAAGTGCACACCACGGTGAAGATTGGCGGCGAGCTGTCCAACAACAAAGGCATCAACAAACAAGGCGGTGGCTTGACCGCGCCAGCGTTGACGGGCAAAGACATGGAAGACATCAAAACCGCGATGAGCTTCCAAGCCGACTACCTTGCCGTGAGCTTTCCCAAAAACGCCACAGACATGGAAATGGCGCGCCAACTGGCCAACGTGGCTGGCGCTGAGTACAAACACAAGCCGGGCTTGATAGCCAAGATTGAACGTGCTGAGGCCATCCCGCTGCTCGACGAAATCTTGCGTGCCAGCGACGGCATCATGGTGGCGCGTGGCGACTTGGCCGTGGAAGTGGGCAACGCGGCAGTGCCCGCGCTGCAAAAACGCATGATCAAGCTGGCGCGTCAGCACGACAAGGTGGTGATCACCGCCACACAAATGATGGAGAGCATGATCACCAACCCCGTGCCCACACGCGCCGAAGTGAGTGACGTGGCCAACGCCGTGATTGACGGCACAGATGCCGTCATGCTCAGCGCCGAAACTGCCGCAGGCAAGTACCCACTGGAAACCGTGCAAGAAATGTCCAAAATTTGCGAGGCCGCCGAGGCTGCCGAGGACGTAGAACTGGACGCTGATTTCAAAGGCCAAACCTTCAACCGCATTGACCAAACCATTGCCATGGGGGCGCTCTTCACGGCACACCACTTGGGCGCCAAAGCCATCGTGGCCTTGACCGAGTCGGGCTCCACCGCGCTGTGGATGAGCCGCCACCGCATTC
>CAUPNL010000007.1:0-78988 GCA_963512655.1 uncultured Limnohabitans sp. | reverse complement strand
GTGAGGGTGCAGGTGCACTACTTCTTGAACGACTTTCAATAGCTTTAGATCGTGGCGCTCATGTTGCAGCAATATTGTCTGGCTTTGGCTTTGCGCAGGACGGCTTGCTTGATGCAGTCCGTCCCGACGGGGCTGGTTTCAGTCGAGCCATTCGACAAGCGTTCAAAATGTCTTCCATCTCAGCAGAAGATATTGGTGCACTTGTTTTTCCTGGAATGGGACCGCATGAGTTACTTCTTGCAGAAGCAGCTGCATTAGAGACGGTTTTTGGCTCCTCCATACCAACTCGTGTAAGTGCAGTAACCGCTACTGGAATGGCTCCATCGGCGCTGTTACCGCTACATGTGAGCCTAGCGGCGGAAATTTTACGGCGACGCGAAGCTCCACCTATTTCCAATACAACCTCAGTGCGTCCGTTACCAAATGTTCGTCACGTACTCGTCCTACATTCGAGCAGTAGTGGCGAGTACGCTGCAATTGTGGTTTCTAGTCCGGAGATTTTTTAATGCATGGGTTAGTTCAACAAGTGGTCGCGTATGTGGATACAGACGCCGGAGGCATTATGTATCACAGCCGCTATATTGAGTTGGCTGAAAGATCGAGATTGCAATGGGTTTTAGATAAATCTATGAGTTTCGAAACAATTGCAAAGGAACATGACACTCTTTTAGTCGTACATAAACTTTCCGCCATTTTCCATGCTGTGGCCAAGTTGGAGGAGGAATTGTATGCCCGCACTACATTGATAAAAATCAGCGCAGCTAGAAGTCGTTGGCAAACGAATATTTACCGAGGATCGAAGCTAATTACTACAGTGACTGCCGATGTTGTTGCTGTTTCGGCAGTACAGAAAAAATTAGCTCGATTACCAGCAGCTTTGATTGATATTTTTTCTGCTCAAGTCTCACACTTTACGCAAAAAAGCTAAAACCAATTTTCTTTTCTCAACCATGGCTTTTCAATCATGAAAATTTCAAAACTCTTTTTTATTGCTATGTCAACTTTGCTATTCATCCCTTTTGTAAATGCCACTGATGCTCCCGAATGGAATGCGGTGACCGCAGCATACAGTCAAGCTAAGTCCAAAGGCGATTCGGACACCATTGAAAAAGCCCTAGATTTAGCAACTCAATATGCTGAAAAATATCCAAAAGATGGTCGTGCAATGACTTATAGAGGGTCTCTCGCTTCGATGAAAGCACGTGAATCAATCCTTCCATGGCGCAAGCTGGGTTCACTCAATCAAGGCTTGGACTGGATGGATGAAGGAGTCACAATGGTGCTCAAAGATAAGGAATTGGCGGGAGGGCGTGTTGAGCTTGATGTGCGCATGGTGCGCGGCATTACGAGCGCCCGAATACCCAAATTATTTGGCCGAGGTACTGTAGCACGTTCAGATTTTCTCGCCGTGATTGGAAATCCACTATTTAATGAAATGAATAACGTCAACAAGGCAAATGCCTACGCTTGGCTGGCTGTTTTGTCGCATCGGCAGAGTGATGATGCGAACTCCAATAATTGGTTAAATAAAGCGAGAGAAATAGACCCAGTTACAGCGGATGCAATCTGGACACAATACAAATGATGAATGTATCTCCAAATGTGCTGGTAGCCCGTGGCATACGCAAAACCCACGTGCGCGGTGAAACAAGAGTGTGCGCATTGAATGGGATTGATATTACAATAGAGACGGGTTCCTTCACCACGATATGTGGACCTTCAGGCAGCGGTAAGAGCACTTTATTGAATGTACTTGGATTATTAGATCCGCCTGAGGCTGGAGAGATTCTGCTCAATGGTCAATCAGTTCAGCTCAAGAACCATATTGAACTAGAGCAGCTTCGTCGTGAGTACCTTGGCTTTGTATTTCAGGACTTCAATTTGATTCCAGTATTGTCTGCTGTCGAGAATGTTGAGCTGCCGCTTTATCCGTGTCCACTCTCTAATGCTGAAAGACGTAAGCAGGCTTCTGATCTTTTGAGTGCGGTTGGCCTGGCGGATCGATTAGATCATCGTCCTAATCAATTATCAGGGGGGCAACAACAACGTGTCGCTGTTGCTCGCGCATTGGTACGTAAGCCAGTGCTAGTTCTGGCTGATGAACCAACTGCTAATTTGGATACGGCTACCTCGGAACAATTGCTGGATTTGATGGTGAAGCTTAGTACTGAGTTGGGCATTGCATTTTTAGTAGCAACTCACGATCAGCGAGTAATTCGTCGTGCGCGACATGTCTATCACCTAGCAGATGGAGTGTTGCAATCATGAAATGGCTTGCCCTTGCTTGGCGCAATGTACTGCGCAACAAACGACGCACATTGTTATCGATCCTAGTGTTTGCTGCTGGTACTGTGGCAGTGTTGTCCGCTACAGGTTTTGTCACAGCCTCTTTTCATGGTTTAAGAGAAGCTACTATCGCTGGACAATTGGGTCATATTCAGATTGGTGCAAAAAGTCAATTTGATGGTTTTGAGAAGTCACCTCTATCGACTGGCCTCACGCCACAACAGGTACAACGCGCGTCTGTAGCGATTGAGCAGATTCCCAGTGCACGGTACAGCATGAAGCGCGTAATGTTTGAAGGATTGAGTTCTTCGGGTGAACGTACCCTAGCTGTTATGGGTAGTGGCGTTGAGCCTGAACTTGAGACACGCTTGGCAGGGGTATTTGCTGCAATCGTCGCAGGAGATAGCCTGCCAACCGCTTCAGAACAAGACCAAAACAAAATAATTATTGCAGTTGATCTCGCACGTTCCTTGGGAGTTCGAACTGGAGACAAAGTCACCGTACTGGCAACAACAGAGAAGGGTGTACTCAATGCGATTGATTTAATGGTAGCTGGAATTTATCGAACTGGCATACCAGAGCTAGATCGTCGAGCGGTCATGATGCCTTTGCAAAGCGCGCAATTGCTATTAGATACCCAACGTATCTCACGTTTGGTGACCGTTCTTAAAGATACATCTGACACAAATGCGATAGCTCAAAAACTAGCTTTGAGTTTGACAGATCTGGAAATTCGGCGCTGGATTGATCTCGCGCCCTTTTATCAGCAAGTCGTCTCTTTGTATAAAAATATCTTTGGGATTCTTGGGGCTATTATTGTCATTGTTGTATTGCTCTCCGTATCTAACACTATGTTGATGAGCTTGCTGGAACGAGTGCGCGAGCAAGGTACATTGCGTGCGTTTGGGATCCCCAGCTTCCGTATTCGACAAAATTTTCTCATGGAAGGGGGATTGGTTGGAGTTTTAGGAGGCATGTTAGGTTGGGTATTAGCAGGTCTTCTTGCCCTTGCGATTAATTTTTCTGGCATTCAAATGCCTTCACCGCCCGGGCGTTCAACAACTTATCCACTGTTGATTTTTATCGAAATGGATGCCTATTTACTCGCCCTAGGTGGTATGACTTTAGTGGGTATTCTTGCTGCAGGTTTATCGCTGTTATCGGTACGTCGCCTAACAATTATTGAACAGCTCACTCATCACTAACCTAGGGATTGCAATGATTATTTTGTGTCGTCGGATTTTAAGAAATTTGTTTATTTTGAGCACGTTTGCATTTGCAGTAAATCAGGCTATGGCAAGCACTGATGCACAAAACCTGGTCAAGCGCGCCGATAGTTTTCGGCAGCTATATTTTGAAGCTGTGATGAGTGTCCGTCTCACCAAATATATTGGCAACGAACGTGAGCGCGAGAGTATTTTAAAAGTCGCAGTTCAAGGTTCGGAAAAATCCCTAATTCATGTGATTGAAGGAGCGGATCGAGGGCAGCAAATGCTGATGACCAATGAAGGGCTGTGGGTGAAATTACCTCGCAGTACGCGCGCTGTGCGCATCACACCGATGCAGCGTCTGTTGGGTGAAGCTTCTATTGGAGATGTGGGGCGCATGCGGTGGCAGGACGACTATATTGCTAGCATTGCCGACGAAATAGAAAACAAGGATATCGCTAAACTTGAATTGATTGCGAAATCTGATCTTGCTATGTATCCGAAAATATTGTTGACGGTCTCGCTACCCGATGGCGTTCCGATTGAAGCTATCTTCTTTTTAAAAAGTGGTAAACCCCTCAAGAAAGTGGCATTCAACAAACCAGAAAAGATAAATGATCGCATCGGAATCAAAAAAATGATCTTCACCGATTTACTGAAACCAGAAAACAGAACGGAAATGGTGCTTGAACAAACATTTCCAAAATCAATCCCGTCCCGGCTCTATGCCGTAGAGAGTTTAGGCGAGTGGCAGTGAGCTTTTATGCGCTGGAGTCACTTATGCTGTTTTGCTATTTTGTGTTTGCAATTCACCGCAATTGCAAGCACTCAAGATGATTTCGCTCAGCAGAGCGAGGCAGTAGACGCGGTTGAAGCTACATCTATTTCTGGTTTTCTATACGCAACCACAACCACCCGGCAACTTGAAAAGGTTCTCAATAATGCCAATGGCGCAAAAGTTCCAACTTTATCTTCTGAAATGGCCGGGATCATCGAGCTTCGTCGCGGTCTTTTATGGGGTCGCTTCAGATTTTCAGAGGAACGTCTTCGTATTCCACAAATCGGTATTGTAGATACCCCTTGGGCGCAAACAAACAGGGCAGACATTACTCAGTTATCACTACGATTGCCACTTTCCGATCAAACAGTATTCACGGCTGGTCGGCTGAATATTAATTTTGATGATGGCCAGTCCTTTCACGTACTTGATTTTCTTGAGGATGCGGTTCGATCCACCGATTTCGAGGACAGGGCGGGACGTTATCGCGGTTTTCCCTTGCTAATGATTTCACATAGTGATTCTGGCGCTGCGTATCGCCTACTGTATTCAGACGATACGATCGGTCAGAGTAATTACACATACACCTATGGCGATCCAAATCCAGGGTTTAATCGAGGCCTAAAGCAATGGATTGCCAGTGCACGTTGGAGTATCGATCAACTAACGGGCACTTTAGTTTTGCAGCAACCTTTGCATGGAAATACTGGGATTGGAGCTTCATTTAGTTATGTGCCTAGCGCGTCATGGTCATTTCATGGCTCAATCTTTGGTGCACGGGGCAATCCTATCTCAATGCATAAAAATGTTTTTCTCGGACAAGGGAATAACTTAGGCCCTAACGATGTTTACCTAAGTAACTCGCCTGTTCAAGCATGGCGTATTGACGATCAAAAAATATATTTGAGGGGATTGATCGGCGCAACCTATACCAGTGAGTCTGGTGTAACCTCAGTCTTCGAATTGTGGCGGGATGAGCGAGGAATGACTGCTGCTGAACAAACTACTTGGGGAGATCTTCTTCGCTTTCACAATACGCTTTCTAATCCAACAGTCCGCTCAGTAAATTTGGCTTATGACCTACAGTCACTTCGCGCTATGCATGGGACTCAAGCATTTTTACGAATGTCTGTACCTATTGCTGACAACGCTAGCTTTCAACCTTCTTTATTGGTTTCGACGCGTGATGGAAGCGGTACTGCTAATTTTCGTTGGATTCGAAAATTTGTTGATAAATGGGAGCTAGGAATAGAAACTTGGCATCGATTTGGAGGGGCTTATACACAGTATGGCTCTGCACCTGATAAATCGGGGCTTCAAGCAAGTATTCGAGCCTTCTTCTGAACGATAGTTCAAATGGATTACCCTAACCATCAAGCGGTCGATATATGGTTGATACCCTCTTCTGTTCTGTCTTCTTTTAGCCAGGTTAATAATATTTTTCCAAGTAAGGAAGAACTTATTTGTGCTCGCCGATATACGGATCGGCAAAAGACTTATCGGTATTTGCAATCACGTTCTGCAATTCGTTTTCTATTAGCCTCTTATCTTCAAAAATCTCCAGAGAATCTAATATTTAAATATGGAGAACATGGAAAGCCCGCACTTGCTAATTGCGGTGGTTTGGAATTCAACGTATCTCATTCGTATGAATTTATCATAGTTGCCATCGGAAATAATATTAGAGTTGGCGTAGACATCGAATATGTGAGACCTAATCCTCGCGATGAACTTGCTGATCGGATTTTAGGATCAACAGCGAGTGCGCAATATAAAATATTGAGCGCGCAAGAGAGGAGCGCCTCGTTTAGTATAGCCTGGACTGAGCGCGAAGCACTCGCAAAAATGCTTGGGTACGGTATCGGAGAAGGTTGGAGTAATATTATTTCAATTTTTAATTCGTACGATCTTGTTATTTCGCCATACTTTGGAAAAATAAGGGAAATAAATAAATATTTTATTCATTATCTGAATCTGTCTTCATATGCATTATCTCTCTGTGTTTCAGATGAGTTGAGTGCAGTAAACGTTAATTATTTATTTAATTTTCAGAGTCGCCATAATAGCAAGCCATCATACGCACGTTTAAACTTTCCGAGGAAATCTTAGCATTGCAGGACTTTAGTGCATGTTAAGCTAGTCAATTATTCTGTTCTTGTATTTAACGAACGTAGATAATCAGCGCACTTGATTTCAATAGCCAAATTGGATATGCGATCGTGCAAACGACTCAGCAAATGAGATAGCAACGCCCCAACAGCTTGGCTCAACGGCAAATACCCCAGCTCATCGAAGATCACAATATTAACCATCCCTAAACAGTTGGCTATTTTCCCACATGCTTGCTAGCGCTCTTTTCCATCTCCAGCGCATTCACAAACTTCGCAGTCGAGAAGAACCTCACACGCCGGTGCATGTGTATGATTGCTTGAACGTTAGTAGAAGATGCGCAATAGAAGTGTGTGCGGCTTTTGTCGGATTGACAATCTGCACGACTCTGGCTGATACCTAGTGCGGATGTATTGGATAAAGAGTGTTAACTCCATTAGGTGACCTGTCGCTTAGTAAGTAATAATCTTAATTACATGAATCATGATAATGCAAAAAAAATAAACCAAATTCAATTTTTAAAAAATATTCAAAAATCCTCAAAAAAGATCAAAGTAAACGAATTGAAGAAATTAGCCTATTTGTTGGATTGATACTCAAAATTTGCTCCGCTTTTGCTTTTTTAGGTGTGGCGATTGGTATTTTTTATCTTAAAAATATTGGATTTTATGAGTTGACGCCATCTATTACTTCATCAGGGGTAGGAGGGGCTGTTTTCGCATTTGGATTTGGTGTTTTTACCGTGTTGATGATTGCTTCTTTGTTGTCGTTGCCTTGGGTTGTTGTTACATTGAAAAAATTATTGATGGACATAGAAAATATGAATTCCTCAATTGTTGATCAATGGTATTCTAAAAAATACATTTTAGCAATATGTTTTATTTCACCTTCAGCATCTTTTGTAACGTTGCTGTTTGATGGTGTTTCTATGAATGAAGTTATTTGCTATGGATTTCTAGCTTTGGCAAGTATATTTGCATATAAAAACTGGAGAAGAATTTCTTTTGTTAATGGTCTAGTCTGTTGCTCACTAATTATGGTTATGGTTTTGTATTCACTTTTTCCATTGATAATTTTTCTTTCAGTGGTGGCGAAGTCGACAGTTGTCGATGGATACTCTAATATATTTCAATATTTATTGCTTTTACTGCTTAACTTTTTGTATGCAGCATGCGTTTCTTACATTGTGGATACCATTGGTACGGATGGGTGGTCACGAGTCTTAGAAAAAGCGACAGTCTCAGTGTCTATCATGGCTGGGGTGACCGTCGTTCTGATTTATCTAGCACCTAATTTGTTTCTTAATGGCGTGGCCTATGTGGTTGGTATTCGAGAGAATCAAACACAGGTTAAATGGCATTATGTAGATAAGTCAGAGTATTCAAAGTTTCCAGTAGGCTTTGGTGTCAATGGGTTTAAAGATATTGGAGACAATAAATATTTTTGTAGCTTTAACATATTCAGCTTTGGGGAGCATAAAGTTCTATGCCCATTTGATGTCGAAAATCCTAACGCAAAAACATGTATTGCATTTGCCGCAAAAAATGTCAGCATCGTGCCTGTGCCAAATTCAGACGAGTGGCGTTGCCAACCCCCTAAGAAAAATGTGTCATAGATCAGCGTAACTTATATCTTGTGAATCATTCTGAGATTCAACGAATACAGGCGTAGACACCACTGCATGAAACCCATAAATGGCTTGCAGTAACCATTTGGCGTCGCTGCTGGTCTGTGCGCGAACTTCCGCTGGAATTGCTCTTACGGTGTTTTGAACTTGCGCTTTCACGAGTGCTCTGTAGGTCTTCATCTCATGTGACCTAGATTGTGGACGGTTTAGTGGTGGGCACAGCCATTGCAGTTTTCAACTGCTGCTGACCCGCTGCAATTTTTTGTCGGGCCCGTTCGGCTTTGACTGCCTCTTGACTGCGCTTGGCTTGGTCTTTGAGGCTCTTGATGCGTGATTGATCGGGTGTCAGAGGTTTGTTTGGTGCTGTGTTTTCTGCAAATTCTGTGTATCTCATAAAGTTATTTATACACAGCTAGAGTTTGCCCAGCTACCCAGCCCAGCCATACGCGGTGATCACGTGCTGTAGATGCTTTAAATTGCGTAATACCAGCTGATTTACATAGGTCATTGCTTGCAACTCTGCTGGCTATAGCTGTGTTTGGTATCCGTCCACTTTGTCGGGTTTCAGGTTGTCCATTTGTTGTGATGAAACAAAACTACGTTCACGCACACAACAAAAGGACATGCAATGAACGCAAATCAAAAACTCGACCCATCCTTGCTCACCCAATTCACGGGCACTGAGAAGTATTACCGTATTAGCCGTAAACACCTCCTAACTGATGGCACCAAATACTTGGCAGAAGTAGGGGAGTGCTTTTGGATGATGGACGCCATAGCCAGTCACCTCGCAGAGATTGGCACTGCTGATTGGTTTGTGCTGGTGCGCATGACGGTGATTGGCAGCAAAGCTACGATGATTTATGAGGATGGCAGCGGCAAAGAGCATGCACGACAAGAGATTCCCTATACCGACTTTCCATTGCAAGCGATTTCCTTGTATGCGTGCTGGGATGGAGAGCACTGGGTCATCATGTTGCCCAGTGAGTATTGAACTCCAAGTCTTGCTTCTCGAAATTAAAATAATTGATTGAATAAAAGAATATAAAATAGTCTTTTAATTATTTAATTTTGGAAGATATCTAATGGCACGTACATCAGTCGCAAGTCAATTGGCCGCACTCAAAAAGCAACGCGAAGCACTGGAGAAAAAAGAACAAGCCCTCAAAACCAAGTCATTTGACAAAGTGTTGAGCAAAATTGTGCAAATGGCAAAAGATGCAGGCTTGACCGCTAACGATATCGCTAAAGCCTTTGACTCTGGTAAATCAACCAAAGCTGCAAAAGGCGCAAAGGCCCCAAGTGGTGCAAAGAAGGGTGCATTGGCAGGTACAAAAGTCGCCGCCAAATACCGTAACCCCGCTAGTCCAGAGCAAACATGGACAGGCCGTGGCGTGTCACCAGCTTGGGTGCAAGAACTCAAGACAGCAGGTACATTGAATTCAGCACTGATTGCTCAAGAAGCGCCAGTTCAAGTGGCCGCTGCGCAATAAGTTTATAAAAGAGCTTGTTTGAAGGCGCACTCAGGTGCGCTTTTTCATTGGTGTCTTTGAAGAAGTCAGCGGGCAAGGAGTTGCATCTCTTTGATCCCATCACTTCAATGCCATCAACTGACCCATCTCCCAGCTCTTGGGTTCTTATTACTATAAGTATGCGACTTTTTGAAAGTCACATACCTATTTTGCAAATGCCAAGAAAATACCCGTTTTGCGATGCGTTTTGGCGTTCCTGCGGTGCGTGAGCTGCAAATAGACGGTTTATGCCCGTTAAATACCCCCTACAGCGCACGCTTAAAACTATTGCAAGGCGTCTCAGTGCTGAAATAAAAAACGATGCAGCTGTGAGCCCCAAACAGCGGTCGCGTTATTGGTGATCTAGTACGCGATCTGCTTTGCCGCTCCAATGCCCACAAGAGTCAAGGGGCTGGACTTCGGGGTAATGGTCCATTTTTAAGGGCTTGCGATCTTGTGGCGCAGCTTGAAAATACTCGTGCCCACAACGAAAACCCGAAGACGATGTGTCCGAGTGCATGACAAAGGCGCAGCGATCACAGCGCTGTGGGGGAGAGAGTTCGGTTGAGTGCTTGAGCATCTACTAATTCTAAGATTTCATCGCTCATCAAACTTTGAATGAACCAACGCCGCTTGACTCGTTACTTCGGTAACGCTATCGATGTGCCAGTCGCTCAGGCCATAGTCAGACTCCATTTCAAAGTCCCCACCATCCATTTGTCTGGCAAGTGCGTAGGCTTCATCTTTGTTTGCGGCTTCTACGGTTGCATGGCAGTAGACCGTGTAACAAGCTGTGACTTTGTATTGCTTCATATGTGATTCCTTAGAAAATAATGGGTTAAACATGCTCTGCAACTAAATTGCCAAATGTCATTAGGTGGGTCTTTTTCTATCATGCCCAACCCAGTAGCAATCGCATGAAGCCAGTTCCAACGCAGGTCTGTTCGTTACTTCAATTTGGCCGCGATGCAATCGGAGATCGCCACGCATGATCAGTTTTTTTAAAGCGATCGAAACCAGTTCTCTGCGAAATCCAAGTAAATCAGCAAGCTCTTGTTGTGTGATTTTTATGACTGGCGTCAAGCTGTGGTCCAAGGTCGCTAGCAGCCACTTGATGATCTGTTGCTCTTTGGTGTGATGTTGAGCGCAAGCAATGGCTTGAGCCAGCTGAGCCATCAACCGAGACGTTGCTGATGCAGCAGTGTTCATGTAAAAAGGGCAACCTTGGATTCAACCGGTCATTGCAACGCTGCGTTTAGTGTATCTGCCGGGCAGTCATATCCCAATGTTTTCCGAGGTCTTCCATTGAGCTTTGAGGCGACCTCGTTGAGTTGCTCTTGGGTGTAAATGGATAGATTAATACCCTTGGGAAAATACTGACGCAACAAGCCATTGGTGTTTTCATTACTGCCACGTTGCCATGGACTACGGGGATCGCAGAAATACACCTGCACATTTGTTGCCAATGTGAATCGCTTGTGCTGGGCCAATTCACTCCCTCTGTCCCATGTCAACGTACGCATTAGTTCTTTGGGTAACTCTTGAACTTGTGCTGTCAGGGCATCCACCACGCTGGTAGTGTCTTTGCCTTTGAGCTTAACCAGCACGACGAATCGCGAGTGCCGTTCCACCAATGTAGCAATGTGGCTGTTACAGGAGCCTGTGATTAGGTCCCCCTCCCAGTGACCAGGAATCGCGCGGTCTTCCACGCTAGCTGGACGATCATGGATAGAAACCGCATCAATGATTTGCCCCCTGGGTCGTCCTTTTGTACTGAAGGCTTGGCTTCTTCGCATCATGCGGCGGCTGCGGAGATGGGCTAGTAGCTCACGTTTGAGTAACCCTCGTGTCTGAATGAACAGGCTGCGATAAATCGCTTCATGAGACAACTGCATGCTGGAATCATCTCCATAAAATTTCTGAAGCCAACCACTGACTTGTTGAGGCGACCAGTCTTGCTGCAACTTGTTGGCAACAGCTTCACGCAAAGGTAGATGGGATGCTAATTTGCATGTTTTTGGTCTGCAAGCTTGTGTGCTTGCTCGCGCGTCCGCGGTTACAGCACGATAAACCGAGCCACCTCCATTACGCTTAACTTCACGAGTTACTGTTGACGGTGCAACCCCGATAAGCAAGGCTATGCTGCGCAAAGAGCTTCCCAAAACCAGTCCGCGCGATATCTCCTCACGTTGAGCAAGTGAAAGATGTCGCTCAGCACGCTGGCGGCTTGGTGGCGCAATGCCTCCTCGATGTGAAAGATAGGTGTGTACCGAGCCGGGTGCCTTGCTCAAAGAGATTCCAATATCCGTAATACTGCTCCCCGTCTTCCACATCTGCCACAAACGTTGGCGTTGTTCCCGCGTCAAGCCTCTCTGCAATGTAGTCATTCCGGATCCCTTTCAACATAATTTGAATCATGTTGCATTGACCGGTTGAATCCAAGACTGGCTTGTTCACTTTTCAAAACACTGATGGGCATTCGATAAGCTAGCCCAGCACTTCTAACAGTTGCCCGATAAAAACTCGGCTCATCTACTGCGGCAACTCCCACCATGCTGGCTGGTCCCAGCATGTGTGCCTCAACACTTAAACCCTCAGACAAATCTATCAGCATCGACACCATGGCCCTGACGGGGTAATAAACGTTGGTGGGGGACTGACCCATTTCAAACAGCGTTTGGCCCTTGCGCAGCATGACTTTTTCAAGATGGGGTGCAAACCGCATGTACTCGGAGTCAGGCAGTGTGGCTAGCAGCGCATTGGAACGTGGGGTCAAATCGTGTCAATCCTTGAGGCTATTGACCGAAGAATTTATAAACTCGTCAGTAAGCTAGTTCGACAGCAGCTTTGAGTTGTGTAGGGCTGCTGTACAAATAAGCGGCTGTGGTGCTGATGCTGCGGTGGCCTGCCAGCGTTTTGAGCAAGTGGATTGCCGTGCCCTTGTTGGCCAAGGTGGTCAAAAATGTTCTGCGGCCACTGTGGCTGCTAGCGCCTTCAAGTCCTGCACCTGCGTAGAGCAGGGCGAGCGTTTGCGCTAAGCTGTTTGCAGTAAACCCTGCTTTGATGCTCTTTTGGCTTGCAAAAAATGGGTAGCTGCGGTCCACGCAGTGAGCCTGTGCTGCATAGGCTTGCAACTCAGCTTTGAGTTTTGCACTGACAAACACAGTGCGTGCATGACGACCCTTGGTCATATCGGGCAGCAAGCGAATTTCGTCTTTTACGACACCATCAGTTGTGAGCACATCGCTCCAGCGCAAGCATGCCACTTCACCAATACGCAAACCTGCCCAGTGTGTGAGCAGCACCATGGCCCTGTTACGGGCGGCATGCTTGCGTGTATCAATGTGAGCCAACAAGCGTTCAATGTCTGCTGTGCTGAGTGTCTTTGCTTGTGCCATTGTGTTGTCCTCTAAATCGTGTAATTTCCTTAGTTCTATTGTGTTTTCATAGATTCAGATGGACAACCTGAAACCCGCCAAAGCATCGGGTTACCAGCGAAAGTAGGGCGCTGATGAACTGGTTGTGGATAACTTTTTGATGGAAATTTTCTTCAATGATTTCAAAGAGATAACCGCGAAATCACGAAAAAGCACAATTTTTCGTGATTTTCTGTGGATAAAGATGCTGCGCTGTGGATAACGGCGGCGCGTTGCAATGCAAGCTCTACAAGCGTTGATCCGTGGGATCAGCACCCAGAATATTTGGACAGGTAAATCGATGTGCTGTAGCGCGTTTTAGCGCTTGATCAGTATTGGAAAGATAGACCTAAACTTCAATGCACACACAAAATTGCGAGCCAAAAAATACGTGAACATCAACTGTCAGGAGTGTGAATTCTTTCACCAAGGTAGTAGATGCCCCACAATGTAATGGTGGTCATTTGAGATAAAACTAAAAAGTAAAAAAATAAGAAAACAATTTTTGCAAGGTCCACATAGGCAGGATTGAAAATTGTTTTGACATTAACGCCCACCGCCAAAGCCATGATCGAAACTATGCTGATCACAAAACTTAAGGCAGTCAGATAGGCAAATAACTGAGACAGAAAACGTCTACGTGATAGGGGAATGGTCTCTTTGCCACTATTGTGATGAATTACTAAAGTTGGCGGGTTGCCAGGCATCAACTGATCCATGTCGGCATTACTGAATGTTGCAATTGCCGCCAGTGCCGCTATATAAAATCCGGCCAATCCTTGTGTAAAACCAAGTACTCGTGCAAAGAGCCCATTATCGGATACAAGTCCAGCCCCGAAGCCTATCCAAGAAAATAACGCGCATGCCAGCCCAGCCAAGATCATTGGGATTCCCCAATTGACCCAAGCAGGCAAACTGCTGTCGTGCTGGATACTGAGATAGGCAAAAGGCCTGACTAGCACGTTACTCATCATCTGGAATAACCAATAGTTGGTGTAGTGAACCAATAATACCCTTGTCGATGCTTGCAAAGCAATCAGGGGTAGTGGCATCCAGCACTATGTTTTCGCGTCTTGTGAATGTTTCGTCGAGTTGGTTGATCTGCATCGTCGTACTCTGATCTTTACCGCTGCGATTTGTGTAGGACACCTTTAGTTGGTCGAAGCCTTGTTTAGACCCTTTCAAGTATTGTCGTATGCTGGCCTTAATGCTTGCAAAGCTCAAAGGCGCTACTGATGCAGTTTTGACGGTCAGGGTTTGCTGCTCTGCTTGTAGGTTACCTGCTTGATCGAAGCCAAACTGGTTGTGACCAATTAATGTCATTTCTTTAAAGATACCTGTGCGCAAAGCTTCATCTAACATTTGACTTTTATGAGCCAAGATGTCGAACTTGTAGTTCACTCGGTATTGCAGAAAGTTGCCCTTCGAATCTTTTGCGCCAGAAGGGTCTTTGAACGAAAAGACGCTGGAGCTTTTTGGGCTTGAGCTTAGTTGCTTGCACAGTTGTGTTAGCAATTCGGCAATGTCATCGGCATGTATACCGCTATGCATTGTCATGACTAACAGCGCTTTATTGGGCACCGATGTGTCCGGCAGCAGCAGCGCATGGCAGGACTTTGTGACCGCTTCAGCAGTTTGTTTGCCCGCGGCTCGTAGTGCTCTAGTTTTGAAATGTTTGAATCTTGGATCAGGCTTAGATAAGTCTGCACAATTGAGTAGCAAGGAATATCCATCATCTGACTTGATCGGTGTATGTAAGTCATCCAATGACTTCATAACCACTTTAGCGTTTGGATTCAGTACATGATTTTTGGCGTTAGGAACAAGTAAGGCTTTAAGCAATGAACTTATTGGTGCACAGGCAGGTGATGAAATTTTGTATCCCTTTGCAGGGCGTGAACTGATGATCACATCGTAGAAGTGAACTGGGCAGTGTCTATCTGTGGGTTTTGTTGCCATGAGATTTATATCTTTGATGAATTGCAGATGATCTGATTCTGCCCAATTTTTGATAAATTTTCTAATTAAATTTTATAAAAATATCGTTATATTCAATTGTTGATAATTGGCAAAAACAACAAAAATATTAAATTAATTTAATGGCGTCAATATTTCGCTGAATTCCCTGATTTCTTGCATAAATAATTTATGCAACAGGAGATGCGAGTTATGACATTTGAAGACGAACTATACGGGGCCATGTGCAATGCATACCCCTCACTGACAGTCCGCGCGTTCAGTCACGCGCTAGGCATGAGCAGTGGTTACTGGAGCAGCATCACAGCCCAGAAGTTACCTGTGTCCAATACAGCGTTGATCAATTTGAGTGATCACATTGAGTTTCGCAAAGTGCTCACTGAGTCTGGGAGCGCTCAGCTGGCAAGGTTGAATGACATACAACGCATGATCGCCAAGGAAATTGTCAATCGTTTTGCACTTGAGAATGAATCGTTTGAAGAGGTGTGGGATGAGGTCTCGACATCACTTCGTCAAGGCATTGCCACAGACAGCAGTAGCTATGGTGCAATGCCTTTTGTGATGTCGAGTTATTGAGTTTTTACATAGATTAATTGATGATCACATTTAATTATTTAAATTAAATCGACTCAAGTAAATCCTTGAGTCCTTTCTCATTAGGGGAAATCCAAGTGTATGGTCTAGAAATTCCAACTAACTTGTCGTCATGGTCGTAAATGACGATATTGTCAAAAGTCCCATTGGAAATCCCGCTCTTAATTTTCGAAACAATATGATCATCTTCTTCTCTGAAGCCAAATCCAAGTATCAGAAGATTATTTTCTTTAATTTTCTCGCGGCTTTCAAAGGTATCACGTAATTTCTGATTGTAAAAGCGCAGGGCTTCATTTGAGGCAATAATTCCCTTCTTTACTTCACCGTCTCCAACTACAAGAACTGGCCAGCGGTAGGTGGGTTTGTTGTGTTTGGTCTTTTTAAAAGGTTTATAACGAAGATCGCCATGTAAATGCATTATTTTGAACTGAGCAATGGCATTTTTGTTTAGGTCACCATCCCAACGCCAATAATCCGTTGTGGAATTTATGCGGGAGTAACCTTTACCATAAATTATGTGATCGAAAATTCCATCGAAATTTACGGTGTAGTAGTTAATTGACTGGTAGTTATTTTTTATTCCATCAATCGCAGGTGAGAAATGTTCTACCACTTGCAGCATTTGTCGAAGTGAAACTGTGAGTTGGCTTTCGATTTGATCAAGGGCTCCGACAATTGAGTTTTGAAGATCTGTTTGTCTGAACAGATTTGAAAATGCCTCTGTGTTCATGCCAAAGCGCTTTACGTCTTGCTTCGTTCGCTCGATAGCAAGGTTGACAGTCATGAGGCCGCCTAAGATGTAATCAAACGACTCTTGGGAAAACATCGCTTGGATCTCTGGTGAGATTCGCTGATAGACGCTTTGACTAATCTTTTGGTAAGTGAAATTTATGAGTTCATCAGCAAACGGACACTCATCCGCTACGCCGTAGTTGATGCCTGCGCCACTGACTATAGTTAATTGCCGCATAGATGTCCTTGACCTTCAAATCATGCATTACTCAGAATGTTGTGATTGATATTTTGCCCATTACTCAAACCTATAAATTCGTCAAATTTAATGATTGGTTGCCTGTAATATTAATTTTATACAGATGGCTAATGAGTTGAATGCTAGAAAAAATCGAAGAAAAAATGAATTAATAAGAGCAAGGAAGAGCAGCTAACTAGCAAGCAATCCAACGACCCCATCATGATCACTTCATATGGGTATTTCCCTGATCCTTTATTACTATAAGTATGCGACTTTTTGCGAGTCGCATAGGTGGTTTGCAAAGTCACATAGGTGTTTTGCAGAGTCGCATATCTGGTTCAGAAAAGTTACATACCTATTTTGCAGCGAACTAAATACATGTGAAGGAAGCGCCAGATTCAGGGCGCAAAACAACCCACATGATCAAGATTACCGTTAACACAGCAGTTTATGAAGCACTGCATCAAGCATTCCCAAAAGCTTCCTCTGCGCAACGTGCGCTCAATAAATACATCAGCTTATTAGAAAACCTGCTGTTTCAGGCCTTGCAGCATGGCCGTACGCCGCAGCAATGCAAGCTTGATAGCTATGCGCTGTCTTTGTACCGCTTGGCAACCAAAGGAGGTCAGATTGGCCCCGATTGCATCAGGCTGCACAAATGGCTCAATGACAACAACTTGGCCTTGGTGCAAACGGTGGACAAGGGCTCCAACCTCAAGGGCAAGCTGTCAGAAGTCAAGTTGACACCCTTGGTGACCATGACCAACACATTAGAAATAAAGGACAACATATTGAACAACCAAACCAGTGACCAAGAAATAGACATTTACCTGCGGGGAAGCGATGCCAGTAACCAAGCTTTGTGCGAATTGCTATACCCAGACTTCAAATTGGACTGGACTGATGCCGAGCTACTTGAGGTGTTTGATCCTGTGCCAGTAGATGTCGAGTCTTTAAAAAACTATATCGTTTGGCTCAACACCGAAGCCAAGTACCTGACGCGGGATCAAAAGGATCATGCCTTGCGACAAGCCCGTATCGTGTTGGCAGTGTCTCAGGTGTTCAACGGCTTGTATTTCCAACGTAAAAAGCCAAGTGAATTTGGTCGCAACTATTACGAGGGCGTGAGCGTGCAAAACGTCAACAAAGAGCTACGCCGCGCCATGTTGGGCAACTGCTGGGAGTACGACATCAGAAGCAGCGTGATTGCTTGGAAGATGGGATTTGCACGGGACTGCCTGACAGCACAGGGCTCAGAGCAGTCTGTGCGTGAAGCATTTCCAGCCACGACCTGTTTCTTAGAGGACAAAACTGACTTCATGAATACGGTGCGTTATTTCACCTATACACCTACTAGCCCAATACTTGATAAAGACTACCAAGCCAAACGACTCAAAGAGGCGTTTACTGCAATCAGCTTTGGTGCGCGTCTTACCAGTCATGGTTGGCAAATATCACCGGGAAATTGGTTAAATCCAGCCTTGGTCGAGATTATCAAAAATCCCGATGACCGCAAACGTTTTCTGGCAAACAGCACAGTCAGAGCGTTCATCAAAGAGCAGAACATGCTGGATGACTATTTGTATGGTCAAGTCAAAATTCAGCATCCTGAGTTGTTGAGCATGTCGGTTTTGCAAACGCACAGCGGCAGATCCAGCAAAGCCAAGGTCTTGGCCTATTTGTACCAACATGCCGAAACCTCTGTTATGAATGTGGTACGTGAGGTGGCCCATGCCAAGGCCCGCACACCCATTGCCAATGTGCATGACGCCATTTTCTTTGCGCATCGCTTGGGACTTGATCTCAAATGTGAAATCGAATACCAAATGCAAGAGCGCACAGGTAATCCTTATTGGCGTTTAGCCCCCAAAGAACTCAAACGCTATGAACCTCGCTTGCTGGATGTCAAGCGTGAAGAGCAAGCACATCGCGCTCGCATTGCACAAGAAGAGGCTGCAGCCAAGGGATTCATGATTAATCGCTTCGTCTGCATAGACGAATCAGAGTGGTCCAGTATGTCGAGTCCTTCCAAAGCATCGGGTTACCAAGAAACAGGTTGTCCATCTCAACGGTCTGAAAATAAATTAACAACTCCTGTAACAACAAATGGAGTTTGAAATGAGTAACCTGAGTTCTTTAAAACTGATCGCTTGTCAACGTCAGCAAGGTGGCAATGCAAAAGATGCCCGTCGTAAAAAGTTGAGTGAAAAACTCGCTGAGCAAATCCAACTCGCCAAAGCGCAGCAGTCTGGTGCAAGTTTTGAGCTAGTCAAGACGCGTACTGTTCGCGATCCCAAAACAGGGGAGCGTAAAACTGAAGAAATCCCACGCAAGCTCAAGCCTTGGTGGTGGGCGGGTGACAACGGGAAGACCTGCATCACAGTGCGCTACGGAGCCAAGACACTAGAGATCGTCAAAGGTAAAAATGCCATTGAAACCACGGGGCTTGCCAGTGTTATCACCACTTTGCAGGTTCTTAAAACGGCGGTCGAGGCAGGGGAGTTGGATCCACAAATTGAGGCCATCAGTTCCAAGTCCAAACCTGAGATGGCTGCGCCCAAATCAACGCCAGCAAAGACGGTAGCCACCAAAGCCGCATAAGTTTTCGTCCTTGCTACATGAACAAGCCGATCTCGTGTCGGCTTTGTTTTTGCGGCGAAATCTGTAGCAAGCATTCTTAACGCAATGCTCTATTGACGTGATGCCCTCTTGCGCTTGCTCTCTAAAAACGGTGTGTCCAGCTGATTGAAAGCGGCCAGCGTGTTCAAGATGTTGCGCTGGTCGCTTGCTGGGTAGAGGGGCAACTCTGGCGCTCGGTCTGGCAGCATAAAGTTGTGCTCAAGGCTGAGCCAGTTTTGAGAGCGCCACGCACCGTCCTCTAGCGCTTGCGTCATGTCCCGTTGCTGCGCTGGTGTCCAGCGTGGCTTGGCTTCCACGGGTGCTTTGCAAGGAAACCTGCCAATTTCCACATTGGCGATAAATTCGGCTGCTGCTTTTTTACTCTGACAGAAGAGGGCACGTGTGGTTTTTTGTTTGCGCTTGGCTGTCTCCACGCCGTCTTTTATGTGAGGGCGATGCTGAGGGGCTAGATTCAAGTGCATGCCCATCTCATAGCAACCCCATTCATGAAAGCGATCTGTGTGCTGGCTCTGGCTCACGCAGTGGTTCAATGCCAAAGATTGGTACGCTGGAATAATGGTGCGCTTGGCTTTTAAATCCAGCGTATGCAGCTGGTATTTGGCATCTTGGTTGTAATGGGTGCCACGGCAACGTGCACGCTCCCAAATCTCCAAAAATGCAGCACATGCCGTGCGTGCATCAAGGCACAGGGGGATGGCCATGCAAATCATCTCAGGCCATGCGGTGATGAGATCTTGAGGGCTCAAGACTGCCACACCCGATGTCACGGAAGTGGGTAGTGCCAATGTCATCTCCATTTGTGGTGAATCGAACAGCTTGGCCGCTTTGGCTTGCCACCATTGCAGCAAGCATGGGCAGTCAAACACATCCCCAAAATCCTCCCACACCTTGACCAGCCTGGCGTCTTGGCACTCTCCCTTTTGTTGACAGATCCACCAGTAGTCTGGGCTTGATCGCAAAAATGCGAGCCACCAAAAATGCAAACTGGATGTGACCGTTCGCATTGACCGTCTCATGTCTGTGGCCTGCTGTTCCATCTTTTGTCTCCTGTTTGCTCGCTAGTGAAAACGGCAAAAGTATTAAAAATGACAAAAAATGATAAGCCATGTGACATGTCACGTCGCTTAATCGGTTTGCGACTTAGTCTTGGCCCCGCAGCACGGTGCTGTTCAAACTTTAAAGGACTCAGTCATGCAACTCACCAACGGAGCCATTAAAACGGGCTCAACAAATCCATCCATTCCACTAGGCCCCAATGGCCACATCATGGTCAAAGATCGCGAAGTTGATCTTGAAACCTTTGATCTCAGCGACTTTGTGTTTGCCAAAGGCAAGAAAGATGGAGATATTCGTCCATCCACTAAGAACACCAAGCAGTTGGAAATTGACAAGTTTTTAGCTGAAGGTGCAGATCTCTTTAAGTTGGGCGAAAAGTACGAAACGGAAATTGTCGCCCGTGGTCATCAAGCCTTGTATGAGTTGTTGGCGTCGATTTATAACTTGGCACTTCGCATCGAAAACAGTGATCAGGCAGACAAGATCACAGAGGCTATTCGTAAAAACCTCAAAGATTCGCACAGCATCAAAGTGCAGAAAAACTCCAGCCCCATGGCAACGTTGGTGCGGTATGTGATTCGTGCGGACAAGTTGGCGGCCTCGCGTTACGGCAAAGTCTTGCAAGTTGCACGTGATGAAAACCTGTCTGCTGAGGAGTTGCCTGCTTACATCACGCGCCGTGGTGGCATTGCACAAATCCAAGACACCGAAGCCAAGCAGCTGGCCAAGACCACAGGTGAGGGCGTGAGCAAAGAGCGATTGGCTTTGATACGTGAATATTTCGAACTTGTGGGGATCGCCTCAAAGGAAGAGTTCACGTATGGCGGTGATGTGATCGTTCATAACGAAGAGAAAGACACCAAAGCTGAAACCGCATCGTTTTGCGTATTCATCGCTCATTACGAAGGTGGCGAAAAATACAGAATGGTCTCGGCTAATGATCTGGGCAAGAGTTTTGAGAACACCTTGATCAAGTTTATTGGAAAAAGCATGCCCAGTGATTTGCATGTTTTGGAGCGTGGTATCCGCAACTTTAAAAAGCAGCTGTTGTCGGACGCATCACTGCACAAGGGTTTTCATGAGGCGCTCACCAAGCAATTGGCCCTGCCCATGAAGCACGAGCAAGCTGACGTGGTGATTGACGTGGACGCATCTACGCTCGAAAGCACAGATGACGATCCCAAAGCCTAAATGGTGAAACCCGTTATCCATCCAGTCTGATCAGATGCATACGCAGGGTCAGACTGGCGTGGATCAATTTTGCATGCAAACAACTATGAATTGAGGTGTCCGATGTCAACCTACATCATTCTTGAGAGAGCAGGAAACGTATCAGTGACGCATGCCGCTGAGTCCCGTGAGGCCTTGGCCTGTGAGATTGCCAAGCAGTTAATGTCATACCGATTTCCGGCTGAAATGTTGATGGCTGTGGATGAGGAAAGCACCAATGCGATCTTCGGTTTGTTGCAATCTTCGGCGCTATGTGCCCTCGATTTGGATGAAGAACTAGAGGCGGTGTGGCGCGGCGATGTGCAGCAAATTCACGAAGGTATGAAAAGTTTTAAGATGAGCGTGTGCGATATGGAAGCCGACATATCTAATTCTCTAAGCGAGTTGAATGAAGTCTTTGAGCTAACCGAAAAATTTACTGAAATTGATGCTCGTTATGACATCAGCATTTCCGATGCAATTGCTCAACTCAGTCTTGATGAAACAGAGCGGGAGTTTTATGGCGCGCTAGAAGGCATGTTTAAATTTCGACGCATTGAAAATGGCATCAGTAAACGGGTGTGATCGTAAAAATAATTAAAACTAACAAGATAAATTTAATCAGTTTTTGATTTGTGTACATTGAAGTCTTTCATGTTGAAGACTTCATTTTTTATAAAAAATCGGGAGTTAGACCAGCTGAAAAACAGCGGTTTTTGCCTTTTTTCACTTTTTATGGCCGCTTTGTAAGAGCCAAAAATATCACCCGTTTCTCCAGTTCAAAACACGCCAGCTGAGCGGCCATTGGATTCTTACCCGCATCGATGTCTAGCTTGTAGGCCTCGCCAGCCGTGGTGATGTGAACCCTGACCATGCCAGCCTCACTTTTGTATTGGTACATGGCATCCACACGCGGCAGATGTTCATGCGGGTCCATCGTCTGCGACACCTTGAGTTTGCCAATCTCCAGCAACTCAGCGGGTAATTCCCACGCCGATGTGATTTGCTTTTTGTAGTCAGCCAAAGCTTGCACAACCACGGCTAAAGTTTTTTCAGGCCCCACAGTGCCAACAAGAGGCACTTCACCACTGAGGTCTTCACCGGCCAGCAACCGCGCATGAAGGCGGCGATAGAAGCCAATCGCCAACGTGGCTTTCTTCATCTGTTCAATGGCGCTTTCAGCATATTGCTCAAAGTATTGGGTCAGTTGTTCACTCATGATGTGTCTCGTATGAAATTTGAGCCGTGAGAGCAGGTGAGGGGATGGATTGATTCAAAAGGAATTAAACCGGCTGAGGCGCTTGGGCCTTGAGCCGAGACTCAAAATCGTCTTTGAGTTCGCTGCTTTGTGCAACCAAAGAAATCGACAAGCCCGTGCCCATTTGCACCAAGCTCATGATGTTGTTGTTGGCCAGCTGTGCCGCCATGATGGCGCGAATTTGTGCAGCTTCACCGCCCACCGCATTGGGATCTACGACGCCAGCAAACTGCTTGGCCTTCATCAGTGGGGTCAAGTGACTGTAATGCTTGGTGATCATCAGCACAGACGTTCCCATCTGCTCCGCCAAATCATGGATGGGAATACCTTCTAACAAACGCTGTGTCGCGTAGTAGTGACGCAAGCTGTACAAGCTGCGCTCTTTACTGGTGACGGGGCAGTTGAGCAGCTGTGAGTCTTCCAGCCACTGACGAAACGGCTTGTTCCAGTTGTCTGGCACAGAGCCATCCGACAACCTGAACAAACGCTTGGCCACACGTTTTTTCAAAACCTCTTCAAGCGTCATATTTCGCAAGTCAGGACTGAGCTGACGTAGGCGCTCTAAAAGCAGCCAACAACTGTTGTGGGCTACAAAGTTACGCGCACCACGCTTGCCGCGTTGTAGCCTGAAATGCAGGATCGGCTGACCATCACGCACTTCCACATCAATGTGTCGCCACTCTAAGTATTCAGCTTCTGTACCCGCACGCATACCCGTAGCCGCCATAAAAGGCACATAGATTGCCAGAAGCTCACGAATCATCTTGGTCCGTGCTGTGCGCCCATTGTCAATAAAGACAGGCGCATACGTCATCAAGGCTTCCAGCTCTTCATGGCTGAATTCAGCCCGCCGATCACTGTCAGCACCTGTGTTCTTCGTTGTTGGGCGTTGGTACTCAGTCATGTAGCCACGCTCAATGGCCTCGTCCATGATCAAGTTGAATGCAGCGTTGTGGTTGTTTTGGGCACTGCCAGATAGTTCACGACCGACTTTTTCTCGTCGCCATGTGTGGAACTCGGAGATCACAGCAGGCTTGATGCCATCAATGTTGTAGTTGCCATAGAAGGGGATCAGATACAACTTGATGGCAGAAATGTAGTCACGTGTGCTGGGCTTAGCGGTTTCCGCCTTGACTTCAGCCTCCATGCGGTGCAAAACTATCTCCGCAGCAGGCTTGAATTTTTTGCTGATGATGGGACGACCTTCTTCGTGATCGAAGGTGGCTTTCATCCACATACGCTCAGCGAGCTTGATGGCGGTGTCTAAATCAGTGGTGGAAACACTGCGACGGAACCAAGTTTTGATACCGTCTATCTTGTAATGAACTTGCCACTTCTTGCTGTCGTCGCGACGCACGAGACGAAGTAATTCAGGCTTGATGACGACGGTTTCAGAGGAGACTATACGCATGGGTCTAGTTTATGGGCCTTTGCGAAGAAAAGCAACCAGAGACCTGTATATTAACCGTGCGATAACCGTGTAATTAAAGTATAAAATAAAAACAACGAGGTAAGTCGTTGTTTTTATTAGCCTTTTTGGCTCCTCGACCTGGGCTCGAACCAGGGACCTACGGATTAACAGTCCGGCGCTCTACCAACTGAGCTATCGAGGAATAAAAAAATTATAGCGTATTTTTTACGTCTTTTTCAGAGATGAAACACAACAGTTGCGCGAAGTGTTCTTGGTGCGCCTGGGTACAAAAAATATTGCCCATATTGACGGGGTGATTCGCGCCAATAGCGTGTGTTGGCCAAGTTTTGGATGGCTAAGGTCCAGCTAGATGCTAAGTTGTTGAACTTGGTGTCGTAGTGAGTGTTGGCGTCAACTGTCGTCCAAGCTGGAATTTTGATACTGCCGTTTTCTGTGACGTTGCGCTCACCCTCACGTGACAAGCGCAAACTGCTGCGCAAGCCCACCACACGGGCCGATCGATATTCAGCCACGCTGCGCAAAATGTAGGTAGGCACGTTGAGTGGTCGCTGACCGTTGAGGTGATTTTCAACGCTGGCGTTTTCCCGTTTGGCATCTAGCCACATGGCACTGCCGCCCAAAGACCATCGTGTGAATTTGGATTGGGCGCTGAGTTCTAGGCCTTGATGATGGGCTTGGCCATCTATTTGTCGTGTGCAAGAGCCGGTCACGCTGCTGCACGACAGGCCATCTGTGGTCATGGGTCTGGTGATGTCAAACCAGGTGGCTTGTAAGGTGGTGCGTTCAAACTGGCTTTTGAGACCCACTTCGTGCTGCGTGCTGCGCAGCGCTGGCAGAGGCTGGCCTGCATTGGCGTACGAGGGTTGGCTGGGGGCTGATTCAGCCTCGAGTCCTTTTCCGTAGCTGGCATACAGTGTGTGGTGCTTTGTCAGTTGGTGGCTTAAGGCCAGCCAAGGGGTATTGATGGCTCGCGTATCTTGCAGTTCAGCGTTGCCGTCGGTTTGAATGCTTTGACGGTCCAGTTGTGTGTGCCGCAGGCCCAGCCACAAATGGGTGTACTTTGCCAATTGCACGCGGTCTTTCAAACTCAATTCAGTGTTGTTGTCCGTGCTGTTGGTATTGGACCAATTTTGGGTTCCGCCTGCTGCGCCAAACAGTCCGCCTGTATAAGCGTTGGTGCTGCCTAGCAAGGTGTCGGACAAGGTTTGAGGCATGCGCTTGGTTTGTCGTTGGCGCATCAAGCCCAATTTAACGGTGTGCTCTAAACCACCCACGACTAACTGGCCACGCACATCGGTTTGTAGTGTCTCGCTGTTGCGATGCTCGTTGTCACTGCGGTAGTCGTGAATTTGAAAATCACCTTTCGGAGACGCACAAAAACTATCCATTTGCAAACTGCTGCAACCAGATGCATAGATCAATCTGTCATCGGCACGCAAACGTTGGGTGCCGAATTGGGTGTTCCACATCCAACCGTTGTCAAGCTGATGCCTGAGGCGAATGGTGCCTGTCAATCCGTCAAACACGCCAGGCTGAGCGTTGGGTTGTCGCGTGATGTTGCGTGTGCCATCGACCACAGCGGGTAACACCAATCTGCGGTTGATATTGCTAGGCCCATCGGATGCCAGCAAACTGTAAAAGTTCACCCCAATTTGTTCATGGTGGCTTTGCTCAAATTCCCATTCCAAGCGGTTGCTGCTGTTGATGCGCCAATCCATCGCTAGGGCAATCAAATCGCGGTACCCCTTTGTGTCGCGAATGTAGGGGTCTAGGTCTTCGTGGGCAACGTTGAAGCGATAGCCAAAGTCACCCTCTTGTCCGAAGCGCCCGCCCAAATCGGCAGCGCTCAACCGGTTGTTGCCTGGGCCGTAGCTCAGCGTGACATCGCGAATGGCGATAGCTGGGTTGCTCGGTGCTCGCTTGACCACGTAGTTGACCAGGCCGCCAGGTGCACTGGTGCCGGCCTGAATACCGCTGGTGCCCTTGAGTAACTCAATGCGTTCTTTGTTGTCCATCGGGATGATGGTTTCCGCAGAAACGGGCAAGCCTTCGCGGTAAAAGTTGTAGCGGTTGTCCAGCGCAAATCCGCGCACACTGAGTTTGTCCCAATAGGCTGGAAGGTTGTAGCTGTCGCTGACTGAGGCGTCTAAGCGCAGCGCATCAGTCACACGTTGAGCGCCTGTGTCACGCAGTATGGCGTTGCCAACGACGCTCACATTCATGGGGAGCTCTTGCAGGGGGATGCCCTCAAAGCCGGAGACCCGAATGGGTGGCTCGGCTGTGATGGTGATTTCAGTGTAGTCAGGCTCGGCCCAAACCGTAGAGGTACTTGCAAGACACAGTGCGACAGCAAAAAAAGTGCGTGAAACTCGCAAAAACATTAACTCACGATTCATAACTCCTTACTTTACTTGATGTTTAAAGCCGAAATTGGACGCTAGCCCTTAAAGTGCGCGGGGCTCCGGGGTAGAGGTAGTAATGCGCATATTGCATTGGGGACTCACGCCAGTAACGTTTGTTGGTTAAGTTTTCAACAGCCAGTGTCCATGTGGATGCTGTCTTGTTTACTTTCGTGTCGTAGTGAGCTGATGCACCCCATGTGGTCCATGCGGGAAGTTTGACTTCACCGTATTCCGTCACGTTTCTCTCCCCCTCTCGTGAGAGACGAATCCCCGAACGTAAGCCTGGAATGCTTGCAAACCTGTACTCTGCGGAGGCACGCAAGATGTACTCTGGCACGTTGATAGGGCGTTGACCATTGATGTCGTTGTTGACCGAACTGTTTTGACGTTTTGCATCAATCCATGTGTAGCCAGTACCTAGGTTCCATTGAGATACTGCAGTTGTGTTGCCGCTGAGCTCTATCCCTCTGTGGCGGGCCTCACCATCGATTTGGCGGGTGCATTGGTCTGAAGCAATGGCATAGCAGCCATAAGCTGCATCTGCTACGACAGGTCGAGTGATGTCGAACCACGCGATTTGCCACGTACTGCGGTCTTGGAAGCCTCTCATGCCAATCTCTTGTTGATGGCTTTTTTGCACGGGTAGGACAGCCCCTGCATTTGCATAACCATCTTTATTCGGCGTCACATTCAGCTCAATGCCTTCACCGTAACTGGCGTAGATCATTTTTGTTGCGTCAAGTTTTTGTGTCAGGGCGAGTGAGACTGTGTTGACTGATCGTTGATCGTTTGTGGCTGAGTCGCCGTTAGTTTTGATGCTATTTCTATTGAACATCGTGTGTTTGATGCCCACCCAAATAGCTGTTGTTTGCGATAAATGGATCTTGTCTTTGACGGCGAGTTCAGTGGCGTACTCATTTCGATTGCTTGAGTATGGTGAGTCCGTGGATGCATTGGTCGTGTCAACTAGGTATGAGTCAATGCTGGATGAACCGACGAAATTATTTGTTTGCTGATAAGGCATGCGATCAATTTGGCGCTGTCGCATGACGGAGAAAATCAAATCATGTTTAAAGCCGTTCAATTCAGTTTGCCCAGCAATCTCAGTTTGAAATGCTTCGGTTATTCTTTTTTCGCCCTCGCTGCGCCAATCGTAAAGGTCAAAGTTTTTAGTTGGGCTGTAGCTCTTGCAGTAGGTGTAGTTGCTGTTGGGGTAGCAGTCGGAGCCAAATGCAAAAGCAAGGCGATCATCTGTGCGCAGGCGTTGTGTTCCGTATTGAGTTGTCAACAACCATCCATTCGCCAGATCTTGCTTTAATCGAACACTTCCTGTGAGGGCATCAAAAACGCCAGCTTGAGCCCACGATTGACGGGTGATATTTCGAGTCCCGTCAACCGGGGAGGGTAGCGAGTTGCCAAGCAGGCTGTAGGCATTTAAGCCAATTTGTTCACGATGGCTTTTTTCAAACTCCCATTCGAGTTTGTTATTTGCATTGATGCGCCAGTCCATAGCCAATGCCACCAAATCGCGTTGGCCTTTGGTGTCGCGAACGTAGGGATTGAGGTCTTCGTGTACGACGTTGAATCGGTAGCCAAATTCAGACATTGCGCCAAAGCGACCGCCCAAGTCTGCAGCCACCAAACGGTTGTCACCTTGACCGTAACTCATCGTGATGTTGCGAATTTGTTGTTCAGCATTTGTTGGCGCACGCTTGACCACATAGTTCACCAAACCGCCAGGAGAGCTGGTGCCTGCTTGAATACCGCTGGTGCCTTTGAGCAATTCAATGCGTTCTTTGTTGTCCATGGGAATCATGGTTTCGGCACTGATGGGCAAGCCTTCACGGCGGTAGTTGTAGCGGTTGTCTAAGGTGAAGCCACGCACACTCAGCATGTCCCAATAGGCCGGTGAGTTGTAGCTGTCCGTGACCGATGCATCTAAGTGCAAGGCATCAGAGACGCGTTGCGCACCGATGTCTTGCAAGGTTGTGCTGGTGATGGTGGTGGTGGAGAAGGGCAGCTCTTGCGCTGGTGCATCACCAAAGCCCGACACGCGTGCTGGCAGCTGGTCGGTGATGGTGATTTCAGTCGTGGTTTGTTGCGCCCAAGCGTTGGATGCAATGCAAAACGCCACTGCCGCAGAAATGCGCGTGGCCTTGAAGAATGGCGAATGGTTTGCCATGACGTTTCCTTAAACGTTATGACAGGGCGGCTGACTTTGAAACGAGTGAACGCTCTTGTGAGTGAAGAGCCTCGTTGTAAGACCAAGCTTCCCTGCGCGAGGATTACCTCAATCAGGTTCAAAGGGACTTTCTCAGTCGAAGTCGGTGACGGCTTCAACACCCCTAGCGGATGCGTTATTGCTAACGCGGTATGGATTTTAAGCGCGTCCGAGCAAGCGGTGCAGCTCGGTCGATGTTGTCGTGTATTGCAACAGGGTCTTTCGTGTGGGATGCACGATGGCGGCTGCGCCAAAAGCGGCGAGGGTGGCTTCGTGAAAACCGCACAAGATTAGCTTTTTCTTGCCAGGGTAGGTGTTGATGTCGCCCACGGCAAAGATGCCGGGCACATCGGTGGCAAAGGTTTCGGTGTTGACCACCAGTTGCTTGCGCTCCATCGCCAAGCCCCAGTTGGCAATCGGACCGAGCTTGGGCGAGAGGCCCAAGAACGCGACCACATGTTGTGCTGGGCGCTCGATGGTTTGGCCGTCAGGCGTGGCCACTTGAACGGTGTGTAGTTGGTGGTTTGTGCTGAGCAAGGCGGTGGGTTGGCCAATTTGCAGTTGCAGCTTGCCGCTGGCCACCGCATCACGCATGGCTTGCAGCAGCACGGGCTCGGCGGTGAACACATCGCGGCGGTGCATCAGCGTGACGCTGCGTGGTGCTTTTGTTTCGAGCGTGAGTTTCAAAGCCGCCGCCACGGCAGACTCTTCGCCACCCAACACCACCACGTCTTGGCCTGCAAAGCGCGAGGCATCGCCCAAGCGGTAATGCACGTGTGTGCCTTCAAGTTCTGCTGCGCCTTCGACGGACAGTTTGCGCGCTTGAAATGCGCCCACGCCCGCTGCAATGACCAGCACCTTGCAAACAAAGTACAGGCCTGTGGAGGTGCGAACAGAGATATGCCCATCGTCCAGTCGTTCGACTTCGGTAACTTCTTGGTTGAGATGAAACGTAGGTGCGAAGGGTTTAATTTGCGTTTGCAGTTGCGCCACCAACTCACGGCCCGTGCACACAGGAATGCCGGGAATATCGTAAATGGGTTTGTCTGCGTACAGTTCCTCGCACTGGCCGCCAACGTGGGGGAGTGCATCAATGATGTGGCTGCGAATGTCTTGCAGCCCGAGCTGAAAAGCTTGAAATAGGCCCACTGGGCCTGCGCCCACGATGACGGCGTCAGTATGAATCGTGGCTGCCGTCATAGGGGCTATTTGCGCTGAAGTGCTTAGCGCTTGAGTTCGGCGAGCTTGCCGGTTTTGTCTTTCCAGGCATCCGCATCGGCCATAGGCGCTTTGCGCTTGGTGATGCTGGGCCAGCCGATGAGTGACAACTCAGCGTTGAGCTTGGTCATGTGTTCTTGGCCTTCTGGCACGTCTTCTTCGGCGTAGATCGCGTTCACTGGGCACTCAGGGATACACACGGCGCAGTCGATGCACTCGTCTGGATCGATGGTGAGGAAGTTAGGGCCTTCGCGGAAGCAGTCGACGGGACAAACGTCCACACAGTCGGTGTACTTACATTGGATACAGGCTTCGGTGACTACGTGCGTCATGTCTATTCAATCGATGGGTAAAAAAGAGGGGCAACAGCGGTACTGCTGTTGCCCAAGCCTTTGATTTTAAACGGGAATCAATTCAGGGCTTTGAGTTGGCTTAGTTCACCAGCACAGCGCCTGAGGTTTTGTGCGTGGCCGTGTCCACCAACACCAGCGCGCCCAAGATGCGCGACTGCTTGAAAGGCAGCGTCACCAAAGGCTCTTGCAGAGCCAAAGTCACGTGGCCTATGGCATTGGGTGCGAGCTCGGTGGCTTCTTCCTCGGCCAAAGTGTTCACGTTCAGGCGGTGCACCACGCGTTGCACTTTGGCTTTCACCCAGCGGTGGCCGTGCAGTGCCCAGTAAAGGCGGCCAGCCACCAAGGGCTCGTCGTCCATCCAAGCGATGGTGGTGTTGAGTTGGCGCTGCCCCTCGGGGCTGCCTTCATCAGCCAGCAACCAGTCGCCGCGTGACACATCCACTTCGCGGTCCAACACGATGCCAGCGCTGTGGCCTGCGGCTTTGTTTTGAGGCTCGCGTGTGGCGGACAACACTTGCGACACCACAGCGGTTTGGCCACTTGGGAACACTTTGATGGTTTGGCCAGGCTCGATGGTGCCTGTGGCCACACGCCCCCAGAACACGCGGCGACCTTGGGTGGTCACGCCAGAGTCGTGGAATTTTTCGACCCATTGCACGGGGAAGCTGAAGGCCACCTCAGTTTCAGCGGGCGTGTTGGGCAACTCTTCCAAGATGCTCAAAAGACTAGGGCCCGTATAGCCGCACCAGTCGGCTTGGTCATTGTTCTCGGTGGTTACCACGTTCCAGCCTTTGAGAGCAGACACAGGGACCATGGCGGTGATGGTGATGCCAGCATCAGTCGCAAATTTACGCAAAGCAGCTTCGATGTTTTTGTAGGCCAACGCGGGGTCTTCCACCGCATCGAGTTTATTGATGGTAAATACGATGGAGGGCACGCGCAGCATATTGACCAGCAACGAGTGGCGACGGGTTTGTGGCAGCAATTCAAGGCTTGGGTTTTTCCAGTCCAGCTTGATGGCATCGACCAACACCACGGCAGCGTCAGCGCTAGAGGCGGCGGTCACCATGTTGCGGGTGTATTGCTCGTGGCCAGGCGCGTCACCAATGATGAACTTGCGTGCTTCGGTGTTGAAGGAGCGGTAAGCCACGTCAATCGTGATGCCTTGCTCGCGCTCGGCGCTCAAGCCGTCGGTCAACAATGCGAGGTCGGTTTCGCCCGAGCGTTGCACGCCGGCCAAGTGATCTTGCAACACCGCTTTGGTGTCGACCAACAAGCGGCCAATCAAGGTGCTTTTGCCGTCGTCGACTGAGCCGCAGGTGATGAATTTAAGTGCGTTCATTAGAAATACCCGTCTTTTTTGCGCTTCTCCATCGAAGCCTCAGATGTCTTGTCGTCCATGCGTGTGGCACCGCGTTCGCTCACGTCGGCGGCCAAGGTCTCGATGACGATTTGCTCAGGCGTAGCCGCGTCGCTCTCGACCGGGCAAGTGCAAGTGATGTCGCCCACGGTGCGGAAACGCACGTCGCGAATCTCGACCTTCTCACCGTCTTTCGGTGGCGTGAGTTCGGTCACAGGCACCAACAGGCCGCGGCGGTCCACCACTTCGCGTTTGTGCGTGTAGTAGATCGAAGGCAGTGCAATTTTTTCGCGGGCGATGTATTGCCACACGTCGAGCTCGGTCCAGTTGGAAATGGGGAACACGCGGAAGTGTTCGCCGGGCTGCAACTTGTGGTTGAACAGGGTCCACAGCTCAGGGCGTTGTGCCTTGGGCTGCCATTGGCCAAAGCTGTCGCGGTGGCTGAAGATGCGCTCTTTGGCGCGGGCTTTTTCTTCGTCACGGCGTGCACCGCCGATGAGGGCGTCAAAGCGGAATTCTTCGATGGCTTCAAGCAGCGTGACCGATTGGTGCACATTGCGGCTCTCACCCGGGTGAGCCAAACGCACGGTGCCTTTTTTCATCGAGTCTTCGACGCTGCGCACGATCAACTCAGCACCGAGTTCTTTGGCGCGTGAGTCGCGGAAGTCCGTCACTTCCTTGAAGTTGTGGCCCGTGTCGATCATCAACAATGGGTAAGGGATGCGGCCTGCGCCAAACGCCTTCTCAGCGCACTTGAGCATGACCAGCGAATCTTTGCCGCCTGAGAACAAGAGGGTGGGGCGCTCAAAAGCGGCAGCGACTTCGCGCAAGATGAAGATGGTTTCTTCTTCCAGCGCATCGAGGTGGGTGTTGCTTAAGTGGTGCAACTCGTTTTGGGTTTTAGCGTTCATGACGTTTCTCGGTATCTAACTTTTATTTCTTCACGTGCAAGCCGCACTCTTTGGCGGCTTCGTCTTCCCACCACCAACGGCCCGCGCGAAACTCTTCGCCTAGGCTGATTGCCCGTGTGCAAGGTGCGCAGCCCACGCTGGGGAAAAACTGGTCGTGCAGTGGGTTGTAGTCCACGTTGTTCGTGGCGATGTAGTGCCACACATCGCCCCATGTCCATTTAGCCAAGGGGTTGAACTTGGTCAAATTCTTGGTCGTCACTTCGCTGTCGTCTTGCAACGGCACATCGGCGCGTGCGGTGGATTGCTCTTGGCGCAAACCGGTGATCCAAGCGCGTTGGCCTTGCAGGGCGCGTGCGAGCGGTTCCATTTTGCGAATGCCACAGCAGGCTTTGCGCAGCTCAATGCTTTTGTACATCGCGTCTTGGCCTTGGTGGCGCACAAATTGGATGACCGATTCATGCACAGGGCGATACACGTGGATGGGCGCGCGTGAGGTGGCCTCGGTGCGCTCAAGCAAAGCCAAAGTCTCGGTGTGCAAAGCGCCGGTTTCGAGCACGAACACAGGAATGTCGAGCTGCAAACTGTTGATGAGATGGGTGATAACCACGTCTTCCGCACCAAGACTAGAGGCTTGCGTGACAGGCGAAAACTCAGCCGCTGCGCGTTGCAGCAAGGCTTGGGTTTCAGCCAGCTTGGCAGCGAAGTCGTCGCTGGCGCGAGCATTTAGCGTGGTGGCTTTGGACGTGCCGCCGGACGAGAGAAAAGAGGATTGGCTCATGAAAAGATGCAGCGTGTGTCGGGAGGATTGAAACCGTTCGTGCCGTTTACGCCACTTGAGCGAAATTAGGCACGGGCTGAACGGCATCGCCTTGATAGAAAGCTTTGTAGTGCGTCAACAGCTTTTCGCCGTGTGCTGCGTCTTGGTCATCGCGCAGCACAGCGCTGGAAAAACCACTGCGTTGCATTTGCAGCAATTGGTCAATCAACACATCGCCGTGGGCGCGGATATCGCCGGTGAAGCCGCGGCGTCGCAGCACAAAAGCTTGGCTGAAAGCGCGGCCATCGGTGAACTTAGGGAAGTTCAAATCGATGCGTTCCAAGCCTTCGAGGTCGAGGGTTTGCACGTCCACGTCATTGGCCAAAGCGCGGGCATTGGCACCTTCAGAAGTGTGTTGGGAAATGATTTGCAGGCTCATATTGATCTCGTATCTTTTTCAGGCTTAGGCCGTGTATTTAGTTGGCGCGTGCCGTGGTGTTGCGGGCCGAGTTGGCCGCGGCTTTGAACACATCAAAGCCCACACGGTTCAGGGTGCGTGCAAAGGTCTCGTGGCCTTCGCGCTTGTCGCGGTAGGTGTCCAGCACGGCTTCGATCACGTCTACCACTTCGGCAGCGGCGAACGATGGGCCGACCACTTTGCCGGCTTTGGATGGGCCGCTCAAGAACGAACCGTCCGAGCCGCCGAGGGTGACTTGGTACCACTCTTGGCCGTCTTTATCCACACCCAAGATGCCGATGTGGCCGCTGTGGTGGTGGCCGCATGAGTTGATGCAGCCGCTGATGTGCAAGTCAATCTCGCCCAAGTCAAACAACTCGTCGAGGTCTTGGTAACGCTCGGTGATGGCTGCTGCGATGGGCAACGAACGGGCGTTGGCCAAGGCACAGTAGTCGCCGCCGGGGCAGGCAATCATGTCGGTCAACAGGTGCACGTTGGCGCGGGCAAAGCCTGCGGCTTTGGCAGCTTGGTACAAGTCAGCCAACTGATCAATGCGCACCCAAGGCAGCACCAAGTTTTGGTCGTGGTTCACGCGTACTTCGCTAGAGCTGTACTTCTCAGCCAAGTCGGCTGCAATCGCCAACTGGTCGGCCGTTGCATCGCCTGGGGCTTGGCCTAAACGTTTGAACGAGAGGGTCACCACGCGCAGGCCAGGGTTCTGGTGGCTGGTCACGTTTTGTTGCAACCAGCGTGTGAATTCTTTGTCGGCCTTGGCTTGTGCCAACAACGCTTGTTCGGCTTTTTCTTGGGCTTCGTCCGATACCACGTCGACAGGCGGCAGCACAAAGCAGGCGCTCACACGGTCGAGCTCGACTTGCGGGATGGTGTGGTGTGCGCCGTTTTCCAAGATGCGGTCAAACTCTTCATTGACTTCGTCAAAGTAGCGTTGGCCTTCGGCCTTCACCAAAATTTTGATACGCGCTTTGTAGATGTTGTCGCGACGGCCCCAGCCGTTGTACACGCGCACCACGGCTTCGAGGTAGTTGATGATTTGGTTCCATGGCAAGAACTCACGAATGACAGTGCCTGTGATGGGCGTGCGGCCCATGCCACCACCCACGTAAATTTTGAAACCCACATTGCCTTCTTCATCGCGCAGCAGGCGCAGGCCAATGTCGTGCCACTCAATCGCAGCGCGGTCTTCGGTGGCGCCGGTGATGGCGATTTTGAATTTGCGGGGCAGGTAAGCGAACTCAGGGTGCAAGGTGCTCCACTGGCGCAGCACTTCGGCGTAAGGGCGTGGGTCGACGTCTTCATCAACGGCAATGCCGGCACGCTCGTCACTGGTGATGTTGCGAATGCAGTTGCCGCTGGTTTGAATGCCATGCAGGTTGACGCTGGCCAACAGTTCCATCACATCGGCGCTTTTGTCCAAAGGAATCCAGTTGAACTGCACGTTTTGACGGGTGGTGAAGTGACCGTAGTTGGTGGTCAGCTTGGGCGCGTCAATACCGCCAATCTTGTCTTGGGTGCTTTGCGCGCGTTCGATCAGTTCAGCCGAAGGCGTGTCGTAGTCGCGTGCAATTTGGGCCAACACGCGCAATTGGGCGCTGTTGAGTTCGCCGTAAGGCACGGCCACGCGCAGCATGGGGGCGTAACGCTGAACGTACCAGCCGTTTTGCAAACGCAGGGGACGGAAATCGTCGTCAGCCAATTTGCCAGCCAAGTTGCGGGTGAGTTGGTCGCGGTACTGTGCAGCGCGTGCTTTGACAAACTCTGAATCGAAGGCGGTGTATTGATACATCTAAGAACTCAAACGAAAAAATTAAGCAAAAACCAACTTGCTGCCAGCCCATGCCAGCAACACAGAAAGAATGGAACGAATCACGCGCTCAGGCGTTTTATGCATCAGGCGAGAGCCCAGCCAAATGCCAGGTAAAGAGCCGGTCAACAACAACCCTAGCAAGGACCAATCAACCGAGCCCAAAGATGCGTGGCCCAAGCCCGCAACCATGGTCAGCGGCACGGCATAGGCAATGTCGGCTGCCACGATGCGTGACAAAGGCAGTTGGGGATACAGGATCATAAGCACCGTCACGCCAATGGTGCCTGCGCCTACCGAAGTGAGGGTCACCAAGATGCCAATGGCAGCGCCAAACAACACGGGCAGGGCCCAGTGGCGGGGCTGGGTGGCTTGGCGCAAGTTTTCCTCGGCCAGCATCACAGGGGCTTGCTTGCCACGAATCACTTTGTAGAGCATGGCACTGGCGGTCAGCAGCAGGGCGATGCCTAGGGTGAGCGTCATCACTTTTTGCACAGCGGGGTCAGACGGACCAATGTTGTGCAGTACCCACAACGTGGCGCCCGCAGCTGGAATGCTGCCTGCGCACAAGGAAATCACCACGCGCCAAGGCACGATGCGTTGACGCGCAAAGCTGAACGTGCCGCCCGCCTTGGTGAAGGCTGCAAACAGCAGGTCGGTGCCCACGGCCATGTAGGGCTTGACGCCAAAGAAGAAGATCAAGATGGGCGTCATCAGCGAGCCGCCGCCCACCCCGGTCAAGCCGACGACCAAGCCCACAAAGAAACCCGCGAATACGAAACCAAAATCTTGCATGGCGTGGACTGTAGGTGGTCTTTATGCCAAAACCAACGATTTCTTAGTTGTACATATATGTCAAATTGGAATAAGGATTTTTCAGCGGGTCGTGGCGTAAGCAAAGCGCAGGGGCGATTGGACTAAAGTCGCGTGGATAATGTTCGCTTTGTTGTGCGTGGTTAACCGCCGCAAAACACAAGAAAACAGTATTTCTTTCACCCTATCCAAATAAAGAATGAGACCGAGCAATGGCTGCTGATAAATCCACAATCGTTTACACCTTGACTGACGAAGCCCCCTTGTTGGCGACCGCTTCGTTCTTGCCCATCATTCGTACCTTTGCCGCGCCTGCTGGCATCGACGTGGTGTCTAGTGACATCTCTGTGGCAACCCGTATCTTGGGTGAGTTTTCTGATCTGTTGCCTGAAGCGCAACGCGTACCGCACAACTTGTCCGAGTTGGGCAAACTGACTTTGAAGCCAGAAGCCAACATCATCAAGCTGCCAAACATCAGCGCCTCTGTGGGCCAGTTGACCGCAGCCATCAAAGAGTTGCAGTCCAAAGGCTATGCATTGCCCGACTACCCAGAAGCTCCTACGACTGATGAAGACAAAGCCATCAAAGCCCGCTATGCCAAGTGCATCGGTAGCTCGGTGAACCCAGTTTTGCGCGAAGGTAACTCTGACCGCCGCGCCCCTCGCGCTGTGAAAGAGTTCGCTCGCAAGAACCCACACAGCATGGCCGATTGGAGCCAAGCCTCTCGCTCGCACGTGTCACACATGCACCACGGCGACTTCTACCACGGTGAAAAGTCTTTGACTTTGGACAAAGCACGTGACGTGAAGATGGAGCTCATCACCAAGAGCGGTAAGACCGTGATGTTGAAGCCCAAAGTTTCTTTGCTCGACAAAGAAATCATCGACAGCATGTTCATGAGCAAAAAAGCGCTGGTCGAGTTCTATGAGCAAGAAATCGAAGACGCGCACAAAACAGGCGTGATGTTCTCCTTGCACGTGAAAGCCACCATGATGAAGGTGTCTCACCCCATCGTGTTCGGCCATTGCGTGAAGATCTTCTACAAAGAAGCCTTCGCCAAGCACGCCAAGTTGTTTGACGAGTTGGGTGTGAACGTGAACAACGGCATGGCCGATCTGTACAACAAGATCGCCACCTTGCCACAAAGCCAGCAAGACGAAATCAAGCGTGACTTGCACGCTTGCCACGAGCACCGCCCAGAATTGGCGATGGTCGATTCGGCCAAAGGCATCACCAACTTCCATTCACCCAATGACATCATCGTGGACGCTTCCATGCCCGCCATGATCCGCAATGGCGGCAAGATGTGGGGCGCCGATGGTCGCTTGAAGGACGCCAAGGCTGTCATGCCTGAGTCCACATTCGCCCGTATCTACCAAGAGATGATCAACTTTTGTAAGTGGCACGGCAACTTCGACCCCAAGACCATGGGCACTGTGCCTAACGTGGGTTTGATGGCGCAGCAAGCCGAAGAATACGGTTCACACGACAAGACCTTCGAGATTCAAGAAGACGGCGTGGCCAACATCACCGACTTGGCCACAGGCGAAGTCTTGTTGAGCCAAAACGTCGAAGAGGGCGACATCTGGCGCATGTGCCAGGTCAAAGACGCTGCCATCCGTGACTGGGTGAAGTTGGCTGTGACGCGCGCACGCAACTCTGGCATGCCCGCCATCTTCTGGTTGGATCCATACCGTCCCCACGAGAACGAGTTGATCAAAAAGGTCGACCTGTACTTGAAAGACCACGACACCAAAGGCCTGCACATCGAGCACATGTCTCAAGTGCGCGCCATGCGTTACACCTTGGAGCGCGTGAGCCGCGGCTTGGACACCATCTCGGTGACCGGCAACATCTTGCGTGACTACTTGACCGACTTGTTCCCCATCATGGAACTCGGTACCTCAGCCAAGATGCTCTCCATCGTGCCTTTGATGGCCGGTGGCGGCATGTACGAAACAGGCGCGGGTGGTTCAGCACCTAAGCACGTGCAACAGTTGGTGGAAGAAAACCACTTGCGTTGGGATTCATTGGGTGAGTTCTTGGCATTGGCCGTGTCTTTCGAAGACATGGGTCTGAAAAACGGCAATGCCAAAGCCACCGTGTTGGCCAAGACTTTGGATGCAGCGACTGGCAAATTGTTGGACACCAACAAAAATCCATCGCCCAAAACAGGTCAGCTCGACAACCGTGGCAGCCAGTTCTACTTGGCCATGAATTGGGCCCAAGAGTTGGCAGCGCAAACTGAAGACAAAGACTTGGCTGCCAAGTTCGCGCCTTTGGCCAAGAACCTGACTGACAACGAGAAGAAGATCGTCGACGAGCTCAATGCTGTTCAAGGCAAGCCCGTGGACATCGGCGGCTACTACCTGCCCGATGCTAAGAAGCTTGAAGCCGTGATGCGCCCAAGCGCCACGCTGAACGCTGCTTTGGCTAGCGTTTAAGCTTTACAGAGGTTCAGGCCTCTGGAAAACTTTGCAAGGTAGCCCGGCTACCTTATCCCTCTAAGCCCCTCAAGCCCAAAAGCTTGAGGGGCTTTTTGCTAAGCGCAAAGTTAGACGCGAATTTAGGCTCGAAGTTGTTTGCGGTGTGCCTCTGCCTGCGCGGCAATGGCCTCACGCTGCTCAGGCGTGAGTCGGTTGAGGTTTTTCAGTTGCATCAACATACGCGGGTTTTTGGCCAGCATGTCGGTGTGGCGACCCAAATAATCCCAATACAAAGTGGTGAACGGGCAAGCGGTGTCGCCCGTGGATTCAGCGGGGTTGAAACGGCAGCCTTTGCAGTGGTTGCTCATGCGGTCGATGTATTTGCCACTGGCCACATAGGGCTTGCTGGCCATCAGGCCGCCGTCGGCAAATTGGCTCATACCCAGCGTGTTGGGCAGCTCCACCCATTCCACGGCGTCTACATAGACACCCAAATACCACTGGTGCACTTGTTTTGGCTCTACACCCAAGAGCAATGCATACAGACCTGTGACCATCAGGCGCTGGATGTGGTGCGCGTAGCCGTGTTGCAGCGTTTGGCCAATGGCATCGCGCAAGCAGGCCATCTCGGTGTTGCCGGTCCAGTAAAACTCGGGCAACGGTTCGTGCGCTTGTTGGGCGTTGCCCTCGGCGTAGTCGGGCATGTGGGTCCAGTAAATGCCGCGCACGTATTCACGCCAGCCCAAAATTTGGCGCACAAAACCTTCCACCGCTTGCAACGGCGCATGGCCATTGTGAAAAGCTGCCTCAGCCGCAGCCAATACCTCGCGTGGGTTGATCAGCTTTAAGTTGAGCGCACACGACAGGTGCGAGTGGTAGAGCCACACTTCGCCTTCCCACATCGCGTCTTGGTACAGCCCAAAGCTAGGCAGTCGGTGCGTGATGAATTCATCCAAGGCCACCAAGGCTTGCGCACGTGTGACGGGCCAACCAAACTGCGCGACAGAGCCGGGGTGGTGCGCGAGTTTGTCGTTGACCAAACGCATCACGTCTTGGGTGATGGCGTCGGGTGCGATGCGAGTGGGCAAGGGCAACATGCCCGGACCTTGTTTGCCAAAGCTGCCGCGGTTGTCGGCATCAAAGTTCCATTGGCCGCCAATGGGTTTTTTGCCTTCCATCAGAATGCCATTTTTTTGGCGTAGCTCGCGGTAGAAATATTCAAGGCGCAGCTGTTTGCGTCCTTCGGCATGCGCGGCAAAGTCGCGCACGGTGCTGAAGAAATGTGTGTCGTCTTTGATCTCTAGCGGCAAGTCATTTTGCTGCGCCACAGCGCGCAGGCTTTGCAACACACGCCAGTCCCCGGGTGCGGTCATCACCAGTTGTTGCGGCTTCACTTTGGCAATGGCTTTGCTCAGCTCACCGGCCAAGGTGCCCGTGTTGTCTGCGTCGTCGAGCTGGCTGTACACCATGGGCCAGCCGCGGGCTTGCAGGTGTGCAGCAAAGTGGCGCATGGCACTCAGGAAAACGGTGGTACGTTGCTTAGACGAGGGGATGTGCGTGGACTCTTCCAGCACCTCGGCCATCCACAGAGTGTCGCGCGCGGGGTCAAAGTCGCGCAGCGCGGAGGCGTCTTCGTCCAGCTGGTCGCCCAAGATGAGGATGAGTCGTTTGCGTGATGTGGTCATGTGGGCTTTTTAAAAATCAAAACCAAGTTGCGCTTTGGCCGCTTGGGTGTTGTCGGCAGAGGCTCGTGTGGCTTTGCGTGAAGGTGTTGAATCTGCACCAGCGCCTGTCCGTGTGCCCCAGTTTTTGCGCGAGGCGTGTTTGTCCACCACGGCTTTCTTGGCAGCTTTGACCTCGTCGGTTTGCCGTCGGCTGTGCAGCAGTTGTTTGGCCTCGCGTGTGGCTTGGGCTAAGTCGACGACGGGCTCTGCCAAAGTGCTGCCTGCGTCACGGCCCATGTCGTTGCCCATATTGCTGCCCACAAAAACGCCAAGGTGTGCCTGCATCGTGTGCGGCATGAGCCACGGCTCAAACAGCCAGGTGTCGGGCACTTGGCGCAGGGCGGGCAGCCACTGCCGAACAAAGCGACCATGAGGGTCATGGTCTTGCGCTTGTTTGATGGGGTTGTACACGCGCGTGGTGTTGATGCCCGTGGTGCCCGATTGCATTTGCAACTGGCTCCAGTGGATGCCTGGCTCGTAGTCCAAAAACTGCGTGGCCAGCCATTCGCCCACGGGGCGCCAATGCAGCCACAGCGGATAGGCTGCCACCGACACCAGCATGGCGCGCATGCGAAAGTTCAGCCAACCCGTTTCGCGCAACATGGTCACACACGCGTCCACCATGGGCCAGCCTGTGCGTGCTGCCTTGAGGGCTTCGAAGTGTGCTTCGTTGAAATCGTGTTCGCGCAAGCCGTCGTAACCGCGGTGCATGTTTTGCCATTCGATGGCGGGTTCACTCTCGAGCTTTTGGATGAAGTGGCAGTGCCAATACAAACGGCTGATGAATCCTGTCAAGCCTGCGCGGTGACGGCTGGCGCTGGGGGGAAGCTGCGCGATGTGTGCCCGTGTGTGTTGCACCACTTCGCGCATGCTGATGCATCCCCATGCCAAGTAAGCCGACAAACGCGAGCACGCATCGGGCGCAGACAGCGGCGACGAAATGCCACCGCGATAGCCCAAGCTGCGTGCGTGCAAAAAGCTGTGCAAGGTGTCTAGTGCCAAAGGACGGCCACCGCGTTGGCGTAGCGGTGGGTTGTGTTGCAGATGCGAGGGGGCTTGCATGTGCAATGGCGAACACCATGTGTGACGCGATGTATGGGGCAAGGCATGTGGCGATGTGGTCGCTGGTGCGTTGACAGACGGCTGCCAAAACTTCAACTCACCCACATCTTGCACAGGCTCGGCCATGTGCCGCTCCCAAGCGGGTTGCCACAGGTTGCGGTTTTTCAGTCTGCGCACCACGCCAAACTGCGGGTACTCGTGCCAACCCACGTTGTGCGCTTGGCACCAAGCGCCCACCCTCAGGTCGCGTGCGTAGGTAAAACCGTTGCCTGTTTCTTGGTGCGCGTGTATTTGGCGAAAGGGCGCTTGCGCCCAAATGCGGCTCAGCACGTCGGGTAGTTCACCCGTGTGCACTTCAACGCAGCCGCCTTGCAAACGCAGCGCGTCATCCAGGGCTTGCAACGATTCACGCACAAACTCAAAGTGCTGCAAGGCGGCATCGGGTTGCAGCCACAGCTCGGGCTCCACCACATAAATGCAGCGCACAGGCCCGTGCAGGGCTGCTTGGGCCAGGGCTGCGTGGTCTTGCCAGCGCAGGTCACGCTTGAACCAAACCAGCTCGTAACTCATGAGGCCGTGGCTGATTTGTTTTTGCGGCAAGCGTCCGAGCAGTACAGCACTTGCTCCCAATTTTTAGCCCACGCTTTGCGCCACGTCATGTCACGCCCGCAGGTTTTGCAGGGCTTGCTGGGCAGGCTTTGCTTGTTACCTTTGAATGTGTTTTTCTGAGCCAAGGGGCAGCTCCTCCATCTCGTAGGCGTCGGCCACGTAGGCGGGGCCTTTCATCAACATCACGATCACGCAGCCAATGGCCAGCGTCAGCACCAGCGTCCAGTGCAGCATGACCACGCCGAGCATCACATAAAAAAACTGCTCCACCGCGCGTGCATTTTGTGTGGCGGAATCCAGCCCATCCAACACATACGCACCGGCACTGGCCAGCAGCGGCAGGGCTGTGCCGACGGCCAAAATGATGTGCAACTTTTTCCAAATTTGCCACTCCAGGCCTGCGGGTGAGCGTTGAAAACCATCGAGTTTTTGGAGGTACTTCATGGGGTGGTGCTCAGTTGGTCGATGGCTTGGGCGAGTGTGAAATCTTTGTGCGTCAGGCCAGCTGCATCATGGGTCCAAATGCGCACCTGCAGCTGCGTGTAGCTCGACAGCACTTCGGGATGGTGGTCTTGGGTTTGGGCGATTTGGGCGATTTGGTTGAACCGTGCCACCGCCGCCTCGAAGCTGGGCAGTGTCCAGCTTTTGAACAGGCAGGCCGTGTGGTGCTGTGGGTGCGTGTCTAGCGCCCACCCAGATAGAGAGTTCATCGCCTGTTGCACGTCTGTGGATTCAATTTGGCGCAGAGCGTTGAGCGTGTGGGCATCCACCGATACGCGCACGCCCAGCGCGCCCGAGCCTTGGCGCACGGGTGACTTGCACAAGCCAATGTCCAGGGCTTCTATTTCACGGTAAGCCGCACAGGCTTGGACGATGCGTGTGATGAGGCGCTCCTGTGTTTCGTAATGGCCGTCGGCTGCCAGGCGGTCAATCTCGGCCACCAAGGGGTCGTAATCAAACACATGGGCCATGCCGTCTTGGGCGATCAGCACCAGCGCGGGCGACAGCCACAGCGTGAGGTCAAGCATGTGGGCATCGGGCACCACATCGTGCGGGCCGTACGTACCAATGTTTGTCTTCAGGTGCAGGTCGCGCAGTTCGACGCAAGCAAGGTGTGTGTTCAAGCGCATGACTGCAATTGCTCCAGCGTAACGAATTCAAGGGCTTTGGCGTGCGTGCATTCCAGCACCACAGGCGGGGCCACGCCGGCTTCAAAGGCTTCTTGCCAGCGGCGGGCGCACAAGCACCAGCGGTCGCCGGCTTTGAGGCCCGCAAAGCGGTGTTCGGGGCGCGGGGTGATCAGGTCGTTGCCCCGTTGCAGCGAGAAATCTAAAAACGCTTGCGTGACTTTGGCGCACACCACGTGGCTGCCTTGGTCGTGCGCGTCGGTGTGGCAGCAGCCGTCGCGGTAGTAGCCCGTGAGCGGGTCGTAAGAGCAGGGCACCAGGGCAGTGCCCAAAACGTTGCGTGCTTCGGTGGTCATGGTGGGGCTTTCGTGTGTTCTATGGTGGAACTCATTGCCAGAGTGCGCGGTAAGCGCCGTCTGCATCGTAGTCGTGGGCTTGCTTGTCTGGGTTGAAGCGCCTAGACCCTCTGGGGTCGGTGCCGCGACCGCTCAGGTAGAGCCAGTTGCCTTGATTGTTGTAGACGTCAAAGTCAATCAGTTGCGACTCAAACCAAGCGGCACCGGCACGCCAATCGCAGCGCAAATCGTGAATCAAAAAGCTCGCCAAGTTTTGTCGCATGCGGTTGGACGAATAGCCCGTGGCGTTGAGTTCGCGCATGCCCGCGTCAATGAAGGCGTGGCCGGTGCGGCCTGTGCGCCAGTGCTCAAAGCCGCGTGCGTTGTGGGGGCGTGTGGGCAGCGGCGCGTCAGACAGGCCGCGTTGCCAATACAGGCGCTCGCCGTATTTGAGGTGCAGCCAACGGAAGTGGTCGCGCCACAGCAATTCGAAGCCAATCCAATACGTGCTGTCGGTGGCCCCGTGTTGTGCCTCGAAACTGCGGATGGCAGCCCACGCCTGACGTGCAGACAATGCGCCGGTGGCCAACCAAGGCGACCACTTGGTGGAGTAATCCGCACCCACCAGTCCGTTGCGTGTGGCCTTGTAGGTGTGCGGTAAATCACGGCTGCAGTACTGAGCCAGATGCGCGAGGGCGGCCCGTTCACCGCCCTGAAACTCGGGCTGCGACCAAGGAAACGCCGAACGTGGGTCGCGCAAGATCGCGTGCGGGTCTGTGGTGTGTTCCGTGGCATGTTGCATTTCGCGCACCGAATCCAAGGCGGATTGATCTGGCAACGCAGGCATCGTTGTCACCGAGGCCAATGGTTGCGCAGGCGCAAACGTTTGGCGCTCGACCGCACGTCGGAAACTAGAAAACTCGTCGGGCACGTCGTGCGGCTCAAACGGCAGTTGGTCGGGCGCCATGAGGGTCGATTGCCACACGGTTTGCACGTCGATTCCGCGTTGCTGCAAGGCCTGAATGTGGGCTTCTTCATAGGGCGCTGCAATGTCTTCGCACACCAAGGTGCTGGCGCCTAGACGCGTCATCAACTCGGCCAATACCTCGCTGGGCTCGCCGGTGAGGGGCAGTACTTGGCTGCCCAGTGCCACCAGTTGTTCGGACACATCCTGCACGGCCATCGCCGTCCAAGCCAAGCGGTGTGCGCTGGTGCGCACAAAGCCCCAAGGGCTGGTCAGTTGCAGCGCGCTGTCGTGCACATACACCGGCAGCAGCCACGTGCTGTGCTGTTTGGCCAACGCGATGGCTTGGTGTAGGGCTGGGTTGTCGTGCAGACGCAGGTCGTTTCTGAACCAGTAAATCACGCCTGGGGCCGCGGTATGTTGTGTCATGTTTTGATTTTAGAAATGCCTTCCAACCTTTGGTTGGCAATGGCTATCGCAAGGCTCTAGGATCGCGGCTGTTTTCAAAGCGCTCAAGAAACGGACATCGCGTGGCAGAGGATTTAAAAATGGTGCTGCTCATCGGCAGTGCACCCGACGCCGTGCAGGCCAAAGACTGGGATCTGTCGGTGTTTGCACAGCGTGTGGCCATCAACAACGCATGGCAAATCACACCTGACTGGGACTACTTGGTGTACCCCGAAGACTTCGCGCCCGAGCGTTTGCCGCCCACGCCGTTGAAGCCTTCGCAGCAACTGATTGCCGCCCCCGAATTTGTGCCGCAGCAAAACCACTTTGGCGGCTTTGTGTATGCGGGCGGGACCATGGCGTTTACCGCGGGGTATTGGGCCTTGGGCGCTTTGAAGCCTGACCTGATGGCGTTCTTGGGTTGTGACATGGTGTACGACGCCACCTCGGGCGAGAGCAGCCACTTTTATGGCCAAGGCACGCCAGACCCCTTGCGGGTGGATGTGACCTTGCAGTCGCTCGAGGCCAAGTCGGCCCGCTTCATGGCGTTGGCACAGGCGCACGGCTGCGCGGTGGTCAACTTGTCGGAGTTGCCCGAATCGCGCTTGTTGTTCCCGCGCTTGGCGAGCTGTGATGTGACAGCATTTGGCATGCGCCAACAGCTGCTGCAAGCGCAAAGCGCGTTGATCGACCCAGCAGCCGTTGCACGCGCCTTGCAGGCCGAGCAAGACTTGGGCTACATGGTGCCGTCGGGGCGCTACTGGGAGCACACGGCTGAGTTTGACAAAACCAAACTCAGCGACATTGACAGCTTGTGGTTACAGGTCATCAAAGCCGATCAGGCCGAGACGTTGCGTTAATTCAAAGCCGCGCCTTCATGCAGATCAATCCCCTCATGCGCAGCAATTTTCTCTAAGGCGTTTTCAAACAGCGATCGCGCAGAGCCCGAAATAGAACGCAGGTAGGCGTGCAAGTGGGCGTCTTCTGCGTTGCGGTTCAAACATTCTTGGCTGTATTCCTCAAAGCTTGCCAGTTGTGCAATCAGCTCTGCCACATGGCGCGGGCACTCGCACAGCACATTGGTTGAAATGCCGGCCACGCGGCTGAGGGTGGCATCTGAATATTTGCGTGCCGCGATGACCGCGCCTGTGGTGCCAAACTCCTGCGCACGAACAGGGTCGACAAACAGCACCGATTGCAGCAACTCGGCCAGCTCAATGTCCGAGATGGGTTCGCGTCGCACGATGAGGCCCGAAAACTTCATGGCTTGCACCACGGCCTCGGGCGCAAAGTTGTACACCACGATGGTTTGTGCAAATTGATGTTTGTTGATCAACGCTTGGATGTCTGTGTGCACCGCAGTTTGCAAGGTGTTGACCTTGACCAACAGCACTTGCGGGCGTTGCGCCAATTCGGCGTTGGCGGCGGTGGCCAAGTCGATCAACACGTCGGTGACTTTGATTTGGTTTTGCTTCAAGCCTGCGGCAAACTTTTTGGATTCGATGCGGTTGGCCATGCTCAGGCCCACCACCGCCAGAGACACGGGCTGGCCCGGTACGGCCAAACTTTGGGGCGTGTGGTGCGGCAGGTTGCTCATGCGGCGCAGTTGCTCTAGGTCGAGGTTGGCAATGGTGCTGATGCCATGGCCGTTTTGCGACAACTGTTTGAGCAACAAGGCCTTGGACACATCGTGTTCGGCAAACAAGCGTTGCTTGCCTTCGGTCTTGACGGGGCTGAACGCGCCGTAGCGGGTTTCCCAAATGCGCAAGGTGGACACGGGGATGCCCGTGGTTTTAGACACCGCACCAATGCGGTAAAGGGCGGTTGAGGGAAGGGCGCTGGTGTTCAAAATGATGTTTTTGAGTAGAGGTTGCGTAGATTATGTGTCGATTTATAAGTATTTGTAAATTAAATTAGCTTTTGCGTAGATTAATGCGTCAAAATTCTACGCAACAGGAGTTTGAACCATGATTTCAAAGAAAACCATCAACGCGATCGAGGTCTGTGTGTACCTTGCGGGCCAGCGTCACGCAGGTTATGTCACGACCACCGAGTTGTCGCCCAGGCTCGATTTGTCCATCTCCTACCTCGAGAACATCCTCAAGCCGCTCAAGGCACACAACATCGTGGGGGCCATGAAGGGCCCGGGCGGCGGCTACATGATTTTGGGCGACACCTCGCTGATTTCGATTTGGGACATCGCTTCGGTGTTTGAATGCACCTTGGATGCGCCGTCTTCTGTGCCAGCCAAGACGGCAGACGACCTGCCCGAGGACAAATCAACGCCCGCCAGCTACGAGTTCGGCTTGGAGCAAATCGTCAAAGCCACTCTCAGCAACTTCACCTTGGCCGATTTTGTGGATGAGTCGCGTGACGAAGAAGCCCGCTCGTTTGTGCAAACCATGGGCCGCTTCAAGTTCAAACCCATGGTGGCGCCGCTCATGCCCAAGGCGCCCAACTCAGTGTTTCAGCTCTCCATGATGATGGCCTGATGCAACTCAGCGCTAGCCAACGTCTTGCCAGCCTGAGCCCAGGTGATGTGTCTGCCGTGATTCAAATGGCATGGGAAGACCGCACCACGTTTGAAACCATTCATGAGCGCATGGGCCTGAGTGAGCCCGAGGTGATTCGCTTGATGCGTACCGAGCTCAACCCCAGCTCATTTCGGCTCTGGCGCATGCGCATGAAGGGCCGCACCACCAAGCACCGCGCGCTGCGAAGCCCGGACATGAAGTTTGATGACCACGCCATTGCCGACCACCGTCGCGCCAACTGTTAACCCGTGAAGGATTTGTATGAGTGAAGACCCAAGGTGTTGCGGCACCGGAACTTGCATCATCAGCGCTGACGGTACGTGTTGGTGTGGTCAGCGCTGGGACGGCGAAAAAATGTGTTTTCCAAAGCCAGATGCAGCCACTGCTGTGCATGCCTCAGAGCCGCATGCGCAGCTCGAGCCAGAGACGACAAACGGCTCAGCCGATCACGAGGCCTGAGCCGCCTCCAGTGCCCACCATGTCTGTTGCCCACGCACTCAAAACCTTGGCGCTCAACGCCATCGGTGAACGTGTCCGCGCCATCACGGGTTCGACTGCATCACTGGACGACTTTGCAACGCCTAAGGGCGACCCAGGTTTGTTTGGCCCTGACTCTGTGGCATGGCAGGTGCATGCCAATTTCACGGCCATGATGGTGGGCGGCTTGTCGTCGCTCATCGTGCAGTCTTTGCATCCGCGTGCCTTGGCTGCGGTGTGGGACCACTCGGACTTTCGCCACAAGCTCAAAGAGCGCTTGGGGCGCACGGCTTACTTTGTGGCGGCCACCACCTATGGCAGCGAAGCCATGGCGCGCAATGCCATTCGCCGCGTCAACACCATCCACGCCAACATCCGTGGCACCGACCTGCAAGGCCAACCCTATGTGGCCAATGAGCCCAAGCTGATTCGCTGGGTGCACTTGGTCGAGGTCACTTCGTTTTTGGCGGCTTACCAACACTTGGCCAAGCAACCGCTGTCGCCACAAGCCTGCGATCAATACATCGCAGAGATGGCCCGCGTAGGGCACTTGCTGGGTGCGGCCGATTTGCCTGTGACCTATGCCGCCATGCAGGCTGAGTTGCTGGGCTTTGCCGACGTGCTGAGCTTTGATGCGCGGGCGCAAGACATTTTGCAAGTCATTCAGGCCTACCCTGTGGACGTGTGGGACAAGCCTTGGATGGCGCTGATTTTGCAAAGCGCCTTTGATGTCATGCCGCCGTGGGTGCTGGCGCTGTTGCGTCAGCCACCTGCATGTGCTGTGCATAAACACGCCACGCGCTTGGCGGTGCAGCTGTCGGCCGAGCCCGTGCAGTGGATGCTCAACCAACAAGGTGTGTCCGCCATTGCACGCCAACGTGTACAGGGAGGTGCAAGCTATGTGTGATGTGGCGCTGTTTGTGCAAGACGATGTGTTGGCGCACAAGCTGCGACACACACTTGACAGCATGGGCGCGAAGGTGGCGCGCTATGGTGCGTTGTCGAATGATTCAATGCGCTGGCGTTCGCGCCACTTGGACCTGATGGTCGTCCACCCCACCCCAACGGTGATGGACTTGGCCAGCACTTTGATGCCGGATCGGTGTGGTGCACAGCGCGCTGCGACTCTCGCGCTGGTGCCAGACCACCACATGGTGTTTGCCCCCGATTTGTTAGATGCAGGTTTTGACCGCTGCCTTCCCGAGTCATTGAATGAGGCCATTTTTTGTGCAGAAGTTCGGGCTTTGACGCGGCGTCGCCAAGGCATGACCGCGTCTGTGTGTCATTACGGCGCGTTGAGTTTCAACCACGCGACGCAGCAAGCATGCGTCTCGGGCGTGGCCTTGGATTTAACGCCACGTGAAGCGCAGGTGTTGGACATCTTGCTCAAGCGCGTGGGGCAAATCATTCCCAAAGAGCGCTTGCTCCAAGACATCGCGCCAGACAACATGGCCTTGAACACCACGGCTGCGGAGGTCTACATCCACCGACTGCGCAGAAAAATCAGTCACGATTTGCTGCCCGTTCGCAACATCAAGCGATGCGGTTACTTTTTGCCGCGCTATGTTGACCTCAGCGACAGCAGCCCATGCCAAGCTGGATTGGCCAAACCTGTGGCGGCTTCAGTCAGGTCTGGGTATGAGCTTGTAGGCCACCATCTTGCCGTGTGAGTCGACTTTGGCGAGCACCATGTCGCCAGAGGCAATGTTCTCGCCCATGAACTCATAAATGTTCACATGGTGGGTCACCAAAACCAGCGCTTGTTTGCCTTTGGTTTTGAGTTGGGCGGCAATGAATTTTTCTAGCTTTTGGTTTTGGATTTTGGCTCGCGCCATGTCATCAAAAAATGAAGCCAAAGCAGGCTCAACCGTCACAGGCCCCAACTTCAACAGCTCTGCCGTATCTTTGCATCGGCACCAGGCGCTGGTGTGCACGTTGGCAGTTGGCACGCCTTGTTTTTTGAGCCAGTGGCCCGCTGCTACCGCTTGTTTGCGGCCCTCGTTGCTGAGGTTGCGTTGGGTTGTGCAGTCATCCAAGGTGTAGTTGGCAGGGTCGCCGTTGCCTGGGGCTCGGGTGTGGCGCATCAGCAAAACGTAGTCGGGGGATTGCAGTTTGTCTGACAGATCGCTTGCCTGAACCGTGGTGCTGGCCATCGTGCATGCCACGACCCCCGCCATGACGCCAGCCTTCAAGAAAGCTTTGAAGCAAGCCATTGCGTTAGCCACTAAGTTAGCCACCACACGGCGCGCAACTTTTTGAATGTTCATGGTGTCAAGCCCGCTTCGTGAAGGACAGCGTCACATCGCCCAAGTGGATGCCCAGCTTGGTCATGCGTGCTTTGTTGAGCATGACGCGGTCGTTCATCAAATACATCCAGTCGTCCATTTGCACATTCAGCACCGTGCCGTCCACGGGCAAGGCCAAGGTGTAACGCCAGTTAAAAGCGTTGCCTTTGGTTTGGCCTTCGGCCACGCCCACCACATCGCCAGCGGTGCCCACATAAGCACCATGGCCTTTGTCGGTGAGTTGCCAAATCCGTTTTTCTTTCGTGCCGTCCGAGTAGACAAAGTCTTCGTCCAAGATGCCTTGGTCGTTGTGCCATTGGCATTTCATCTCCACGGTGAAACGCTTGACCACCTTGCCGTTGCGGTCGGTGAAGATGCCCCAGGCATCCACCATGCCGTTGAAGTAGGTGCGCAAATCGAGCACCGGTTTTTGGCTGGCGTAATCGTCGACCGTGGGGCTGGCGCAGCCGCTGAGGCCGGCGAGAGCGGTGGTGGCCATGCCACTGAGTAAAAGCGTGCGACGTTGCATCATGGTGTGCCTTTGAGGTTGTCTATGTGAGATGTGTCTGTACTGGGTGTGAACATGCGCTGAGCCGCATAGACCAACACAGGAAGCGCAAGGCCCCAAGTGATGGCTAACGCGCCTAAGTGAACCGGGGTGTTGTCAAATGATGCGGCGCCCAGTTGTGCCCCAGCATAGTAGGTGAGCGGGCCAAACACCAGCCCCGCCGCTGCTGACAGCCAGAGGGTGTGATTTTGTAAAAACACCAAAGAGGTGTTCAAGGTCATGGCAAACAAAGCCCACAACAGCCACAACCAAAACGGGCTCAAGGGGCCAAGGGCCCAGCCGTAAAAACCAATGACCGATGCCATTTGCAGCAGTGTGTCCACTGCCATGCCAACGACCAGCGCCAGCACAGCCAACTTGGCTTCTTGTCCTGGCTGGTGGGCAAAGCGCAGGTGCAGCCCAGCCAGCACCAAACCATACAGCAAGGCGGGTATTTCAAAGCCGCGTCCAACCCCCGCGATGCACGCCCACCAAGCGGTTTGAAAACCCAGAATATTCAAAAACAAACGCATGTCGCATTCTAGAAATTCAGACCGACCTTGGGGCGGCGGTGGTCATTCAAGGTGTTCGCTCGTACCAGTCTTTGCTGCGGTTCACCACATGCACCACCAGCAACATCACGGGCACTTCAATCAGCACGCCCACCACCGTGGCCAGCGCTGCGCCTGACTCAAAGCCAAACAAGCTGATGGCCGCAGCCACAGCCAGCTCGAAAAAGTTAGACGCACCAATCAGTGCCGAAGGGCAGGCCACGCTGTGCGATTCGCCCAGCGCGCGGTTGAGGTAATAAGCCAAAGCTGAGTTGAACAACACTTGGATGAGGATGGGCACCGCCAACAAAGCAATGACCAAAGGTTGCTTCAAAATCGCTTCGCCTTGAAACGCGAACAGCAACACCAGTGTGGCGAGCAGCGCAGCAATCGACCAAGGGCCAATGCGTGCCATGACCGCATCAAACTTGTCGGTGCCTTGTGCCAACAGCGCTTTGCGCATCAGCTGGGCCAACACCACCGGAATGACGATGTACAACACCACTGATGTGATGAGTGTGTCCCACGGCACGATGATGGCTGATAGTCCGAGTAAGAACGCCACCAGCGGTGCAAACGCCACCACCATGATGGCGTCATTCAACGCCACCTGTGACAAGGTGAACAACGGGTGTCCGTTGGTGAGGCGGCTCCACACAAACACCATGGCCGTGCAGGGCGCCGCAGCCAACAAAATCAGGCCCGCGATGTAGCTGTCAATCTGATCGGCAGGCAACAGCGGTGCAAACAAGTAGCGAATGAAAAACCAACCCAGCAGCGCCATCGAAAACGGCTTGACCAACCAGTTCACAAACAGCGTCACACCAATGCCTTTGATGTGCTGACGCACTTCGTGCAAAGCACCAAAGTCCACCTTCACCAGCATGGGGATGATCATCACCCAAATCAACAAGCCCACGGGCAAGTTCACTTGCGCGTATTCCAAACTGCCAATCGCTTGAAACAGCTCAGGCTGCCACTGCCCCAAAGCAATACCGACCACGATGCACAAAGCCACCCAGGCGGTGAGATAGCGTTCAAAGAAGTTCATGCATGCACCTGGCTAAGTTCTTTGGCCGTGTGTTGCAACATGGCTTTTTGTAGTTTGTCGGCAGGCAAGTCCACCAATAGTTGCAAGCGTTTTTGAATCAAGTACATGGTGTGGCGAAAGGCTTGTAAGCGGTCTTCATCCGTGCCCTCAACCGCAGATGGGTCGGCATAGCCCCAGTGTGCGGTGGCGGGTTGACCGGGCCAGTAGGGGCAGACCTCGCCAGCGGCGTTGTCGCACACGGTGATGACCAAATCCATGTGGGGTGCATCGGGCTTGGCAAACACGTCCCAGCTTTTGCTGCTGAGGTAAGAGGTGTCAATGCCAGCTGACTTCAACACTTGAAGCCCCAGCGGGTTGGGCTGCTGGTTCTCGCGCGGGCTGCTGCCAGCCGAATACGCTTTGAAGCGTGTGCCACTGGCACCGGTGACCATGTGGTTGAGCAAGGCTTCCGACAAGATGCTGCGGGCCGAGTTGTGCGTGCACAGAAAGAGGACGTTCAAGGTGGTCATGATTGATGTGACAGGGTAAAGGTGTGAAAGATAAAGAAGAAGTTTTTCAAACGTGTGTCAGGTTTAGCAGCAACCACTGGTGGGCGAGCAGCATGAACCTGCCTTGACACGTGGCTTATCTGCTGTGGCGATGGGGGCGACAGCGTCTGCAGCCTCAGGTGCTGCGGGTGCGCAGCACAGGTCCATCGCCAAGCAGGCGGTGTGTTTGAGCCCCGTGGTCAAGGTCAAGGTATGTCCATCGCTCCTGCCTGCGGTGACGGGGTATTGCGACACCACGCCTGCTTCGTGCTCAATCTCCACAGGCAAGTCGAGCGAGGGCAGTATGTCGCCAGCAATGCGCAAGATGTTGGCGAGCTTGGCTGTTTCTAAACGGTGATCCACATCGCTGTACACCCAGGTTTGCAGCAGGCAACTCTCGGTTTTGCGACGTGTGCCGCCGCAGTCCATGAAGCTCTTGGCCACATGGCCCACTTCGGTGATGTGAAAGTGCGGTGCCACCGTTTCGCCATTGGGCAACACAATGCGCAAGGCTTGTTGTGGATGGGCTTCCAAGAGGCCTAAAAATTGTTCAACGTTCATGGTGTTTCCTTTGAAAAAATTAACAACAGGTTTTCGATGTCTCTGGCACCACGGCACACGATTGGCCTTGGCAGCAGTCTTGGGTGAGGTAGGTGAGCAAGTCGTTCATGCGTGCAAACTCGGCGCGGTAAATCAGGTTGCGCCCGCTGGCCGTGGCGCTGACCAAGCCCGCGTGGCTCAGGGCTTTGAGGTGAAACGACAAAGCGCTGGGGGCGAGGTCGAGCAAGGCGCTCAAAGCACTGGGTGTCAAGCCCTCGGCACCTGCCACCACCAAAGCCCGAAAGGCGCGCAAACGCTGGCCTTGCGCCAAAGCTGCCAAGGCCTCGACCACGTGAGTTTCTTGAATTTTTTGTTTTTTCATAATTCAATAATACTTGAACTATTGAATCTTTGGCCCCAGCATGAGCTGTCATATATGTCACAGTACCGTCACAATCGCTAGCTAAAGTCACAGCTGTTCTAACCAACTGAAGGAATCACATGAACACGAAACGTACATTCATCAAATCTGTGGCTGCCGCAGCAATGGCAACTTTGGCCATGGGTTCAGCCTTCGCTGCCGACATCACTGGCGCAGGCGCAACCTTTCCATTTCCTATCTACGCCAAATGGGCTGAAGCCTACAAAGCCGCTACAGGCAACGGCTTGAACTACCAATCCATTGGTTCTTCAGGTGGTATCCGTCAAATCAAAGCCAAGACCGTCACCTTTGGTGCGACAGACGCGCCCATGTCTGGTGAAGACCTCGACAAAGAAGGCTTGGTCCAGTTCCCAGCCATCATCGGCGGCACTGTGCCTGTGGTGAACTTGGAAGGCTTCAAGCCAGGCGAATTGCGCATCACGGGTGCCGTGTTGGCAGACATGTTCTTAGGCAAAGTAGCCAATTGGAACGACCCCAAAATCGCGGCCTTGAACCCAGGCAAAAAATTGCCAGACCAAGCCATCACCATCGTGCACCGCGCTGACGGCTCGGGCACCACCTTCAACTTCACCGACTACTTGACCTCGGTCAGCAAAGACTGGTCAAGCACAGTGGGCAAGGGCGCTGCGGTCAAGTGGCCAGCGGCTTCTTCTGTGGGCGGTAAGGGCAACGAAGGCGTGGCCGCCAACGTGAACCGTGTCAAAGGCTCTTTAGGTTACGTGGAATACGCGTACGTGAAGAAAAACAACATGACCTTCATGCAGTTGCAAAACGCCGACGGCAAATATGTGGCACCTGATGATTTGACATTTGCAGCCGCAGCAGCAGGCGCTGACTGGCTCAAAGTACCTGGCATGGGTGTGTCGATGGTCAATGCCAAAGGTGCCAACAGCTGGCCCATCAGCACTGCCTCGTTCATCTTGATGCACAAGCAACCCACCGACAAAGCAGCGGCTGCTGAAGCTGTCAAGTTCTTTGATTGGGCGTTCACCAATGGCAAGAAGATGGCACAAGATCTCGACTACGTGGCTTTGCCAGATAGCTTGACAACTCAAATCCGCGCCAAGGTGTGGACACAAATTCAAAAGTAATTTGAATTGAGCTAATCAATTCCGTCGGCTTGGTTTGTACACGCCGACGGAATTTTGGCTTTTAAGAAGTAGGGTATTTCTATGAGTCTAGGGTCTGTCATGAGCTCACAAAATTTTTTGCAAGAAGAATCAGGTCAAGCCGTGAGTGCTGACATGGTGGCGGTTGCCAAGAAGCAACGCACGCAAGATTTTTTCTTTCACCGCATCACGCAAGCGTTTTCGTTGCTGGTGTTGGCGGCCTTGTTGGGCATCATCATTTCCTTGTTTGTGAATGCATGGCCTACTTTTCAAAAGTTTGGTTTTCACTTTTTGTGGCATGTCGAGTGGGACATCATCAACGAAGATTTTGGTGCTGCCATTGCCATCGTCGGCACCATGGCCAGCGCAGGCATTGCACTGTTATTGGCCGTACCTTTGGCCTTCGGCGTGGCCGTGTTTTTGACCGAGACCTGCCCTGTGTGGTTGCGTCGCCCCTTGGGCACGTCGATTGAGTTGCTGGCCGCTGTGCCGTCCATCATCTACGGCATGTTTGGCTTGTTTGTGTTTGCCCCGTTGTTTGCTGATTACGTGCAAGTGCCATTGCAGCAAGTGCTGGGCGGCATGCCTCTGGTGGGCTTCTTGTTTGGCGGTGCCACCAACGGTATGGGCATCTTGGCGGCTGGCATTGTGTTGGCCTTTATGGTGTTGCCGTTTGTGGCTGCGGTGATGCGCGATGTGTTTGAAATCACGCCGCCCATTCTGCGTGAGTCTGCTTATGGCTTGGGTTGCACCACATGGGAAGTGGTGCGCAAAGTGGTCTTGCCGTACACGCAAAAAGGTGTGATCGGCGGCATCATGTTGGGTCTGGGTCGTGCCTTGGGCGAGACCATGGCCGTGACCTTTGTGATTGGCAATGCCAACCGCATGCCCACCTCGTTGTTCTCGCCCGGCACGTCCATTGCGTCCGTGTTGGCCAATGAGTTTGGCGAGGCCGAGGCCTTACATTTTTCCACCTTGTTTGCACTGGGCTTCTTGCTGTTTGTCATCACCTTTGTGGTGCTGGCCATGGCGAAGGTGATGATCTTGCGCGCCGAAAAAGCCAAAGGTAACTAAGAGGTTTTTATGGAAATGAACAATCAACTTTATACAAAGCGTCGAATCACCAGCCTATTTGGCTTGGTGTTTTCGATGACAGCGATGGCCATTGGCTTGGCTGTGTTGCTTTGGATTCTCTATGTCTTGTTTGCCAACGGTTTGTCCGCACTGGATGCGAACTTGCTCACCAGTGATACGCCAGCACCCGGCACCGAAGGCGGTGGTTTGCGCAACGCGATTGTGGGCAGCTTGATGATCGTGGGCTTGACCGTGTTGGTGTCCACACCCGTGGGCATCTTGGCTGGTGTGTACCTGACCGAGTACGGTGACGAAAGCAAAACGGCCGAGCTGACCCGCTTTGTCACCGACATCATGTTGTCTGCCCCCTCCATCGTGTTGGGCTTGTTTGTGTACGCGATTGCGGTGGCCACCGTGGGCAACTTTTCAGGTTATGCGGGCAGTTTGGCTTTGTCACTCATCGCGGTGCCCGTCATCATGCGCACCACCGAAAACATGCTGCGCTTGGTGCCCGGCAGTTTGCGCGAAGCCGCATTTGCCTTAGGCGCGCCACGTTGGAAGGTGTCCACCTTCATCACCTTGCGCGCCGCCAAAAGTGGCGTGATGACTGGCTTGTTATTGGCGGTAGCTCGCATCAGCGGCGAGACCGCACCTTTGTTGTTCACTGCGTTGAACAACCAATTCTTCAGCACCAACATGGGCGCACCGATGGCCAATTTACCTGTGGTGATTTTCCAGTTCGCCATGAGCCCCTATGACAACTGGGTGCGCTTGGCATGGGCTGGTGCGCTGCTCATCACATTGACCGTGCTCGTGCTCAACATCTTGGCACGTGTGTTCTTCCGCGACAAAGTCAGCTCGTAATTTCAATTGGATTTAAACATGTCTGAAATCAAAACAGCACCCAAAAACGCCATCGAAGTTCGCGACCTGAACTTCTTCTATGGCAAGTTTCAAGGCCTGCGCAATGTCACCATGGACATTGCCGAGCGCAAAGTGACCGCCTTCATTGGCCCATCAGGCTGCGGCAAGTCCACCTTGCTGCGCACCTTGAACCGCATGTACAGCTTGTACCCAGGCCAACGTGCCGAAGGTGAAATCAACTTTTACGGCCAAAACATTTTGGACCCCAAGCAAGATTTGAACTTGCTGCGTGCCCGCATTGGCATGGTGTTCCAAAAGCCCACGCCGTTCCCGATGACCATTTACGACAACATCGCCTTCGGTGTGCGTTTGTATGAAAACCTCAGCAAAACTGAGATGGATGAGCGCATTGAATGGGCCTTGACCAAAGCAGCGCTTTGGACAGAAGTCAAAGACAAACTCGGCCAAAACGGTTTGTCACTCTCTGGCGGTCAGCAGCAGCGTTTGTGCATTGCGCGCAGCGTGGCGGTGAAGCCCTCGGTCTTGTTGTTGGACGAGCCCACCTCGGCGCTGGACCCTATTTCGACTGGCAAGGTGGAAGAGTTGGTGCACGAACTCAAGGCCGACTACACCATTGCCATCGTGACCCACAACATGCAGCAAGCTGCGCGTTGCAGCGACTACACGGCCTATATGTATTTGGGTGAATTGGTGGAGTTTGGCGAGACCGAGCAAATCTTCTTCAAACCCAACAAAACCGCCACAGAAGACTACATCACTGGCCGCTTCGGCTAATTAGGAGAACACCATGCCAGAAAAACACCTGTCCTCACAATTTGATTCCGACCTCAACAACATCTCTTCGCACGTGATGGAGTTGGGTGGTTTGGTGGAATCACAAATTCGCCAAGCTGTGTTCGCTTTGTCTCAGTTCAGCCCTGAAGCGGCTGACGATGTGTTGGTGACTGAAAACAAAGTCAACAGCTTGGAAGTTGAAATTGACCGCGAAATCGCATCTGTCATTGGCCGTCGCCAACCGACGGCACGCGATTTGCGCTTGCTCATGGCCATGTCCAAAACCACCGCCAACTTAGAGCGTGTGGGCGACGAAGCCGCCAAGATTGCCCGCATGGTCAAGTCCATCATTGAAGGCTCGGCACCACGTTCTTTGCCGTCTAGCGACTTGCGTGTGTCGGCGGATTTGGCTTCGGGTTTGTTGCGCAAAGCGCTGGATGCGTTTGCTCGCCTGGATGTGCCGATGGCGGTGAGCATCTTGCGCGAAGACAACGAAATCGACAAAGAGTTCGACGGCTTTGTGCGCAAGCTCATCACTTACATGATGGAAGACCCACGCACCATTTCGGCCAGCTTGGACTTGTTGTTCATTGCCAAAGCGATTGAACGCATTGGTGACCATTCCAAAAACATTGCCGAATTCATCATCTACATCGTCAAAGGTGAAGACGTGCGCCACACCCCCTTGGCCGATGTCGAATCGTCAATGAGCTGATTGAAAGTTTCTGGACAATGAAAATTGCACGCGTTTTGGTGGTTGAAGATGAGTCAGCCATCGCTGAACTCATTTCAATCAATTTGCGCCACAACGGCATGCTGCCGATGTTGGCGGGTGATGGTGTGGCTGCGCAAAAGCACATCGACGAAGTGTTGCCCGACGTCATCTTGCTCGACTGGATGCTGCCAGGACAAAGTGGTTTAGAGCTGGCCCGTCGCTGGCGTGCCGACCCACGCACCAAAACCACGCCGATTTTGATGCTCACTGCACGCGGTGATGAGCCCGACAAGATTGCAGGCTTGGATGCCGGTGCGGATGACTACATCACCAAACCGTTTTCTACCCAAGAGCTGTTGGCCCGTATCCGTGCCGTGTTGCGCCGCCGCGCCCCTGAGCAAGCCAGTGATGTGGTGCGCATTGGTGGCTTACAGTTGGATGGTTCTACGCACCGTGTCAGCTTCAACGACCAAGGCATCAAGCTTGGCCCCACGGAGTTCAAGTTGCTCAACTACTTGATGCACCACGCCGAGCGTGTGCATAGCCGCAGTCAGCTGCTAGACCGCGTGTGGGGCGACCATGTGTTCATCGAAGAACGCACGGTGGATGTGCATGTCAAGCGTTTGCGCGAGGCTTTGGGTGATGCGGGCAGCATGGTTGAGACCGTTCGTGGCGTAGGATACAGAATCACCCATCAGATCTAAACCGATGCAAGGTTCCTGTGATTAGTCGCTTTCTCTCGTTTCTTTCCCTCTTGGCCTTTGGCGCCGCGATTGGTTTTTCGTGGGCTGTCATGGGGGATCAGCAACTGCGATCACTTTATGTGTTGCTTGGTGCATTGATCGCGGGCTTGCTTTGGATGTTGGTCGATGCATGGCGTGGCTATCGCGTGCGTTCTTGGTTGCGTCATGGTGATTTGGCCATGGCGCCGCAAATGTCAGGCTGGTGGGGCGTTGTCCTAGATCGTGCCCGTAAGCTCTTACGCGACCGTGAGCGCAACATCAACGCCGGCGAGCAACGACTCAAAGATTTCCTCTCTGCTATTCAAGCCTCACCCAACGGTGTGCTGATGTTGGATGCCCAGGCACAAATTGAGTGGTGCAACCAAACGGCAGCCACTCATCTAGGTGTTCATCCTGAGCGTGATGTCATGCAGCGCGTGGGTAATCTACTTCGCGATCCCATTTTCACGGCCTACATGGCAGTTGAAAATCCTGTGGATCCTGTGGTGATTGCGGGCCATCGACACCGTATGGAGCGGCCTGTGCTCATCTCTGTGCAGCGCCATCGCTATGGTGAAGGAAAGCAGTTGCTGCTCACACGTGATGTCACGTTGCTGGAGCAAGCTGAAGCCATGCGCCGAGATTTTGTGGCCAACGTGTCGCACGAAATTCGAACCCCTTTGACGGTGATGTCTGGCTTTGTCGAAACCTTGCAAACGCTACCACTGACCGCCGACGAGCAAAAACGCTATCTGGCCTTGATGGCAGTGCAAGCCGTTCGCATGCAGGGTTTGGTGGAGGACTTGCTCACCCTCTCTCGCTTAGAGGGCAGTCCGGTGCCTAATTTCTTGAACACAACGCCCTTGATGAGCTTATTGAAAACCTGCGAGTCTGAGGCACGCGGACTCTCCGATGTCATTTCTCAAGGTGCCGCAGCTCAGATCATTCAATTTGAAGTGAATCCTTTGCTTGGCGGTGCATCGTTGATGGGCGAGGCGCGTGAACTGCAAAGTGCTTTGTCCAATTTGGTGAGCAACGCCGTGCGTTACACCCCAGCAGGTGGACAGATCCAGGTCAATGTCGACCAAGGGATTGATGGCAGCTTGTTCATCGCCGTTCGTGACACAGGACCAGGGATCGCTGCAGAGCATTTGCCGCGCTTGACGGAGCGTTTTTACCGTGTCGACCGAAGCCGCTCACGCGAATCGGGAGGCACAGGTTTGGGTCTGGCGATTGTCAAACACGTGATGCAGCGTCACGGGGGTGGCTTGTCGATCACCAGCGAGGTGGGGCAGGGGTCGTGCTTCAAATTGGTTTTCCCATCGACCCGATGGTGCCAGCCCACTTAGGCCGAAACCACGCGGCACTCACCGCAAAAAAAATGGTTGGCATTTAAGAAACGGCGAAACGAGCCACTCGATCTTGGCTTGTGTGTGCCGCATTTGATGCAACTCATCATCTCGCCCGTTCTGCCAGTGCCCTCAAACGGAGAACCATTTTTCTTCTTGCTGTAACGCAAGCCATCGTCTTTGATTTCAGAAGAATCGTGTTTGTGATAAGTCATGTCGGTGTTTCGCATTATTTTTTAAGGCGGCGAGTTTCGAAATGCTTGAGCAAGACGTAGGTGATCAAGCCGATGAACGCTGAGCCCACCAAAAAACCGCCGAACGCCAACGGCCAAGGCGTGCCTTCAGTCATCATGGAGAACTCAGACATGCCGCCGACACCAGCCAAAATATTGATAGGCATGAACACCACGCTGAACACGGTGAGCTGATTCACGCGTTTGTTTTGGTTGATGTTGATGAAGCCAATGGTGGCGTCCATCAGGAAGTTGATCTTGTCAAACAAGAAGGCGGTGTGGCTGTTCAGCGAGTCGATGTTGCGCAAAATTTGTTTGGCATCAGAGATTTGATCTGGTGTGAGTAAGCGTCCTCGCATTAAGAAACTCAAGGCACGCTGTGTATCCAAAATATTACTTCGGATACGACCGTTTTGATCTTCCTCCTCAGCAATGTCTGCCAGTATTCCTGCGGCTTCTTGGTCGGTGATGGCCTCACTCAACACATGGCGACCGACGATCCCGAGTTTGGCGTAGATGTTTTCAAGCGAATCAGCTGACACCTCGACGTCTGCGCCGTACAGATCTAACAAAAGGTCGATGCAGTCGGTGACATAGCCAGGTTGCGTGAGTGCTCTGCGCCGTTGTAAACGAAACACTGAAAGCTCTTCGTTTCGCAGTGAAAATAAAACGCCACCGTGCAAGATAAAGGCAACGGGCACACTCTTGGAGTTGCCATCGCGATCGAATAAAAAATTCGAGTGCAAATGAATGTCGTCGTTTTCTTCCACATGAAAACGTGCACTGACCTCTAGATCTGTTGCTTCAATTGGATCGGGTAACTCAACGCCGAAGTGTGAACCGACAAAAATTCGTTCGGCTTTGGTCGAGTTGATCAAGTCCACCCAAATGGGTTTGGCTCCTTCCAAGTCTTGACGGCCTGAAATGGGGATGCTTTTGAGCCGACCATCGACGAGTTCATACACATTGATTTTGCTGTCTTCAAAATCGGGTTGTCGATCTCCTGCAAGCGCCATTCGCCGCTCATCAGAAATTTCCCAAAGTACATCGTTTTCACGTTCCGTGGGAATCTTGTGCCAAAGCTTCATTGCATCTTCTAATGGCAATGCATCAAGGTAACTTCCGAGTTCGGTCGCGCTTTGTTTGGCAATGAAGTTTTGCAACTCTGCATCATGTTGTTTTTGAAGCAAGGATTCAACAAAATCGTGCTTGTGCATGTGTTGGCTGTGGACCATGCCATCCACTAATTTTTGTTTGTTCAACATATCGATCAAATTTTTAAGAGACATGTAGCGTGATGACTGTTTTATTTCCCTGATGACAATACCGCTTGTGAACTGGCGGCTCATGGTCGTATCTGGTTCCAACAGATGAGGACCAATCGCATCCCTTATGCGCAGGCGTTCTTTCAGAGGTAGCGAGAGAACTTCAAAAACAGAGCGGTTAGCCAAATGCTCATACAAAGAAGAATGCTCAACAGAACAGCTGCGCTCCCTAAGTCTTTGCAACGCTTAGAAAGATCGTGCCATTGGGGGCCAACACGATCAATGGCGGACTCTAAGCCCGTGTTTAAAAGTTCGACTGTCAAAACGAAAATCACCGATCCTGAAAGAACTGAAATCTCAACCCAGTTGTTGCCTAAGTAAAACGACAACGGAATCAACACGAAAGCAAGATAAGCCTCTTGCTTGAACGCAGGTTCATGCATAGCAGCTTGCAAACCTTGTATGGAGTAGCCAAATGCATGAATGACACGGTTTAAGCCGCGCCTTTGCTTTTGTAGGTTTTCATGATGGGTCATGGATAGATTTCAGGAACAACCATCTCGTCTGGCACGGGGTGCCGTATGTAATCTGGATTTCGCACGCGTGCAGGCAAGTCAATTTCTGGATGCGCGATTTCGTGATAGTCGAAATGCGAGAGAAAGTGTTGAATGCAATTCAGGCGTGCACTCTTTTTGTCCACCGCTTGCACTACCCACCATGGTGACTCGGGTGTGTGTGTGCGCTCAATCATGGTTTCTTTGGCGACGGTGTAGCTCTCCCAGCGGCGACGGCTTTCGAGGTCCATGGGGCTGAGCTTCCACTGCTTCAAGGGGTCGTGAATGCGCCCCAAGAAGCGCGCATGTTGTTCATCGTCTGTGATGGAGAACCAGTATTTGATGAGTGTGATGCCACTGCGTGCCAACATTTTTTCAAACTCAGGAACGGTACGGAAAAATTCTTCGTATTCGTCATCGTTGCAAAATCCCATCACACGTTCGACGCCAGCGCGGTTGTACCAACTGCGGTCAAACAACACAATTTCGCCCGCAGCGGGCAGATGCGCCACATAGCGCTGAAAGTACCACTGGGTGCGTTCGCGGTCGTTGGGGGCGGGTAGGGCAGCCACGCGACACACGCGTGGATTGAGGCGTTGGGTGATGCGTTTGATGACACCGCCTTTGCCCGCGGCGTCGCGGCCTTCGAACAAGATCACCACTTTTTGTTTGGTGGCCACAACCCAATCTTGCAGCTTGACCAGTTCGCCTTGTAAACGCAGCAATTCGCGGAAATATTTCACGCGGTCTGTGTTGCTGCCTTCTTCGTCGATCGACATTTCAAGCTCTTCGTCCAGCGTGTCCAAGAGGTCATCGCGCAGACGTTGAATTTGTTCTTCATCCAGTTGGTGTTTGTCAGCCATGGTCATTTCCTTTTATGCACATCATGGCAATGCACTGTTTCAGTTTGATGACGCAATGTCATCGAATATTCACATGACAGATTTACATTTTTTAACTCTGTTCATGGCCGACTCTGAAGAGGTGTTCTTATTACTTACTCTCGCCTAATTCCACTTTTGGCTTTTTCACTCTTGTTTTCAGGATGTGCCGTTCGTCCGTTTGTGGTGGACCAAACGGCACAAGCCCTATCGGCACAACCCATGTCCAGTGAAGATGATTTGCAACTGGCACGTGAAGCCAGTGCTTTTTATCTCAAGTTTTCAGAGTCCATCTTGAAAGAAACACCGGGCCATTTGAAATTGGCCGAGTCGGTGTCTGCTGGGTTCACGCAATACGCCTATGCCTTCGTCGCGTTTGATGCTGAAAAAATCGATACCAAAAATCCCAAAGTTGCTGCCGACATGCGCGAACGTGCGGCCCGTTTGTATGCGCGTGCACATCGTCACGCGATGACCGCGCTTGAGCGCAGTCACCCAGGTTTTTCTGACGCTTTGCGAAAGCCCGATGCCAAGAACCCATTGCAATTGACGAAGGCCCAAGTGCCTTTGGCTTATTGGGCGGCGGCCTCACTCGGTGGTTGGATTTCGATGTCCAAAGATGACCCAGATCTGGTGGCTGATTTACCGCTGTCCATGCGATTGGCCGAGCTGGCTTGGCAAACCGACCCCACGTATGGGCAGGGTGCATTGGCGAGTTTGATGGGCACTTTAGAAGCGGCCAAAGTGGGTGGCTCACGTCCCAAAGTGCAGGCTTATTTTGATCAAGCGATTGTCTTGGGCCAAGGCAAAGAAGCGGGCCCACTGGTGGCCAAGGCCGAGGGCGTGGCATTGCCTGCGGAGGACCGAAAGCAGTTTGAACAGTTGCTGCAACAAGCGTTGGCCATTAGCCATGCGCATCGCAGTTTGCAAAACGAAGTGATGCGCGAGCGTGCGCAATGGTTGCTCTCATCCGTGGATGAACTTTTTTGAAAGATTTGAATGTCTCAATTGATTAAATCGTTTTTACAAGTCTGTGTTGTCGCAAGTTTTCTATGCGGTCAAACTGTGTCATGGGCTGCGCCTGACAAGCAGTTACGTTTAGGGACCTTGGCACCTAAAAATTCGCTGTACCACCGCCAATTGATGGAAGTGGGTGAGGCGTGGCGTGTGGCCCAAGGTGGCAATGCCAAGTTTGTGGTGTATCCAGACGGCAGCCAAGGCGGTGAGACCGAGTTGGCTCGCCGCATGCGCATTGGTCAGTTGCAAGGGGCCTTGCTGTCGGTGGTGGGGTTGCGTGAAATTGAGCCGTCGATTGCGGCTTTGCAGTCCATGCCTTTGTTGTTCAAGTCGTGGGAAGAGGTGGACTATGTGCGCGAAAAAATGCGCTCCGCCATGGAGAAAAAATTCCTCGACAAAGGGTTCGTCGTGTTGGCTTGGGGTGATGCGGGCTGGGTGCGTTTCTTCTCGAAAGACCCCGCCTTCAAACCTGAGGACTACCAAAAAATGAAATTCTTTGCATGGGGCGGTGAGGCCGACCAGCAAGAAATCATGAAGAGCATGGGTTACACGCCTGTGCCCCTAGAAACCAGCGACATTTTGCCGTCGGTGCAAACGGGCATGATCAATGTGGTGCCATCCACGCCTTACTTTGCCTTGGCCAGTCAGGTCTACACCATGGCGCCCAACATGTTGGAAATCAACTGGGCGCCGATCGTGGGTGCATTGGTGGTCACTAAAAAATCGTGGGACGACATGACGCCCGAAGCGCAAGCCGCGGTGCGTGTCGCCAGTGACAAAGCGGGTGCGCAACTTCGTGCCAAAGCGCGCCAAGAAGTCGAAGAAGCCGTGGACGCCATGAAAAAGCGAGGCTTGGTGGTCAACAAGCCCAATGCTGAGCAAATGCGCGCATGGAACGACTTGGCCGAAAAACTCTACCCACGCATTCGCGGGACTTTGGTGCCTGCGGATACCTTTGACGAAGTGTTTCGCCACTTGAAGGCTTACCGCGCAGGCAAAACCAAATGATGGGCCGACTTCTCCGTGGCTTGACGCAGGCCGATGCCGGTCTGGCCGCTTTGGCCTTGGCCTTGATGGCGGTGATTCCGTTGGTCGAAATTTTGTCTCGGCCTTTGATGGGTAAGGGCATTGATAACGCACCGGTGGTGGTGCAGCACTTGGGTTTGATCATGGCCATGTCGGGTGCGATTGCGGCTGAGCGCTTTGGACATTTGACGAGCTTGGGTGTGATGGTGCCGCGTTTGTCTGCGCTGGGGCAGTTTGGCGCTGCCGCTGTGTGTGGCGTGTTGGCTTGGGCAAGTGGTGCATTGGTGTTCAGCGAAATGTCGGCTGAACAAATGTTGGCTTACGGTATGCCTGTGTGGTGGTTCCAAGCCACGATGCCTGTGGGCTTTGCACTGTTAGGGCTGAAGTTGGGGGCGCGTTGCAGCCAGCAGGTGGGCGCAAAGTTTTTATTCGCGTTGAGTGCGCCTGCGTTAGGCGTTGTCCTCGCGTATAGCTTGGATGGTGAGGCGTTGCCGCTTTGGCCTTGGGTCATTGGTTTGGTGTTGATGCTGTCGTTTGGCGCCCCTATTTTTGCGGTGCTGGGTGGTTTGGCATTGGCCTTGTTTTGGCAGGATGGTTTGCCATTGGCGTCGATTGCTTTGTCGCATTACCAAATCACGGTCAATCCGTCATTGCCAGCGTTGCCGCTGTTCACGTTGGCTGGGTTGATATTTGCAGGCACAGGGGCTGCACAGCGTTTGGGTGCTGTATTTGTCGCGTTATTTGGTGGCGGTAAAACCGGCACCGTCATTGCCGCCACGGTGTTGTGTTCATGCTTCACGGCGTTCACGGGCGGCAGTGGCGTGACGATTTTGGCCTTGGGTGGTTTGTTGTTGCCTTTGCTGCAAGGCGTGGGCTACCCAGAGCGAAAAGGCATCAGCTTGGTCACCAGCGCCAGTGCACTGGGGGTGTTGTTGGCACCCTCGGTACCACTCATCATGTACGCCATCATTGCGCGTGTGCCGATCAACACCATGTTTTTGGCGGGCATCGTGCCTGCGGTGGTGATGGTGGTGTGTTTGCTTATTTTTGGCGGCTATTTACGCCGCGATGTCATTCGCCCTCGTTCCACAGACGGACCCGCATTCAGCATGGCCACTCTGCGCCATGCGGCTTGGGTGGCGAAGTGGGAGTTGTTGGCGCCCGTGGTGGCGATTGGTTCTTTGGGCACTGGCTTTGCCACGCCCACCGAGAGTGCTGCGCTGACCGCGATGTATGCCGTGCTCACGCAGGCGTGGGCACACCGAGAGTTAGATGCGCAGAAACTCGGCGCGTGTTTGTCGCAATGCACCCAAATCATTGGCGGTGTGATGTTGATTTTGGGCATGGCATTGGGCTTGACCAATTATTTGGTCGATGCAGGCATTCCAGACTTAGCGACCGAGTGGGTACAAAGCGTCACGCAAAACAAGTGGGTGTTTTTGTTGGCGCTCAATGTGTTCTTGTTTGCCGCAGGTGCCTTGATGGAAATCTATGCGGCCATTGTGGTGCTGGTGCCCTTGTTGCTGCCCTTGGCCATCAGCTATGGCATTGACCCTGTGCACTTTGGCATCATCTTTTTGGCCAACATGGAGATGGGCTTCCTGTGTCCACCTGCAGGGATGAATATTTACTTTGCCTCTGCGGTGTTCAAGCAACCCATTCGTACCGTGGCTGCTTCTGTGGCCCCTGCTTTGGTGGCTATCTTTGTGGGCACCTTGCTGATTTCTTGGCTGCCGCTGTTGGCCACAGGTTTACCAAGTTTGATGGCCACATTTATGCGTTGAGCATTTCCAGTTGATTGCTGACACTGCGATGCGACAAATGCGCCAAGGTCCTGCGCGAATGTCCTTGCGGTGACAGCATCTCACCTGCATGAACTTTGGCATGAATACCTTGAGATGTCATCACTTGGTGCAGTGACTGCACAAAACCAATGTCATCAATGAAAGCCGCCTTCAAACACAACGCTCCTGTGTGTGGATGGGTGTAGCGAATTGCCAAGGGTTGAATTTGGATGTGGTGGTTGATGGCTGCCTCAAATAAATTGGCATGAAACAAACTGACTGCGCGGCCCTCGCTGCTGGTGCCTTCTGGAAAACCTGCGACGCAATAGCCGTGATGCAGTGCGCTTGACACATCATCCACCATGCGACGTGCAGAGCTGGGTGAACCTCGGTCGACAAACACCACACCGCATGCTGTCGCAATGCTGCCAACGATGGGCCAACGCTTGACCTCAGCCTTTGCCACAAAAATGCTGGGTTGAATGGATTGAATGATGAGCGCATCCACCCAAGACACATGATTGGCCACGAACATGAGAGGGGCCTCAGATTGCTCAATCTGTGTCAGCGCGGTTTCGTGAACAACCTGAATGCCAAGAATTTTCAATGTGTGTTGAGACCAAGCTTTGATTTCTTCAAGCTTGGTGTCGCGGCTCAGTCGCGGGAACTTGACCCACAAAATCCAGAAGGCGCGACCAAAGGCGTGTACGAGTCTTAAATATTTAATCAGCATAGTTGGCTGATGAGCATAGGCTTGGTGTATGACAAATTGGTGAATGTGTGATGCTGTTTTGTCACGAATATTTCACGCAATCTTCGCGGTTAATTCACATGCCCTGATAAGAATCAGCGCATTGATTTACCAAGGAGCAATCATGAAAGAACTGCCAAACCCCACCATGCCGCTGTCGTTCATCGATATGCCTCGGGGGTCGCTTCATCGAAACGATCTTGACGCTCAAAAAGTTTCTGTCACGGCCCAAAAAACTGAAGCTCGCCCAGCCCTGATTGTTGAGTGGGCCAAGCACCAAGACGAGGTGCGTGAGGCGCAGCGTCTGCGTTATGACGTGTTTGCTACCGAGATGGGTGCGCGTTTGAAAGACAGCATTCCAGGTCATGACATTGATTTGTTCGATGATTTTTGTGAACACCTCATCATCCGCGACGATGTGACTGAGCAAGTCATAGGCACCTACCGCGTGCTGACACCTGCACAAGCCAAACGCATTGGCAGCACGTATTCTGATTTGGAATTCGATTTGACCCGCTTGCGTCAATACCGCGAGCGCATGGTTGAGTTGGGTCGTAGCTGTGTGCATCCGGATCATCGACATGGTGGCGTCATCATGGCTTTGTGGGGCGCGCTGGCTGAGTTCATGGTGCGTAACAAACTGGATGTGATGATTGGGTGCGCCAGTATTCCCATGCTCCACCAAGGTGTGGTGAGTGGTGAAGTCGCCGCAAGCATTTGGCATCAGTTGAAGAAAACACACCTGGCTGGTGTTGAAAACCAAGTGACACCACGTTTGGCATTGCCTGTGGAGCAGTGGGAAGTCAACCCTGCATTTGAGCCGCCCGCGCTCATCAAAGGTTATTTGCGTTTGGGTGCGAAAGTGTTGGGCGCCCCTGCATGGGACCCAGATTTCAATACCGCTGACTTGCCGATGTTGATGAAGATCAACGACATGCCGCCGCGCTATCGCAAACACTTCTTAGGCGCTTGATGCATTACAGAGCCATCTTCATCTCCGATTTGCACCTGGGTACACCTGGATGCCAAGCCGACGCTTTGTTGGACTTCTTGAAGGAGAACACCAGCGACTATTTGTATCTGGTGGGCGACATCATTGATGGCTGGCAATTGCGTCGCCGTTGGTATTGGCCCCAAGCACACAACGATGTGATTCAAAAGTTATTGCGCAAGGCGCGTAAAGGTTGCCGTGTCATTTATGTGCCGGGAAACCACGATGAATTTGCGCGGCATTTCTTAGATCACCATTTTGGCGGCATCGAAGTGGTAGAAGAGGCTGTGCATAAAACGGCGGATGGTCGTCAGCTCTGGGTGATCCATGGCGACTACTTTGATGCGGTGGTGCAACAAGCCAAGTGGCTCGCGTATGTGGGTGACTATTTGTATGAGTTCACGCTCAAGCTGAACCGTTACTTGAACAACATGCGAGGTCGTTTGGGTTTGCCGTATTGGTCGCTCTCGGCTTACTTGAAGCACAAGGTGAAAAAAGCCTTGAACTACGTCACTGATTTTGAGAATGCAGTTGCCCATGAAGCTGCTAAACAAGGCTATCAAGGTGTGGTGTGTGGGCACATCCACCGTGCTGAAATTCGCGATGTGAATGGCGTGTTGTATTGCAACGATGGTGACTGGGTGGAAAGCCGTAGTGCATTGGTCGAGAACGCACAAGGTGAGCTGTCCTTGCTGTATTGGCAAACCGAGCCGATGGTTTTAGAAAAACCTCAATTGGCTAAAGCCGCATGAAAATTGCCCTCATCACCGACGCATGGCGTCCCCAAATTAACGGTGTGGTGACTACTTTGGTAGAGCTGGTGGATCAGCTCAACGCCAAAGGTCATGTGGTAGAGGTGATTCATCCTGATTTATTCAAAACGCGGCCTTGTCCCGGTTATGCGGGCATTGATTTGGCCGTCAAACCTTATCCACAGTTGGCGCGTCAATTGGATGCATTTGAGCCCGATGTGATTCATGTGGCGACCGAGGGGCCTTTGGGTTGGGCTGCGCGAAAGTATTGCTTGAAGCAGGATTTGCCGTTCACCACCGCATTTCACACCCGATTCCCGGAAGTTTTGAAAGCGGCGTTGCATATCCCGCTTTGGATTGGCTATGCCATCTTTCGTCACTTTCATCAGCCATCGGCTGGGGTGTTGGTCCCTACACAAGGCGTGATGCGTTTGTTAGAGGGGTGGGGGTTTAAAAATTTACGCAGCTGGACACATGGGGTGGACATGCGTTTGTTCGGTTACTCAGAAGCAGTCGATCAGCATCCAGATTTAGATGATTTGCCACGCCCGATTGCCTTGTATGTGGGGCGTGTGTCGTATGAAAAAAATATCGATAGTTTTTTGGCCATGCCTTGGCATGGCAGCAAAGTGGTGTGTGGTGTAGGCCCCCTTGAGAAAGAGTTGAAAGACAAGTTCCACCACGTGCGTTGGTTGGGTGTGTTGCCGCGTGATGACCTGGCCCGTGTGTATGCGAGTGCCGATGTGTTTACCTTCCCCAGTCGCAACGAAACCTTTGGCTTGGTCATGCTTGAAGCCATGGCTTGTGGCACACCCGTGGCGGCTTACCCTGTGGATGGCCCTTTAGAAGTGTTACGTGCGGATGCCGACTACCCACACCAACGCAAAGGCGGTGTGTTGCATGAAGACTTGGCCTATGCCAGTTTGGAAGCTTTGAAAGTGCCGAGATCAGAGGCGCGCGCTCAAGCGTTGTCATTCAGTTGGGATGAGTCCACACGTTTGTTTGAACAGCATGTGGTCCTGATTGACCGGCGCACGCGTTCAGATGTTGAGGTTCATCCGTGAGTCCTCTGTATTTTTTCGCTCATGACAGGCACTGTCGATTCAATTGCACCAATCGCTTTGAAGGGCAGTTTATTTTGGCGATGGGACTTGCGCATTGGCAAACAACGTGATGAGTTTGGTTGCCCTCAATGCCTAAAGGCTTTTATTTTTTAATTGGTGCCCAGTTTGCCTCCGGTCTTGCCGATAACGCGCTGCTAATCGTAGGCATTTACTTCTTGAATGAGCAGGGCTACCCAGGGTGGTGGGCACCCTTGTTGAAGTTTTCATTGACATTGGCGTACGTGTTCTTAGCTTCCATGGTCGGCCCTTTGGCTGACGCGTTCTCTAAGAGTCGTTTGATGGCCTGTATGAATGCGCTCAAAATTTTGGGCGTGATCTTGTTGCTGGCAGGTGTTCAACCTTTGTGTGCCTTTGCATTGGTTGGACTTGCGGCGTCGGTGTATGCCCCTGCGAAGTATGGCCTGGCCACCGAGTCGGTGCCACCACGTTTGCTGGTGCGTGCCAATGCTTGGATAGAAGTGTCGATGGTGCTCTCCGTCATTTTTGGTATCGCTTTGGGGGGGGCGTTAACAGGTATGTCTGAGGTAAGTGCACCGATGGCGTTTGGGGTCGTCACGCGAACATGGTCAGCGATGGCGGTGGTGATTGGCGTCTACCTCATCGCCGCGATGTTAAATGTGGGCCTTTCACCGATGGACACACGTGGGGCCATCGAACCGCTGACGTGGCATGCCGTTCGTGTCTCTACTTTTTGGAAGTTGAATCAAAAGTTGTGGCGTGATCCACTCGGTGGTGTCTCGTTGTATGTCACCACCTTGTATTGGGGCGTCGGGGCGGTGATGCAGTTTGCCGTGTTGGTATGGGCTCAAAGCTCACTCGGCATGACGCTCAAGTTTGGCGCTTATTTGCAGGCCTTGGTCGCTGTCGGTGTGATTTTGGGAGCCTATATGGCCGGACGATCGTTCAAGCTGCACTCCGCGCGACAGGCGTTGCCTTGGGGGGTGTGCTTGGCGGTGTTGTTGCCGGTGATGGTCACCATTTCAAATCTGTGGCTCGCCATTCCACTCTTGTTGTGCGTGGGCGTGGCGGGGGGGATGTTGTTGGTTCCCATGAATGCGTTGCTGCAACACAGGGGCATGCAAGTGCTCAGCTCGGGCCGGTCGATTGCTGTTCAAGGCTTCAACGAAAATCTCAGTGTGCTGTTGATGCTGGCCACTTACAGTGCCTTGTTGGCGTTTGGTATGTCACTGACGTACATCATGCTGTTGTTAGCAGTGATGCTGATTGCAGGCATCGCGCCGCTTTGCCTGCTGCTTTGGCGTCGATTCCGTTGATTACGTAACTTCAATCGCGCGTTGGAAGATGGTTTCCACCTGTCCTGCAATTTCATCCCAGCCTAAATGCGCCACACTGGCACGCGTGAATTCACGCGCAACATGCAATGTGCGGGCGTCATGGGTGATGTCTAAGGCGCGTTGGATATAGGTTTGCGGTTCGTTGCTGTCAACGAGCCAACCATTTTGGCGATCTGTGACGAAGTCGCTGGCTGCAGCGCAGTCAAATGCCAACACCGGTGTTGCACTGGCCAAGGCTTCTAAGGTGACATTGCCAAAGGTTTCCGTCAGGCTTGGAAACAACAGCAAGTCAGCACTGGCGTAGAGCGTGCTCAATTGGTCGTGCGAGCACATGCCCATGAAGATGGCATCTGGGCATTTCGTCTCGGTGATGGATCGCATGGGGCCATCCCCTGCAAACACCATCTTCACGCGCCGGCCTGCGGCGATGAGGGCTTGGTAGGTTTGAATGGTGAGGTCTAAATTTTTTTCAGCAGCCAATCGACCAACAGACAAAAGCACCATGGTGTCTGGTGTCACGCCCCAGTTGGCGCGCATCACTTCACAGCGTTTGTCAGGGTGAAAGACGTGTGTGTCGACGCCACGCGCCACCACTTTGAGGTTTTTAAAACCCATGGCTTCCAGTTGGTACTTCATCGCCTGTGTAGGCACCATGGTGCAGGCGGTGCGGTTATGAAACTTACGCAAGTAGGCCACGATGGGCTTACTCAGCCAACCCACACCGTAGTGTTGGCAATAGCTGTGAAAGTTGGTTCGGAAATCCGAGGTCACAGGCAGGCGAAGGATATGTGCCGCTTGCAAAGCAGACCAGCTCAGCGGGCCCTCTGTGGCAATGTGTACCAAGTCGGGTCGTTTGGTGCTCCAGGCTTTGAGCAAGGCTTTTTTACTGGGCAATCCCAACTTGAGCTGCGGGTATCTAGGAATCGGCAATCCGTGCAGCAGCAACTCGGACCAACCTGATTTCTCGTGCCCTTCATCATGCTTGTCCTGACGTGGGCGTATCAGCTGGATGGTGTGGTCTCGCAGACCTAAATGATGAATCAGTTTAGACAGTGTGACTGCCACCCCGTTGACTTCGGGTGGCCATGTCTCTGTCACAACCGCAATGCGCAAAAATCGCTGTGCGGGTTCGAAGTTTTCAACAGTGATGGGCGTGTGAGGTGATAGTTCCATGCTGCCCATGTTCACGGTTGAATTTAACAACTTGATGACATGACAAAAATTTGATGTTTTTATTTCATCTGTCTATTGGTGTGGTTTGTCACCGATTTTTCACATGACAAGCTCATGATTGCCTGGTCTTGAAACACATGAGGAACATCAGACGTGAAAAACTTTTTAGAAGCCTTGCGTATTCAGCGCTGGGATGACCATCGCTATTACCACCACTGCCGCATCAATCAGTCTTTGCATTTGCTCAGTGCGATTTGTTTTTTGATTGCGTATGCTTTGTTGTTTGTCAACCCAGCCTGGGCTGCTTTGCTGGCTTGGTTGGTTTCTATGGTGGCCAGACAGTCGGGCCATTTCTTTTTTGAACCCTTGGGCTATGACCATGTGAACGAAGCCAGCAATGAATTCAAAGAAGAAATCAAAGTGGGCTTTAATCTGCGCCGCAAAGTGGTGTTGCTCAGTATCTGGGTGTTGCTGCCGTTGGTGATTTATTACTTCCCCGGTATGTTGGACGTGGTGCCAACGCACGAAACGTGGGTGGAATTCTCAGAAGCCGTGGGTTACTCATGGTTGGCCTTGGGCGTGAGTGGTTTGTTGTTTCGCACGATTCACTTGTGCTTCATCAAAGATGTGCAAACAGGTGTGGTGTGGATGACCAAAATTCTCACAGACCCATTTCACGATGTGTATCTGTATCACAAAGCACCTTTGCAGTTGCTGCGTGGTGAGCGTTTTGACCAAAACTTCTTGAACGCAAGCCACTAAACGGCTTCTTTCATACAAGGCGTTCAGGTGAATTCACCTGAACGCCTTTTGTTTGATCACCGCAAAGTGCTTTTTCGGAAAATTGTTTCTTTCAAGATACTGCGACGGATGTTCTTGTTGGTCAGTTCGGATGAATGCCACCACCAGCCATCATTCTTCATTTGTGTGGCCGCCATGACAAAACGCTGCACCACAGTTTCAAAGTCATCGTCACTGTAGTTCAGGCTGAAGATGAGGCGGCCAGTGCCTACCCAACTCAACGCCAAGCCGTGGATGCGTAGGTAGTACTGCAGCATCCAGTGGTAGCGACTCGGTTGTGTGTAAAAGAGGGTCCACACGCTCGACATGTTTGCGGCTTGTAAAGGAATTCCGTTCGCTTGCATGACACTGTTGAAGCGTTGTGCCCTTGCATTCCAACGTTCATCCAGTCCGTCGTACACAGCTTTAATTTCAGGGGTTTCTATTTGGTCTAAAAAGGCAGACATAGCACCCATCACCACGGGATGTTCTTTGAAGGTGCCGCGTGCAAAGCAGATGTCAGCAGGGCGGTCTGGGTGGAAACGGTGCATCCATTGTTTTTTGCCACACACCACGCCTACCGGGAAGCCTCCGCCCAGTGTTTTGCCGTAAGTCACCATGTCGGCTTTGACACCGAAATATTCTTGTGCGCCACCGGGGGCTAATCGAAAGCCTAAGAAGACTTCATCAAATATCAGCACCACACCGTTGTCAGTGCATGCTTGACGCAGCTTATGCAGCCATTCGGTGTAAGCCTGACGGTTGTACGCTGCTTGGCGACTGCCGTCGACCAAGGTGGTATCACCTGGCGCATTGGCGTTGGGGTGAAGGGCTTGTAGTGGGTTGACCAACACGCAGGCAATATCTTTGCGCGAACGAATCACGTCCAAGCTGCGCTCGCTCATCTCGCTGAGGGTGTAGGTTTCGCGCGGAGGCATTGGGTTGCCTGGGCCTGGCTGAACGTCTTCCCACCAACCGTGATAAGCGCCACAAAAGCGCACCAAGTTTTTACGCTTCGTGTGGTAGCGAGCCAAGCGTACGGCCTGCATCACAGCTTCAGTACCAGACATGTGAAACGACACCTCATCCATGCCTGAAATTTTCTTGAGACGCTCTGCGTTTCTGGCAACACACGGGTGATACGCACCCAGCGTGGGGCCTAAGCTTTGCGTTTTAGCCAAGCCGTCGGCCATCGTCTTTTTATAAAAATCTGCACCAAACACATTCACGCCATAAGAACCAGTCAGGTCGTAAAACGATTGACCGTCTAAATCGGTCACGTAAACACCCGTGGCTGATTGCAAGAACGATCCCACCTTCAAATGTTCTTGGACCAAGGGGCTGAACTGAAAAGGGACGCGGTAAGCGGATATGAACTGCATGTCCGAGATTTTCTCTCGCGCTGCTGCTGTGGCTTGAATGCTCAAGGGGTGACGCGCTTTGAGCACTTCGGCGATCTTGAAAAAAGCTTGTCGACGAAGATTTTGTACGTCGAATGGCGCGTTGTCACATTTAAAGAACATTTGCTCATCAAAATGGTAGCCGGGCAACAGGCGGGCCAAACGCTTGGCCATGCGTGAGTGACCTGCCAGCGATCGGTGCTTGGCGCGTGAGAGTTGTAGTCGTCGATAGATAGACGGCGCCAATGTCGCCAATACGCCCAAGCTCATCCAAGTGGTGTTCACAGTCAATTTCCTTGTGTAAGAGATCTACCTTTGTATTTAAATTAAGTGACAAGACGATGAAGATTCGAAATAAATTTCAGAATTGGCTTTTGCAAGAAGACCTCAATTTTTTACTCACCAACCGAATTCCACGCATCACGCTGACGCGCTTCATGGGGTGGTGGAGTCAGTTGCGCCATCCTTGGATTGTCAAAAGCTCCATTGCTGTGTGGCGTTGGTTCACCGATTTGGATTTGAGCGAATCCAAGCAGCAAACATTTGCCAGCTTGCATGAATGCTTCACGCGTGAACTGCGACCAGGCTTGCGGCCCATTGATGCGGATCCGGCCGTGATGACGTCACCGTGCGACTGCATCGTGGGGGCGTGTGGCGAAATTCGTGATGGCATGGTCTTTCAAGCCAAGGGCTTTCCGTACACCTTAGACAGCTTGCTGAGTTCTGCGGAGCTGGTGCAACGCTGGCCCCGCTTGTTAGAAGGCGGCACATTTGTCACCATGCGCTTGACCAGCAGCATGTACCACCGCTTTCATGCGCCTAGCGATGCGTATTTGAGCCATGTGACGTACATCTCGGGGGATACATGGAACGTCAACCCGATTGCTTTGACGCGTGTGAAAGAGTTGTTTTGTAAAAATGAGCGTGCTGTTTTACAGATGGAAACGGGCAGTGGCATGCCGTTCTTGATCGTGCCTGTTGCAGCGGTGCTTGTTGCCAGCATGCGTTTTCATGCGGTGGATGTGCTGTTGAACCTTCGCTACAAAGGGCCAAACGACATCCCATGTGACGCGAACTATGTCAAAGGACAAGAGATGGGGTGGTTTGAACACGGCTCGACCATCTTGGTCTTTGTGCCACCAGGTTTTGCCTTGGCGAATGGGATAGAAAATGGCAAACGCATTCGCATGGGAGAGCCGTTACTCCAAGTGCTTTGAGGCTTATGGAAGGATGAACATGCAAGCCATTGCGGCCATGAGCATCATTCCTAAGCCACAGGCCATGCGGTGACCGTAACCTCGGCTACCGCTCACATACGATAAAAATATTTTCGAAGTGGCACTCGAGGCCAAGATCGCCATGACACCCCATCGTGCATAAGCAGATTGAATCGGGTCCTGATGACTGAGTTGCGCAATGCTCAGTGCCGCTGCATGAATTTCAACCAATCCCACAAGGGTGGATGTGACGAAGGTGCCCGAATCACCCATGAGGTCTCTGAGCCAAGCAGAGCAAAGCGTGACAGCACTGATCGTGATGGCGATGACCAAGGCGTGCGTTGCTTTGAATGCGTGATGGGTCGATGGCAGTGACACACCTTCTTGGGTTGATGTGTGATGTATGAGGTACCCAGAAAATAAAATTAAGGCCGTGCATCCCGCGACGAGTGGCCACTTGATGGCGAGCATCAACTCTGGGCCGCTGGCTGCAAGCACCAACGTGAATAGAAGGAGTGAGGACAGGGTAGAAAGCAATGCTGAGGCGCTTGCGATCGCGTCAAGCTCAGGGTTTTCATGTGCTTTTCGTGCGTAGGTTGCGACAGCCACCGTGGAGGAAATGAAGCCCGTGAAAAAACCAGCCAGTGGCAAGCCCCAGCGTACACCCGACGCACGCATACAAACGTGTGCCACGATGCCAACGCTCATGATCAACACCACAATCTTCCACATGGCATATGGGTTGAGCGCACGCCACGGATCAATCGCTGTGGTTGGTAAAAGAGGCAGAACCACCAAGGCGGAAGCGCACAGCATCAGCGCATCTTCCAATTCATGTTCAGTCAATATTTCTTGACTGAAGCGTCTCAATGGTTTTTTGACAAACAGCAAACACGCCACAACAACGCCGATGGCTGCAGATAACGAGGCATCTTGCATGGCAAGCCCCGACAGAACCAGGGTGAGAAGCAGCGCAAATTCACCCGTCATCCCTGGGTCTTGCTGCGCCGAATGCCGATAACCCATGGCAATCAACACACCTGTGATGAGCAAGGCGATGACAAACGTCGTTGGCCCGATGCTGAAGGTGAGGGCGCCCAATAAACCCACGATCGCATGTGTGCGTACACCTGCTTTCATCACGCCCGGTTTGTGCAAACGTTCGCGAACCGTGCCAATCAACATGCCAATGCCTAGGGCTGTCAGCAGGCCAATGAGTGATGCATTCCAATTCATCTGCGTATCTTAATGAGTGCGTGAATGGATGTGAATTAACGCAACCGTCATAAATGTCACACTTTTGTCACGATAAATTGTCATACTCAATTGCAGTTAGACAGGTAAAAAAATGACGACAGTTGCCACTGGCAAAGAGCCGCACACACACAAGACTTCAAAGATTCAATGGCTAGACCGTGATTTGAGTTTGCTCGCCTTCAATGAGCGTGTGCTCGATTGGGCCAAGCGAGCCGATGTGCCCTTGCTCGAGCGCTTGCGCTACCTGTGCATCGTGTCCTCCAACCTCGATGAGTTCTTTGAAGTGCGTGCCGCGCTGCACCACAGTGTCGAGCATCCCAAAGCCCCTCTAGATGCCGCCGGTACACATGCACAGTACTCGCTGAGCAAAGTGGCGCATGCTTTGGTGGAAGAGCAATACACGCTGTACAACGATGTGCTCATGCCTGCGTTTGCCAAAGAAGGGGTGCGCATCTTGTCGCATGGTGAGCGCACGTTGGCGCAGCACCAGTGGGTGAAATCCTTTTTTGAGCGTGAAGTGCGCCCCTTGCTGTTGCCTGTGGGTTTAGACCCTGCACACCCTTTTCCGCAAGTGGCCAACAAGTCGCTCAACTTCATCGTGCGTTTGTCGGGCAAAGATGCGTTTGGTCGTGACAATGAAATTGCGATTGTCAAAGTGCCACGCAGTTTGCCGCGCCTCATTCCATTGCCAGAAAAACTTTCGGGTAAACGTCAACTGTTTGTGTCGATTTCCAGCGTGATTCGTGCGCATTTGAAAGACCTGTTTCCGGGGCGCGACGTTGGGCAGTTTTCGCAATTTCGTGTCACACGTCATTCCGATTTGT
>CAUPNL010000006.1:0-93126 GCA_963512655.1 uncultured Limnohabitans sp. | reverse complement strand
GGTCGTTCATGACGGCCAATGTACCGCCGGCGGTGAAGACCGCCGGGTTTCCGGGGTGATGTGTCTCAGGCCGCTGTGTTGCGCGGCTTGCGCGCGGCGGTGGCCTTGGCCGTGGGCTCTGCAGCCTTCACCCGTGCTGCCTTGGCTGCGGGCTTGACGGCCGTCTTGGCCGGGGCTTTGGCAGCGGCTTTCGCTGGCTTGGGGACGACCACTGCAGGGGCCGTGGGTGCCGGCTCCACCGCAGGCTGGTGAGCCTTGAGGAAGGTCTTGACCACCGGGTGCACAAACTCGCGCCAGCGGCGACCGCTGAAGATGCCGTAGTGGCCCGCGCCAGCGGCTTCGTAGTGCATGCGGTGCGTCTTGGGAATGCCGGTGCACAGGTCGTGCGCGGCGGCGGTTTGGCCCGAGCCCGAGATGTCGTCAAGCTCGCCTTCCACCGTGAGGAGGGCAGTGTGCTGAATGTCCTGCGGACGCACGCGCTCGAGCTTTCCCTGCGGGTTCTTCACGTCCCACGTACCGTTCACCAGCTTGAAGTCCTGGAACACGGTGTCGATGGTTTCCAGGTAATAGTCGGCGTCCATGTCGAGCACGGCGTTGTACTCGTCGTAGAACTTGCGGTGGCTCTCGGCGCTCTCGTTGTCGCCCTTGATCAGGTCCTTGAAGTAGTCGTAGTGGCTCGTGGCGTGCCGGTCGGGGTTCATGGCCACGAAGCCGGTGTGCTGCAGGAAGCCGGGGTACACGCGCCGGCCGGCGCCGGGGAAGTTGTCGGGCACGCGGTAGATCACGTTGTTTTCGAACCAGCTGTGGCTCTTGTTCATCGCCAAGTTGTTCACCGCTGTGGGGGACTTGGTGGCATCAATCGGGCCGCCCATCATGGTCATGGTGATGGGGGTCTTCTCGCCACGGCTGGCCATCAATGACACAGCAGCCAACACGGGCACGGTGGGTTGGCACACGCTCATGATGTGGCAGTTGCCGTATTTGCTTTGCAAATCACGGATGAACTCTTGCACATAGTTCACGTAGTCGTCGAGGTGGAATTCACCATCGCTCAGTGGGACCAAGCGTGCATTCTTCCAGTCGGTGATGTAGACCTTGTGGTCTTTGAGCATGGTTTTGACGGTGTCGCGCAGCAAGGTGGCGTAGTGGCCAGACAAGGGGGCCACGATCAGCACCACAGGTTGTGCTTTGAGTTTGGTCAGTGTGGCGGCGTCGTCGGTGAAGCGCTTGAAGCGGCGCAGCTCACAAAACGGTTTGTCCATTTCGATGCGTTCGTGAATGGCAACCTCTGTGCCTTCGACTTCGACAGATTTGATGCCGAATTGTGGCTTTTCGTAGTCTTTTCCTAAGCGGTAGAGCAAGTCATAACCGGCGGATACGCGCTGAGCCATTGGGTTTTGTGCAATGGGGGAGTTGGTTTGGCCGTAAAGTTTGGAGGCGGCTTGCGCAAAGTCTGCGAACGGCTCCATCAGGCTACGTTGCGTCTCGAAGATTTGGTAAAGCATGGTGTTGTCTCAAAAATGTTGCAGTGCAATATAGCGCACTTACTTGGTTGAAAATGGAGTTTGTCCTCCAATTGACATAAAGCAGGCACCGACGAAGGCTACTGATGAATTCATACATAAATATTACACGCATGCCGGTGCTGTTTGTCGGCCACGGCAGCCCTATGAATGTGATCGAGGACAGCCCTTATCGCCGCGCATGGCAAGACTTGGGCGCCCAGTTTGGCCTGCGTTGGCCCAAGCCCAAACTGATTTTGTGCATTTCTGCGCATTGGATCACCGAAGGCTGGTGGATGACAGGTATGGCTCAGCCCAAAACCATTCACGACTTTGGTGGTTTTCCGCAAGAACTGTTTGACCAGCAATACCCCGCACCCGGTGCGCCTGAGTGGGTTGCACACACAGCGCAGCAGCTGCGTCAACCCAATAGCGGCCAGCCCGTGGGTGTGGACCTGACCGCATGGGGCTTAGACCACGGCGCATGGGGTGTGCTCAAGCCCATGTTTCCTGCGGCGGATATTCCGGTGGTGCAGCTGAGCATTGATTACCAGCGCCCAGCCGCTGAACACTTTGCGCTGGGTCAGCAGCTGCGCGCATTACGTGAACAAGGTGTGCTCATCTTGGCCAGTGGCAACACCGTGCACAACTTGCGCACGATGAACCGTTCAGCGCCTGATAACCAAGCTTATGAATGGGCCATTGAGTTTGACCAATGGGTGGCAGAGCAAATTACCTCTGGCCACCTTGAGGGGCTGGTTGACTTTCAAGACCAAGGTGAGATCGCCAAGATGTCGCACCCCAGCTATGACCATTTCTTGCCCTTGCTCTACGCTGCAGGCGCGGCGGAGGCGGGTGAGCAGGTTGAGTTTTTCAACGAGGGGTATCAGTTGGCTTCGATTGCCATGCGCTCTGTGATTTGGGGTTAAGCAAAGTTCCATTGAGCGGGCTGCGCTAACTAGCGCTGAGGTGCTTAAGCCAATGAAAAAAGGGCCTGTGAAGGCCCTTTTTCTTGGCTGCACGCAAGGCGTGCAATCGGTGTGCATTTACATCACTTTCGCGATGGCTTGGCACACGTAGTCGATGTTCTTGCTGTTCAACGCAGCCACGCACATGCGACCGGTGTCGGTGCCGTACACACCAAACTCAGAGCGCAAGCGCACCATTTGGTCTTTGCTCAAACCTGAGTAGCTGAACATGCCGATTTGGGTGGTGATGAAGCTCATGTCTTGCTTCACGCCAGCGGCTTTGAGACCGTCGACCAAGGTTTGACGCATGGCTTTGATGCGCACGCGCATTTCGCCCAATTCTTTTTCCCACAAAGCGCGCAGCTCGGGGTTGTTCAACACTGCAGCCACCACCGCGCCACCATGGATGGGTGGGTTGGAGTAGTTGGTGCGAATCACGATTTTGAGTTGAGACAACACGCGGCTGCACTCTTCTTTGTCAGCGCACAAGACGCTCAAAGCACCCACGCGCTCGCCGTACAAGCTGAAGCTCTTAGAGAATGAAGTGGATACAAAGAAGTTCAGGCCAGCTGCCACGAACTTCTGAATCACAGCGCCGTCTTCGGCAATGCCGTGGCCAAAGCCTTGGTAGGCCATGTCCAAGAAGGCAGTCAGGTTTTTGGCCTTGACCACGGCCACCACTTGGTCCCACTGCGCAGCAGTGATGTCGTAGCCGGTTGGGTTGTGGCAGCAAGCGTGCAACACCACCACGGTGCCTGCAGCGGCCGCGTTGAGTGAGGCCAACATGCCTTCAAAGTTCACGCCGCGTTTTTCAGCGTCGTAGTAAGCGTAGGTGTCGACCTTGAAACCGGCGTTGGTGAACAAAGCGCGGTGGTTTTCCCAGCTGGGGTCAGAAATCAACACGGTGGCGTTGGGGTTCAAGCGCTTCAAGAAGTCAGCGCCGATTTTCAAGCCGCCGGTGCCGCCAATGCCTTGCACCGTGGCCACACGGCCAGAGGTGACGGGCTCGGAGTCAGCGCCGAAGACCAAGCCTTTGACGGCGGCGTCGTATGCCACGATGCCATCGATGGGCAAGTAGCCGCGCGCAGTGGGTGTGGCCATCATGGTTTTTTCTGCGGCTTGCACGCATTGCAGCAAGGGAAGTTTGCCGTTGTCGTCGAAGTACACACCCACGCCGAGGTTGACCTGGTTGGGGTTGGTGTCGGCGTTGTATTGCTCGTTGAGGCCCAAGATGGGGTCGCGGGGTGCCATTTCGACAGCGGTAAACATTGACATCGTCAGTCCTTGATCACGGATAAAGAGAGGAGGTTAGGTGAATAAGTGCAGTCTGCGGTAGGCTTGCACGCTCGGCCTGAATTTTAAGGGTCAACCCGTATGGTTTTTGAGATCATGCGTTTTTTTCGAGCTATACCGTTTGCACCACCATGTCTGACACCGCAGAAACTCTTCCTGACGCATCGCCAGCCGCTAAAGAAGCGCCAGAACAGCCAAAGGGCACGATGGTCAGCTACCCAGGCTCGCCGTTTGAGCTGTTTCAGCCTTACCCGCCTGCGGGTGACCAGCCCACGGCCATTGCCCAGCTGGTGGAAGGGGTGAATGACGGCGAGGTGTTTCAAACCCTGCTGGGCGTGACGGGCTCGGGCAAAACCTTCACCATGGCCAATGTGATTGCTCAGCTAGGCAGGCCAGCCATCATCTTTGCGCCCAACAAAACCTTAGCCGCGCAGCTGTACAGCGAGTTCCGTGAGTTTTTCCCCAACAACGCGGTGGAGTATTTCGTCAGCTACTACGACTACTACCAGCCCGAGGCCTATGTGCCCCAGCGCGATTTGTTCATCGAAAAAGACAGTGCCATCAACGAGCACATCGAGCAAATGCGTCTGAGCTGCACCAAGAGCATCTTGGAGCGCCGTGATGTGATCGTGGTGGCCACGGTGTCGGCCATCTACGGTATTGGTGAGCCCGAGAGCTACCACCAGATGATCATGACGCTGCGTGCCGGCGACAAAGTGGGCCAGCGCGACGCCATTGCCCAGCTGGTGCGCATGCAGTACGAGCGCAACGACCAAGATTTTTCACGCGGTAAGTTCCGCGTGCGTGGCGACACGATTGATGTGTTCCCCGCAGAACACTCCGAGCTGGCGATTCGTATTGAGTTGTTCGATGACGAAATTGAAAGCCTGCAACTGTTTGACCCACTCACAGGCCGCATTCGACAAAAGATTCCACGCTTCACCATTTACCCATCCAGCCACTATGTCACGCCGCGTGACCGCGTGTTGGCAGCGGTGGAAACGATCAAGGTGGAGTTGGCTGACCGTTTGAAAGAACTGGTGGGCATGAACAAGTTGGTCGAAGCGCAGCGATTAGAGCAACGCACACGCTTTGATTTAGAAATGCTCAGCGAAGTCGGCCACTGCAAAGGCATTGAGAACTACACCCGCCATTTGTCGGGCGCGCCTCCTGGCGCACCTCCAAGCACCCTAACCGACTACATGCCCAAAGACTCGGTTATGTTCTTGGACGAAAGCCACGTCATGATTGGTCAACTCGGCGGTATGTACAACGGCGACCGTGCGCGCAAGACCACGCTGGTGGAATACGGCTTCCGATTGCCCAGCGCCTTGGATAACCGTCCCTTGAAGCTAGAAGAGTTTGAAAAGCGCATGCGCCAAGTGGTGTTTGTGTCGGCCACGCCCGCCGAATATGAAAAGACCCATGCCAGCAAAGTGGTGGAGCAGTTGGTACGCCCCACAGGCTTGGTCGACCCCTTGGTGGAAGTGCGCCCAGCCACACACCAAGTGGACGACGTGCTGCAAGAAATTCGCATCCGTGTGGATCTAAATGAGCGCGTGCTGATCACCACACTCACCAAGCGCATGGCTGAGCAGCTGACCGATTATCTGACCGACAACGGCGTGAAAGTGCGCTACATCCACAGCGATGTGGACACGGTAGAGCGCGTTGAAATTTTGCGTGACTTGCGCCTAGGTACCTTCGATGTTCTGGTGGGCATCAACTTATTGCGCGAAGGCATTGACTTGCCCGAGGTGTCGTTGGTGGCCATTTTGGATGCCGACAAAGAAGGTTTCTTGCGTTCTGAGCGCAGCTTGATTCAAACCATTGGCCGTGCGGCGCGTAACCTGAGTGGCAAAGCCATTTTGTATGCCGATCGCATGACCGAGTCGATGAAAAAAGCCATTGGCGAAACCGAGCGTCGTCGCACCAAGCAAATCGCGCACAACCTTGAGATGGGTATCACCCCTCGCGGTGTGTTCAAGCAAGTGCGCGATTTGATCGATGGTGTCTACAGCGAGAAAGCAGGCAAAGAAGCACAAGAGCGCGAGATCCAACGCGCCGCCATCGAAGACATGAGCGAACGCGATGTGGCCAAAGAAATCAAACGCTTAGAGAAGCTGATGATGGAACACGCCCGCAACCTCGAGTTCGAAAACGCAGCCCGTGTGCGTGACCAACTGGCCACTCTGCGTGAGCAAGCTTTTGGCGGGGCAGGGCACGACAACGTGGCGGTGTTGGCGCAAAAAGCCTGACCGCTAACCCTTGACTCTTGTCATCGACAAATAGGGTTATTCGCTGAGTACCCGAGCAAATCCGTGGGGATTAAGCTATACTTGACCTAATTAGTCGACAAAGCCCAAACCTGAAGGAGCTTGCCATGCGTCTCACCACCAAAGGCCGTTTTGCGGTCACTGCCATGATCGATTTGGCCCTGCGTCAAAACAGCGGCCCCGTCACATTGGCGGCCATCAGTCAGCGTCAACAAATCTCGTTGTCTTACCTCGAGCAACTCTTTGGAAAATTGCGTCGCCACGACTTGGTGGAATCCACCCGTGGTCCCGGCGGCGGTTATTCGTTGGGCCGTAAAGCTGCCGACATCACCGTGGCCGACATCATTTTGTCGGTGGACGAACCCATCGACGCCACCCATTGCGGTGGCAAAGAAAACTGTTTGGGCGAAACCGGCCGCTGCATGACGCACGAGCTGTGGGCATCGCTCAACCAACGCATGGTCGAGTTTTTGGACTCCGTCACCCTGCAAAAACTGGTGGACGAGCAAATCGCCAAGGGCGTGGAGATCGAAAACAAACCCACTTTGAAGCGTGCGATTCAACCCATGCCCGTGGTCAAACCTATTCGCGTGAATGCGCCTAATTCGGTGTTCGCTTTGGGCAACGCCTTCGCTAAGCCTCTTTAATTTTTACGGATCCATCATGGACATGACACCCCATTTCCCCATTTATCTCGACTACGGCGCGACCAACCCGTGCGACCCTCGCGTGGTGGACGCCATGATTCCTTGGTTGCGCGAGCACTTTGGCAATCCTGCATCACGCAGCCATGCGTGGGGCTGGGAAGCCGAAGCGGCTGTTGAAAAAGCCCGTGAAGATGTGGCCTCGCTCATCGGCGCTGACCCGCGCGAAATCGTGTGGACTTCCGGCGCTACCGAGTCAAACAACCTCGCCATCAAAGGCGCTGCACATTTCTACAAGTCCAAGGGCAAGCACCTCATCACCGTGAAGACCGAGCACAAAGCCGTGCTCGACACCATGCGTGAACTGGAGCGTCAAGGGTTCGATGTGACCTACCTTGACGTGCAAGAAGACGGCATGCTGAGCATGGACGCGCTCAAAGCTGCCATTCGCCCCGACACCATTTTGATCAGCGTGATGTTCGTGAACAACGAAATCGGCGTGATCCAAGACATCGCTGGCATCGGCGCGATGTGCCGTGAAAAAGGCATCATCTTCCACGTGGATGCAGCACAAGCCACGGGCAAAGTTGAGATCGATTTGACCACCTTGCCCGTTGACCTGATGAGCTTGGCCTCGCACAAAACCTACGGCCCCAAAGGCATTGGTGCTTTGTATGTGCGACGCAAACCTCGCGTGCGCTTGGAAGCGCAAATGCACGGCGGCGGTCACGAGCGCGGCATGCGCAGCGGCACTTTGCCAACGCACCAGTGCGTGGGCATGGGCGAAGCGTTTCGCATTGCCAAAGAAGACATGGCCAAAGACTTGGCCAAAGCCAAAGCTTTGCAACAGCGTTTGCTGGATGGCTTCAAAGATATGGAGCAAGTCTTCATCAACGGCAACATGGAACACCGTGTGCCGCACAACTTGAACATCAGCTTCAACTATGTGGAAGGTGAGTCACTCATCATGGGTATCAAGGGCTTGGCGGTGTCGTCGGGCTCGGCTTGTACGTCGGCCAGCTTGGAGCCAAGCTATGTGTTGCGCGCCTTGGGCCGCAGCGACGAGTTGGCCCACAGCAGCTTGCGCATGACGATTGGTCGCTTCAGCACCGAAGAAGAAATCGACTACGCCATCGAAACCATTCGCCTCAACGTGGCCAAGCTGCGTGAACTGAGCCCCTTGTGGGACATGTACAAAGAAGGCATCGACATCAGCACCATCCAATGGGCTGCGCATTAATTAAGGAGATTCACCATGGCTTATTCTGAAAAAGTGGTTGACCACTACGAAAACCCCCGCAACGTGGGCTCCTTTGACAAGGGCGACGACTCTGTGGGCACCGGCATGGTGGGCGCGCCCGCTTGCGGCGACGTGATGAAGTTGCAAATCAAGGTCAACCCTGTGACGGGCGTGATTGAAGATGCACGTTTCAAAACCTACGGTTGCGGCTCTGCCATCGCTTCTTCTTCACTGGTGACCGAGTGGGTCAAGGGTAAAACTTTGGACGAAGCGGCAGCTTTGAAAAACAGCGAAATCGCTGAAGAGCTGGCGCTGCCACCTGTGAAAATTCACTGCTCCATCTTGGCGGAAGACGCCATCAAGGCCGCTGTGGATGATTACAAAAAGAAACACGCAGCGGCCTAATCAAAGAAGAACACCATGGCGATCACATTGACTGAAGCCGCGGCACGACACGTGACCCGCTACCTTGCCAAACGTGGCAAGGGCGTGGGCGTGCGTTTGGGTGTCAAGACCACAGGCTGTTCGGGTTTGGCTTACAAGCTCGAATACGTGGACGACCAAGAACCAGAAGACGTGATCTTTGAAGACCACGGCGTGAAGGTGTTGATCGACCCCAAGAGCTTGGCCTACATCGACGGTACGCAACTCGACTTCGTGCGCGAAGGCCTGAACGAGGGCTTCAAGTTTTTGAATCCGAACGAGCGTGATCGTTGCGGTTGCGGCGAATCGTTCCGTATTTAAATTTCGATAGATCAAAGCGAGGCGTGACGTGAACGAATCGGCCAAGCCGTTGTCGGCGCAGCTCGCTGTCAGCGACTTTGAACTCTTCGGCGTGCCCGTGCAGTTTGCACAAGACCGCGCCCAGCTTGATGCACGCTGGAAAGACTTGCAGCGCGAAGCCCACCCTGACAAATTTGCTTCTCAAGGCACAGCCGCACAACGTGTAGCCATGCAGTGGTCGGTGCGCATCAACGAGGCGTATCAACGCTTGAAAGACCCGATGCGCCGCGCCGCCTATTTGTGTGAACTGGGCGGTGCACCCATTCAAGCCGAGAACAACACGGCCATGCCCGCTGCATTTTTGATGCAGCACATGGAATGGCGCGAAGCCATGGACGATGCCGCCGATGTGGCCGCGCTCGAAACCTTGTTTGACGAAGTGCAGCAAGCCCACAAAACAGCCTTGCAGCAATGCGCACAGCTCATCGACACCGCACACGACCTGCCCGCTGCCGCGCAGCAGGTGAGGGGGCTGATGTTCATCGAGAAGTTTTTGCACGACATCGAAGCCCGAATTGACCAACTAGACGCCTCCTGAAAGCGACAATACACACCTATGGCGTTGTTACAAATTTCCGAACCTGGCCAAGCCCCAGACCCACACCAGCGACGCATCGCGGTGGGCATTGACTTAGGCACCACCCACTCGCTCGTGGCTTCCATGCGCAACGGTTTTGCCGAGTGCTTGCCCGATGCTGAGGGTCATGTCATCTTGCCGTCGGCAGTGCGCTACCTTGAAAACGATGGCCGCCAAATTGGCCGTGCTGCGTTGGCTTCGCAAGCCGAAGACCCACAAAACACGCTGGTGTCTGTCAAGCGTTTCATGGGCCGTGGCGTGGCTGACATTGCCAACCGCGATCAGTTGCCCTACGTGTTTGTCGACAAGCCCGGTATGTTGGCCATTCAAACCCGTGTGGGCGAAAAGTCGCCCGTCGAGGTGAGCGCCGAGATTTTGGCCACCTTGCGCTTTCGCGCCGAAGATACCTTCAACGACGATTTGTACGGCGCGGTCATCACCGTGCCCGCGTACTTTGACGACGCGCAACGCCAAGCCACCAAAGATGCCGCGCAACTCGCGGGCATCAACGTGCTGCGCCTCATCAACGAACCCACCGCTGCGGCCATTGCTTACGGTTTAGACCAAGCCAGCGAAGGCGTGTACGCCGTGTACGACCTAGGCGGCGGCACGTTTGATATCTCTGTGTTGCGTTTGACACGCGGCGTGTTTGAAGTGTTGGCCACCGGCGGTGATTCTGCTTTGGGTGGTGACGACTACGACCGCGCTTTGGTCGATTGGGTGCAAGCCCAAACCGGCTGCGTCATTGCTACGCCGGCTGATAAATCGAATGTGTTGGTCGCTGCGCGTGCTTGCAAAGAAGCTTTGTCTGCAGCTGACAGCGCCACGTTTGACGTGGCTTTGTCGAGCGGCGCATTGCGCCACACCGTCACACGCGCCGAGTTTGAAGCCGCTACTGCCGCTTTGACCCAACGCACCTTGTCTGCCGTGCGCAAAGCCTTGCGCGATGCCAAGCTCAGCAAAGACGAGATTCAAGGCGTGGTCATGGTGGGCGGCTCGACCCGCATGCCGCAAGTGCAGCAAGCCGTTGCCGATCTGTTGGGCTGCGCACCTCTGAACAACCTAAACCCAGACGAAGTGGTGGCGCTTGGTGCTGCTATTCAAGCCAACCAACTCGCAGGCAACAACCCGGATGGCGAGTTGCTGTTGCTGGATGTGATTCCGTTGTCGCTGGGTATTGAAACCATGGGCGGTTTGGTCGAGCGCATCGTGCCGCGCAACCAAACCATTCCCACCGCGATGGCGCAAGACTTCACCACCTACCAAGATGGCCAAACCGCCTTGGCTTTGCATGTGGTGCAGGGCGAGCGTGACATGGTGGCCGACTGCCGCAGCTTGGCGCGCTTTGAGTTGCGTGGCATTCCTCCTATGGCCGCAGGCGCTGCGCGCATTCGCGTGACCTTCACGGTGGACGCCGATGGCATGGTGAGCGTGAGCGCGTTAGAGCAGCTCAGCGGCGTCACGGCCAACATCACGGTCAAACCGTCCTACGGTTTGTCGGACGACCAAATTGCCGCCATGTTGCAAGACAGTTTCAAGACCGCAGAGCAAGACATCAAAGCCCGCGCTTTGGTTGAAGCCCGTGTGGATGCTGACCGCATGTGGTTGGCCACACAAAGCGCTTTGCAAGCCGATGGCGATTTGCTGTCTGCCGAAGACCGCGCACGTATCGACGCGCTGATGGCTGCCACGCTAGACGCTAAAAAGCTAGAAGACGCTGCCGCCATTGAAGCCATCACCGAAGCGCTGGCCAAAGGCACCGAAGCTTTTGCAGCCCAACGCATGAACCGAGGCATTCAACACGCCTTGGCCGGACAAAACATCGAGAACATCTAAATGCCCATCATCAAAATCTTGCCCCACGCCGAACTCTGCCCACAAGGCGCAGAGCTGCAAGCTGCCGCTGGTAGCACCATCTGCGAAGTGCTGTTGGAAAATCACATCAACATCGAACACGCCTGTGACATGAGCTGTGCCTGCACCACCTGCCACGTCATCGTGCGCGAGGGGTTCAAGTCGCTCAACGAAGCCGATGAAAACGAAGACGACTTGCTCGACCGCGCTTGGGGCTTGGAGCCCAATTCACGCTTGAGCTGCCAAGCCATCGTGGCCCAGCAAAATTTGGTGGTGGAAATTCCAAAGTACACCATCAACCACGCGAAAGAAAACCACTGACCATGCGCCAGATTTTTCTAGACACCGAAACCACTGGCCTCTCGGCCGACAACGGCGACCGCGTCATTGAGATTGGTTGCGTCGAGCTGCTGCACCGCAAGCTCACGGGCAACAACTTGCATTTCTACTTGAACCCCGAGCGTGACAGCCATGAAGATGCGCTGCGCGTCCACGGCATCACCAATGAGTTCTTGAAAGACAAGCCCAAGTTCGCCGAAGTGGTCGATCAGTTTTTGGAATACATCGAAGGCGCAGAAGTCATCATTCACAACGCGCCGTTTGACATTGGCTTTTTGAACAAAGAGCTAGAGCTGCAAGGGCGCAAACCTTTGACGACCTACATCGAGGGTGTCATCGACACCTTGGTGATGGCCAAAGAAATGTTCCCGGGCAAACGTAACTCGCTCGACTCCTTGTGCGACCGCTTAGAGGTAGACAACTCAGGCCGCACGTTGCACGGCGCGTTGCTCGATGCCGAGTTGTTGGCCGATGTGTACATCAACATGACGCGTGGCCAAGATGCCTTGCTCATGGAGGTGGAAAGCAACGACGAACAAACCCGAACCACAGAGCGAGTGGACCTCAGCAGCTACCAGCTGCCAGTGATTGCTGCCTCTGAGCAAGAGCTCACGCAGCATGACGATGTGCTGGCTCAGTTGGATAAATCGAGCGGCGGAAAAACAGTTTGGCGAAATCTGCAAAATTCTGTGGCATAATGATGGTCTTTCCAGAAATGGAAAACGGTAAAGATGGGCGATTAGCTCAGGGGTAGAGCACCACATTCACACTGTGGGGGTCGCAAGTTCGAAACTTGCATCGCCCACCATTTTTACCAAATCTAAACTCCATCAACCACTTAGGTTGTTTTCAGAATTTACTTTTTAAGAGTTAGATACATGCTTCCCTTGGGAGCATTTTTTTCGTCTAACGAAAGCTGCACCCTCTTGTTTGATACATCTCGCTAAAACTAATTGAATTAGATTACAAAACTCCATATGCCCGCGCGACGTGAGCAAAGTTTTGAGCAGAAAAATTGCAAATTACATGCGAGCGCACAAGATTCGAATAAATTCTTGAACAACTAGATTGGGTTTGTCTGAGCTGGTAATTGCAAAAATTTCAGACTCCAATTGCGCGCCTTTAACGGGAACGAAAACAACATCCGTCCGATTGTTCTGTGCAACAGTTTTACCAACCAAAGTAGCGCCTAGGCCAGCAGCAACAAGACCCAGAGCTGTCTGAATTTCTCTCGCCTCATAACCAACGCTTGGAGTTCCTCCATGCTCTTGGAGATAGCTCAGTGATTGGCTTGAAAATTTACTGAATGGATCTTTGGGGAACGAGATGAATGGCAAGCAATCCAACTCACTGGGTTTCACTGCTTTTTTCTTTGCGAGAGCGTGATTGATCGGGATGGCTGCAACCATTGGGTCTTGAATAAGAGGGATGTAGCGCATGTCCTTCTCTTTTTCATACTGACCGATCTGCCTTGAAATGCCGATATGTATGACTCCCTTGCGGATGTTTTCCGCCTGATGCTCGCTCAACATCTCATCAAGATCAATGCGAATCTTGGGGGACTGTTCTCGCATCGCACGTACTGACTCCGGAATCAGCGAGTGCAGGGTAGATCTCACAAAGCCAATACTTAGCCAACCGTAGTCACCTGAGGCTATTCCCTTGGCCTCGTTCTCCATCTGTCTGGCATTGGAGAGCAATTCCTTAGCTTTTGGGTAGATGTACTGGCCTAGCGTTGTCAGGCTCATGGGGCGAGTTGATCTATCAAAAAGCTTCCCCCCTAAGGACTCCTCAAGGTTTGACATTTGCATGCTTACTGCCGTTGCTGCGATATGGAGCTTTTCCGCAGCAAGGTTGGCGCTTCCGGAATCAACGATCTGACAAAAGACTTTTAGGTGTTTTAGGTTCATAAAAAATTGAACATATATTCAAAATAAAGACATTGATTTCAAATTATATGTATCTAAGAATTCTCCCAATTAGAAAAACAGGAGAAGTTGTTATGAGTAAAGGGATATCAATACACCCTAGCGCTCCAAGAAACGATGCAGCTGTCGCTGCTTTATCAGGATTACCGTCATCTGTCGTCAGCGATGTGATGGGGCGCTTGCTTGGTACAACAGGCCTGAGCCTTGTCAACCGAACCAAACTCACTGTGTGCGGCGTTGCTGTGACTGTCAAGGTAAGAGCGGGGGACAACCTGCTCATTCATAAAGCTTTGGATATGTTGCGTCCAGGGGATGTCTTAGTTGTCGATGGTGAAGGCGACGTATCACGTGCCTTGGTAGGAGAAATCATGATGACTTCCGCCATCGTTCATAACGCTATTGGCTTTGTCATTGATGGAGCCATTCGTGATTCTGAAGCATTTGAAGAACACAAGTTTCCTTGTTGGGCGCGGGGCGTGAATTTGCGCGGCCCCTACAAAGATGGCCCAGGCTCGATCAATTCAACCGTCACTGTGGGCGGAATGCTGGTCAATCCCGGGGACATCATCGTTGGCGATGCTGATGGTGTCGTCGCTGTACCTGCTGTTGAAGCGTTGTTGGTTGGAAAGAAGGCTCACGACAAAGTGTTGGATGAGCAAAAAATGATTGCTGACATTAAGTCCGGCTCTTACAGCTCGGCTTGGGTAGATGCACAAATTAAACAAAAAGGAGACTGAGATGACATTGAAATTTATTTCCCAAATCGTTAACAAGCAAGCGCGTTCTATTTTTTCTTTAGGACTCTCTTGCTTAGCCCTAAGCGCTTGGGCTGCTTATCCCGAGAAGCCGATCAAAATCATTGTTCCTTGGGCACCAGGTGGTGCGACTGATCAGGTTGGACGTATGCTCGCTCAGCCCCTATCGCAGGCGCTGGGCGTTCCTGTTGTCGTTGAAAACAAAGCCGGTGCTGGTGGTGTTATCGGTACACAGTTGTTTGTGAAAGAAAAAGCTGATGGCTATACGGTGTTGCTTGCGACCAGCTCGACAAATGCCGCAGCTCCGTATCTCTACTCAAAACTTGGTTTTGATCCAGTGAATGATTTCACACCTGTGGTTTCACTATGTTCTATTCCAAACGTGATGGTGGTACCAACGAAGTCACCTTGGAATTCACTCAAAGACATCGTTGATGCGTCTACCAAATCACCCGGTAACTTCACCTATGGTTCCGCTGGGATCGGCGGATCACAACACTTGGCGGGCGCTCAATTTAAAACAACGGCCAACATCGACATACGTCATGTGCCATACAAGGGGAGTGGGCCAGCTGCTCAGGACTTGGTCGCTGGTCACATCGACATGATGATTGATACTGGATCACTGGGAAGTATCAAAGGTGGTTTATTGCGACCTATCGCTGTAGCTTCATCTAAGCGACTTTCTGTGCTGCCTCATGTGCCAACATTCAATGAGGCTGGTGTCCCGATGGTTGCGTCTGCATGGTACGGATTGGTTCTTCCAGCAGGAGCCCCCGAAGATGTTGTCAATCGCCTCAACACCGAAATCAACAAAATCTTGAAATCTAAAGAAGTTAATATTCGGTTGGTTGAAATGGGGGCTGAGGTGATGGGGGGAACATCTGCTGAGTTTGCAAAATTCACCACTTCAGAGTTGAAACGTTACGAAGCTATCGTCAAGAACTCTGGTGCTCCTAAGGAGTAACTGAAAAGGACAAGCGTAAAGAGTCTTTACACTGTGGGGTCGCAAGTTCGAAACTTGCATCGCCCACCATTTTTACCAGTCCCATCGCTTCTTCAAAAGCAAAAGTCAAAGGTTCCGCAAGGAGCCTTTTTCGTTTCTGCTTTACTTTTCTATCCCCCTTGTATTTCAGTAGGCCGCGCTCATCTAAGTGCCATGTGAACCGTCACATCGGTGCTGCACAATGCAGCGCCGCTGAAGTGTTCAGTTTGGATGGAAAGGTGTTAAACCCATGTTGTCTCGTTTGTTGAAATCTGTTGTGGCCGGTGCTTTGGTGCTGAGCGCCACACTCGCCTTGGCGTTGCCTACGCCCAAAGACATTGAGGCTGCCGTGGCCGCCGGCCAGTACACGCAAGCCGAAAGCATGTTGCGCGATGTGTTGCAAGACAAACCGCAAAGTGCCAAAGCGCATTACGAACTGGGCCAAGTGTTGGCGCATGAGCACCGTTACAAAGAAGCACAAACCGAATTGCAAAAAGCCAAAGACATTGACCCGTCTTTGAAGTTCGCCACCAGCCCAGACAAGTTCAACACCGTGTTGGCTAAGGTGAGCGATTTGGCTGCTGCGCCCACGTCTTCCGTGGTGATGGAACCCTCGGTGGCCCCTGGTACGCATGCAGCAGCCAAGGTTGCACCAGAGTCTGCCGCGAGTGGCAGCAGTTCATCCTTGACCTACGTTTGGCTGGCCATTGCCGGTTTGGTGGTGTTGGGTCTGTGGCTGCGTCGCTCGGCGGCCAATGCCGCTAACAACGTCAACCCAACCGCCTATGCACAAGGTGCAACGCCTATGGGGACACCTCCTGCACCGCGTGGTTTCGGTGCGCAATTCACGCCCAATGCCGCACCTGCTGGCTATGGCCCTCAGGGCTACGCACAACCCAACAGCGGCGGCTCCACCATGACAGGTGCTGTGGTCGGTGGCTTGGCGGGTGTGGCGGCTGGTTACGCTTTGTCTAAAGCCTTTGAAGGCGACCATCAGACTGCAGCGCCAACGTCAGCGGGTGCATCGTCTTCTGCGGGCAACGGTGGCTATGTGCCGTTTGACACGCCAGCTCAGCCCGACTTGGGCGCCTTCGATGCAGGCTCTGGCAGTGATTGGGACAGCGCCGACTCAGGCGGTGGCAGCGACGACAGCTGGTAAACGGCTTAGCTGTTGGTCTGCAGCGCTTGAGACACCACGTCTTGGGTGAGCTGCATGGCTGCTTTGTGCGTCGCCGTCATCGGGCGGCGCGCTGACCACACCAGCATGAGCTGGCTCATCAGTTTGGGCTTCTCCACGCGATGCGTGGTGAAGTCTTCGGGCTTGGCAAAGTTGCTCAGGGTGTAGGCGGGCAGCACGGCGTAGCCCATGCCTTCTTTGACCAATTCCAAAATCGCGTTCAAACCATCAATCTCCAGCACGATGTTGGGCTTGCAGTTCAGACGCAGCATCTCAGTGTCAATCAGCAAACGAAACGCATTCGGACGGCTGGGTGCGATGAGTGGCAGTTTGGCCAAGTCGGCCAGTTGCACCACATTTTTCAGCGGGGTGTTGCCTGCAATTGGCTTACTTTTTTTGCCTGCAATCAGCACCAAGGTGTCTTCATGTAACAAAGACATTTCCAAATCGGGTGAAGGTGCTGGGTTGTAGAGCACAGCCATGTCTAGGCGACCTGCACGCAAACTCTCGACCATCAACACCGAGAAGCCTTCGGTCAGCGACAGCTGTGCATGGGGCAGGGCCTGACGAAACGCCATGGTCAGTGGCACGGTCACCAATTTGGACAAACTGGGTGGCAAACCAATCGACACACGCCCAGCCAGTGCACCCCGCACCGAGCCCAGTTCTTCTTGGGCCACAGCTACTTGGTGCAGAATGCCGCGTCCGTGTTCGAGCATGACCAAACCTGCTTCGGTCACGGTCACGCCACGGCCATTGCGCATCAGCAGGTTTTGGTGCAACTCCACTTCTAACTGGCGCACATGGCGGCTGAGAAGAGGTTGGGGAATACTTAAAGCCAGTGCCGCTTTGGTGAAACTGCCTAGCTCAGCGACGCGTACAAAGGATTCGATTTGTTTGAGTTCCATGGCGTTCTCTATTTTGAATAACCAATTGTCCGTTATTTAAAAACGTTATAGCAGCTAGTTCCTCATTTGAGGCCTATTTCTGGGGTAAATCTCTAGAATCACGCCCATGCAAACCCCATCTTCATCTCTTGCTCTGCGCGGTATTTCATCCATGGCCACCAAGGCTTTGTTGGCTGATTTGACGCAGGCTTATCAGGCACAAACCGGCGTGTCGGTGCACATCGAGTCGGTGGGTGGTGTGGATGCCGCCAAACGCGTGCAAGCGGGTGAGGCCTTTGACATGGTGCTCTTGGCTTCCGATGCGATTGACAAGTTGATGGCCTCGGGCCATGTGCAAACCGGCTCACGCTGCGACTGGGTGCGTTCACCTGTAGCGGTGGCCGTTCAAGCAGATGCTGTGCGTCCTGACTTGAGCAACGAAGCCGCGCTGAAAGCGGCGGTGTTGGCCAGCCCCACACTGAGCTACTCCACAGGCCCAAGCGGCGTGTACCTTGAAAAATTGTTCGCACGTTGGGGCATCGCCGACGAGGTGAAACCACGCATCGTGGTGCCACCACCCGGTACGCCTGTGGGCGCATTGGTGGCGAGCGGCAAAGCCGCTTTGGGTTTTCAGCAATTGAGCGAACTCATTGCCTTGCCCGGCATCGATGTGTTGGGCACTTTGCCTGCGGATGTGGCGTTCATCACCACGTTTTCATCGGGCATTCCTGCAGTCATTGCCAACGACGCGGCTCGCGTGGCGGCAGTGCAATCGTTTTTACAGTTCTTGGCTTCGCCTGGCGTGGAAGACGTCAAGCGCAAGCAAGGCATGAACTGGCTTTAATTTTTAAATTTCATTCTGTAAGGGGTATTCATGTCTCTCATCATCGACGTCCACGGTCACTACACCACAGCGCCTAAGGCTTTGGAAGAGTGGCGCAACAAACAAATCGCTGGCATCAAAGACCCAGCGTCTATGCCCAAAGTGTCTGATTTGAAAATCAGCGACGACGAGTTGCGCGAAACCATCGAGACCAACCAACTCGCCAAGATGAAAGAGCGCGGCTCTGACATCACCATCTTCAGCCCACGTGCGAGCTTCATGGCCCATCACATTGGTGATTTCCAAGTGTCATCCACTTGGGCCGCCATTTGTAACGAGCTGTGCTTTCGCGTGTCTGAGCTGTTCCCCAACAACTTCGTGCCTGCGGCCATGTTGCCCCAATCGCCCGGTGTCGACCCCGCCACGTGCATTCCTGAACTCGTGAAGTGTGTGGAGCAATACGGCAACGTCGGCATCAACCTCAACCCCGATCCATCGGGCGGCCATTGGACATCGCCATCGTTGGCCGACAAGTCTTGGTATCCCATTTACGAGAAGATGGTCGAGTACGACATCCCCGCCATGATTCACGTGTCGACCAGCTGCAACGGCTGCTTCCACACCACCGGTGCGCACTACTTGAACGCCGACACCACCGCCTTCATGCAGTGCTTGACTTCCGACTTATTCAAAGATTTCCCCACCTTGAAGTTTTTGATCCCTCACGGCGGCGGCGCTGTGCCTTACCACTGGGGCCGCTTCCGTGGCTTGGCGCAAGAGCTGAAGAAGCCTTTGCTCACAGAGCACTTGATGAACAACATTTACTTCGACACCTGCGTGTACCACCAGCCAGGCATCGACTTGTTGACCAAAGTGATTCCCGTCAAGAACATCATGTTCGCGTCAGAAATGATTGGCGCCGTGCGTGGCATCGACCCAGAAACTGGCCATTACTACGACGACACCAAGCGCTACATCGAGTCCACGCTCAACCTCAATGCCGACGAGCGCCATCAGGTGTACGAAGGTAATGCGCGTCGCGTGTTCTCACGCTTGGATACCAAACTCAAATCACAAGGTCGTTGATACCCAATTGGGGTCAGAACCTAATTATTTCTAGGAGAAATCAGATGTACGAACTCGGCGTTGTGTATCGCAACATCAAACGCGCAGACTGCGCAGCAGCAGACGGCTTGGCCGCTTTAGGCTCGGCCACTGTGCACGAAGCCATGGGCCGTGTGGGCTTGCTCAAGCCTTATATGCGTCCCATCTTCCCAGGTGCACAAGTGTCAGGCACCGCGGTGACCGTACTTTTGCACCCCGGTGACAACTGGATGATGCACGTGGCCGCTGAACAAATTCAGCCCGGTGACATCGTGGTGGCAGCCATCACGGCAGAGTGCACCGACGGTTACTTTGGCGATTTGTTGGCCACGTCTTTCCAAGCACGCGGCGCGCGCGCCCTCATCATCGACGCCGGTGTGCGCGATGTGAAGGAGCTGCAAAAGATGAACTTCCCTGTGTGGAGCAAAGCCATCAGCAGCAAAGGCACCATCAAGGCGACCATCGGCTCCGTCAACATCCCCGTGGTGTGTGCGGGCATGTTGGTCACGCCCGGTGACGTCATCGTGGCCGACGACGACGGCGTGGTGTGTGTGCCTGCTGCACGCGCTGCCGAGACTTTGGCTGCTGCACAAAAACGCGAAAGCTTTGAAGGTGAGAAGCGCGCCAAGTTGGCTTCCGGTGTGCTGGGCCTCGATATGTACAAGATGCGCGAGCCTTTGGCTGCTGCTGGCTTAAAGTACATCGATTGATATCGATGACTTTGAAAGCTTGTTCCATGACACACACCTCTAAACGTCAACTGTTTACAGCTTTGGCGTTGGGTGCCTTGGGTGCTTTTACGCTGTGCGGACCGTCTGCGCACGCCCAAGACTTTCCCACCAAACCCGTGCGCATCCTCACGCCGTTTCCTGTGGGCAGCGGCCCTGAGGGCGTGTTGCGTTTGGTGGCCGATAAGTTGTCACGCACCTGGGGCAAGCCTGTGGTGGTCGAGAACAAGCCTGGTGGCAATGGCTTCATCGCCATTGACACCTTCAAACGCGGTGCCACCGATGGCCATGATTTGATTCAGCTCGACAGCGTGCATTTGTCAGCCTACCCGCATCTGTTCAAAAAGCTGCCCTACGACATCAAGGCCGATTTCGAGCCTTTGGCACCTTTGTTCAAAACCTACTTTTTTGTCACGATTGCCACCGACAGCAAATACAAAAAAGTGTCTGACCTGATTGCCGATGCCAAAGCGCATCCGGGCAAGCTGAACTACGGTTCTTGGTCTGTGGGCAACCCCGTGCATTTGGGCTCGGCTTTGTTTGAGTCGGTCACGGGCACCGACATGCAGCACGTGATTTACAAAGAAACCAGCATGCTTTACAGCGGTGTGGCCACGGGCGAACTGGCTTTCGCCTTGGGCTCCAACGCCACAGCGGGTGCGATGTACCGCGCAGGCAAGGTGCAATATTTGGCCGTGGCTGCACCCAAGCGTGTGAGCGCATTTCCCAACGTGCCCACCATCGGCGAGTCGGGTGGCCCTGCAGGTTTTGAGGTGAGTGGCTGGACCACCATCGCGGCACCGCGCGGATTGCCCAAAGCCGTGACAGACAAGATTCAACGCGACATCGAAAAAGCCTTGGCCGAACCCGATGTGCGCGACAAGTTTGCATCGTTTGCCTACGAGCCGTTCACTTTGAACCGCGAACAGTTGAACGCCTACATCCAGGCGGAATCAACCCGCTTTGGCGGCATCATCAAAAAAGCACAAGTTTCATTGGATTGATTGAAGACACAAGAGGAGCAACATGGAATTTCAAAAAACCCCTGGCTGGATGGACTGGTACACCGGCCCCAGCAAACCCAAATTCAAATTGCCCGCAGGTGCGGTGGATGCCCACTGCCACGTGTTTGGCCCTGGCCACGAGTTCCCTTACGCCCCTGAGCGCAAGTACACACCGTGCGATGCATCCAAGGCTCAGTTGTATGCCTTGCGCGACCACCTCGGCTTTGCCCGCAACGTGGTGGTGCAAGCCACTTGCCACGGTGCCGACAACCGCGCGATGGTGGATGCCTTGGTCAACTCAGGCGGCAAAGCACGTGGCGTGGCCACCGTCAAACGCAGCGTGACCGACGACGAGTTGCAAGCCATGCACGACGCAGGCGTGCGCGGCGTGCGCTTTAACTTTGTGAAGCGCTTGGTCGACTTCACACCGAAAGACGAATTGCTTGAAATCGCCAAGCGCATCCAGTTGTACGGCTGGCATGTGGTGATTTATTTTGAAGCCGTCGACTTGCCCGAATTGTGGGACTTCTTCACTGCATTGCCTACCAACGTGGTGGTGGACCACATGGGCCGCCCCGATGTGACCAAGCCTGTGGATGGCCCTGAGTTTGAGTTGTTTGTGAAGTTCATGCGCGAGCACAAGAACGTGTGGAGCAAGGTGACTTGCCCCGAGCGTTTGTCGGTCTCTGGCCCCAAGGCTTTGAATGGCGAAAAAGATTTGGAATCAGGCGCCTACAAAGACGTGATTCCCTTTGCCAAGCGCATCGTGGACGAGTTCCCCGACCGCGTGATCTGGGGCACCGATTGGCCACATCCCAACCTCAAAGACCACATGCCCGATGACGGCTTGCTGGTGGACTTCATCCCGCACATCGCCACCACCGAAGAACAACAACGCAAGTTGTTGGTGGACAACCCGATGCGCTTGTACTGGCCTGAGGAGACTTTTTAATGGCACTCGACAAACCCTACACCGACGTTCCCGGCACCATCATTTTTGATGCCGAGCAATCACGCAAAGGCTACTGGCTCAACCAGTTCTGCATGTCACTCATGAAGGCGGAGAACCGCACGCGTTTCAAGGCCAACGAGCGCGCCTACCTCGACGAGTGGGCCATGACCGAAGAACAAAAGCAGGCCGTGTTGGCCCGCGATTTGAACTGGTGCATGCGCACCGGCGGCAATATTTATTTCCTCGCCAAAATCGGCGCGACCGATGGTTTGAGCTTCCAGCAAATGGCAGGTTCGATGACCGGCATGACCGAAGAGGAATACCGCAACATGATGATTCACGGCGGGCGCTCTGCTGAAGGCAACCGCGTGATTGGCGAAAACGGTGATGCGCAAGCGCAGAACCAACCCCAAGGCGCAGCAGGAAAGAAATAACCATGGCAAAAATCACCGCATCCATTTACACCTCCCACGTGCCCGCCATCGGCGCTGCGCTGGACCTCGGCAAAACACAAGAAGACTATTGGAAACCGGTCTTCGCTGGCTACGACTTCTCCAAACAATGGATGAAGGACAACAAGCCAGACGTGATCTTCTTGGTCTACAACGACCACGCGACTGCGTTTAGCTTGGACATGATTCCTACGTTTGCCATCGGCACCGCGGCTGAATACACGCCCGCTGACGAAGGCTACGGCGCACGCCCTGTGCCCAAAGTGAAAGGCCACCCAGAGTTGGCTTCGCACATCGCGCAGTCGGTCATTCAACAAGACTTCGACTTGACCATCGTCAACAAGATGGATGTGGACCACGGCTTGACCGTGCCGCTGTCCTTGATGTGTGGCGAGCAAGATCCTGTCAAAGGCGCTTGGCCTTGTCCTGTGATTCCATTCGCAGTTAACGTGGTGCAGTACCCCGTGCCAAGTGGCCAGCGTTGTTTCAACCTTGGCCAAGCGATTCGCAAAGCGATTGAGAGCTACGACGAAGACATCAATGTCCACATCTGGGGCACAGGCGGCATGAGCCATCAGTTGCAAGGCGCGCGTGCGGGCCTGATCAACCGCGAGTGGGACAACAACTGGCTCGACCTGATGATCAACGACCCAGTGGCCTGTGCTGCCGTGCCGCACATCGACTACGTGCGTGAAGCCGGTAGCGAAGGCATTGAGTTGGTGATGTGGCTCATCGCGCGTGGTGCAATGTCTGACATCCAAAACGGCAAAGTCGTTGGTCCAGCACCTAAACTTGCCCATCGCTTCTACCATGTACCTGCATCGAACACTGCTGTGGGGCACGCCATTCTTGAAAACGCATAAGAGGAAAACCACATGAGCAAAACCATCAAAGTCGCCTTGGCTGGCGCAGGTGCTTTCGGCATCAAACACTTGGACGGCATCAAAAACATCGACGGCGTGGAAGTCGTGTCATTGATCAGCCGTGATTTGGAAAAGACAAAAGAAGTCGCTGACAAATACGGCATCAAGCACGTGACCACCGACTTGGCCGACAGCTTGGCCTTGGCCGAAGTCGACGCCGTGATTTTGTGCACACCCACCCAAATGCACGCCGCACAAAGCTTGGCTTGCTTGAAGGCTGGCAAACACGTGCAAGTGGAAATTCCCTTGGCCGACAGCTGGAAAGATGCGGAAGAGGTCGCACGCGTGGCCAAAGAAAAAGGCTTGGTCGCGATGTGCGGTCACACCCGTCGCTTCAACCCCAGCCACCAATGGGTGCACAACAAAGTCAAAGCAGGCGAATTCAACATCCAACAAATGGATGTGCAAACCTACTTCTTCCGTCGCACCAACATGAACGCGTTGGGCCAAGCCCGTAGCTGGACCGACCACTTGCTGTGGCACCACGCTGCCCACACGGTCGACTTGTTTGCTTACCAAGCTGGCAGCCCCATCGTCAAAGCCAATGCGGTGCAAGGACCCATCCACCCAACACTTGGCATTGCGATGGATATGAGCATTCAATTGCAAGCGGCCAACGGCGCGATTTGTACCTTGAGCTTGTCGTTCAACAACGACGGCCCCTTGGGTACCTACTTCCGCTACATCGGCGACACAGGCACTTACCTGGCCCGTTATGACGACCTGTACACCGGCAAGGAAGAGCAAATCGATGTGTCCAAAGTGGCGGTGTCCATGAACGGCATCGAGCTGCAAGACCGTGAGTTCTTCGCTGCCATCAAAGAAGGCCGTGAACCAAATTCCAGCGTCGCTCAAGTGTTGCCTTGCTACAAGGTGTTGCACGACTTGGAGTTGCAACTCAACGCTTGAGTTTCTCGTCCATCAAAAAAGGGAGCCATCTGGCTCCCTTTTTTTGTTGGTGCGTTGTTTATTTCGCTTTGCGCGCCTTGTCCACGGCCGCGTACATCTCACTCACGATGGGGCCGAGTTCAGTGGTGTACTTTTCGATCACTGGCTTAGAGCGCTCGCGCAGTTTTGCGATTTCTTCGGGTGACAGCTCAAACACGGTCATGCCTTTGCGCTTGATTTCAACCAGCACTTTGGCGGCTTCATCGCGTGCAATTTTGCGTTGGTACACGGCTGTTTCTTGTGCGCTTTCACGCATCAGTTTTTGCTCGGTAGGTGTGAGCTTGTCCCAGAACTTCTTGCTGACCACCACAGCTTGTGGGGTGTACATGTGGTTGGTGATGGTGAGGTACTTGGACACTTCATCAAACTTGCTGTCCAAAATGTTCAACAAGGGGTTGGTCATGCCGTCAATTGCACCTTGTTCCAGCGCGGTGTAGGTTTCGGTGAAGGCCATAGGCACAGGCGACGCACCCAAAGATTTCATGAAGTCCACATAGATGGGCGTAGGAATGACGCGCATCTTCATGCCTTTGAAGTCATCGGCTTTGGCAATGGGCTTTTTGCCGGTGTGCACTTGGCGATAGCCCAAGTCCCAATAAGCCAAACCGACCAAGCCTTTGTCTTGCAGCTTGTCCAACAGCTTTTGGCCGACGGGGCCATCAGACACAGCGTCCGCTTCTTTGGTGTTGTTAAACAGGAATGGGAAATCAAAGATGGCCATTTCTTTGGCCACGCCCGCCAACAAGCTGGCGTTCATCACGGTCATCTCCACTGTGCCGCCTTGCATGGCTGACACGGTTTGCAAATCTGGGCCCAAGGCGCCGCCTGGGAAAGCTTGCACTTTGAATTTGCCATTGGTTTTCTTGGCCATCAGTTCAGCAAACTTTTCAACGCCTTGCACTTGAGGGTGGCCTTTGTTGCTGGCCGATGGGAATTTAACGGTACGCGCTTCAAAGTCAGCAGCGTGAGTCAAACCTGTGGATGCGAGAGCAGCGGTCAAGAGTGACAGCGAGAGGACGCGACGTAATGAGTTCATGGGGTTTCTCTGTGTGAGTTAAAGATCAGAGCTGGACTGTATTTGGGTGTCGCCTAATTTCAACTTCAACCGAGCGTAGCCTGACCGAATGGCGGACAATATTGTCCGAAAGGCGGTGAAAACCATGGTTTCTCCTAATGCGTCTGCGTTGGTCTCAAAATCATCCAGCAAAGAATTCCCCATCGACTCTGGCGACTTGATTGCGGGGGTAGGGCGTGCGTTGGCCGTCATCGAAGCCTTCAACGATGAATATGGTCGCATGACGGTGTCGCAAGTGGCTGAACGCACAGGCATTCCGCGGACCGCTGCGCGACGCTATTTACTCAACCTCTGCCACTTTGGCTATGGCGACACCGATGGCAAGTTTTATTGGCTCACGCCGCGTGTGCTCCGATTGGGCCAAGGCTATTTGGATGGCGCACGTTTGCCGCGTTTGGTGCAACCGTTTATCCAGCGCTTGGCGATGTCGTCGGGCGAGACGGTCAGTGTTTCTGTTTTGGATGGCCATGAAATTGTGTATGTCGCGCGCGGTAACAGTCCACGCGTTGTGTCGATTGGTTTTTATGCTGGAGCACGCGTGCCTGCGCACGTGGTGGGGCCGGGGCCTGCTATTTTGTCGACGTTGAATGATGCTGATTTGAAATCGTGGATTGCCAATCATGAGTTCTCAATTTTCAACAGCAACGCGGCGCTCACGCCTAAGAAGTTTGAAAAAATGGTTTTGAATGCACGTAAAAATAACTACTGCATCTCTGCGGGTAATTTAGACCAGGGACTGACGGGGGTGGCTGTTCCACTGAGGGATCGACATGGTGAATGCAAGGCGGCGCTTAGCATGACCCTTCAATCATCCATTTGGAGTGAGTCTTTGATTGTTGAAAAGCTTTTACCGTTGATCATCGAAGCATCCCAAGTGCTCAGGGCAGTTATTTGATGCTGCTATTGATGAAGTGAAACAAGTTGTCCGAGCTTCGCACTTATTTGAATGGCATCCAAGGTGGCGGCAATGTCGTGGCTCGCCATTGCTGCGCGTTCGATAGCCGCCATATCACCCTCGCGCACCACTTGGGCAAACGCCTCGGCTGCAAACCTAAAACCACTGCCTGACGCTGAATGCACGTCTTCAAACGGAATGCTGTTGGCAACGCCTTGACGCACGCGCAGTTGGCTGGGCAAGTAGCCCCAAGCGTGGGTGTGCGAGTCGCTGGTGTGGTTGAGGTATTCGGTTTCAACAGTGCCATGCGAGCCCACGATGGTGGCGCGGCGGTGGTTGGCGGTGTCCATGGCGCATGACATCTGCGCACGTCGGCCATCGGCGTAAAACAAGGTGGCCATCAGGCTGATGTCCACGCCCGTGTCAGCCCACGTGGCATGGGCCATGACACGTTCGGGGGCGCAGCCCATCACCAAACGAATCAAGCTCAGTGGATAGCAGCCTGCGTCCAGCAGGGCGCCACCGCCAAGGTCGGGCTTCATGCGGATGTTGGTGTCGGTGTTGCTCACGGTGAAGCCAAAGCTGGCTTGCATGCTGCGTATCTCGCCAATCTTGTCGTGGCTCAAGCACGCCAGCAAGTCGCGGGTTTGGGGTTGGAACCAATAGGGGTACGACTCGAACAACATCACACCTTGTTGGCGCGCGACTTCAAACATGCGTGTGACTTCTGCCAAGTTGAGTGCCAGCGGTTTTTCGCACAACACATGTTTGCCCGCTTGCATGGCTCGAATGGCCCACTCGGCGTGCAGGCTGTTGGGCAGCGGGAGGTAGATGGCGTCTAGCGCGGTATCCGCCAACAAGGCTTCGTAGCTGCCGTGAGGGCGTGCGATGTCAAAGCTCTGCGCGAAGGCTTGCGCTTTGGTCAAGTCGCGGCTGGCCACGGCTTGGATGGACACCTGCTTGCTGCCGTGCACATCGCGTGCAAATTGTTTGGCAATCTTGGCGCAGCCCAAGATGCCCAAGCGCAATGGGGCAGTGCGTGAAGAGGTGTGATGTGAGGTGGTCATAGAACAACATCTGCAATGAGTTTGAGGGATACCGCAAACAGGCCCGCTTGCACCAAGCGGTAAAACCAAACGTCGGCAATCTTTCGGGTGATGTATGCGCCCAGCACCGTGCCTACGAAGGCAAACGGGATCAGGTCTGCAGCGCGCATCAAGTCGTCATACGAGTAGGGCTGTAACAGTTGGTAGGGCCAAATTTTGGCCGCGTTGATCACAGCAAACAGCAACGTGGCGGTGCCTGCAAATTGAACCTTAGGCAGTCGCTGTGGCAACACATAAATCTGAAACGGCGGCCCTCCCGCGTGCGAGATGAAGCTGGTAAATCCCGCCACCGTGCCCCAGAACCAACCCTTCTTGGCATTGACTGGTTGTTTGTCTTGTGGCGTTTTGCGCAGCCACGTGTTGAGGCAAAAGCCTATGCCCATACAGCCAATGATCAGTTTCACGGCGCTGTCCGAAGTCACCGAGGCCGTGAGCCAGCCAATGAACACACCCAACACACCGGCAGGAATGAGAATTTTCAAATTCGGTGCGCTGAAGTTTTTGCGATACAGCCACACACTCACCACATCCGAGATGATGTAAATCGGCAGCAACAACACCGCCGCTTTCACCGGTGACATGAACAGCGAGAGCAGGGGAACAGCCAGCATTCCCACCGTGGGCAATCCGCCTTTGGACAGGCCCACCAAGAGCGAGGCGAGACCGGCTAAGACGAAGTAAGAATCAAATGACATGTGTGGTTTTGTGTGTGCGTCGCTTGAGTTTACGCACGCGATGACACCTGGCTGTGTACTAGGGTTCTTCTGGAGACAGATGTCTGCTCTGTGCACTCTATACTTTGATAATGAACGAAACGGTACATTCTTCTCGCAAAGCGCCCAAGCGCACCAACGATCCTGAGCGGACGATGGCGGGGATCTTGGCCGTGGCGACCCAAGAGTTTGCAGCCAAGGGCTTGGCGGGCGCACGCATCGACGCGATTGCAGCGGCCACGCACACCAGCAAACGCATGATCTATTACTACTACGGCAGCAAAGAGGGCTTGTATTTGGCTGTGCTAGAAGACGCCTATCGCCGCATTCGCGCCACCGAGTCCGAGCTGCACTTGTCCGATCTGTCGCCTGTCGACGCCCTCAAAGCATTGGTGGGCTTCACTTTTGATCACCACCACAGCAACCAAGATTTCATTCGTTTGGTGATGAACGAAAACATCCAACACGGTAGCTATTTGGCACAAAGCAAGCTCATCCAAGAGTTGAATGTGTCGGCCATTCAGTCCATCGAAGAGTTGTACAAGCGTGGCGTCAAGGCGGGGGTATTCCGCAAGGGGCTGGATCCTATTGATATCCACGCGTCTATCTCGGCGTTGACTTTTTTCAATGTCTCCAACCGCTACACCTTCGATTTGATTTTCAAACGCAACGGCCAAACAGCCAAAGCTCTGTCGGCACGACGCCAAAGCGTGGTGGACATGGTTCTGCGTTTTGTTAGCTATTCAAATTTGGCATAGCAGGTAGTTGACTATGCGTGATTTAAATGCGGGTTTTCACTAACATGTCACAAAGTAACTGTTTTGTACATTTTGTTTCAACCCATATTCTTTAAGGATCATCCTCATGTTCAACCTCATTTTGGATCGCTGCTGCAAAGTGCTTGAAGCAGCGATCGCCTTTTGCCTCGCCCTGATGGTGGTCTTGGTGTTCGGTAATGTGTTTCTGCGTTACGCCATGAACTCTGGCATCACCTTGTCTGAAGAGCTGTCGCGTTGGGCTTTCGTGTGGATGACCTTCCTCGGCGCCATCGTGGCCCTGAAAGAGCACGGCCATTTGGGAACAGACATGTTGGTGAGCCGCTTGGGCCCATTCGGCAAAAAGGTGTGCTTGGGTGCGTCATACATTTTGATGTTGTTTGCTTGCTGGCTTTTGCTCAAGGGCGCTTATGAGCAAGCCGTCATCAATTTGGACAGCACCAGCGCCGTGATGGAGGCTTCGATGGCTTGGGTTTACTTGCCCGGCATTTTGTTTGCTGTGATGGGCGGTTTGATTTTGAGTGCAGAGTTCATTCGCTTGTTGACTGGGCACGTGCGCGACGAAGATTTGGTGATGATTCAAGAGTCTGAAGAAGCCCCACACGGCGACAACCACTAAACCCATTCAAGGAACAAGACCATGACGATCGCTGTATTTCTCTTTTCTCTGATGGGTTCCATGGCGTTGGGTATTCCCATCGCTTTCTCTTTGCTGTTGTGCGGTGCTGCCTTGATGTGGCACATGAACATGTTTGACGCGCAAATCTTGGCGCAAAACTTGATCGAAGGCTCCAACAGTTTTCCGCTGTTGGCTGTGCCATTCTTCATGTTGGCTGGCGAGATCATGAATGCGGGTGGTTTGTCACGCCGTATCGTGAACTTCGCGATGGCTTGCGTGGGTCATATCAAAGGTGGCTTGGGCTATGTGACCATCATGGCTGCGGTCATCATGGCTGCATTGTCTGGTTCTGCCGTGGCCGATGCGGCAGCGTTGGCCTCTTTGCTCTTGCCCATGATGGTGGCGGCTGGCCATGACCGCGCCCGCTCGGCGGGCTTGATTGCCTCTGCCGGCATCATCGCGCCCGTGATTCCACCGAGCATTGGCTTTGTGATTTTTGGTGTGGCCGGCAACGTGTCGATTTCCAAATTGTTCATGGCCGGCATCGTGCCCGGCATTTTGTTGGGTGCGTCTTTGTGGATCACGTGGTGGTGGTTGGCCCGTCAAGAAGTGGTGACCGTGCCCCCACGTAAATCGTTTGGCGAAATTCGTGAAGCACTGCGCGAGGCGACTTGGGCTTTGGTGTTGCCTGTGATCGTGGTGTTTGGCTTGAAGTTTGGTGTGTTCACCCCGACAGAAGCTGCGGTGGTGGCTGCTGTGTACGCCTTGCTCATCTCGACCTTTGTGTACAAAGAGCTGAATTTGAAGAGCTTGTATCCCTTGTTTGTTTCGTCTGCCAAGACCAGTGCGATTGTGATGTTCTTGGTGGCAGCGGCCATGGTGTCTGCTTGGCTGATCACGGTGGCTAACTTGCCTGCTGAATTGGTCGCTTTGCTTCAACCCTTGTTGGACAGCCCACGTTTGTTGATGCTGACCATCATGGTCATCACCATGCTGGTCGGTACCGCTTTGGACATGACCCCCACCATTTTGTTGCTCACCCCTGTACTCATGCCTGTGGTGAAAGCAGCGGGCATTGACCCCGTGTACTTCGGCGTGTTGTTCATCATCAACAATGCGATTGGTTTGATCACGCCGCCTGTGGGCACGGTGCTCAATGCGGTGGCCGGTGTGGGTAAAGTCAGCATGGACGAAGTCACACGTGGTGTGATGCCGTTCATGGTGGCGCAATTCATCATCATGTTTGCGATGGTGGCCTTCCCGCAATTGGTGATGGTGCCTGCACGCTGGTTCTATTGATTTTCTTTTCCACTGCCAGCCCGGGTACGCCTGGCAGTGGTTTCCTTGATTCGCGTACGACCGCAAAGTTCTTCAGGAGACACTGACATGAAACGTGTATTTATCAAAACCGTGATCGCGACTGTGGCCATGGCCGCCATGGGCATCGCCTCGGCACAAGTGAAAACCATCAAGTTCGCCAACCAGAACAGCGCGGGTCACCCCATCGTTCAAGGTATGGAGAAATTCAAAGAGATCGTCGAGAAGAACTCCGGCGGCAAACTCAAAGTCAACATCTTCCCCGGTGGCACTTTGGGCAGCGACCAAGCCAACGTGTCTGCCATCCAAGGAGGCTCTCTTGAAATGGCTTCCATGAACTCTGGCATCTTCGCAAGCCAAGTCAAAGAATTTGCCGTGTTCGATTTCCCCTTCATGTTTGCGACCACCAAAGAAGCGGATGCTGTGGTCGACGGCGCCTTCGGTAAGAAGATGCATGCCAAGTTGGAAGAAAAAGGTTTGATCGGTTTGGCTTATTACGAACTGGGCTTCCGTCACTTGACCAACGGCAAGCGCGCCATCAACAAAGTGTCTGACATCGAAGGCCTGAAGTTGCGCGTGATTCCTAACCCCATCAACGTGGATTGGGTGAAAGCTTTGGGTGCCAACCCTACACCACTGCCATGGCCAGAGGTGTATGCCGCTTTGGAGCAAGGTGCCGTGGACGGTCAAGAGAACCCCATTCCCACCATCAACAGCGCCAAGTTGTACGAAGTGCAAAAGCACATGGCTTTGACAGCACACCAATACAACCCACAGTCTGTGATCATCAGCAAGAAGTTCTGGGATGCCTTGAGCGCTGCTGAGAAAAAGGTGGTGGCGGATGCTGCCACTGAGTCTGCGAAGTTCCAACGCGAAACTGCACGTAACTTGGAAGCCAGCTTGTTGGCCAACCTCAAGAAAAACGGCATGCAAGTGACCCAGTTGCCTGAGTCTGAAATGGCGATCTTGCGCGACAAGATGCGTCCTGTGACCGCCAAGCATGGCGTGAACGTGGGCCAAGACGTGGTCAAAGAGTTGCAAGCTGAAATCGACAAAGTGCGTTCAGCTGCACCTGCCAAGAAGTCCAAGTAATTGGCTTCGTGATGCTTCGCCGCTTTGATGCGGCGAAGCTTTTTTGTTGAATGAATACGGATTGTTAAAGGTAGTTGTATGAAAGTCTTGATGCTCCACGGCGTGAACCACAACATGTTTGGTAAACGCGACCCTAAGCAATACGGCACCATCACACTCGATGAGATCAATGCCAATTTGCACAAGTTGGGCAAAGCGTTGGGCGCTGAAGTTGAGTGCTATCAGACCAACCACGAAGGTGACATGTGCGAGCGCATTCACCAAGGCTACTTTGACAACGTGGACGCCGTGCTTATCAACGCCGGCGCCTGGACCCATTACAGCTACGCCATTCGCGATGCTTTGGCTGTGTTGACTTGCCCTGTGGTCGAGTTGCACATGTCCAACATCCATGCGCGTGAAGAATTCCGTCACACATCAGTCTTCGCTGAAATTGTGAAAGGCCAAATTTGCGGCTTTGGTGCTGACAGCTACGAGCTGGCTTTGCGTGCCGCGGTGTCTGCTGTTCAATCTTCTCAATAAAACACCATGAGCAAGCACGGCATCTCTATCAATGGCGACACGCAGCTGATTGCCCACATCGGTTATCCCACGCATTCTTTCAAGTCCCCCATGATTTACAACCCGTACTTTTCTAGTGCGGGCATCAATGCAGTGGTGGTGCCCATGGGCTGCCAAACGCCTGACTATCCGGTGTTCTTGAAGTCGGTGTTCAGCCTCACCAACATTTGCGGCGCGCTCATCACCATGCCTCACAAGGTGGTGACGGTGGGCTTGCTCGACGAAGTGACCGCCACTGTGCGTGTGGCCGGTGCTTGCAATGCTGTGAAAAAACTGGCCGATGGCCGTTTGGTCGGCGACATGTTTGACGGCGCTGGCTTTGTGCGCGGCGTGCAACGCAAGGGCTTTGACCTTGCTGGCAAACGCGTGTTGGTCGTGGGCTCTGGCGGCGTGGGCTGCGCCATTGCGGCGTCGCTCGCGGGCGCAGGCATTGCCGCCATCAGCTTGTTTGATGTGAACACCGCCTCTGCCGAGGCCTTGGGCCAACGCTTGAAACAAAACTACCCTCAGATCGATGTGCGCACGGGCTCGAACGACCCCGCTGACCACGACTTGGTGGTCAACGCCACGCCCATGGGCATGAACGAAGGCGATGCCTTGCCTATGGACGTGTCGCGCATTTCGCCCGACGCCTTTGTGGGCGAGGTGGTGATGAAGACCGAAATGACTGCGTTCTTGCAAGCTGCCAAAAACCGAGGCTGCCGCGTGCAGGTGGGCTCGGACATGTTGTTTGAGCAAATTCCTGCCTACTTGGAATACTTCGGCTTGCCCACCACCACGGCTGACGTGTTGCGCGATGTGGCACAGCTGAGCTATTGAGTTTTGAGCTATTAATTTTTCTTGGAGTATTTGATGACCTTGCCATCTCAACATCGCGAGTCCGTGCCCGATATGCCCAATCGTTTGGGCTTGGATGGGATCGAGTTCATCGAATACGCCACCAGCCGCCCACAGGCGCTGGGCCAAGTGTTAGAAAACATGGGCTTTCGCCCCGTGGCACGCCACCGCTCGCGTGAGGTGACCTTGTACCGCCAAGGCGGTATGAACTTGGTGGTCAACGCCAGCCCCGATGATGCGCGTGTGAGCGCCACCACCGATGGCCAACCCGTCATCTCTGCTGTGGCTTTCCGCGTGCGCGATGCGCTGCAAGCGCACACCCGCTGCATGGAGTTGGGTGCATGGAATGTGACCAGCCAAGCGCAGGCGATGGAGCTGCACATTCCTGCCATCCACGGCCCAGGCGGCAGCCGCTTTTATTTTGTGGATCGTTGGCAAGAGTTCTCGATTTACGACATCGATTTCAAACCTATTCCTACTGTGGACCAACACCCAGAAGCCACCGCTGGCATGAGCTACTTTGGTGTGGTGCAGTACATCGGCGCAGGCCGCAGTGCCGACTGGTTGGCCTACTTTGAACACATGTTTGATTTCAGCTTTGTGCCCGATGACCAACGTTTTGGCATCTTGCCCAAAGGTAAGTTGATGAAAAGCCCCTGCGGCAACTTCTTGTGGCAACTGATCGAACCCGATCCTTGGATGGACACCGATGAGTCGCCCGAATGCTTGCAACGCATTGGTTTGGGCGCGGTCGATGTGGGCGCCGCGGTGACGGCACTCAAAGCGCGTGGTGTGGAGTTTGTCGAGTCCACCCAGTTGCACCCCGAAGACCGTGGCGCGCTCACGCGCAGCGCTTTGGGTTCGGTGTCGTTTGAGCTGGTTCACAAAGACCAATGAAGGGGCATGCCATGAACTTGCTCGATGGTTTCGGTATGGACACCATCACGATGGCGGGCTCTTTAGAAGCCAAGCTGTCGGCGATGAAAGAAGCAGGCTTCTCACAAGTCATGCTTATGGCGCGTGACTTGGTCACACACCCCGGCGGCGTGCCTGCTGCTGTGGCGGCAGTGCAGGCCAGCGGCTTGCGCCCCACGGGCTTTCAGGTGCTGCGCGACTTTGAAGGTTTGTCTGGTCACTTGCACGGCTACAAAGTCGACATCGCCAAGTCGATGTTGGAGATGTGTGCGGCCACTGGTAGCAAAGTGTTGTTGGCATGTTCGTCCACCTCACGCCACGCGACAGATGACCTCGACCACATCGCCCGTGATTTGAAAAAGCTCGCCATGATGGCCTTGCCCTTGGGGATCAAAGTGGCTTACGAAGGTTTGTCATGGGGCCGCACGGTCAACGAGTTCACCACGTCTTGGGATGTGGTGTGCCGCGCCGATTGCCCCAACCTTGGCATTGGCATTGACTCGTTCCATATCTTTGCTGCCAACACACCGTTGGACGCAATTGAAGACCTCGACCCTGAGAAAATTTTTTTGGTGCAACTGTCCGACTTCATGTGGCACGAAACGCCCACCTTTGAAGACCGCATGACCACCGCACGCACCTTCCGCGTGTTCCCAGGCGAAGGCGTGCACAGCGAAGCCTTGGCTGACTTGGTGCTGCGCTTGGACCGCATTGGTTATCGCGGCGACTACAGCTTTGAAGTCTTCAACGACGATTACCAACAACTGCCCTTGGCCACCGTGGCCGAGCGCGCGCGCAAGAGTGCCACATGGTTGCACGACAACGTGCTGCACCGCTCAGCCCCATTGCCTGCTTGGACACGCACACACGCCTCCGTATGAAACAACGTCAACTCGGCCCTTACCAAGTTTCAGCCATTGGCCTAGGCTGCATGAACCTCAGTCACGCTTACGGCGCACCACCTGCGCCTGAAGTGGGTGAGGCACTCATTCACCGTGCCCTAGACCTCGGTGTGACGATGTTTGATACGGCGGCTTTGTATGGCTTTGGCACCAACGAGTTGTTGGTCGGTCGCGCGCTCAAAGCGCATCGCAATCAGATCACCTTGTGCAGCAAAGGCGGCATGGCTGGTGTGTCGTTCCCCGATGGCGTGAAGCGCGTGATTGATGGTCGCCCCGAGACCTTGCGTAAAAACTGTGAAGACAGCTTGTCGCGCTTGGGCACCGATGTGATTGACCTCTACTACTTGCATCGCTGGGACAAACAAGTTCCCATCGAAGACAGTGTGGGCGCGCTGAGCGACTTGGTACGTGCAGGCAAGATTCGTGAGATTGGTTTGAGCGAAGTCTCTGCCACCACCTTGCGCAAAGCGCATGCCGTGCATCCCATTGCGGCGGTGCAAACCGAATACTCGCTGTGGACACGCAACCCCGAAATTGCCGTGCTCAAAGCTTGCGAAGAGTTGGGCACGACCTTTGTCGCGTTCAGTCCTGTCGCACGTGGTTTCTTGTGTGGTGATTTGCGTGATGTGAGCACTCTGGCTTCCAATGACATTCGCCGTGCCATGCCACGCTTTGCGGCGGACACCTATGCTGCTAATTTGCCTTTGCTCGATGCCTACCAAGCCATCGCCCGCGAAGCAGGTTGTACGCCAGCGCAACTGGCGTTGGCCTGGTTGCTGCACAAAGACAGCAAACTCATCCCCATTCCCGGCACACAAAACATTCACCACCTCGAAGACAACATCGCCGCCGCTGATGTGGTGCTGTCGGCTGAGCAGATGCAGCGCTTAGAAGCGCTGATCAATCAGCAGACAGTTAAGGGTCCGCGCTACAACGCGCTCAATGCCTCTGAGGTGGATACCGAAGAGTTCGTTTAAGGACTTGTGGCTTAAGCCTTAAGCCTGCGCGCAGCGCTCGTGCCTCAATACCCAAATAAAAAAACCCGCCTGTGCAAACAAGCGGGTTTTCTCTTGCCCCGTGGATACGGGGCAGGGCCTTGAGATTAGATGGTGTCGATGAAGCTGCGCAGTTTGTCGCTGCGGCTGGGATGCTTCAACTTACGCAAAGCCTTGGCTTCGATTTGACGGATGCGCTCACGCGTGACGTCAAACTGTTTGCCCACTTCCTCCAAGGTGTGGTCCATCGCCATTTCGATGCCAAAGCGCATGCGCAGCACTTTGGCTTCGCGTGGGGTGAGGCCATCCAAAATGTCTTTCACCACATCACGCAAGCCCGCTTGCATGGCGGCTTCGATAGGCGCTGTGTTGACGCCATCTTCGATGAAATCGCCCAAGTGGCTGTCGTCATCATCACCGATTGGTGTTTCCATGGAGATCGGCTCTTTGGCGATCTTCATGATCTTGCGGATCTTGTCTTCTGGAATTTCCATCTTCTCGGCCAAGACGCTGGCATCGGGCTCGAAACCAAACTCTTGCAAGTGTTGGCGGCTGATGCGGTTCATCTTGTTGATGGTCTCGATCATGTGCACAGGAATACGGATGGTGCGTGCCTGATCGGCGATAGAACGCGTGATCGCTTGGCGAATCCACCATGTGGCGTAGGTCGAGAACTTGTAGCCGCGACGGTATTCAAACTTGTCCACGGCCTTCATCAAACCGATGTTGCCTTCTTGGATCAAGTCGAGGAACTGCAAACCACGGTTGGTGTATTTTTTAGCAATCGAAATGACCAAACGCAAGTTGGCTTCGATCATTTCTTTCTTGGCGCCGCGTGAGCTGCGCTCACCCGCGTTCATGCGCTTGTTGATGTCTTTGAGTTGCTCCAAAGGCACGACCACTCGGGACTGCAAGTCCATCAATTTTTGCTGCAAGTCTTGCACGGGTGGGATGTAACGGCCCATGGTGGTCGACCATGGTTTGCCAGCAGCAGCTTGCTTTTCAACCCACTTGAGGTTGAGCAAGTTCGGTGGAAAGTCTTTGATGAACGTGGCTTGCGGCATGCCGCACTTGTCCACGATGATGCGGCGCAGTTCGCGTTCGTTCTTGCGCACATCGTCGACTTGGCCTCGCACAGATTCGCACAATTTCTCAATGGTCTTGGCAGTGAAGCGAATGCCCATCAACTCTGCGGTCAATGCGGTTTGTGCCTTCATGTAAGCAGGGGTGCCATAGCCTTCTTTGTCGTAGGTTTTGCGCAGTTTTTCGAACAACACAATCATGCGGTCGAAGCGCTCAAGGGCTGCATTCTTCAACTCTTCCAATTTCTTGGTCAGCGCCTTAGAGCCGCCTTTGCCGTCGTCATCGTCTTCTTCGTCAAATTCGTCGAAGTCTTCTTCGGCCACATAGTCATCGGCTTCGTTGAGGTTGTTGAAACCGTCCACGATGGTGGAGATGACCACTTTGTTTTCACGAATGTCTTCAGCCATGGCCAACACCGCAGCGATGGTGGCAGGTGAGCCGCTGATCGCGGCCATCATGTCCATCAAACCGCCTTCGATGCGCTTGGCAATTTCAATTTCACCTTCGCGGGTCAGCAACTCGACCGTGCCCATTTCGCGCATGTACATGCGAACGGGGTCGGTGGTGCGGCCAAACTCACTGTCCACCGTTGACAAAGCCGCTTCGGCTTCTTCTTCGGCTTCTTCTTCGGTGGCGGCGGTGGGCGTGTTGTTGTTGAGCAGCAGCGTTTCTGCGTCAGGCGTGTGTTCGTAAACAGCGACACCCATGTCGTTCAACATGCTGATCACCACTTCGAGGGTTTCAGCATCGACCAACTTGTCGGGCAAGTGGTCAGAGATTTCGCCGTGGGTAAGGTAGCCACGTGTCTTACCGAGTTTGATCAGGGTTTTCAGGCGTGAGCGACGCTTTTGCATGTCTTCTTCAGACAGCACGGTTTCGTCCAAACCGAATTCTTTCATCAAGGCACGTTCTTTGGCCTTGCTGATCTTCATGCGCAGGGGCTTGACCTTTTCTGCACCTGGTTCGATGACGGGCTCGCCTTCGAGGTCGGCTTCGATGTCACTTAGATCTTCGTCTTCACCGCCGGCTTTTTTACCTTTGGCCTTGGTTGCTTTTTTCGCGGGGGCTTTTTTGGCAGCTGCTTTAGGGGCGTGGGCTTCTACGGCCGAAGCTTTTTTCTTCGTGTCCTCGGCTTTGGGGATTGATTTCACGACGGGTTTGGTGACTGGCTTTTCAGCAGCTTTTGTTTTCGATGCGGGCACTGACTTGGCTTTCGTTGCGGGCTTGGCTGCTGGTTTAGCAGCGGTTTTGACTACCGGTTTGGCAGCCGTTTTTGCAACGGGTTTTGCGACTGGCTTAGTAACTGCTTTGGCCGTGGCTTTGACGGTAGGTTTGGCAACCACCTTCTTGGCCACAGGCTTGGCAGGCTTCTTGGAATTGCGGTCAACAGGCATGAAAACTCCTAGACATCAAAGAAACAAATACACAGCGCCGTAAAAACCCGGCGCGGGAAAAAGGGAAAGGGGGGTGAAGCGTGAACCTCTAGAAGCAAGCGGATTGGGCGAACATTTGGAATGCAGTCCTTGCGGTAGTGTGGCGAGTCGTGCGCTTGTGTCACGGTTGGCCGGGCCCGGAGGCGCTGCTGTCGCACTTGCTAAGCGTGGATTATACCCAAAACCGTGGCTCTAGATTGGCCACAGCCGCATCAATCTTGGCTTTCGACCAGTTTTTGCGGGATCAGGCCTAGTTGCTTGCGCCGCTCAAACAGGGCTTTGTACCGCTGCATGGCCGTGGGATCGGCGGCGGCTTCGGCGATGGCCTCTTTCATTTGCGCGTCCAGGCTTTCAAACAAAATTTTGTTCAAGATGCCGCGAAGCTCTAGGCCTGCCTCTTTGCGTTGTTGCTCGGGCGTCAGGCTCTCGGGCGTGGGCTTGCCTTCGTCGTCCATGAGTGGGGTGAAGGCGGTGGCCATGACGCGCAGGGCGAGGTCTTCTGATTCATGCTCGCGCAGGCCTTCGCGCAGCGCCCCCCAAGCTTGGTTGCCGTGTTCGTGGTGTTGGTGGTCCAGCCACACAAAAAGCGGGCCGTGGGGTGGGGCGAGTTCGCACAAGAGGTTGTGGTCTTCTGTGGAGAGGTCGTCCCACAAGTCCATGTGCGAAAGCAGCACCCGTGCAGCGTGGTCGGCGCGGCCTTGTGGAATCAGGCGTGTGCCACGCTTGTAGGTTTTGGGCGCGTAGGGTTCACGGGGTTTGAACTTGGATGATTTTTTAAATTCACCGGTGCGTGCGGGCGCAGCTGCGGGGGCTGGCATCCACAGGTCTTGCAGCTCGTGGTTGCCTAAGTCGGCCAGCTCGGCGATTTCGCTGAGCAACTGGCGCTTCAACGCACCATCAGGCAAGGCCATCCACATCGGCTTGGCGTTGCTGGCCATGTGGGCGCGGCCTTCAGCCGTGTGCAGGTCGCAGCCTTCGCGGGCCACTTCGATGAGAAAGCGGCTCAAGGGCATGGCTTCGGTCACGCAGTGGGCAAAGGCTTCTTTGCCAAATTCTCGGATGTAGCTGTCGGGGTCGTGCTCAGCAGGCAAGAACAAAAACTTCACACTGCGCACGTCGGTGGCGTAGGGCAATGCGCCATCCAGCGCCTTGCGTGCAGCGCGGCGGCCTGCGCCATCGCCGTCAAAGCTGAACACCACGTTGTCGGTGAAGCGAAACAGTTTTTGCACATGGTCTGTTGTGCACGCTGTGCCCAGTGTGGCCACGGCATTGGGAAAGCCCAGCTGCGCCAAGGCCACCACGTCCATGTAGCCCTCGGTCACCAGCACATAGCCGGCGTCTCGCAGCGCGTTGCGGGCTTCAAACAGGCCGTACAACTCGCGACCTTTGCTGAACACGGGGGTTTCTGGCGAGTTCAAATATTTGGGCGTGCCCTCAAACAACACGCGGCCACCAAAGCCAATGCACTCGCCCTTGACGTTGCGGATGGGGAACATGACGCGGTCGCGGAAGCGGTCGTAGCGTTTTTCTTCTTCACCGTCTTCTTGGTTCACGATGACCAAGCCGCTCTCAGCAAGTAGCGGGTCTTGGTAGTCGGGGAACACACTGGCCAAGCTGCGCCAACCTTCGGGCGCGTAGCCCAAACCAAAGTCTTTGGCAACCTGGCCGCTCAGGCCACGGCCTTTGAAATACTCAATCGCTTTGGGCGAATTGCGCAAATGCTTGCGATAAGCCTCGCCCGCTTTTTCCAATACATCGGTGAGGGTGGCTTGCTTTTGGCGTTGCTCGGCAGCGCGGGCGCGGTCTTGCGGCGACGCATCGTCTTCTGGCACTTGCATGCCGATGTTTTGCGCCAAGTCCTTCACCGCTTCAACGAAGGTCATGCCCGCATGCTCCATCAAGAAGCCAATGGCGTTGCCGTTTTTGCCGCAGCCGAAGCAATGGAAAAACTGCTTGGCGGGGCTCACCGAAAACGACGGCGACTTCTCGCCGTGAAACGGGCACAGCCCCATGAAGTTGGCCCCGCCTTTTTTGAGCTGCACATAGCGGCCCACCACCTCGACAACGTCGACGCGGGCTAAAAGCTCTTGAATGAAGGACTGGGGGATGGCCATATGTAAAAAGGGTGAAGCCTGATTTTAGGCTTCACCCTTTTTCGGGACTTTGAAGAACGTTTTGGCTTACTTCGGTGCCAAGCGAATCGCACCATCCAAGCGAATCACTTCACCGTTGAGCAAATCATTTTCAAAAATGTGCAAAGCGAGCTTGGCGTAGTCTTGCGGGGTGCCCAAGCGCGAAGGGAAGGGCACGCCAGCGGCCAGTGCGTCTTGCACTTCTTGGGGCATGCCAAACAACATGGGCGTGCCCATGATGCCGGGGGCGATGGTCATGTTGCGAATGCCGTTGCGCGCCAAGTCGCGGGCGATGGGCAGGGTCATGCCCACCACGCCGCCTTTGGATGCGCTGTAAGCGGCTTGGCCAATTTGGCCATCGTAGGCCGCGACCGAGGCGGTAGAGATCAACACACCGCGTTCGCCTGTGGCTTCGGGTTCGTTGTGGCACATGGCTTCAGAGGCCAAGCGAATCATGTTGAAGCTGCCCACCAAGTTGATGGTGATGGTGCGGGTGAAGTTGCTCAGCGCGTGTGCACCGTTTTTGCCCACGGTTTTTTCGGCAGGCGCCACGCCCGCGCAGTTGACCAAGCCCATGAGCTTGCCCAAAGAGACGGCTTTGGCCACCACGGCTTGGCCGTCGGCCTCGTTGCTCACATCGCATTTCACAAAGGCACCGCCAATGTCTTTGGCCACAGCTTCGCCTTTCTCGGCTTGCATGTCAGCGATGACCACGATGCCGCCTTTTGCGGCGAGTGCACGTGCCGTGCCTTCGCCCAAGCCAGAGGCTGCGCCGGTGACGATGAAAACTTTGCCTTTGATGTCCATGAGGGTCTCCAGAATTTAGATGGTTGCTTTACGTTTACGTAAACGTCAATTATGCGGGATGGCAAAGGCTTCTGGCTGCTATCTAGGACAATCCCTAGTAGAGAATTGACTGTTGAAAGTTTTTGCATGAATTTGCGTTTGTTAATGGCGCCGTCCAGTGCGCGTGCTTGGGTGTTGGCTTTGAGTTTGGCTGTATTGGCCGGCTGTTCCTCGCGTGGGCCTTTGGCGCCCATCGACAACGGTCCGTCAGAAACATCCGTGACCAAGCGCGTGCCCAAGTTTGGCTTGGCTTTGGGCGGTGGCGCGGCGCGTGGCTTTGCACACGTGGGCGTGATTCAGGTGCTGGAAGAGGCGGGTATCAAGCCCGACTTGGTGGTGGGCACCTCGGCCGGCAGTGTGGTGGCGGCGTTTTATGCCAGTGGCAAAGATGGCGCGCAGTTGCAAAAAGCCGCCGAGACCATGGAAGAGGCCACCATCACCGATTGGACCGTGCCTTTGCTGGGCCGCGGCATGATGCGCGGCGATGGTTTGGCCCGCTACATCAGCAAGCAAACGGGTGGCCGTCGCATTGAGGAGATGAAGATTCCACTGGGCATCGTGGCCACTGATTTGAAAACGGGCGAGGGCGTTTTGTTTCAGCGTGGCGATGTGGGCACGGCGGTGCGCGCGTCGAGTGCGGTGCCTTCGGTGTTTGAGCCGGTGCGCATTGGCAATCGAGAGTTTGTGGACGGTGGCTTGGTGTCACCTGTGCCTGTGCGTTATGCACGTCAGATGGGGGCCGAGTATGTGTTGGCCATCGACATTTCTAGCCCGCCCGAATCGGGCAAGACGGGTGACATGTTTGACATCTTGATGCAGACCTTCACCATCATGGGCAAGAGCATCAACACCCTTGAGTTGCGCGATGCCGACCTCGTGGTGCGCCCTGCCTTGCGCGATGTGGGCAGCGCTGACTTCAAGGCGCGTCGTCGTTCGATTGAAGCAGGTCGTGCGGCCATGCTGCAAGCCTTGCCCAAACTCAAGGCCGCTCTAGCAACGCCATAACGACAGGCGAAAAAAAGGGGCCCGCCTTGCGGCGAGCCCTTGAAGGGATTCCTGCACCCAGAGGTGACGAAGAATCCGAGGAGACAATCGTTACAAATTAACGCTTCTTAGCAGCGCTTTTTGAAGCTTTCACAGCTGTTTCAGTGGCGGTTTGGATGTGTGACTCGGCCATGTCAGCAGCTTGCTTGACGGCTTTTTGCACAGATTCCACAGCGGTGTTGCTGGCAGTCACAGCTTGTTTGAAGAAAGCCACAGCTTGCTCAGAGCCAGCAGGTGCATTTTTCAAAGCAGATTCGATGTAAGCCTGAACAGCGTGTTGGCCTTCAGCAGCTTTGCCTTCGAGGCCTTTGGTGAATTCAGCGCCAGTGCCTTGAGCGATGTCATAGATGTGGCGGCTGTAAGCAGCAGACTTCTCAGCCAAAGGTTGCAAGAAGCTGGTTTGCAAAGCGATCAGTTCTTGTGCGTCTTTCACGCCCATCACAGCTTGTGCGTGAGCAGCAGACTCAGCCAAAGCGGCGCGGCCAGCGGTGAGGTTGAGTTCAACCATTTTTTCAACGCCAGCGAAGGCCTTGTTTGACAAACCAAACAGGTTGTCCAGGTTGGCTTTGTTGGTGGCGGCGATTTGTTCGACGTTGATCATGTGAATACTCCAGAAAGTTAAGTGAGCTTGCAAAAAATGTTGCGGTGCAGCATTGGGATGAAGTTTAGGTTTATCCCGCAGGTTTGCAAGAGGGTTTGGGGCTTGGAAGGGCTGATTAGAGGTGAGGTTCTAAAACTGAAGGTTTTTGCAAATTGGTGACAATGCGTCCTTGTTTCATGCGGTTTCCAAGGGATATGCGCGCTTTCTATTCGGACCAATTCGTGTTGCCCTTGCCGCCTGGCCACCGTTTCCCCATGGCCAAGTACCGTTTGCTGCGCGAGCGTTTGGGCGCAGAGCTACCCGAGGTCGAGTTGGCCGCAGCCGAGCCCGCGAGTGACGGCGAGCTGGCTTTGGTGCATGCACCCAGCTACATCCAATCCGTGGTGCAAGGCACATTGAGCGAGGCTCAGCAAAAAGAAATTGGTTTTCCATGGACGCCCGCCATGGTTGAGCGCTCACGTCGCTCGGCAGGTGCCACGGTGATGGCTGCACGCTCAGCCCTGTTTGGCGCTCAGGGCGTGTCGGCCAATTTGGCAGGCGGCACGCACCACGCGTATGCGGACAAGGGCAGCGGTTTTTGTGTGTTCAACGATGCGGCCGTGGCCACGCGCCTGATGCAAGCCGAGTGGGGTCGTGTGCACAAGCAGCCCTTGAAGGTGGCCATCATTGATTTGGATGTGCACCAAGGCAACGGCACAGCGCGCATCTTTTCGCGAGACGAGCAGGTGTTCACCCTGTCCATGCACGGAGCGCGCAACTTTCCATTCGACAAAGAAACCAGTGATTTAGACATTGAACTGCCCGATGGTTGTGCAGATGCGGCTTATTTAGAGGCGTTAGAACACGCCTTGGCCGAGCTAGAAGCCCGCTTCACACCCGGCTTGGTGATTTATCTGGCGGGCGCTGACCCGCACGAGGGCGACCGTTTGGGGCGCTTGAGTCTGAGCTTTGATGGCCTTGAGGCCCGCGACCGTCGCGTGTTTGACTGGGCATGGTCCAAACGCATTCCCTTGGCCTTTTCAATGGCGGGGGGCTATGGCAAAGAAATGGCTGACACAGTGCAGGCGCAAGTCAACACTTACCGTGTCGCCTATGCGTACTGGCAACGCTGGCAAAATCTGAACCAAGACTCAAATCAAGCAAAGGAGACTCACCGATGACCGATTCCAATGTGGCCGCTGTTGACCACGCCATCACCTCACGCATGTCTGCTCGTGCATTCACGCAGCAAGCTGTGTCGCGTGAACTCATCACGGAAATTTTGCAAGTGGCCAGTCGCGCCCCTTCGGGCACCAACACCCAGCCTTGGAAGGTCTATGTGTTGCAAGGTGCCACACGTGATGCCTTGGTCGACAAAGTGTGTGCCGCTCACGAAGCGATTCGTGCCAACCCCGAAGTGGCCCAGCAGTACACCGAGCAATACGACTATTACCCCGAAAAATGGGTCAGCCCCTACATTGACCGCCGCCGTGAAAATGGCTGGAGTTTGTACGGCCTGCTGGGCATAGGCAAGGGCGACAAAGACCGCATGCACGAACAGCACCAACGCAACTTCAAGTTCTTTGATGCACCGGTGGGCTTGATGTTCACCATCGACCCCATCATGGGCCGCGGCTCGTTGTTGGATTACGGCATGTTCATGCAAAACATCATGGTGGCTGCGCGTGCGCGTGGTTTGCACACTTGCCCACAAGCGGCGTGGAATGGTTTTCACAGCATCATCCTGCCGCACATCGGTGCGAGCGAGGGCGAGATGATGGTGTGCGGCATGTCCTTGGGCTATGCCGACGAGAGTGACAAAGTCAACACGCTGGTTACGCCCCGTGTGCCTGTGAATGAGTTCACCCACTGGGTGGCCTGAGTTTTATTTAGTTAGTTTGCGATGATCATCACCAGCCTGCTCGACACCGACCTTTACAAATTCACCATGATGCAGGCTGTGCTGCATCAGTTCCCTAGTGCGCAGGTGTCGTACAAGTTCAAGTGCCGCAACCCCGGCGTGGCACTGGCGCCGTATGTGCAGGAAATTCGTGACGAAATTCGCTCGCTGTGCAGCTTGCAGTTTCAAGATGCCGAGTTGACTTGGCTGCGTAGCTTGCGTTTCATCAAGAGCGACTTTGTGGATTTTTTGGGGCTGTTTCGCCTGAATGAAAAATACATCCAGGTGAATGCGCTCTCAAACGGTGAGATTGACATCAGCATCCAAGGCCCTTGGCTGCACACCATTCTTTTTGAAATCCCGGTGTTGGCCATCGTCAACGAGGTGTACTTTCGCAACACGCAAACCGTGCCTGACTTCTTGGAGGGTCGCAAGCGCCTGGATCAAAAGATTGATGCCTTGCACGCCGAGCGTTTGAGCGATTTGAAAATTGCCGACTACGGCACACGTCGACGCTTTTCAAGGGCTTGGCACGAAGAGTTGCTGCGTGTGTTGACCTCCAAGCTGGGTACGGGCCCCTCTGGGCAGTTGGCGGGTACCAGCAATGCCTTGTTTGCGATGAAGCTGGGCCTCACGCCCTTGGGCACCATGGCGCATGAGTACTTGCAAGCCTGCCAAGCTTTGGGGCCACGTCTGCGTGACAGCCAAGTGTTTGGGTTCGAGACCTGGGCGCGTGAATACCGTGGCGACTTGGGCATTGCCCTGAGCGATGTGTATGGCATTGAGCCGTTCTTGCGCGACTTCGACATGTACTTTTGCAAACTGTTCGATGGCGCACGCCATGACAGTGGCGACCCCTTCACGTGGGGCGAGCGCATGATTTCGCACTATCGCAACAACCGTGTGGATCCGCTGACCAAGACCTTGATTTTTTCTGACGGATTGACGGTTGAAAAAATCATTGCTCTGTACCAACAGTTCCGTGGCCGTTGCCAATTGGCATTTGGTATCGGCACCAATTTGACCAATGACTTGGGCTACGAGCCATTGCAAATCGTCATCAAGATGACGCAGTGCAATGGCCAGCCTGTGGCCAAACTGTCAGACACACCTGGCAAAGGGATGTGTGACGATGAAAACTATTTGGCGTATTTGCGTCAAGTGTTTGACATCGCACAACCTGCTTAATTTTGGAGCTTGTATGTTGACTGCTTTGGTTGTTATTTTTGTCTTGGCCTATGCTGCCATCGCGTTTGAGCATCCGCTCAAAATTAACAAATCTGCATCGGCTTTGGTGGGGGCAGGTTTGTTGTGGACCATCTATGCTGTGAACACAGGGGATGCCCATGTGGTGAGTGAGCACCTGAGCGAGTCGCTCATCAGCACGGCGCAGATCGTGTTCTTTTTGATGGGGGCCATGGCCATCGTTGAAGTGGTGGATGCGCACAATGGTTTTGAAGTCATCACCTCACGCATCAAAACCACGAAGCTCTCAAGCCTGATGTGGTTGGTGGGCTTTGTGACGTTTTTTCTGAGCGCTATTTTGGACAACCTCACAACGACCATCGTCATGGTGTCGTTGATGAAGAAGCTACTCGACAAACGTGAAGACCGTTTGTTCTTTGCCGGCATCATCATCATCGCGGCCAATGCGGGCGGTGCTTGGTCACCCATTGGTGATGTGACCACCACCATGCTTTGGATTGGCGGGCAAATCACCGCTTTGGAAATCATCAAAGGCTTGTTCTTACCGTCATTGGTGAACTTGTTGGTGCCGTTGTTTGTGACCAGTTTTTTGCTCAAAGGAAAAGCTGTGGTACCCCCCGTGGCCAATGCGTCTGAGCAGTCTTTGCACGTCACCACTGCGTTTGAACGTAACCTCATGTTTTTCTTAGGGCTTGGAATTTTGGTCGCAGTGCCAGCTTTCAAGACGTGGACGCACTTGCCGCCTTTCATGGGTGTGCTGTTTGGCTTGGGCGTTCTTTGGCTCGTGGGTGATTTGGTGCACCGCACAAAAGACCATGAAGACAAAGCGCATTTGTCGCTCACGCATGCACTCACACGCATTGACATGCCGTCCATTGTTTTCTTTGTTGGCATCTTGTTGTCAGTCGCCACCTTGGAACACACCCATATCTTGTCTGACCTGGCCGCTTGGCTGGACCAAGCGGTGGGGCGTCAAGATGTGATCGTGATGATCATCGGCGTGGTCAGTGCCATTGTTGATAACGTGCCACTGGTGGCTGCATCGATGGGCATGTACAGCCTCACGCAATACCCCGCTGATAGTTTCTTGTGGGAGTTCTTGGCTTACTGCGCAGGCACCGGTGGCTCGATTTTGATCATCGGTTCTGCCGCAGGCGTGGCAGCCATGGGATTGGAAAAAATTGATTTTGTTTGGTACGTTAAAAAAATCAGTGGGCTAGCTTTGATTGGCTACTTTTCTGGTGCTCTGGTCTACATCGTTGAGTACGCGCTCACGCATTAATTGAAAGTCATTTATGAAAACCAAAATCATCGTTGCCCGTCCTATTTTTGAAGAGACGCTTGTTCGCTTGCGCGAGCATTTTGTTGTGACCGACAACCAAGCGGACACACCTTGGACCAAAGCTTCTTGGACGCAAGCGCTGTCCCAGCACGTGGGTGCACTCACCACCGGTTCTGACCCTGTGGATGCAGAAGTGTTGAACGCTTGCCCCAACCTCAAAGCCGTGGCCAACATGGCTGTGGGTTACAACAACTTTGATGTGCCCTCCATGACAGCCCAAGGCGTGCAAGCCAGCAACACGCCCGATGTGCTGACTGAAACCACCGCCGACTTTGGCTTTGCCTTGTTGATGGCCACAGCACGCCGTATCACCGAGAGCGAACACTACCTGCGCCGTGGCGAGTGGACGCAGTGGCGCTACGACATGTTTGCCGGCGCCGAAGTGCATGGCAGCACCATTGGCATTTTGGGCATGGGCCGCATTGGCCAAGGCATTGCGCGCCGCGCCGCGCACGGCTTTGGCATGAAGGTGATTTATCACAACCGTTCACGCTTGAGCGCTGAGTCTGAAGCTGAATGCAAAGCCACGTATGTGAGCAAAGAAGAGTTGCTGAAAACCGCAGACCACGTGATGTTGGTGGTGCCCTACAGCGCCGCATCGCATCACACCATTGGTGCAGCGGAGTTGGCGCAGATGAAGCCCACAGCCACGCTCATCAACATCGCACGCGGTGGCATCGTGGACGATGCCGCTTTGGCTGTGGCCTTGCGCAACAAACAAATTGCAGCCGCTGGTTTGGATGTGTTTGAGGGCGAGCCCAAAGTTCACCCAGATTTGTTGACCGTGCCCAATGTGGTGCTCACGCCGCACATCGCCAGTGCATCGATTGCTACGCGTTTGGCCATGGCCAATTTGGCGGCAGACAACCTCATCAGCTATTTCACGCAAGGCAAATCGGTGACCCCTTTGAACACGGTCACGGCATGATGGAAATTTGGATTGCGGTGGGTGTTGGCGCGCTCAACGCCTTGTTGTTGGTGCTGCTGTTGCGCCGTCCCAGCGGCAGCAACGAAGCCGCTGCTTCGGCTTTGCAGCAGAGCCTGCAAAGCATGCATGAAAAGTTGGAGCGCATCGAGCGCGAGCTGCGCACCGAAATTACCGAGTCTTCACGCGGTGGCCGCCAAGAGCTGACGCAAAACCTCGCACTGTTTCAGCAAAGCCAAGTGCAGCAACTCACGCTCATGCAAAAAAGCATTGGCGACACGCTCAACCAGCAGTTGCAGCAGCTGCAAAAAAGCAATGCCGATAAGCTGGATGAAATGCGCCGCACGGTGGACGAGAAGCTGCAAACCACGTTGGAAAAACGTTTGTCTGAGAGCTTCAAACAAGTGGCGGAGCGACTGGAGCAAGTGCACAACGGCCTAGGCCAAATGCAAAAGCTGGCCGATGGTGTGGGTAGCTTGCAGCGCGTGCTGACCAACGTCAAAACACGCGGTATGTTTGGCGAGGTACAGCTCGAAGCCTTGCTCGAGCAAGTGCTCACGATTGAGCAATACGCTAAGCAAGTCGAAACCAAACCGCGCAGCAACCAGCGCGTTGACTTTGCGATCCGCTTTCCCGGTCGAGGTGGTGCAGACGGCGAGCCCGTGTGGTTGCCGATTGATGCCAAGTTTCCCCGCGAAGACTATGAGCGCTTGCTCGATGCGCAAGACCGCGCCGATGGTGTGGCTGCCGAGGTGGCGGCCAAAGCGCTGGAAGTGCGCATTCGCACCGAAGCCAAAAGCATTGCCGAGAGCTACTTGGCGCCGCCGCACACCACCGACTTTGCGATTTTGTTTTTGCCCACAGAAGGCTTGTATGCCGAGGTGTTGCGCCGTCCTGGTTTGATGGACAGCTTGCAACGCGACTACCGCGTCACGCTCGCGGGCCCTACGACCTTGCTGGCCATGCTCAACAGCTTGCACATGGGCTTTCGCACATTGGCACTGGAGCAGCAAGCCTCTGAGGTGTGGAAAGTATTAGGCGCCGTCAAAACCGAGTTTGAGCGCTACGGCGACTGGGTTGAGAAGGTGCGCGAGCAAGTGCAAAAAGCGGCCGACACTTTGGACCGTGCCGATACGCGTAGTCGTCAAATGCGCCGTGCATTGAAGAACGTCGAAGCACTGCCCGAAGGTGAAGCGCAAGCCTTGCTGCCCAAGTTTGACGATGCCTTGGAAGAATCTGACGTGAAAGCGGACGCCAAAGTTTGAAACGTGAACTCACGAAGCTGATTGCAGGCCAAGTGTGCCTGCACGCTTGTATGGCGGGCATGCGCATGGCCGCCCCTTTGCTGGCTTTGCGCAATGGCCAAAGCGAAGCAGCCGTTGGCTTTTTGCTCGCCATGTTTGCCTTGACCCAAGTGTTCTTGGCTTTGCCTGCAGGCCGCTATGCTGATTTGCATGGTTTGAAACGCCCTGTGATGTGGAGCGTGCTCATGGGGGCCATCGGTGCAGGTGCTGCTGCTTTGTGGCCCATCTTTCCTGTGTTGTGTTTCAGTGGTTTGATGACGGGGGGGGCCACGGGCATTGCCATCATCGCCTTGCAACGCCACGTGGGGCGTGCTGCGCAGGGCTTGGCGCAGATGAAGCAAGCGTTCAGTTGGTTGTCCATCGCGCCTGCCTTTTCAAACTTCATTGGCCCGTTTGTTGCCGGCTTGTTGATTGACCATGCGGGTTTTCAATGGGCATTTGCTGCGATGGCTTTGTTGCCTGTGATCGCGTGGTTGTGGATCCGCCAAGCGCATGAGTTGCCCAAGGTGGTGAAGCCCGAAGGCCATGAAAACAACAGCGCTTGGGATTTGTTGAACGACCCCATGTTTCGGCGCTTGCTGATGGTCAACTGGTTTTTGTCGGCATGTTGGGATGTGCACACCTTTGTCGTGCCTATCTTGGGTCACGAGCGCGGTCTGAGTGCTTCGGCGATTGGCACGATCTTGGGCGTATTTGCACTGGCTGCAGCTTTCATTCGCATGATGATGCCGTTCATCGCCGCACGTTTGCACGAGTGGCAAGTGGTCACGGGTGCGATGCTCATCACCTCGTTCATGTTGGCCGTCTACCCGTTTACCGAGACGGCTTGGTTGATGGGGGCATGCTCGGTGTTGGTGGGCTTGTCGTTGGGCGGTGTTCAACCCATGATCATGAGTACCTTGCACCAAATCACGCCAGAGCATCGGCATGGTGAGGCCCTGGGCTTGCGCTTGATGGGCATCAACGCATCGAGCGTGCTGATGCCCATGGTGTTTGGTGCAGCAGGCACCGTCATTGGCATCAGCGGGGTGTTTTGGTGTGTGTCAGCCGTGGTGGGCTTGGGCTCGCGCAGCGCGTATTTGCTCAGAGTTCATAAAAAGAGCGAATGAAGTTCCAAGCGTCGTCCACGCTGTCGACGTAGGTGAACAAGTCCAAGTCTTCCTCTGAAATCACGCCTTCTTCCACCAACACGTGGGGGTTGAACAAACGCTTCCAATATGCGCTGCCGAACAGCACGATGGGCACGGGCTTGGATTTTTTGCACTGCACCAGCGTGAGCGTTTCAAACAATTCGTCCAAGGTACCAAATCCGCCAGGGAATGCCACCAAGGCTTTGGCGCGCATCATGAAATGCATTTTGCGCAAGGCAAAGTAGTGGAACTTGAAGCTCAGGCCGGGCGTGATGTAAGGGTTGGGTGTTTGTTCGTGGGGTAGGGCGATGTTGAGCCCTACGCTGATGCCGCCCGCTTCTTGTGCGCCACGGTTGGCCGCTTCCATGATGCCGGGGCCACCGCCCGTGCAGATGAACAGCTTGCGTCCGTTGGTTTTGCCTTCGCTAAATTTGGTGATGGTGTGGGCCAAGGCGCGTGATTGTTCGTAATAGCGCGCGTTGCGCACCAAGACTTCGGCTTTGGCAATCGCGGCTTCATCGCCGCTGGCGCGTGCTTGCATGAGTTGCAGGTGTGATGCTTCTTCGCTGCGAAAACGTGCGCTACCAAAAATCACCACCGTGTGTTCTATGCCGCGCTCGATTTGCGCCAAATCGGGCTTGAGGATTTCCATTTGAATACGCAAGCCGCGCGTCTCGCGACGCAGCAAAAACTCGGGGTCGGCAAACGCCAATCGGTTCGACTCGGGCTTGAGGGAGTCGCCGTTGTCATAGTGCGCTTTGAGGGTTTCCCAAGCTTCGGCAAGGCGTCGGTCGTGAGGGTCTAGCATTCCATCCATGCAGTGATGTTACATGGCAGACATGACGGATACGTGGGCCATAAAAAAGGCTCCCGAAGGAGCCTTGATTGGCTAAACCGTTGAAGGCTTAGACGCGCTTGCGGTATTCGCCCGTGCGTGTGTCGACTTCGACTTTGTCACCTTGGGCCACGAACAATGGCACAGCCACTTCGAAGCCTGTAGCGAGTTTGGCGGGCTTCAACACTTTGCCTGAGGTGTCGCCTTTGACAGCTGGCTCAGTCCAAGTGATTTCGCGCACAACGTTGGTAGGCAATTCGACAGAAATAGCTTTCTCATCGTAGAACACCACTTCGAGTTCCATGCCGTCTTCGAGGTAGTTCAGGGCGTCGCCCATGTTGCTGGCTTCGACTTCGTATTGGTTGAAGTCGGCGTCCATGCAGACATACATCGGGTCAGCGAAGTAAGAGTAGGTGCAATCCTTCTTGTCCAAAATGACTTGGTCCATCTTGTCGTCAGCTTTGAACACGACTTCGGTACCGAAGTTGGCGATCAAGCTTTTCAATTTCATGCGAACGGTGGAAGAGCCACGGCCGCCACGTTGGTATTCGGTGCGCAGGACAACCATAGGGTCCTTGCCGTGCATGATGACGTTGCCAACGCGGATTTCTTGTGCGGTTTTCATAGTGATGTGAAGTTTTCTAAGAGGGTTGTGGCCCAAGCAGCATTGGCTGCGGCGGGGTTCGCAAAGCCGCTTATTTTAGCGTTTTTGAGCCACCAAACTGAGTAGTTGGCTGGTGAGGTCGGTTTGGGCCAATAAACGCTGTTGCGTTTGATGGCCCCAAGCATGCCAATGGTCAATGGCGGTGCGGGATAGCGCAGGAAGTGGCCCTGTTTCTAAGCCGTTCCATACCGCGTGAAATTTTCTTAAATTGGCGGGCATGTCCAGCGCCGCCTCGAAAGCATGCAGCTTGTCGTGGTGGGCCAAATCGTCTTGTGGGTAGATGTGCCATGCAAACGGTTTGCCTGCCCACAGGGCGCGCACCAGCGAGTCTTCGCCACGAACCAAGTTGAAGTCGCAAGCCCACAGCAAGTGGTCAAAGTCTGTTTGGCTGAGGTAGGGCAGTTGGCTGATGTGCAGCAGGCCTGTACCGCTGCTGGGCATGTGCAGGGTTTGGGTGGCTGCTGCTACGGCTGCGCTGGGGCGACCTTGGGCGAGCAGCAAGCGGGTGTCGGCTTGGCTGAGTTGCTTTAGCAAATCGGGCAAGGCTGCGGGTTCGTAGCAAAACAGGCTGATGAGTTGTTCGTTGGCTGCAATGGGTTTGTCTAGCGGCAGTGCGCTTAGCCACGCTTGGCGTTGAAACGCTGCTTGTCGTGCAGTTAAATCTGGCTCGCGCAACAAACCACCCGTGTCGGGCGTGAAGCCCGGAAAGAAAAACCATTTGGTCATCCCGCGTGCAGGACCACTCATCACGGGTGAAGCCAAACCATGCGAGCGTGCAACGTAGCCTTCGGCGCTCAGGTATTCGAGGTTGATCCACACTGGCGATGTGCCTTGCGCCATCAGTGCTTGAAACGCTTCGGGTAGCTCGCAGCCGAAGGCTTCGATCGCCACATCGCCGATCTGAAATGTGGCGTCTTGCGCTAAAGCTTGCAGTGCTGCAGTTTCGGGCCACGCATGAACAGCGACACCTGTGCAGCCCTGCGGAGCCATCCAAGCCAAAGCCGATGCATCGTCCACCCACAGCCGCACGGTGTGGCCGCGCTGCGCGAGATCAGCGCATAGCCGCCAACACACACCGAGGTCGCCGTGGTTGTCGATGACGCGACAAAAAATATCCCAACGCAGGCTGGGTGATGAATGGGTATCGGATTTCACGCCTCAGATTGTCCACAATACAGGGATGGAAGAAAAAACCGCACCACGCCACCCACCCGAGCTGTTAGAGCTGGTGGCCAGCTTGCCTGCATTGCCCGGCGTGTACCGCTACTTTGATGCGCAAGAGCAAGTGCTGTACGTGGGCAAAGCCATCAACCTGAAAAAGCGGGTGTCCAGCTATTTCCAAAAAGACCACGGTGGCACACGCATTGGCCACATGGTGAGCAAGATCGTGCGTATGGAAACCACGGTGGTGCGCTCAGAGGCCGAGGCGCTGCTGCTGGAAAACAACCTCATCAAAACGCTCAAGCCCAAGTACAACATCTTGTTTCGGGATGACAAGAGCTATCCGTATTTGAAGATGACGCGTGGTGTGTCAATCAAGATCAATGAGGTAGCGAACCAAGCTGCATCACCTCTCGCCTTGGGTGTCCCCAGCTCGGTTAACCACCTGAGCGTGAACCCCCAACAAGTGCCCCGAGTCGTCTACTACCGAGGCGCAGTAGACAAACGCCACGACTACTTTGGCCCATACCCCAGCGTGTGGGCGGTGCGCGAGGCCATTCAGCTGCTGCAAAAAGTGTTTCGCTTACGCACCTGCGAAGACACGGTGTTTAACAACCGCACGCGTCCGTGTTTGTTGTTTCAAATCAAGCGTTGCTCAGGGCCGTGCGTAGGCCTCATCTCTGTGTCCGACTACCAACGCGATGTAGACAGTGCTGTGCGTTTGCTGCGCGGTGAAACCCAAGAGGTGATGGGCAGCATCGAAGCGCGCATGATGGCGCACGCCGAGAAGCTGGAGTTTGAACAAGCCGCCGAGTTGCGCAACCAAATGAGCGCGCTCTCCAAAGTGCTGCACCAACAAGCGGTGGACACCGTGGGCGATCAAGACGTGGACATCCTCGCCGTCAAAGTGCAGGGCGGTAAAGCCTGTGTCAACTTGGCCATGGTGCGCGGTGGTCGACATTTGGGCGACCGACCTTATTTCCCCGTTCATGTCGACGATGCCGAGCCGGCCGAAGTGTTGGAAGCGTTTTTGAGCCAGCACTATTTGGATGTGCCTGTGCCGCCCGCGCTCATCACCAGCCACGCGGTAGACAAAGAACTGCTGCAAGCTTTGACCGAACAAACCGGCGTCAAGATCACCGCCGTGCACAACCCACGCGAGCAACGTCGCGTGTGGCTAGAAATGGCGCAACAAAACGCGGACATTCAACTGGCCCGCTTGCTGGCTGAAGAGGGCTCGCAACAAGCGCGCACGCGTGCTCTGGTAGACGCGCTCGATTTAGCGCCAGAAGATTTAGAACAGTTTCGCGTGGAGTGCTTTGACATTTCGCACACCTCGGGCGAGTCCACGCAGGCGTCGTGCGTGGTGTTTCATCACCACAAAATGCAAAGCGCGGAATACCGCCGCTACAACATCGATGGCATCACGGGTGGCGACGACTACGCCGCCATGCGCCAAGTGCTGGTGCGCCGCTACAGCAAGCTGGCCGAGGCCGTACGTGCAGGCGAGGGCAAGCTGCCCGACCTCGTGCTCATTGACGGCGGCAAAGGCCAAGTGTCAATGGCGCGTGAGGTGTTTGAGTCGCTTGGGCTTGACCTCTCGCGCATCGTGGGCGTCGAAAAAGGTGAGGGCCGCAAAGTTGGCTTGGAAGAACTGGTGTTTGCCGATGGTCGCGAAAAGGTGTATCTCGGCCGTGACTCTGCTGCCTTGATGCTGGTGGCGCAAATTCGCGACGAGGCCCACCGCTTTGCCATCACCGGCATGCGTGCCGCACGTGCGAAAGTGCGTGTGGGTGGCAGCAAACTAGAAGAAATTCCGGGTGTGGGGCCAAAGAAGCGCGCCAAGTTGCTGCAGCGTTTTGGTGGTGCACGCGGCGTAGGCGATGCCAGCGTGGCAGACCTTTGCACGGTGGAAGGTATTTCGGAAGAGTTGGCGCAGACGATTTACAACGCGCTGCGCTAAGTCAACTGCATGTTGCGTGCCGCACAGTGACACGCATTCAACAGCACTGCTGCAAACTGCAGCAGCTTTAGGTTTTGACGACTTCCAGTAAACGGTCTAAGCCACCTTCGTTGATAGCCACCATCGCCTGTTCGCGCACCTTGGGTTTGGCGTGGTACGCCACCGACAAGCCCGCTTCGCCCATCATCAGCAAATCGTTCGCGCCATCGCCCATGGCAATGGCTTCGCTCGGCTGGATGCCCATTTGCTCGCAGATATGCAGCAGCATCTTGCGTTTTTCTGCGCCGTCACAAATATCGCCCCAGTCTTGCGTGACCACATCACCTGTGAGGTGGCTGTTGTCAATCGCCAGCACGTTGCTGCGGGCGTAGTCGATGTTGAGCATCTCGCACACACGGTCGGCAAAGAAGGTAAAGCCACCGCTGACCAACAACACTTTCATACCGTGGGCTTTGCAGGTGTCTACCAATGTTTTGGCACCTGGGTTCAAACGCAGACGCTGTTCAAACACCTCGTGCAAGGCGGCTTCGGGCACACCTTTGAGCAGCGCCACGCGGCGGCGCAAGCTGTCTTTGAAATCGGTGATTTCACCGCGCATCGCTGCTTCGGTGATGGCCGCCACCTCGGCCTTGCGGCCTGCAGCATCTGCGATCTCGTCGATGCACTCGATGTTGATGAGCGTCGAGTCCATGTCAAACGCGATGAGTTTGAAGTCTTGGAGTTTCAGAGGGGCGGTGAAGCCTTGGATGGCAAGGCCGGGTGCAAATTCTGTAGCAATAGTCATAAGGAAATTATGGTGTGAGTCTGTTTGTCATGGCTGCACTTCAGCCGCTTTGGCTGCTGGCACATTGGGCGTACCCAACGAGCGCAATACATCGCGAACCATTTGCGCACGGGCTTTGGGTTCGGGTAGATCACGCTCAATACGCAGGCGGTCGTTGCCCGCCAGTTTGATGTGCTTGTTTTTCTGCACCAGCTCGATGATGCGCATGGCATCAAACGGTGGATTTGGTTTGAAGCTGATGTGGGTCACACCGGGTGCAGCGTCTACCTTGGTCACGCCATAGCTGCGGGCTTGCACACGCAGGCGGTGCACGTCGATGAGGGATTGCGCTTGCGCGGGCAGTTTGCCAAAGCGGTCCACAATTTCTTCGAGCAGCGCGTCAATTTGATCGCCCGTTTTAGCGGTGGCCAATTTTTTGTAGAACGACAAGCGCAGGTGCACATCGCCGCAGTAGTCGTCGGGCAGCAGGGCGGGGGCGTGCAGGTTGATTTCGGTAGTGGCGCTCAAGGGGCTGAGCAAGTCTGGCTCTTCTCCGTTCTTCAACGCGCGCACGGCCTCAGACAACATTTCGTTGTAAAGCTGAAAGCCCACTTCCAGCATGTTGCCGCTTTGGTTTTCGCCCAGTACTTCGCCTGCGCCACGAATTTCAAGGTCGTGCATGGCGAGGTAAAAGCCTGATCCAAGTTCTTCCATTTGCTGAATCGCATCCAAGCGTTGCGAGGCTTGCTTGGTGAGGCCCTGTGTGTCGGGCACCATGAGGTAGGCATAGGCTTGGTGATGGCTGCGACCCACGCGACCGCGCAGCTGGTGCAGCTGTGCCAAACCAAATTTGTCGGCGCGGCTCATGATGATGGTGTTGGCGCTGGGCACGTCAATGCCAGTTTCGATGATGGTGGAGCACAACAGCATGTTGTAGCGCTGGGCTACGAAGTCGCGCATGACACGTTCAAGTTCGCGCTCAGGCATTTGGCCGTGGGCTACCGCGATACGTGCCTCGGGCAGCAGCTCTTCTAGCTGCGCGCGGCGGTTTTCAATGGTGGCCACATCGTTGTGCAAGAAATAGCACTGGCCGCCACGTTTGAGTTCGCGCAACACGGCTTCACGAATCACGCCATTGCCTTCGTTGCGCACAAAGGTTTTGATGGCCAGGCGGCGCTGTGGCGCAGTGGCAATGACGCTCAAATCACGCAGGCCTTCCAGCGCCATGCCTAGCGTGCGCGGAATAGGCGTGGCGGTGAGCGTGAGCACATCCACCTCTGCGCGCATGGCTTTCATGGCTTCTTTGTGGCGCACGCCAAAGCGGTGTTCTTCGTCGATGATGAGCAGGCCCAGGTCTTTGAACTTGACCGACTCGCTCAGCAACTTGTGCGTGCCCACCACGATGTCGACTTGGCCTTCAGCCAAACCTTTGGCGGCAGCGGTGATTTCTTTGGCCGAGCGAAAGCGGCTCATCTCGGCAATTTTGATCGGCCATTTGCTGAAGCGGTCTACCAAGGTTTGGTAATGCTGCTCGGCTAACAATGTGGTGGGGGCCAAGAAGGCCACCTGCTTGCCACCCGTCACGGCCACAAAGGCAGCGCGCAGGGCCACCTCGGTTTTGCCAAAGCCCACATCGCCACACACCAAGCGGTCCATGGGGCGAGGGCTGATCATGTCTTGCATGACGGCGTGGATGGCAGCGCGTTGGTCGGCGGTTTCATCAAAGCCAAAGTCGTTGGCAAAGGTTTCGTAGTCTTGCGGCGAGTAGCGGAAGGGGTGGCCTTGGCGTGCGGCGCGGCGGGCGTAGATGTTCAGCAACTCGGCGGCGGCATCGCGCACTTGTTCGGCGGCGCGACGTTTGGCTTTGTCCCACTGGGCGGAGCCGAGTTTGTGTAGCGGCGCTTCGTCGGCACTCACGCCGGTGTAGCGACCAATCAGATGCAGTTGACTGACGGGTACATAGAGCACGGCGTTGTCGGCGTATTCAAGGTGCAAGAACTCTTGCAGCGCAGGCGTGCCGTCGGCGTTCTTCTCGCCCAAGTCCATGTTGATCAGGCCACGGTAGCGGCCAATGCCGTGGGCGTTGTGCACCACGGGGTCGCCCAAGTTGAGTTCGGACAAGTCTTTGATCAGCGCTTCGACATCGCTGACTTGCTCTTGTTTTTTGCGGCGGCGCGTGGTTGCACCGACTGCAAACAGTTCGGTCTCGGTGATCAGGTCGAGGCCAGCTTCGGTCCAGCTAAAGCCAACTTGCAATGCGGCGGTGGCAATGCCGATTTTTTCGGCGCTGCCTTCGAACTCTGCCAGCGAATCAAACGCAGGTGGACTGACGTTGGACGAGCGCAAGAAGTCGAGCAAGCTTTCGCGGCGGCCATCGCTCTCGGCCAAGATGAGCAAGCGATTAGCTGTTTTGCCAGCGTGTGCTTGCAGCTTTTGCAGCGGGTCTGCCGCACCTCGAACCACGGTGAGGTCGGGCAGGGTTTGGGCAAACGCGTTGTCGATCACATCGGTGACGTGCGGGCGCAGTGCAAATTGTGCGTAGCTGTTGGCCGATGCGTAAAACTGTTCGGCGCTTAAAAATAGATTGGCAGGCGGCAAGGCAGGGCGCTCGGGGTCGCCTTGCACCAAACGATAGCGATCTTGCGTGTCTTGCCAAAAGCGTTGGAACACGGGCTCTAAGTCGCCGTGCAACACCACGGTGGCCGATGTGCCTAGGTAGTCAAACACTGTGGCAGTTTCTTCGAAGAACAAAGGCAGGTAGTACTCAATACCTGCGGTGGCTACGCCGTTGCCAATGTCTTTGTAGATGCGGCTCTTGGTTGGGTCGCCATCGAGCATTTCGCGCCAACGGTTGCGAAACAGCGCACGCGCGGCATCGTCCATCGGGAACTCGCGGCCGGGCAGCAAGCGCACTTCGGGCACGGGGTAGAGGCTGCGTTGGCTGTCTGGGTCAAATGTGCGTATGGAGTCGATTTCGTTGTCAAACAAATCGACGCGGTAGGGCACGAGTGAACCCATCGGGAACAGGTCAATCAAGCCGCCACGCACCGCGTATTCGCCAGGGCTGACCACTTGCGTGACGTGCGTGTAGCCCGCCAGCGTGAGTTGTGATTTGAGCTTGGCTTCGTCGAGGGCTTGCTTGACTTTGAAGTGGAAGGTGTAACCCGCCAAGAATGCAGGCGGGGCCAAGCGGTACAGCGCTGTAGTGGCTGGAATCAGCACAACATCGGCGTCGCCCTGCGAGATGCGCCATAAGGTGGCTAAGCGTTCGCTGATGAGGTCTTGGTGGGGTGAGAAGCTGTCGTAGGGCAGCGTTTCCCAGTCGGGGAACAACACGCAGCGCAAGTCAGGGGCGAAGAACGCCATTTCGTCTTGCAGACGTTGGGCATCCACCGCATCGGCGGTGATGATGGCCACACGTTGTTGTTTGGCTTTTTCGCGCGTGCCCAGCTGTGCGAGCAGCAATGCGTCCGCAGAGCCGACAGGGCGGGGCATGGCAAATCGTTTGCCGGGACTCAAAGAGGGCAGGTGCATTGGGGTAATTCTAGAATGGGGGCTGGGCTTTCTTCTTAATGAAGCTCAAACCTATTCAATGTCCTTACACACCCACAGCCCTCTTCGTTTTTTTGCCGTCATTCCTTGCGCAGGCTTTGGCAGCCGCGCGGGCACGGCAATGCCTAAGCAATACCAAGCCATTGCAGGCCTGCCCATAGTGGTGCACACGCTCAAAGCTTTTGCAGGCGTGCAGCGTATGGCCAAAGGTGTTCTGGTGCTGGCCCCTGATGATGTGCACATGGATGGTGTGCTGACCACGCATCCGCAGCCTTTGTTTGAAACATCGCGCACAGGTGGGGCGACTCGCGCAGAGAGCGTGTTGGCGGGCTTGCGTGAATTGGTCACGCAGGGCGCACACGACACCGATTGGGTGCTGGTGCATGACGCTGCGCGTTGCTTGGTCACGCCTGAACAAATCAACGCATTGATAGACGCTTGCCAAGACGATGCAGTGGGCGGTTTGCTGGCCCATAAGTTGGCCGATACCCTGAAGGCTGAAGCCAATGGCCGCGTGGCCCAAACGGTGGACCGGTCTGACAAGTGGTTGGCGCAAACGCCGCAAATGTTTCGCTTAGGCGTCTTGCTCAAAGCCTTGGAGCAAGCGGGTGCTGCTGTGACGGATGAGTCAAGTGCCATCGAGGCGATGGGCTTCAAGCCTTTGCTCGTCTCCGGCAACGCACAAAACTTCAAGGTGACCTACCCCGAAGACTTTGCCTTGGCAGCTGCTATTTTGAATTCGCGTCATTGACGCTTGATGGAAAGAACACACGATGACCGTACCCTCATTTCGAATTGGTGAAGGCTGGGATGTACATGCTCTGGTGGAAGGTCGCCCGCTGATGCTGGGTGGTGTGCGCATTGAGCACACACACGGCTTGCTAGGTCACTCAGATGCCGATGTGTTGCTGCACGCCATCACTGATGCGTTGCTGGGTGCTGCAGCGCTGGGTGACATTGGTCGGCACTTCTCAGACAAAGATGCTGCCTACAAAGGTGCAGATTCTTGGGTATTGCTGCAAAAGACAGCTGAGATGGTGCGTGCTGCAGGTTTTCAGATTGGCAACATCGACAGCACCGTGATTGCGCAAGCCCCTAAGCTGGCAGCGCATATGCCAGTGATGTGTCAACGCATTGCTGAGGCGTTAGAGATTGATGTGTCGCGCGTGAATGTGAAGGCCAAGACAGCCGAAAAAATAGGCCCTGTGGGACAGGGCCTAAGTATGGAAGCTCGCGCAGTGGCGTTGATTTATTGATGGCTGGGAGGTTTAGGGCCTAAGGCGGCTAAACCTTCTACCACTTCGCGCACCACGCGGCGGTGTTCGGGTTGCAAGCCGAAGTAGCGAGAAATCAACTGTTGATCGACCAAATTGATGCGCTCGTCGGTCAAGGCTTCATCCGCAGGGCGGGGTGGTGGCGTACCAAACAACAAACCTTCGGGTGAAATTTTGAGCCACTTGGACAAAACCAAGAGCTTGTCTTGCTTAGGAATGGACACACCCATGAGCCAATTGCGTGCAGCGTGTGAAGAGATGCCCTCTCCCCAGTACCGCAAGTTGAACTCATTTGCGACGACAGTTGCAGAAACTCGGACGCCCGCATCTTTGAGAGCGGCGCGAAAACGATCTGCAAATTTACTGGTTTCTTTAGGGTAGGTTTGTGTCATACCTCGAAGGTAAGAGAGATTTGACTCGATGATGTAATTGTAAGTAAAAAAATTATCGCATTTAATTGAAAAGTATTACAAATACAGCCAAATCTCTCAAATTAATTACTGTGCAGTCCAACCCCCGTCCATATTCCAGGCAACACCGCGCACGTTGTTGCCGGCTTTAGAGCAGAAAAACACAGCCAAGTCACCCAACTCTTCAGGCGTTGTGAATTGCATGGACGGCTCTTTTTCACCCAAAAGCAACTTGATGGCTTCATCATTCGAGATGTTCAAAGCCGCTGCTTTGGCATCGACTTGCTTTTGAACCAAGGGGGTGAGTACCCAGCCAGGGCAGATGGCGTTGCAGGTCACGCCTGTGGTGGCGTTTTCAAGGGCGGTAACTTTGGTCAAACCCACGATGCCGTGTTTGGCCGCCACATAGGCAGACTTTTGGGCAGAGCCCACCAAGCCGTGAATGGATGCCACGTTGATGATGCGGCCCCAGTTTTGTTTTTGCATGTAGGGCAGAGCCAAGCGCGAGGTGTGGAAAGCGCTGGTGAGGTTGATGGCGATGATGGCGTCCCAGCGCTCCACGGGGAAGTCTTCCACCGAGGCCACATGCTGGATGCCCGCGTTGTTGACCAAAATGTCCACGCCACCAAAGGTGTCGGCTGAAAACTTCATCATGTCTTTGATGTCTGCGGCTTTGCTCATGTCTGCGCCGTGATAAGCAACTTGGACGCCCAAGGCTGCTATTTCGGCCTTGGGGCCTTCGGTGTCGCCAAAGCCGTTGAGGATGATGTTGGCGCCTTGCCGAGCCAAGGCTTTGGCAATACCCAAACCAATGCCACTGGTGGAGCCCGTGACCAAAGCTGTTTTACCGATGAGTGTGCGTTCTGACATTTTTGAAAACTCCATGCATTACGATGAGAAACCTATAGACATTATGCGGTTTTGCGGCTTACATGAAACATAACGGAGAAACGCAGCGCACCTCGCTCTTGAGTGCCTCGCTGCAAGATTTGCCAGACCAGCCTGAGGCGCTGATGCGTGCGCGCGCCTTTGCACAGCCTTTGCTGATGGGTGCGACGCTGGATACGGGCGAAGACGTGTTGGCGCATGCGGACGCGGTCGCCCAAATCTTGAGCGTGATTGGTGGCTCAGAGGCTATGCAAGCTGCTTGTTACTTGGTTTACGCCTCAGAACATTTGCAAAAGCCAGAGGAGGTGATTGCCAAAGCCTTTGGCGCTAGTTACGCCGAGTTGGCTTTGGAAACCACTCGCTTGATTCGTGTGCAGCGCCAAGCTCGCGCTGTGGCAGCTGAATCACAAGTGGCAGCTTTGCAAACCGAGAACGTGCGCAAGATGTTGCTGGCGTTTTCGCGTGATTTGCGTGTGGTTTTGCTGCGCTTGGCGTCGCGCTTGCAAACCCTGCGCCACTTTGCCGCTAGCAAGCTGCCAGTACCGCACAGCTTGGCTTATGAGTCTTTGCATGTGTTTGCGCCACTGGCCAACCGTTTGGGTATTTGGCAAATCAAATGGGAAATGGAAGATTTGTCTTTCCGCTTCCTTGAGCCTGAGACCTACCGTGAAATCGCCAAGCTCCTCGATGAAAAGCGTGTGGAGCGCGAGAACTACATGGTGCAGTTGCGCGAGCGTCTTGAGGCTGACTTGAAAGCCCAAGGCATCACAGCGCAAGTGGCGGGGCGACCCAAGCACATTTACAGCATCGTGAAAAAAATGCGCGGCAAGTCGCTCGACTTTTCACGCGTCTTTGACGTGCGTGCTTTACGTGTGGTAGTGCCTTCGGTGCCCGATTGCTATGCCACATTGAGCATGGTGCACACCCAGTTTGCACCGATTGATTCTGAGTTTGACGATTACATTGCCAAGCCCAAATCGAACGGCTACCAGTCGTTGCACACGGTGGTGCGCGACGTGCAGGGGCGTCCGATTGAAATTCAAATTCGCACGCAAGAAATGCACGACCACGCCGAGCACGGCGTGGCTGCGCATTGGGCCTACAAAGAGGCTGGGGCCAAGGGCTATGCGGGGGTGAGCGCCTCTGGCGATTACGACGCCAAGATTGCGGTGTTGCGTCAGCTCTTGGCGTGGGAGCGCGAGCTCTCAGCCGGTGCGCAAAGCCAAGCCACCACCGATGCACTGAGTGATCGCATTTATGTGCTCACACCGGATGCTGCTGTGGTCGAGCTGCCCCAAGGCGGCACACCGATTGACTTTGCCTACACCTTGCACACCAACCTTGGCCACCGTTGCCGTGGTGCGCGCGTGGATGGCGCGATGGTCCCGCTGAACACGCAGCTCAAAAACGGCCAGACGGTGGAGGTGACCGCCATCAAAGAAGGTGGCCCTTCGCGTGATTGGTTGAATCCTGAGCTGGGCTTTTTGGCCAGCTCACGTGCGCGTTCGAAGGTGAGGGCGTGGTTCAACGCCCAAGCCATGCAAGAAACAGCGGCTAAAGGGCGCGAGGCTGTCGAAAAGTTGTTGCAGCGCGAAGGCAAAACCTCAATGAAGTTGGACGACTTGGCTTCGCAGCTGGGCTTTAAGTCTGCCGAAGCCTTGTTTGAGGTGGTGGGTAAAGACGAGTTTTCGCTGCGCAATATCGAGACATTGCTCAATCCCCCCGCCGCGCCAATGGTGGCGGATGACTATGTCCGCCTTAAGAAAGCCAAGTCTAACGACAAGGCCTCTAAGAGCGGGGTGTTGGTGGTGGGGATTGACTCCTTGCTCACGCAACTCAGCAAATGCTGCAAGCCCGCACCGCCCGATGACATTCGTGGCTTTGTGACACGCGGCAAAGGTGTGAGCATTCACCGGGCCGATTGCGGCAACTTCCGTCAAATGGCATTGCGCAGCGGTGACCGTGTGATTGAGGTGGACTGGGGGCAATCGTCTTCGGCGCAAGCCTTGGTCTATCCGGTGGATGTGAACATCGAAGCCTTAGACCGTCAGGGCTTGTTGCGTGACATCTCTGAAGTGTTCGCCAAAGAAAAGATGAACGTGATTGGTGTGCAAACCCAGTCAGTCAAAGACTTGGCGTGGATGACATTCACTGTCGAGGTGGGCGATTCACGCCGCTTGCAAAAGGTGTTGGGCTTGGTGAAAGAGGTTCGTGGGGTGCGGACCGCGAAACGTCGCTGAAGTCTGCTATACTTTCAGCTTCGAACAATGTAGGCGCGTAGCTCAGTTGGTTAGAGCACCACCTTGACATGGTGGGGGTCGTTGGTTCGATTCCAATCGCGCCTACCATATTGTTCCCCGTCAAGCCCGGCACTGTTTGAACAGTACTGGGCTTTTCTCTTTCAACGGGAGCTGACTTCATGAGCAGCAAAAAATCAAACACTTCCGACGACACGCAAGACCGCGTGATCAAGAAGTACCCCAATCGCCGCTTGTATGACACCGCGTCATCCAGCTATGTGGCCTTGGCAGATATCAAACAATTGGTTATGCATAGCACCCCTTTTCGGGTGGTAGATGCCAAGTCGGGGGAAGACCTGACGCGTAGCATCTTGTTGCAAATCATCTTGGAGCATGAGTCGGAAGGCTCACCCATCCTGACCGAGCAGGTCTTGGCCAACATCATTCGCTTTTATGGGCATTCGATGCAAGGCTTCATGGGCTCTTACCTTGAAAAGAACGTGCAAACGTTCATGGACAACGTGCCACAACTGCCCATCGTGCCGACACTGGTGAGCAGCTATGCCGAACAATTGCAAAAACAAACCGAACACATGATGGATGTGATGGGACTGAAACGTAAATGACAGAAGTAACCGCACCTAAAGTTGGCTTCGTGAGCTTGGGCTGCCCCAAGGCTTTGACCGACTCTGAATTGATCTTGACGCAACTCAGCGCCGAGGGCTATCAAACGTCTAAAACTTTTGCTGGCGCTGACTTGGTCATCGTCAATACCTGCGGCTTCATTGATGACGCCGTCAAAGAAAGCCTAGACACCATTGGCGAAGCTTTGGCCGAAAACGGCAAGGTCATCGTGACGGGGTGTTTAGGTGCCCGCCAAGCCGAAGGCGGTGCCAATTTGGTGATGGAAATGCATCCTAGTGTGTTGGCCGTTACTGGCCCACACGCCACGCAAGAGGTGATGGACGCCGTGCACGCGCATTTGCCCAAGCCGCATGACCCGTTCATCGACTTGGTGCCCAACAGCTTTGGTGAAGCGGGCGTCAAGCTCACGCCCAAGCACTATGCCTATTTGAAAATCAGCGAAGGCTGTAACCACCGTTGTACGTTTTGCATCATCCCGTCTATGCGTGGCGATTTGGTGAGTCGTCCGATTGGCGATGTGCTCAAAGAGGCGCGTGCTTTGTTTGAAGGCGGCGTGAAAGAGCTGTTGGTCATCAGCCAAGACACATCTGCCTATGGCGTGGATGTGAAGTACGTCACCGGTTTCTTTGACGGCCAGCCGATCAAAACGCGCACCTTAGAGCTGGCGCAAGCTTTGGCCAAGTTGGCCCAAACATATGGCGCGTGGGTGCGTTTGCACTACGTGTACCCATACCCCAGCGTAGATGACATCATTCCCTTGATGGCTACAGGCCATGTGTTGCCGTATTTAGATGTGCCGTTCCAGCACAGCCACCCCGATGTGTTGAAGCGCATGAAGCGCCCAGCCAGCGGCGAGAAAAACCTGGAGCGCATTGCGCGCTGGCGCGAGTTGTGCCCGCAAATTGTGATTCGCAGCACCTTCATTGCAGGTTTTCCTGGTGAGACCGAAGAAGAGTTTGAGCACTTGCTCAACTTCGTGCGTGAAGCCGAAATCGACCGCGCGGGTTGCTTTGCCTACAGCCCTATAGACGGCGCTGCTGCCAACGACATTCCGGGCATGTTGCCGCAAGAGGTGCGTGAAGAACGTCAAGCCCGCTTCATGGCGGTGGCCGAAGAGGTATCGATTGCCAAGCTCAAACGCCGCATTGGTTCCACCATTCAAGTGCTGGTGGATTCAGCGCCCGCCGGTGGCCGCAAAGGTGGCGTGGGCCGCAGCTACGCAGATGCACCTGAGATCGATGGCGTCGTGAAGTTGTTGCCACCTGAAAAACTCAGCAAAGTGCTCAAGGTGGGTGAGTTCACCCGTGCCAAAGTGGTGGCTACAGATGGTCATGACCTTGTCGCATTGCCGATTTAAATTCACAAAAAACAAAAGCCACCTAAAAGGTGGCTTTCATTTAACTTATATTGGTGCCCAGGAAGGGACTCGAACCCCCACGATGTTACTCGCTAGTACCTGAAACTAGTGCGTCTACCAATTCCGCCACCTGGGCATTTCAGGAAAGAGAGCATTGTATCAAGAATTCCGTTCATACCAGTGGATTACTGGAAGAGTTTGTCGGCACCGTCTCGGGTCACCGAGATGGTCATGGGTTTGTGCAACGAGATGATGGATCGCCCGACATCTTTTTACCCCCGAATGAAATGCGCGCGGTGTTACACCGTGACCGCGTCAAAGCACGTGTTGTTCGCTTAGACCGCAAAGGTCGCCCAGAGGGGCGCGTGGTTGAAATTTTGGAACGCTCAAAGCAACCCATCATTGGTCGTTTGCTGCAAGAGAGCGGTGTGTGGCTGGTGGCGCCTGAAGACAAGCGCTACGGCCAAGATGTGTTGATCAACAAAGGCGCGACCGCCAAAGCGATGGTCGGCCAAGTTGTGGTGGTTGAACTGACCGAGCCGCCCAGTTTGTATGGGCAGCCTGTGGGCCGTATCAAAGAGGTGTTGGGCGAAGTGGATGACCCCGGCATGGAAATCGAAATTGCTGTGCGTAAGTACGGCGTTCCGCATGAGTTTTCAGACGCCTGTTTAGCCATGGCCCGTGGCCTGCCCGATAAGGTGCGTCCGCAAGACAAAAAAGACCGCGTTGATTTAACCGATGTGCCCTTGGTCACCATCGATGGTGAAGACGCGCGTGACTTTGATGATGCTGTGTATTGCGAGCCTGCCAAAGTGGGCAAGGGTAAAGGCTGGCGTTTGTTGGTGGCCATTGCTGACGTAAGTAACTATGTGGAAACCGGCAGCGCGATTGATGTGGACGCCTATGACCGCGCCACCAGCGTTTACTTCCCACGCCGTGTGATTCCGATGTTGCCCGAGAAACTCTCGAACGGTTTGTGTTCATTGAATCCAGATGTTGAGCGCTTGTGCATGGTGTGCGATATGCTCATCAGTGCGTCTGGCGATGTGGAGGCGTATCAGTTTTACCCCGCGGTGATGTTCAGTCATGCGCGCTTCACCTACACCGAAGTGGCTGCGATTTTGTCGAACACTCGTGGACCAGAAGCCGCCAAGCGTAAAGAGCGTATTGATGATTTGATCAACCTGCATGATGTGTATGGAGCGCTGCTTAAAGCGCGTCATGTGCGTGGCGCGGTGGATTTTGAAACTACCGAAACACAAATCGTGTGTGACGAAAGTGGTCGCATTGACAAAATCATTCCGCGTGTGCGCAACGATGCGCACAAACTGATTGAAGAGGCCATGTTGGCTGCCAACGTCTGTAGCGCAGACTTTATTTTGCAAAGCAAGCACCCTGGCTTGTTCCGTGTGCACGAAGGTCCGACGCCCGAGAAAATTGATGTCTTGCGTGGCTATCTCAAAGCGACGGGTGTGGGAATGACGGTTGGCGACAAGCCCAAGCCTTCAGAATTCCAAGCGATTGCTGATGCGACCAAAGAGCGCCCAGATGCGCAGCAGATTCACTCAATGCTGTTGCGCTCCATGTCGCAAGCGGTGTACACGCCCGACAACAATGGTCACTTTGGTTTGGCGTTCCAGGCCTACACACACTTCACCAGTCCAATTCGCCGCTACCCCGATTTGTTGGTGCATCGTGTCATCAAAGCAATTCTGACGAAGCGTAAATACACCTTGCCAACGCTACCCACGCCAGGTGAGGCACATGCCAAACTGGCGCGTCGATTGGCCTCGCGCGTGCGCGAGCCTGAAAACAAATTGGTTGTTAAAACCAAACCGACGCCCGACCAGCAAGCTTGGGAAGCTGCTGGTCTGCATTGCAGCGCCAATGAGCGTCGCGCCGATGAAGCCAGCCGCGATGTGGAAGCGTGGCTCAAGTGCAAATACATGCGCGAGCATTTGGGTGAAGAGTACGGCGGTGTCGTGACGTCTGCCACGGGCTTTGGTCTGTTCGTGACCTTGGACGCCATGTATGTAGAAGGCTTGGTGCACATCACCGAACTCGGTGGTGAATATTTCCGCTTCGACGAAATGCGTCAAGAGCTTCGCGGTGAGCGCACTGGCATTCGCTACGGCATTGGTTCACGCGTGCGCATTCAGGTGAGCCGCGTGGACTTAGATGGCCGCAAGATTGATTTCCGCTTGGTGCGTGAAGCCGATGAGTTGTTGCCACGCCATGGCAAAGACGCCGCAGGCTCGCCCATGCAGAACTTCAAAACTGCGGTGAAAAAAGCCTTCACCAAAATCAGTGGCAAAGATGGACGTGGTGAACCTAAATCGCCGTCTGCTCGCGTAGGTAAATCCACCGATAAAAAAGCCGGCGCCAAAAGCCGACGCTCGCGCAAGTAAATCGCGCTTTCGCGATTGAGCTTTAACGCACCGATGCGGCAAGTAATGCCGCATCGAGTGCAGGTCCAGCGCTGGGCCAATCGTTTGCCACTTTTCCGTGTGCAAACACCGCGTGGCAAGCGGCCTCAAATACATTTTCATGGCGTGCGATGTATGCACCAATCAAACCAGCCAGTACATCGCCTGTGCCTGCTGTGGCAAGTAAAGCATTGCCTGAGCCGTTGATGACGGGTGTGTGATGTGGGCTGGCAATGATGCTGCCGGAGCCCTTGAGTACCACCACGCATTGGTACATATCGGCCAATTGTTGTGCGGCGTGCAACCGGTTGTGTTGCACCTCTTGGGTTGTGCAGTTCAGCAGCCGTGCGGCTTCGAGCGGGTGTGGCGTGAGCACGGTGGGCTTGCTGCGGGCGCTGCGTTTTTTGAGCAAGCTTTGCAGCGATGTATCGCGTGCAATCGCGTTCAATGCATCGGCATCGAGCACCAGTTGTTTTGACGATGACATGACATGGGGCAGGAAGGCGTGAATGTCAGCGCCGCCGCCACAGCCGCAAACTACGGTGGATGTTTGTGGGTCCAAATCTTCAGGTGCTCGCACCATCAAGGGTGGATGTGCTGCGGTGATGGCATGACGGGCTGATGCATCCATGACGCCAACAAATACGCGACCTGCGCCGCCGTGCAAAGCGGCTGCCCCTGCCAGTGCCGCAGCGCCAGACATGCCTGGCGCGCCGCCGATGACACTCACATCGCCAAAGCTGCCTTTGTGGCTGCTGTGTGGCCTGTCCCTTGATGCATTGATGCTTTGTTGCAGCCAAGCGGTGGGCGCTTGCACAGTTTCGACGCCGAGGTTGTTGAGCCAAACTTGGCCCGACGCATCACGGCCTTCGGCGATGAACAGGCCTGACTTCAGGGTGAGCAGGCTCAAGGTGTGGCGTTGGGCATTCGCGTGACGCGATGTACTTTTGCCCAGCCATTCACCGGTGTTGGCATTCAAACCCGTCGGCATGTCCACGCACAACACTGGCATGTCGGTGATTTGCAAGGCTTCTAGCCATTGCGCTATCGCGCCGTCAGGTGTGCGTTGTGTGCCTATCCCAAGAAGTGCATCAATGGCGAGGTCAAATTGTTCTGGGATTTGCTGGGCAAACGTCACACCCGCTGCTTTGGCGCGTTGCCACGCTTGTTGAGCGTCAGCAGGGCCGGTACCGTCTTTGCCTAACCAAGTGACGATGGGCTGCTTGCCCCATGTCTGCAAATGGACTGCGGCTTCAAGGCCGTCGCCGCCGTTGTTGCCCGGCCCACAAGCCAGCCAAATTTTTTGCGCATGTGGCGCGATGGCCAAAGCCAGTTGCGCGGTGGCCAAGCCTGCACGCTGCATCAAGGTGTGAGCGGACAGGGCAGCTTGTGCTTGAGCCTCAATGCTTCGGGTCTGCGTCACGTCGTACAGCGGCCACAGGGCTTGGCTGTCGATACGTTGAGTGAGGCCCAGGGTTTTCATTGTTGGAGGTGCAAGCGCTCAAGGCCTAAGCCTTGCAAATCGATGTCTGGGCTTTTGCCGTTGATGCTGTCAGCCACCACGCGGGCGCTGCCGCAGGCCAAGGTCCAACCACTCGCGCCGTGTCCTAGATTCAGCCACACACCCGACACACCGCTGGCCCCGACGATGGGCGGGCCATCGGGCAGCATGGGGCGAGAACCTTTCCACACTTGCACGTTGTCTTGTGTGCGTGCTGCGCCCGGAAACCAGTTGTCCAGCACGCGGTACAGCGTTTTGATGCTGGCTGGATCGTGGCGTTTGGCATTGCCCCCAATTTCAGAGCCACCCGACACGCGAACGCGTTGGCCCAAACGGCTGATGGCCACTTTGTATTGCTCATCCATCACACCGCTGCGAGGTGCATCCAGTGGTTCACGTACCGCTGCGCTGATGGCGTAGCCGTGAACGGCTGCGAGGGGAATGCGCAAGCCCAAAGGTCGCACCAGTTGTGCGCTGGCTAAGCCCGCACAGACCACCACGGCGTCAAAATTTTCGCCCATGTCTTGCGCAGAGGTGCGAATGGTTTTGGGTTGCGCGTTGGAGAGCGGCAGCACGCTGGTGTTGAAGTGGAATTTAACGCCCAAGGATTCGGCTTCGCTTTTGAGCAGCAGCGTGAATTGACGGCAGTTGCCCACTTCGTCTTCGGGAAAGTGAACGGCTTGCGCCAAAGCGGTTTCGGGGTTGAGCGCAGGTTCAATGCCACGGGCTTCTTCGGCACTCAGTGTTTTGAAGCTCAGTCCTGCATCGCGCATCACTTGCAAGCTGTCTTGCATGAGTTGAATTTCGCGCTCGGTTCGCAAGAGCACCATGAAGCCTTGGCTGCGTTCGTGCTCCAAGTTCAAGGTGTCGGTCAGGGTGCGCATGCGGTGGCTGCTGTACTCGGCCAAACGTAGCATGCTGGCGCGGTTACGCGCAAAGGTGGTGGCGCTGCTGGCTTTGCGCATCTGCCACAGCCAGCGCCAATCGGCCATGCTGGGGCTGGAGATGCGCAGAGGCGTGTCACGCTGCCACAGGTGTGAAAGCACGTGTTTGAGCATGCCAGGGCGTGCCCACGGCGCGGCATAACCCGCAGAGGCCACGCCTGTGTTGGAGAAGCTGCATTCTTCGGCGGCTGCGCCATTGCGCTCATACACGCTGATTTGGTGGCCTTGCGCGGCGAGTTCGTACGCGGTGGAGATGCCAATCACGCCTGCGCCAATCACGGCGACCTTCATGGGCGAATCCTTGCTGAAGGCGGCTGGTTGGGGGTAAGAGGCATGTATTGCTGTGCTAGAATCATTGGGTTTTTCCGAGGTTGAGGCTTTGTCTCAAGTTCGGACAAACATCACTCGCAAACCAGTCCAATCAAGGTGTTGCCAAGAGTTTTTCAAGAATGAAAACTTGCGGTGATGATGGACTGGATTTTAGACCCAACCTTTGGAGTATCTCTATGTCAGTCACTATGCGCGATATGCTGGAAGCCGGCGTCCACTTTGGTCACCAAACTCGCTTCTGGAACCCCAAGATGGCCCCGTTCATCTTCGGTCACCGCAACAAAATTCACATCATCAACTTGGAAAAATCGTTGCCGATGTTCCAAGACGCTGTCAAGTTCGTCAAGCAGTTGTCTGCGAACCGTGGCACTGTGTTGATGATCGGTACCAAGCGTCAATCACGCGAAATCGTCGCCGCCGAAGCACAACGTGCTGGCGTGCCTTATGTTGACCAACGTTGGTTGGGCGGCATGTTGACTAACTTCAAAACAGTCAAGACATCGATCAAGCGTTTGAAAGACATGAAGATCCAGCAAGAAGCTGGTTTGGACGCTTTGTCTAAAAAAGAACAACTGATGTTCAAGCGCGAAATGGAAAAGCTTGAGAAAGACATCGGCGGTATTCAAGATATGGCTGTGTTGCCTGATGCGATCTTCGTGATCGACGTTGGCTACCACAAGATTGCCATCGCTGAAGCCAAGAAATTGGGCATCCCATTGATCGGTGTGGTGGACTCTAACCACTCACCAGAAGGCATCGACTACATCATCCCAGGTAACGACGACTCGTCTAAGGCTGTGACTTTGTACGCTCGCGGTATCGCTGACGCAATCATCGAAGGCCGTGCCAACGCCACCAACGACTTGGTCAAAGCTGTGACCGAAGGTAGCGAAGAGTTTGTTGAAGTCGCTGCTTAATCACGCGGCCCAAACTTGAAAAGGGGCTTGTGAAGCCCCTTTTTCACACCCAATTGTTTTGAACTGAATACGGAGAAATTAAATGGCTGCAATTACCGCAAGCATGGTCGCTGAACTGCGCGCAAAAACCGACGCCCCCATGATGGAGTGCAAAAAAGCTTTGACTGAAGCCGAAGGCGACATGGCCAAAGCAGAAGAATTGTTGCGCGTCAAGCTCGGCAGCAAAGCTGGCAAGGCTTCTAGCCGCGTGACCGCCGAAGGCGTGGTGACTAGCTTCATCAGCGGCAACACTGGTGCCTTGTTGGAAGTCAACTGCGAAACCGACTTTGTGACCAAGAACGACAGCTTCTTGGCATTGGCTCAAGCTGCCGCCAAGTTGGTGGCAGAGCACAACCCAGCTTCTATCGAAGCCTTGGGTGCTTTGGCTTACGAGCAAGACAGCTTTGGCCCTACGCTCGAAGACGTGCGTAAAGGTTTGATTGGCAAGATCGGCGAGAACATGAGCTTCCGCCGCTTCAAGCGTTTTGACGGCGCGCACAAGTTGGCTGCTTACTTGCACGGCACACGCATTGGCGTGTTGGTCGAGTTCGACGGCGACGAAACAGCGGCTAAAGATGTGGCCATGCACGTGGCTGCGATGAAGCCTGTGGCTTTGACAAGCGCTGATGTACCTGCTGACTTGATCGAAAAAGAGCGTTCAGTCGCTGCCGCCAAGGCTGCTGAGTCTGGCAAGCCTGCTGACATCGTCACCAAGATGGTGGAAGGCTCTGTGCAGAAGTACCTCAAAGAGGTGTCTTTGTTCGACCAAACTTTCGTCAAGAACGACAAGCAAACCGTTGAGCAAATGCTCAAGGCTGCCAACACCAAAGTGGCTTCTTTCACCCTCTACGTGGTGGGTGAAGGCATTGAGAAAAAGGTCGACGACTTTGCAGCCGAAGTGGCCGCTCAAGTCGCTGCCGCCAAGCAAACTGCTTAAAACAAAGGGGGGCTTAGGCTCCCCTTTTGATATCCCCCGTACATCACATTCAACTGCACACATCAAGGAGCTTTTTCATGACCTCACCAAAGCCAGCCTACAAGCGTATTTTGCTCAAGCTGTCGGGGGAGGCCTTGATGGGTGACGATGCGTTCGGTATCAACCGTGCCACTATCGTTCGCATCGTGGACGAGGTAGCTGAAGTCATCCACCTCGGTGTCGAGGTGGCCATCGTCATTGGTGGCGGCAACATCTTCCGCGGTGTCGCGGGAGGTTCTGTCGGTATGGACCGCGCCACAGCCGATTACATGGGCATGCTGGCCACGGTGATGAACTCGTTGGCTTTGGCTGATGCTATGAACAAAACAGGTTTGACCGCGCGTGTCATGTCCGCCATCGCCATTGACCAAGTGGTCGAGCCTTATGTGCGTCCCAAAGCTTTGCAATACCTCGAAGAGGGCAAAGTGGTGGTGTTCGCTGCCGGTACAGGCAACCCTTTCTTTACGACTGATACAGCCGCTGCTTTGCGCGGTGCTGAGATTGGTGCAGAGATGGTGCTCAAAGCCACCAAGGTGGATGGCGTTTACTCGGCCGACCCCAAGAAAGACCCTAATGCCACGCGTTACACCGAGCTCAGCTTTGACCAAGCGATTGGCCAAAATCTAGGCATCATGGACGCCACCGCTTTTGCGTTGTGCCGTGACCAAAAATTGCCAATCAAAGTGTTCTCTATTTTCAAGAACGGCGCGCTCAAGCGAGTCGTCATGGGCGAAGACGAAGGCACTTTGGTGCACGCCTAATTCCCATTTTCCGAATCTCACACTGCGCTGCCCCAGGAGCTCAACATGACCATCGCTGACATCAAGAAAACCACAGAAACCAAAATGGGCCAATCGATTGCGGCCTTCAGCAACAGCTTGACCAAGATTCGCACAGGCCGTCCCAGCCCATCGTTGTTGGATACTGTGCAAGTGGATTACTACGGCTCTATGGTGCCGATCAGCCAAGTGGCAAACGTGTCTTTGCTAGACGCCCGCACCTTGAGCGTGCAGCCTTGGGAAAAGCCCATGGGCGCCAAAATCGAAAAAGCCATTCGCGACAGCGATTTGGGTTTGAACCCCTCGTCGATGGGCGAGTTGATTCGCGTCCCAATGCCTCCGATGTCGGAAGAGCGTCGCAAAGAACTCACCAAGGTGGTTCGCACCGAAGGCGAGAACGCCAAAGTGGCCGTGCGCAATTTGCGTCGTGATGCCAACGAATCTGTGAAGAAGCTCGTGAAAGACAAACTCGCTTCCGAAGATGATCAAAAACGCGCAGAAGCCGACATCCAAAAAGTAACCGATAGCCACATTGCTGAGATTGACAAGCTCATCGCCAGCAAAGAACACGAAATCATGGCGGTCTAAGCCAAATGCTCAAGCAACGCGTCATCACCGCGCTGGTTTTGTTGGCGCTTTTACTGCCAGCCGTGGTTGCCAGTTCTGCCGAGCCTTTGGCGGGGCTCACACTTGTCTTGATCGCCGCAGGCGCGTGGGAGTGGGGCCGTTTGAACGGCTTTGCCATGCGCGGTTCTTTGCGCGTGGCTGCTGTGTGTGTGACGCTGTGTTTGTATGCGTGGTCTGCACGCTGGGCGCATCAAGCCCCCGCTAATATTTGGACCATCACAGGTGCTGCATGGGTGCTGGTGGCCGCTTGGTTGATTCGCCACGGCGTGGAGCGTTGGGCCAGCATTTCGCGCACCTTGCGTTTGGTGGTGGGCGTATTGGCTCTGTGGCTGACCTGGGTGGCCATGTATCAAGCCAAGGTCATGGGCGTGAACTTCTTGTTGTCGGTGCTCTTCCTTGTGTGGATGGCCGACATCGCTGCTTATTTCTCGGGCCGTGCATTTGGCCGCCGCAAGCTGGCACCCGCCATCAGCCCTGGCAAAAGCTGGGAAGGTGTGTGGGGTGGCATGGTAGGCGTGTTGCTGATGGCTGGTGTTTGGATTTGGGTGGATACCCAATACGCCGTAGACAGCGCAAGCCTTTACACCCGTTTGTATAGCCGAGGGGTACCGTTTTTGGTGTTGGCAGTTTTGTTCTTGACCATGATGAGCGTGGCAGGGGACTTGGTTGAGTCATTGGTCAAACGCAGCGCGGGCATGAAAGACAGCAGTCAATTGCTGCCAGGTCACGGCGGCGTGTTGGATCGTGTGGATGCACTGCTTCCAGCGCTGCCATTGGCCATGATGTTGGCGCAATCGGTGTGACTGCGATGCACATCGACGCACGGCCACAACGCATCACGGTGCTCGGCTCCACAGGCTCGATTGGTACCAACACGCTAGACGTTATTGCGCGTCACCCCAAGCGCTTTGAAGTGTTCGCGCTTTCAGGTGCTACTCAAGTTGATTTGATGTTGCGTCAATGTGCACTATTCAAGCCGCGTTTCGCGGTGATGGTGCATGCGGATGCCGCCAAGCAACTCAAACACAAAATTCAAGCGGAAGGCTTGATTACAGTAGTGCTCAGTGGTGCTGCGGCGTTGGATGAAATTTCGGCGCATCCTGACGTGGACGCTGTGATGGCTGCCATCGTGGGCGCTGCAGGTTTGTCGCCTTGCTTGGCTGCTGCAAGAACAGGCAAGCGTTTGCTCTTGGCTAACAAAGAGGCGTTGGTGGTTGGTGCTGAAGTGTTTTTAGATGCAGTCAAAGTAGGCGGTGCCACACTTCTGCCCATTGACAGCGAGCACTCCGCTATTTTTCAATCGCTCCCAGAAGATGCCTCGACTTGGGATGCACGTGTCGAAAAAATCATCCTCACAGCATCGGGTGGCCCGTTTCGCACACACGACTTGGCTACCTTGAAAGACGTGACACCTGAGCAAGCCTGCGCGCACCCCAATTGGGTGATGGGCCGCAAAATTTCGGTGGACTCGGCCACCATGATGAACAAAGCGCTGGAAGTGATTGAGGCGCGTTATTTGTTTGGTTTGTCGCCCGAACGTTTAGAGGTGGTGATTCACCCGCAAAGCATCATCCATTCGATGGTGCAGTACCGGGATATGTCGGTGGTGGCTCAGTTGGGTACGCCCGATATGCGTGTGCCCATTGCCTATGGTTTGAGCTGGCCAGAGCGTATGGTTTCTGGTGCGCAAGCTTTGGACTTTCATGCCTTGTCAGCCATGACGTTTGAAGCCTTGGATGACCACGGTCACCCCGAACGTTTTGCCGGCATTCATTTGGCCTGGGAGGCCTTGCGTGGTCCACGCGGCACCACGGCTGTGCTCAATGCGGCCAACGAGATTGCCGTCGCAGCTTTTCTAGACCGTCGCATTCGTTTTGACCAAATCCATGTGGTGAATCAAAACTGCATGGCGCATCTGTTGCCATCTGCACCGCATAGCTTGGACGACTTGTTGGCGCTTGATGCGCAAGCACGGGCTGTGGCTGAGGACGCTGTGCGTCTGTTGGCCAAATAAACCATGACCCTTCTGGCCTTTTTGCTCGCACTCGGTGTGCTCATCACCGTGCACGAGTGGGGGCATTACCGTGTGGCCGTGGCCTGTGGTGTGAAAGTACTCACGTTTTCAATTGGTTTTGGTCAGCCCTTGCTGCGCTGGAAATCTCGCCGACCACACGCGGGGCAAGACACCGAGTTTTGCATCAGCCTCATTCCTTTGGGCGGCTATGTGAAGATGCTCGATGAGAATGAGGCTGAAGTTGCACCGCAAGATGTGGCGATGGCTTTCAACAGACAGCCTTTGTGGGCGAGGGCTGCGATTGTGTCGGCAGGCCCGTTGGCCAATTTGTTGTTGGCCGTGTGTTTGTATGCGGCAACTTTTTGGATAGGGCAGCACGAAACACAAGCCACCTTATCTGCGCCTGTGGTGGGTTCAGTCGCAGAAGCGGCAGGCCTGCGCAGCGGCGACACCGTGGTGCGTGCGGGGGAGTCTGCCGATGCTTTGCAAGAAATGGCGTCTCTCGATGCCTTGCGTTGGTGGATGCTTCAGCAAGACACGACACCGGTGTATTTGGAAGTACAGCCGCTCGGCAAGCAAACACCGCATGTGTTGCATTTGCCTGAATTGTCAGCTGACGCAATTTCAAAAGACAGCAATGCTTGGCAAGCGCGTGGTTTCACTGGTGCGTGGAGTCGTGCTGTATTGGGTGAAGTCCAAAAAGAACTGCCCGCGCACAAAGCGAGTTTGCAGCGTGGTGATGAAGTGTTACGCATAGATGGCCGTGTGGTGAGCGATGCCAGTGCCTTGCGTGCGCTGGTGCGTGCCAGCGGTCAGCACCAATTACCAGCTCTTCAAATTTGGGACGTGTCACGCGATGGACATGTGCTTCAATTCGAAGTCACGCCAGAACAAACGGTTGAAGGTGATCATTTCATTGGGCGCATAGGCGCTCAGGTGGGAGAGCCTCCGCGCAAGGTGTGGGTTCAATACGGCGCTTTCGATGGGCTATCCAAAGCCATCAGCAAAACATGGGAGGTCATGGTCATGACCTTAGACATGTTGGGTCGTTTACTCACGGGACATGCGTCGCTTGATAACCTGAGTGGCCCGCTCACCATGGCGGACTACGCGGGGCGTTCTGCAAGTCTTGGGCTAGGGGCTTATCTCAGCTATTTGGCGTTGGTCAGCATCAGCCTTGGTGTGTTCAACCTGCTGCCTTTACCGGTCCTCGATGGCGGGCACCTGTTGTATTATCTTTACGAGGCCTGCACAGGTCATCCTCCTTCGCCTCAATGGCTAGACGCCATGCAGCGCGCGGGTTTGGCGGTACTTGTGGCACTGATGGTTTTTTCTATTTTTAACGACGTGGTTCGCCTAGGTTGGCTTCCTTGAGTCTCTCCATACATTCCATGACTATGCAACTTTCTTTATTTCGTCGCACCACACTGGCCCAAACGGCCGCATTTATTGCGGGCACAGTGATGGCATTCAATGCGCTGGCGGCTGACCCCTTCAATGTGCGCGACATTCGTGTGGAAGGCTTGCAGCGTGTGGAGCCTGGCACCGTGTTTGCCTCGATTCCCTTCCGCGTGGGGGACGATTACACCGATGAAAAAGGCGCAGCAGCGATTCGCAGCTTGTTTGCCTTGGGCCTGTTCAAGGATGTGCGGATTGAAGTCAATGGCGATGTGTTGGTGCTGATCGTCGAAGAGCGCCCCAACATCGCTGCAGTTGAATTCATTGGCACCAAAGAATTTGACAAAGACACTTTGAAAAAGGCGCTGAAAGATATTGGTTTGGCCGAAGGTCGTCCCTTCGACAAAGCATTGGCTGACCGCGCAGAGCAAGAGCTCAAGCGTCAGTATGTCAACCGCAGTTTGTATGGCGCTGAAATCATCACCACGATCACCCCAGCTGAGCGCAATCGTGTGAACCTCTCTTTCACGGTGGTTGAAGGCGATTTGGCCAAAATCAAAGAAATGCGTGTAGTGGGTGCCAAGGCGTTTGACGAGTCCAAACTCTTGGACCAGTTCGATCAAGGCACGGGTAACTGGTTGAGCTGGTACACAAAGTCAGACCGTTACTCCCGCACCAAGCTCAATGCCGACTTGGAAACTTTGCGTGCTTGGTATCTGGCCCGTGGTTACTTGGAGTTTCGCATTGACTCAACCCAAGTGGCGATCTCTCCAAATAAGCAAGACATCAGCATCACCATCAACGTGACTGAAGGTGATCGTTTTGTCGTGTCTGAAGTGGCGATGGAAGGCTACTATCTCGGTAAAGATGACGAGTTCAAGTCGTTGATCGAGATTCAAGCTGGCAAAGCTTACAACGCTGACGAAGTGACGAGAACAACAAAGGCGTTCAACGAGTACTTTGGTAATTTTGGGTTCGCATTCGCACGCACGGATGTGCGCCCAGAGATTGACCGCACCACGAATCGTGTGAAATTGGTTCTGGTGGCTGACCCTGCACGGCGTGCCTATGTTCGCCGTATCAACATTGTGGGTAACAACCGCACGCGCGATCAAATTGTTCGCCGTGAATTTCGCCAAACCGAATCGTCTTGGTATGACGGCGAAAAAATTCGATTGTCGCGTGACCGTGTGAATCGTTTGGGATATTTCAAGGATGTCGATATCGACACGCAGGAAGTGCCATCAACACAAGACCAAGTTGACTTGAATGTGAACGTGGTCGAAAAGCCCACGGGTATGTTGACTTTAGGGGCTGGCTTTTCAAGTGCAGAGAAAGTCACTTTGTCATTTGGTATCCAGCAGGACAACGTATTTGGCTCAGGGCATAACCTTGGATTACAGGTCAGCACCAGTAAGTTCAACCAGTATTACGTACTCAATACGACAGATCCTTATTTCACTGAAGACGGTGTGTCGCGCACCATTGAGTTCTACCATCGCTCAAGCAAGCCTTATGTCGAGCAGGGGGGTAACTACCGCATGATTACCTCAGGTTTGGGCTTGCGCTTTGGCTTACCTTTCAGTGAGTTGGATCGTATTTTTGTTGGAGCGGCAGCTGAGCGAACAGAGCTTGTTGCTGGCACCAATATGTTGGGTGTGCATGCGCACCTGTGTCAGCAGTTTGGGTGTGTTGCTCAAAACGTACCATTGACGGCTGGTTGGGCGCGTGATAGCCGCGACAGCTACCTAAATCCAAACAATGGCAAATTGGTTCGTCTCAACAGTGAGTTAGGGACTTTTGGTGATGCTCGTTATGCAAAGTTGGGTGGGCAGTATCAACAATATTTTGCAATCACCAAGCAGTACACATTTGCCTTTAACGCAGATTTAGGCTTGGGCAAAGGTTTGAATGGTCAGACCTTACCCTTTTATAAAAACTACTACTCGGGCGGTCTAGGTTCTGTGCGTGGTTTTGAGCAAGGTACGCTCGGCCCTCGTGACATCACAGGCCCAGTCATTGGTGGCGCGAAAAAAATCACGATGAACACTGAGTTTTTGATGCCCTTCCCGGGTGCAGGAAACGACAGATCACTGCGTCTTTACGGTTTCTTCGACATGGGTAATGTGTATGGGGAAGTCGAGAAAATCGATATTGCGCAACTGCGCAGCGCCTACGGTGTAGGTTTGAGCTGGGTTTCTCCGATGGGCCCCTTACGTTTTGCATGGGCGCGCCCAGTGCGCACCTTCCCAGGCGATAGAATTCAACAATTGCAATTCCAAATCGGGACGTCCTTCTGATGACTATGTTTACTCGTCAAATCTCTTTAGCTGTTGTGTTGGGCTTGGCTGCTTTGTGTGCTCAGGCTGATGAAATTCGCATTGGTTTTATCAACACTGATCGCATTTTCAAAGAGGCTAATACAGCCAAGCAAGCGCAAGCCAAGTTGGAGCAAGAGTTTTCTAAGCGTGAAAAGGATCTCGAGGGTTCTGGCAATGCATTGAAAACAGCAGTTGAAAAATTCGAACGTGAAGCGCCTACGTTGTCAGAGTCTCAACGTGTCTCGCGCCAAAAACAATTGGGCGAACAAGATCGTGACTTTCAGCGCAAGCGCCGTGAGTTTCAAGAAGAGCTGAATGCTCGCAAGAACGAAGAGTTTCAACAAGTGCTTGAGCGCGCCAACCGCGTGATCAAACAAGTGGCTGAAGCTGAAAAATATGACCTGGTGTTGCAGGAGGCTGTCTACATCAACCCCAAGCACGACATCACCGACAAAGTGCTCAAGGTCATCAACGCCGCTAAATAATCTGCCGTGGCACTGAGTCTCGGCCAGATCATTGAAAGTTTGGGTGGTCGCCTTGTCGGCGACCCCAAGCACCTCATTCAAAAACTCGCGCCGCTTGACACCGCTCAAGCTGACGCGCTGAGTTTTTTAAGCAACCCCAAATACCAGTCGCAACTATCCACAACGCAGGCGGGTTGCGTCATTGTGTCGCCTGCAGTCGCCGAGACTGCCAAGGTCAGTATGGCCTTGATCGTGGCAGATAACCCATACCATTATTTTGCACGTTTGACCCAGCTGTGGCGTCAACACGCGCGTGTGACAGATGAACCCTTAATTCACCCCAGTGCGGTGATTCACCCGCAAGCTCACATCGATGTCACTGCGCGTATCGGTCCATTGTGTGTGGTCGAACGCGGTGTACACATCGGCGCAAATACATGGCTTAAATCTGGCATCACTGTGGGTGAGGATTGCCGCATTGGTGAGCGTTGCATCGTGCACGCGGGCGTCGTCATTGGTGCTGATGGTTTTGGCTTCGCGCTATTTGAAGGTCGCTGGGAAAAAATTGAACAATTGGGAGCGGTTCGCATTGGTAACGATGTGGAGATTGGTGCCAATACTTGCATCGACCGTGGCGCGTTAGATGACACCATCATTGAAGATGGCGTCAAGCTCGATAACTTGGTTCAAATCGGGCACAACGTGCACGTGGGTGCGAACACAGCCATGGCTGGGTGCGCAGGTGTGGCTGGCAGTGCACGTGTTGGTGCCAACTGCACAGTCGGTGGCGGCGCAATTGTGTTGGGCCATTTGGAACTTGCCGATGGGGTGCATATCTCTGCCGCGTCGGTGGTGATGCGCTCCATACGTCAGCCTGGTCAATACAGCGGTGTATTTCCAATCGACGACAATGCGTCGTGGGAGAAAAACGCCGCCACGCTGCGCCAATTGCATCGCTTGCGCGACCGTATCAAATCTCTTGAATCCGTTTTAGAAAGTCAAAAAAAATGAGCATGGACATTCACCAAATCTTGAAGCAGTTGCCACACCGTTATCCTTTCTTGTTGGTGGACCGCGTAATGGAAATTGAAAAGGGCAAAAGCATCAAGGCCCTCAAGAATGTGACGATGAACGAGCCATTTTTTGGTGGTCATTTTCCGCATCACCCTGTGATGCCCGGTGTGTTGATCTTGGAAGCTTTGGCGCAAGCTGCTGCCTTGTTGGCATTCGATACCTTGGGCGCTGCGCCCGATGACAAGACCGTGTATTACTTTGCTGGCATTGATGGTGCACGTTTCAAGCGCCCCGTTGAGCCCGGTGATCAGCTTATTTTGGAAGTGGAGTTAGACCGCATGAAGGCCGGTATCTTCAAATTCAAGGCACGTGCCAAAGTGGGTGATGTCGTGGCGACGGAAGCCGATTTGATGTGCACCATGCGTTCTATTGCCTGACGATGAGCCTTATTCACGCCACAGCCATTGTTGACCCCAAAGCCGAGCTCGACAGCTCGGTGCAGGTGGGGCCTTACACCATCATCGGGCCCAATGTGCGCATTGGTGCAGGTACGACCGTGGGGCCGCATTGCGTGATCGAAGGTCACACCACGATTGGCAACGACAACCGCATTTTTCAGTTCAATTCTTTGGGCGCGATTCCGCAAGACAAGAAGTACGCAGGCGAGCCTTGCGAGTTGATCATCGGTGACCGCAACACCATCCGTGAGTTTTGTACGTTCAACATTGGCTCACCCGGCGATGCTGGCATCACCAAAGTGGGCAATGACAACTGGATCATGGCCTACGTTCATTTGGCACACGACTGCGTGGTGGGCAACCACACGATCTTCGCCAACAGCGCGCAGTTGGCAGGCCACGTGCATGTTGGGGACTGGGTGATCTTGGGTGGCTTTACCGTGGTGCATCAGTTTGTACGTATTGGCGCGCACAGCTTCTCAGCTATGCATTCGCTCTTGTTTGCCGATGTGCCGCCGTTTGTGATGTGCCAAGGCCAACCTGCCGAGCCGCGCTCGATGAATTTTGAAGGCCTGCGCCGTCGCGGCTTTTCTCCTGAGCGCATCAGCGCTGTGAAGGCCATGCACAAAGCCTTGTACCGCGACGACTTAACCTTGGATCAAGCCAAAGTACGCATCGCTGCATTGACCCAAGAAAAACCAGAAGCCGCACCCGATGTGGCCATGATGCTGGACTTCTTGAACCACACCTCGCCGCAACGCGGCATCATTCGTTAAACCTTATGGTCGAGGCCCTGTCTTTCTCGCTCGTCGCAGGCGAGGCCTCGGGTGATTTGCTCGCCGGCCTGTTGCTAGGTGGCATGCGCGAGCAATGGCCCGACATGCACAGCGCCGGCATTGGTGGCCCACGTATGGCGGCACAGGGCTTTGAGCCTTGGTGGCCTTACGAAAAACTCGCCGTGCGTGGTTATGTCGAAGTGCTGCGCCACTACAGAGAAATCGTAGGCATTCGCAATAGGCTGCGTGAACGCTTGCTTGCCCATCCACCCAGTGCATTCATTGGTGTCGATGCACCAGACTTCAACCTCGATTTAGAACGCGATCTCAAAGCCCAAGGCATTCCAACCATTCACTTTGTGTGTCCATCCATTTGGGCGTGGCGCGCAGATCGTGTGGAGAAAATTCGCCAAAGCGTGGACCACGTGTTGTGCATCTTTCCGTTCGAGGCCGATTTGCTCGCGCAGCATGGCATTGATGCCACTTATGTGGGGCATCCTTTAGCCAAAAACATTCCCGACGTGCCAGACCGATCTGCAGCACGCACGGCACTTGGCTTGCCGCAAGACGCTACTGTGGTGGCTTTGTTGCCGGGCAGTCGTAGCTCTGAAATTGAGTATTTGGCGCATCGCTTTTTGCAGGCAGCACAACGCATGGCAAAGTTGCAGCCGGGCATTCACTTTGTGTTGCCCGCTATGCCTGCTTTGCGTTCGCGTATTGAAGCTATTGCAAAAGAAGTAGGGGAAGTGCCCAATCTCTTAGTGCTCAACGGCCAATCGCATGCGGCATTGGCCGCTTGCGATGTGACGCTCATTGCCAGCGGTACGGCCACGCTAGAAGCTGCATTGTTTAAGCGCCCCATGGTGATTGCGTACAACATGAACTGGCTCAGTTGGCAAATCATGCGCCGTAAAAAATTGCAGCCTTGGGTGGGCTTGCCCAACATCTTGTGTCAAGACTTTGTGGTACCCGAGTTGTTACAAGACGACGCCACACCCGATGCATTGGCGCACGAGGTCTTGCAATGGCTGGCCAATCCTGCGGCAGCTGCCGAGGTTCAACAACGCTTTGCGACGCTGCACGACACGCTGCGCCGCGACACCCCCGCACTGGCGGCTCATGCGATCGAAAAAGTTCTTGCGCGCTGAACAAGCTGCGCTCATTTGGGATGCCCCAGGCTTGATTGCTGGGGTGGATGAGGCTGGCCGCGGTCCGCTGGCTGGCCCCGTGGTAGCTGCTGCCGTGATCTTGGATGACTTGAACCCGATTGCCGGCTTGGCCGATTCTAAAAAGCTGACCGCCTTGAAGCGCGAGCGTTTGTACGATGAGATTCGCGCCAAGGCTTTGTGCTGCTCGATTGCTGAAGCGACGGTGGAAGAAATTGACGAACTCAACATCTTGCAAGCCACCATGCTGGCCATGCGTCGCGCCGTAGAAGGGTTGCGCTTGAAACCCACCAAGGTGTTGGTGGATGGCAACCGCTTGCCCGTGCTCGATGTGTTGGCCGAAGCCATCGTCAAGGGCGACAGCAAAGTGCAAGCCATTTCTGCGGCGTCCATCTTGGCCAAGGTTCATCGTGACCGCTGGTGTCAAGAACTGCATGTGCAGTATCCGCAGTACGGTTTTGATGGCCACAAAGGTTATGGCACAGCGGCGCACTTGCAAGCCCTCAAGGAACACGGTGTTACGCCTTGGCACCGTAAATCGTTTTCTCCTGTGGCCGAGGTTTTGAAATGAACTTGATCACCTCGCGTGACAACCCCTTGGTCAAAGACCTGCGCCGTTTGTCGCAAGACAGCACGGCCTACCGCAAACTTGGCCGCGTGTGGCTTGAGGGTGATCATCTGTGCCGTGCTGCGCTCACGCGTGGCGTGAAGCCAGAGCATGCGGTATTTGCTGAATCCCTTTGGTCCAATGCACCACTTGAATGGACGCAAGCGGCGGAGCGCAACACCGTGTTGCCCGACGCGCTGTTTGCCGAAATCAGCAGCTTAGAGTCACCCGCCAAGATGGGTTTTATCTTCGCAGCACCAAGTGCCCTAGACATCCAAGCGAAAACCCCAACAGTGGTGCTTGACCGCGTGCAAGACGCTGGCAACGTAGGCTCAATTCTGCGCAGCGCCTCAGCCTTTGGCTTCAAACAAGTTCTGGCCATCAAGGGCTCGGCTGCTTTGTGGTCGCCCAAGGTCTTGCGTGCCGGTATGGGCGCACATTTCGGATTGCATTTGGTAGAAGGCCTGAGCGCCGACGATTTGAATGCCTTGGACATACCTTGGGTAGCCACTAGTTCACACCAAGGCCCGTTTTTGCACAGTTTGCTTGCCGAGGCCAAGCTGCCCATGCCCTGCGCATGGCTCATGGGTCACGAAGGGCAGGGCGTGTCTGCCGCTTTGGCGGATCGCGCTGCCGTACATGTGCGCATTGCTCAGCCTGGCGGGGAAGAGTCGCTCAATGTGGCCTCGGCTGCTGCTATTTGCTTACACGCCAGCGCCACCTGTCATTTGGCTTAATTCGCCTCCTTTGATTCGGGAAAACCAGTGCCTCGGATATAATGAGAGGCTTTCCCGCATCAACCTGTACGCCCCAGCTCAAACCTAGGCAAATTCCTCGAACAAAGCAGCCAAAGAGACACGTTCTCTTGTGAGCGCTGAGGCGTACCCGAACTATTCCGGAGAACCCAGTGCTTTTGTCTCTTCAGGGAACCTTCCCGCCCGCCATCTTGGCGCTCGCAGACGGCACGGTCTTTATCGGCAACTCGATTGGAGCCACCGGCTCCACAGTCGGCGAAGTGGTGTTTAACACCTCACTCACCGGCTACCAGGAAATCCTCACTGACCCCAGCTACTGCCAGCAGATCGTCACTTTGACGTACCCGCACATCGGTAACTACGGCGTCAACGTGGAAGACATCGAAGCTGACAAAGTCCATGCTGCTGGCTTGATCATCAAAGACTTGCCTTTGGTCGCAAGCAACTTCCGCTCTAGCCAAACCTTGTCGGCCTATTTGGTTGATGCAGGTACAGTGGCCATTGCCAACATCGACACACGTCAACTCACACGCATCTTGCGCACCAAGGGCGCGCAAAACGGCGCGATCGTGGGCTTGGCCAAAGGCCAAGAAGTCACGCAAACGGTGATCGACCAAGCGGTGGCAGCCGCCAAAGGCGCGCCCAATATGGCCGGCCTCGATTTGGCGCAAAAAGTCACCGTGTCCAAGTCGTATGAGTGGACACAAACCGAGTGGACATTGGGCGAAGGCTACGGCAACTTGACCGCACCTAAGTTCCATGTGGTCGCATATGACTTTGGCGTGAAGAAAAACATCTTGCGCATGTTGGCTCAGCGCGGTTGCAAAGTGACTGTTGTGCCTGCGAAGACGCCAGCCGCTGATGTGCTCAAGCACAACCCCGACGGCATCTTCTTGTCCAACGGCCCTGGCGACCCTCAGCCTTGCGACTACGCAATTGCTGCGGCTGCTGAGTTGATTGAAACTGGCATTCCCACATTTGGCATTTGCTTGGGCCATCAAATCATGGCCTTGGCCAGTGGAGCGAAAACTTTCAAGATGAAGTTTGGCCACCATGGCGCGAATCATCCTGTGAAAGACCTCGACTCAGGTCGCGTGTCCATCACCAGCCAAAACCACGGTTTTGCAGTGGATGAAAAATCGTTGCCCGCCAACTTGCGTGCCACCCACGTGTCTTTGTTTGACGGCACTTTGCAGGGCTTGGCCCGCACCGACAAGCCCGCGTTTTGCTTCCAAGGCCACCCTGAAGCATCGCCCGGCCCGCACGACATTGCTTACCTCTTTGACCGCTTCATCAAACTGATGGAGGCGAAATAATCATGCCAAAGCGCACCGACCTAAAAAGCATTCTCATCATTGGCGCAGGCCCGATCATCATTGGTCAGGCCTGTGAGTTCGATTACTCTGGCGTGCAAGCTTGTAAAGCTCTGCGTGAAGAGGGTTACAAAGTCATCTTGATCAACAGCAACCCCGCCACGATCATGACTGACCCTGCCACGGCAGACGTTACCTACATTGAGCCCATCACTTGGCAAACGGTCGAGAAGATCATTGCCAAAGAGCGTCCAGACGCCATCCTGCCCACCATGGGCGGCCAAACGGCGCTCAACTGCGCGTTGGATTTGTGGCACCACGGCGTGTTGGCCAAGTACAAGGTTGAGCTGATTGGCGCAACCCCAGAGGCCATCGACAAAGCCGAAGACCGCTTGAAGTTCAAAGACGCCATGACCAAGATTGGTCTGGGCTCAGCACGTTCAGGTATTGCGCACAGCATGGAAGAAGCATGGGATGTGCAAAAGAGTTTGGGTTTCCCCACCGTCATTCGCCCCAGCTTCACGCTCGGCGGCACAGGCGGCGGTATTGCCTACAACCCTGAAGAGTTTGAAATCATCTGTAAGCGCGGCTTGGAAGCTTCGCCCACCAACGAGCTGTTGATTGAAGAATCTTTGCTCGGTTGGAAAGAGTATGAGATGGAAGTGGTGCGCGACAAGGCGGACAACTGCATCATCATTTGCTCGATCGAAAACTTGGACCCCATGGGCGTGCACACCGGTGACTCCATCACTGTGGCACCCGCACAAACCTTGACCGACAAGGAATACCAAATTTTGCGTAACGCCTCTTTGGCTGTGTTGCGTGAAATTGGTGTGGACACGGGCGGGTCGAACGTGCAGTTCTCGATCAACCCCAAAGACGGCCGTATGGTCGTCATTGAGATGAACCCACGTGTGTCGCGCTCATCGGCCTTGGCTTCTAAAGCCACAGGTTTCCCGATTGCGAAAGTTGCTGCCAAGTTGGCGGTGGGCTACACGCTTGATGAGTTGCGCAACGAAATCACTGGTGGTGCTACGCCTGCGTCGTTCGAGCCATCCATCGACTACGTGGTGACCAAGATCCCACGTTTCGCGTTTGAAAAATTCCCAACCGCTGATAGCCGCTTGACCACCCAAATGAAATCGGTGGGCGAGGTGATGGCCATGGGTCGTACTTTCCAAGAGTCCTTCCAAAAAGCCCTGCGCGGTTTGGAAGTCGGCGTGGACGGCATGAACGAAAAAACACAAGACCGCGAAGTGCTCGAGAAAGAACTGGGCGAGCCCGGTCCAGAGCGCATTTGGTACGTGGGCGATGCATTCGCCATGGGCTTGAGCGTGGACGAGGTGTTTGCCTTGACCAAGATCGACCCTTGGTTCTTGGTGCAAATCGAAGAGATCGTGAAGATTGAACTCGAAGTTGAAACCACCACGCTTGAAGCCATCACGGCCGAAGAATTGCGCGCCTTGAAAAAGAAGGGTTTCTCTGACCGTCGTTTGGCCAAGTTGCTCAAAACCACGGAGCATGTGGTGCGCTCCCGCCGCCATGAACTCAACATTCGCCCTGTCTACAAACGCGTGGACACCTGTGCGGCTGAGTTCTCAACCGACACTGCTTACATGTACTCATGCTATGAAGGTCATGGTAACGGTGAGTGCGAAGCTGAACCCACCAACAACAAAAAAATCATGGTGCTCGGCGGCGGTCCTAACCGCATTGGCCAAGGTATTGAGTTTGATTACTGCTGCGTTCACGCTGCGCTCGCCATGCGCGAAGACGGCTATGAAACCATCATGGTCAACTGCAACCCAGAAACTGTGTCGACCGATTACGACACATCTGACCGTTTGTACTTCGAGCCATTGACGCTCGAAGACGTGCTCGAAATCGTCGACAAAGAAAAGCCAACCGGCGTCATCGTTCAATACGGTGGTCAAACGCCTTTGAAGTTGGCGCTCGATTTGGAAGCGGCTGGCGTGCCCATCATCGGTACTAGCCCGGACATGATTGACGCTGCCGAAGACCGTGAGCGTTTCCAAAAGTTGTTGCACGACCTCGGTTTGCGCCAGCCTCCAAATGCCACGGCACGCACAGAGCCAGAAGCTTTGGAAAAAGCGGCTGCCTTGGGTTACCCCTTGGTGGTGCGCCCCAGCTATGTGTTGGGTGGCCGTGCCATGGAAATCGTGCACGAGCAACGCGACCTCGAGCGCTACATGCGCGAAGCCGTCAAGGTGTCGCATGACTCACCTGTGTTGCTCGACCGTTTCTTGAATGACGCGATCGAGTGCGATGTGGACTGTTTGCGCGACCCCGAAGGCAAGACCTTCATCGGCGGCGTGATGGAACACATCGAACAAGCAGGTGTGCACAGCGGTGACTCGGCTTGCTCGTTGCCCCCTTACTCTTTGTCCGAAGCCACAGTGACCGAACTCAAGCGCCAATCTGCCGCGATGGCAGGTGCTTTGAATGTGGTCGGCTTGATGAACGTGCAGTTCGCCATTCAACACGTGGACGGTAAAGACGTCATTTACGTTCTCGAAGTTAACCCACGCGCTTCTCGCACCGTGCCTTATGTGTCTAAAGCCACGGGCATCCAGCTGGCCAAGGTCGCAGCACGTTGCATGGCAGGTCAAACACTTGCATCGCAAGGCATCACCAAAGAAGTTACACCTCCTTATTTCAGCGTGAAAGAAGCGGTGTTCCCGTTCGTGAAGTTCCCAGGCGTCGATACGATTCTGGGTCCAGAGATGAAGTCCACTGGCGAAGTCATGGGCGTTGGCAAAACATTTGGCGAAGCCTTTGTGAAGAGCCAATTGGGTGCAGGTACCAAGCTGCCGCGTCCACGTGATGCCGATGGTCGCTCTACCGGCAAGGTGTTCATCTCTGTGAAGAACAACGACAAGCCACGCGTCATTGAAGTGGCGCGTCAGTTGTCTGCTTTGGGTTTTGAGTTGATTGCGACCAAGGGCACAGCGGCATCCATTGTTGAGGCCGGCGTGCCTTGTGATGTGGTGAACAAAGTGACCGAAGGCCGTCCACACATTGTGGATAGCATCAAAAACAACGAAGTGGTGTTGGTCATTAATACTGTAGAAGAGCGTCGCAATGCGATTGCTGATTCACGTCACATTCGTACCTCGGCATTGCTCAACCGTGTGACCACTTTCACCACCATCGCAGGCGCAGAAGCGGCTGTGGAAGGCATGAAGTACATGGACAAGTTGGATGTCATTTCTGTGCAGGAAATGCACGCTCAGCTGACGGCCTAAGGACACACGATGAGTACAGTTCCCATTACCAAACGCGGTGCAGAAAAGCTCAAGGACGAGTTGCACAAACTCAAAACCGTGGAGCGTCCCTCTGTGATCGCCGCGATTGCAGAAGCTCGTGCGCAGGGCGACTTGAGTGAGAACGCTGAGTACGACGCAGCCAAAGACCGTCAAGGTTTCATCGAAGGTCGCATTCAAGAAATTGAAGGAAAGTTGTCGGTGGCCAAGATCATTGACCCGACCGAACTGGATGCGGGCGGTCGTGTGGTGTTTGGTGCCACGGTGGAGTTGGAAGAAGAGGAAACAGGTGACAAAGTCACCTATCAAATCGTGGGCGAAGACGAAGCCGATTTGAAGTTTGGCCTCATCAACATCAGCAGCCCCATTGCCCGTGCCTTGATTGGCAAGGAAGAGGGCGATGTGGCTGAAGTGCAAGCGCCAGGCGGTGTGAAGCACTACGAAGTGGTCAAGGTCTCTTACCTCTAAACCCCTCACATGGCGCGGCTACAAATCTTTTTGGCGGCGCTGTGGTGGGGCAGCCTCACCACCGTGGGTTTCATGGTGGTGCCTATGCTGTTCATGTATTTGGAAACGCCGGCCATCGCAGGGCAAATGGCTGCCAAGTTGTTCACTGCTCAATCTTGGCTGTCGCTGGTGTGTGGTTTGCTGCTTTTGCTGGCTGCTAGGCGTTTAAATCAAGACGACTCGCATACGCCGTCACCTTGGGTGATTGGTGGCATGTTGTGCGCTTTGTTACTTGAGGTGGCTGTGAAACCGCACATCGTTGCACGCGACAATTTGGCTTTGTGGCACAACTTGGGCGCTGCTTTGTATGTGTTGCAGTGGGCGTGTTCTGGCAAGGCGCTGTGGGCACTGTGCACCGTGAGATCAGAGCCTGCCGTTGCAGCAGGCCCTGCGCAAACCGATTAACCCAGTGTGCGTTTTTTGACTGAAATCTTTTTCGGTTTGGCGCGTTTGACTTGACCGCCAGAGGTCAGGCGTTGGTTGCCCAGCACGCGCAAAGTTTTCACTTCGGGGCGTTGGCCGCCACGGTTGCTGTACTTGAGTACTTTCACATCGCGAGGGCCTGCCATGCGGTCTTCGTCGACGGTGCGTTCTTTTTCAGCGCGTGGGCGCCACAACACAAACAGCTTGCCGATGTGTTGAATGGGGGCTGCGTTGAGTTGGTCGGCCAAAGCTACAAACATGGCTTCGCGTGCTTGGCGGTCGTCGCCCAAGACGCGGATTTTGATGAGGCCGTGCGCGTTGAGCGCCATCTCGGCTTCTTTGATGACGGCAGGCGTTAAACCATCGTTGCCAATCATGACGACGGGGGCTAAATGGTGCGCTTCGGCGCGGTGAATTTTGCGTTGAGCAGGTGTGAGTTGTATTGCGGACATGCGGGTATTATCCCCGCTCGCTCAAAGGTATGAATTGAAAGCTAAAACTAAAAGCAAAAAAGTTAACAAAACATGGTTGAACGACCATGTGAACGACACCTACGTCAAGCTGGCCCAAAAAGAGGGCTACCGTGCGCGTGCGGCCTACAAGCTCAAAGAAATTGACGAGCAGCTCAGCCTTGTCAAACCTGGCAACGTGGTGGTGGATTTGGGTTGTGCCCCCGGGGCTTGGTGTCAATACTTGCGCCGTCGCATGTCGCCCACAGGCGCGGCATCGGGTACTTTGAACGGCACCATCATCGGTTTGGATATCTTGCCCATGGAGCCCGTGGAGGACGTCACCTTCATTCAGGGTGACTTCCGTGAGGAAGATGTATTGGCTCAGCTGGAAGCGGCCTTGCAAGGCCGTATCGTGGATGTGGTGGTGTCAGACATGGCGCCCAACCTCACAGGCATTGAGTCGACCGACGCGACCCGCATTGCCCATTTGATTGAGCTCGCTGTGGACTTCGCGCAGAGACACCTCAAAGATGATGGTGCCTTGGTGGTCAAGCTGTTTCATGGCAGCGGCTACAGCGATTTGGTCAACCTTTTTAAAGGTACGTTTCGCGTGGTCAAGCCCATCAAGCCCAAGGCCAGTCGTGACAAATCAAGTGAAACCTTTTTGGTGGGTATGGGTGTGAAAAGTCGCGTTTCAGCAAATCCTTGATTTTTCTAAGGCTGCTTGCGGTGAATAAAGCGGCCCCTAGCGCTTGAAACGCCTAAAATCAAGCCCATCTCAGTACATCTCGTACTCTTTTTATTTCGGAGCCCACATTGAATAATCAATGGTTCTCAAAAGTCGCTGTTTGGTTGGTCATCGCTTTGGTGATGTTCACCGTGTTCAAACAGTTTGAAACTCGTCCAGGCGTTGGTTCTGGTTACATGGGCTATTCGGACTTCCTTGAAGAAGTTCGCGCCAAGCGCATCAAGACCGCCACCATTCAAGAAGGCCAAGGCGGCACAGAGATTTC
>CAUPNL010000005.1:0-108298 GCA_963512655.1 uncultured Limnohabitans sp. | reverse complement strand
TGCAAAGCGGCGGGCCGAGGCTTCGGCAGACGGCTGCACATAACCGCTGGTCAGGTACAGGGCTTCTGAGTTCTCGCCGTATTGGCTGCGGTCTGCAGCCAAGCGCACGGCCAAGGTTTCTAAGTGCAAATCAGTGGGCAAAGGGTGTTGGCTCATACCTTGGTCACTCCGATGGGTTGGGCAAGGCGAGGCGCGAGTTGTCTTCAGCGCCCTCTTCTGTACCCACGCGTTTTTCGTTCAAACGCACGATGTCGCTCAACGAAACATCGCCCGTTACATACACACCGTCAAAGCAGGATGCGTCAAAGCCATCGAGCTTGGGCGCAGTGCCTGCCGTGGCATCGCGCACGGCTTGCTTCATGGCGTCGACGTCTTGGTAAATCAAAGCATCGCAACCAATCAACTCGCGAATTTCTTCAACCGTGCGGTCGTGCGCCACCAACTCTTCCGGCGTAGGCATGTCAATGCCATACACGTTAGGAAAACGCACAGGCGGTGCCGCGCTGGCCAAGTACACCTTGCGTGCACCGGCATCACGGGCCATTTGCACAATCTCTTTGCTGGTGGTGCCGCGCACGATGGAGTCGTCCACCAGCAGCACATTACGGCCTTTGAATTCGCTGGCAATCACGTTGAGCTTTTGGCGCACGGACTTTTTACGCACACCTTGGCCCGGCATGATGAAGGTGCGGCCCACGTAACGGTTTTTCACAAACCCTTCGCGGTAAGGCACACCCAACAAATGCGCCAGCTGTGTGGCGCTGGGGCGGCTCGATTCTGGGATCGGGATGATCACATCAATGTCTGTGGGCGGCACAACCGAAATCACGCGTTTGGCCAAGGTCTCGCCCAAGTTCAAGCGAGCTTGATACACAGAGATGCCATCCATCGTTGAGTCAGGACGGGCCAAATACACGTATTCAAAAATACATGGCTTGAGTTGCGGCGCATCGGCGCATTGCATGAAGTGCGCTTGACCTGCGAGGTCAATGAACACGGCTTCGCCTGGCGCGATGTCGCGCTCAAACACATGGCCTGTGCCATCCAGGGCGACTGATTCACTGGCCAACATGTAAGTGCCGTCAGCACCTCGTCCGATACACAAAGGGCGAATGCCAAATGGGTCGCGGAAAGCCAGCAAACCGTGACCTGCAATCATCGAAATGACGGCGTAAGAACCTTTGATGCGGCGGTGCACACGGCGCACAGCTTCAAACACGTCAGACGCTTTGAGTGGCAAGCCACGCGTGGCTTTGTCAATTTCGTGGGCCAAGACGTTGAGCAACACCTCAGAGTCACTCTCAGTATTGATGTGACGATGGTCTTCAGAAAACAACTCGGCTTTCAGCGCGTGAGCGTTGGTCAAGTTACCGTTGTGCACCAGCACCAAACCATATGGCGCGTTCACGTAAAAAGGCTGGGCCTCTTCTTCGCTGAAGGCATTGCCTGCGGTTGGGTAGCGCACTTGGCCCAAGCCGTTGTTGCCAGGCAAGGCGCGCATGTTGCGGGTGCGAAACACATCACGCACCATACCCTTGGCTTTGTGCATGAAAAATTTACGGTCCAGCTGGGTGACGATGCCTGCGGCATCTTGACCTCGGTGCTGCAAGAGCAACAAGGCGTCATAAATCAACTGGTTCACAGGTGCGTTGCTTGCAACGCCGACGATGCCACACATTAGGGGAGGTACTTTCCAAAATCAGCCGGTAACACCGGCTTCAACACATGCAAAAACTGTTGCAACCATTGCGCGCCTTGCGCTTGCTTCCAAGCCTCGGTCTCACGCATGGGCGTCATGCCCACCAACACGGTCACGGCCAACAAAATGACCACACCGCGCATCAATCCAAACACGCTGCCCAACAATCGGTCTAACGGACCAAGACCGACTGCAGAAATTAATTTTTTGACCACCCAGCTGACCAAGGCCGTGGCCACCAAAACCGCCACGAACACCACCACAAAGCCAGCGGCGTAACGCAGCATCTGGCTGCTGCCCTCCATGGGCAACCACGCGGCAGCCATCGGGGCGTACATCTGCGAGACATAAAACGCAGCCACCCATCCCACCAGCGAAAGCACCTCTTGTACGATGCCGCGCCACAAGCCCAGTAGGAATGACAGACCCAAGACGGCCAGCAGAATCCAATCTACGGCCGAAAGTGTTTGCATAGCGCGTGGGCTACAGCGTCAAGACTTGCGGCTGCAATTGCAACTGCTTGATCTTGTTTGCCATCTTGTCGGCATCGTCACGTTTGGTAAAGGGGCCTACGCGTACACGCACACGACGCCCCTCTTTGCTCTCGATGACTTGGGTGTAGGTGGTGATGCCTGCTTTTTCAAGCTTGCTGCGGGTTTCGCGCAACTTGGCTTCATCCGAGAACGTGCCGGCTTGCACCACGAAGCGCGCGCCTGTGTCTTTGCTGTCAGCAGGCTTAACCGCAGATTTGGCGTCTGGTTTGATGTCAGCCTTCGCGGGCTCTGACTTTGTTTCGGCCTTGGGCACCACCGCGGCCATAGCTGTTTCAGGCTTCACATCTGGCTTGGCTTCAGCTTTGGCGTCAGGCACCACTTCTTCTTTGGCGTCGAGCCCAGCAGAAGCAGATAAGGGCTTGGGCGTTGAGGTGTCCACCAAGGGCTTGGCTGTCGCGCGATCAGGAATGTCCACCGCAATGTCCACCGACACAGGGCGAGGCTGAGTATCAAACAACAATGGGAAGCCGACAACACCCAACACGACCAACACCGAAGCACCAATCAAACGGTGACGGGCGCGGCGGCGCATGGCGTCCACGCTCTCGGCGGGAGAATTGCTGGTGTTGCCTTGGGGCTCGCTGGTCGCTTGACCGGGCAGTCGAAACTTGAAAAAAGCCATGTGAATGGGGTCTCAGGAGCTCAAATGTGGGGCGTCTAAACGGGGAATGCCATTCGCCAAAATCCCCCCGACCGTGAAGAACGATCCGAAGACCACAATTCTATCAGCGGGGTCTGCCGCGGCCACAGCTGCATCCAGCGCGGCTTGGGGGTTGGCATGGGTGCTGGCTTGCACGTCTTTGCGGGTGTTGCCCGCCTGCCAAACATCTTGCAACTGAGTGGCTTTGGCAGCGCGCTCGGTGGGCAAATCGCAAAAGTACCAACGGTCCACCAACGGGCCCACACGCGCCAGCATGGGCGCCACATCTTTGTCGGCCATGGCACCAAACACCACATGGGTGGTGGGATAAAAGCCCATAGCATCAAGGTTCTCAGTGAGGGCTGCCACGGCGTGGGCGTTGTGCGCCACGTCAAACACCAAGGCAGGCTGGCCCGGCACGATTTGGAAGCGCCCTGGCAACTCGACCATGGCCAAGCCATTGCGAATCGCTTGGGCCGTTACAGGCATCTCGCTACGCAAAGCCTCTAGCGCTGCCAACACACCGCTGGCGTTGACCAACTGGTTAGCGCCACGCAGCGCGGGATACGCCAAACCGCTGTAACGACGGCCACGCCCTGCCCAGCCCCACTGCTGCTTGTCGCCCGTGAAGTTGAAGTCACGGCCAAACAACCATAGGTCTGCGCCAATTTCGGTGGCGTGGTCGATCACGCTTTGTGGCGGTACGGGGTCGCTCACGATCACAGGGCGACCGGTGCGCATGATGCCCGCCTTCTCGCGGCCAATGGTTTCGCGGTCGTGGCCCAAAAAGTCCATGTGGTCCAAGTCCACGCTGGTGATGATCGAGCAAGTCGGATCAATCACATTGACCGCGTCCAAGCGACCGCCCAAGCCCACTTCAAGAATGGCCACATCAATGGGCGACGAGGCCATCAAACTCAAAATGGCCAAGGTCGTGAACTCGAAGTAAGTGAGTGACACCTCACTGCCTTGGGTACGCGCAGCTTCTACTTTTTCAAAATGCGGCAGCAAGTCATCAGGCTGCACAGTTTCGCCATGCACGCGGCATCGCTCTTGGAAATGCACCAAATGGGGCGAGGTGTAGACGCTCGGGCGGTAGCCCGCTTCAAGCAAACAGGCCTCCAACATCGCACAGGTCGAGCCCTTGCCGTTGGTGCCCGCCACGGTGATGACGGGGCAATCAAACTTGAGCGCCATGCGCTCGGCCACAGTGCGCACGCGCTCTAGGCCCATGTCGATGTTTTTGGGGTGCAAACGCTCGCAATGCGCGAGCCAGCTGTCGAGTGAATTCATCTGTCAATTGTCACCCACCGCTGCAGGCCATTGGGTTTGCGGCATGATTCACCCTATGAGCAAAACAACCATCACCGTTTACGGCATTCCCAACTGCGACAGCGTCAAAAAGGCCCGCGTGTGGCTGAGTGACCATGGCGTGGACTATGTGTTTCACGATTTCAAAAAACAAGGTGTGCCGCCCGAAGCCGTCGACCTGTGGCTCAAGCATGTGAGCTGGGACGTATTGGTCAACCGCAAAGGCACGACTTGGCGCAAACTAGACCCAGTCCTGCAAGCCAGCGTGGTGGGCAACGCCTCGGCCCGCGCCTTGATGCTGGAACACGCCAGCGTCATCAAGCGCCCTGTGGTGGTCAAAGGTGCAACCGTCATCGTGGGCGTCAACCCTGAGGCGTGGGCGCGCGTTATTGGATAAGTGATAACAGCGCAGGTTTTACCGTCGCTTTACAGACATTCACAGCGCACGCACTACACTTCTGCCAAGTTAAAAAGGGATTCCCCATGAAAAATATCACCATCCAAACCACATTGTTCGCAGGCCTGATGGCTGTGTTGGCATCTACAGCCGTACAAGCCCAAGAAGTCGGCAAAGTCATCTCCAGCACCCCCATCATTCAGCAAGTGGCCGTGCCACGGCAAGTGTGTAACAACCAGCAAGTTGTGACCGGTGGTCAAAAATCCGGCGCAGGGGCAGCCATGGGTGCGATTGCTGGCGGTGTCATCGGCAACCAAATGGGCCAAGGCTCAGGCAATGCTGCAGCCACCATGCTCGGCTTGTTTGGCGGAGCGATCTTGGGTGACAAGATTGAAGGTCCAGGCACACCAGAGGTTAAAAACGTTCAAAACTGCAGCCAACAAATGTTTTATGAAAACCGCACCATGGCCTACAACGTGGTTTATGAATATGCGGGCAAGCAATACACCGTACAAATGCCACAAGACCCAGGCCCCACGGTGCGTTTGCAAATCACGCCCATGGCACCCGCACCTAACAACGGCGGCTACGGTGTACCCCCTGCTGGATCTGCCCCACGCTACTAAGCCAGTCCAAACGCCTGTTTGGGCGTTTGAACCAAGCAAAAGCCGCTTTCAGCGGCTTTTGTTGTTTTGGGTCCCCTAAAATCTACTGTTTTGCAATTCATACCGAGCGCACACCATGACCACAGAAAAAATCGACGGCGCCAGCGTCACCACCAAAGCCAATGTTTACTTTGACGGCAAATGTGTCAGCCACGGCCTGACACTCGCTGACGGCACCAAACTGTCGGTGGGCGTCATCTTGCCCGCCACCTTGACCTTCAACACAGGCGCACCTGAAATCATGGAATGCGTCGGCGGCTTTTGTGAATACAAACTCGACGGCAGCAACGACTGGGTCAAGTCCAGCGCAGGCGAAAAATTCAACGTGCCTGGTAACTCGAAGTTCGACATTCGCGTGACCGAGCCCTACCACTACATCTGCCACTTCGGTTAATCCAAGGCGCAACGACACACCATGAGCACCATCCTCCAACACCTCCCCAAAGGCCAAAAAGTCGGCATCGCCTTCTCCGGCGGCCTCGACACCTCTGCGGCCCTCTTGTGGATGAAGCAAAAGGGCGCTGTGCCCTACGCCTACACCGCCAACCTCGGCCAGCCCGACGAGTCGGACTACAACGAAATCCCACGCAAAGCGATGGAATACGGCGCTAAAAAAGCCCGCCTCATCGACTGCCGCAAACAACTTGCCCACGAAGGCATTGCCGCCATTCAGTGCGGTGCGTTCCACATCAGCACCGGTGGCATCACCTACTTCAACACCACGCCATTGGGCCGTGCCGTCACCGGCACCATGCTCGTGGCTGCGATGAAGGAAGACGACGTCAACATTTGGGGCGATGGCAGCACCTTCAAGGGCAACGACATCGAGCGCTTCTACCGCTACGGTTTGTTGACCAACCCCAGCTTGAAAATCTACAAGCCTTGGCTGGACCAACTGTTCATCGACGAACTCGGTGGCCGCGCTGAAATGTCAGCCTTCATGACTGCCAACGGTTTTGGCTACAAGATGAGCGCCGAAAAGGCCTACAGCACCGACAGCAACATGTTGGGCGCGACGCACGAAGCCAAAGACCTAGAGAGCCTCTCTAGCGGCATGAAGATCGTCAACCCCATCATGGGCGTGCCCTTCTGGCGTGAAGACTGTGTGGTGAAAGCCGAAGAAATCAGCATCCGTTTTGAAGAAGGCCAACCCGTTGCCTTGAATGGTGTGGAATACGCTGACCCCGTTGAACTGTTCCTGAAAGCCAACGAAATCGGTGGCCGCCACGGTTTGGGCATGAGCGACCAGATCGAGAACCGCATCATCGAAGCCAAGAGCCGTGGCATCTACGAAGCCCCGGGCATGGCGCTGTTGCACATCGCTTACGAGCGTTTGGTGACGGGCATTCACAACGAAGACACCATCGAGCAGTACCGCATCAACGGCCTGCGCTTGGGCCGCTTGTTGTACCAAGGCCGTTGGTTTGACCCACAGTCCATCATGTTGCGCGAAACTGCACAGCGCTGGGTGGCCCGCGCCGTGACAGGCACTGTGACGCTGGAACTGCGCCGTGGCAACGACTACAGCATCTTGAACACCGAAAGCCCCAACCTGACCTACGCCCCCGAGCGTTTGAGCATGGAAAAGGTGGAAGACGCACCGTTCAGCCCACTCGACCGCATTGGCCAACTGACCATGCGCAACTTGGACATCGTGGACACACGCGCCAAGTTGGGCATCTACGCACACACAGGCTTACTGTCGTTGGGCGAAGGTGCTGACATGATCAAGTTGGAAGGCGGGTCTAAGAAGTAAAGCCTTCTTTGTGCCAAATAAAAAAGCGACCTTCGGGTCGCTTTTTTACTTTCAAACAACAACAGGCTCTGGCTCCAAGCGAATGCCAAACCGCTCATACACACTGGTCTGAATCGCCTTAGCCAAAGTCATCACCTCGCCGCCTGTGCAGGGGTGCTCTTTGCCGCCCACGTTGACCAACACCAAGGCTTGCTTTTCGTACACGCCCGCGTTACCCACGGTTTTACCTTTCCAGCCGCAGGCGTCAATCAACCAACCGGCTGCGAGCTTGATGCGGCCATCGTCCAGTAAATAGTGAACCACTTTGGGCTCACGCGCGATGATGTCGTCGCACTGGTCTTGGGTGACGGTGGGGTTCTTAAAGAAGCTGCCTGCATTGCCAATGACCGCTGGGTCTGGCAGCTTGGCGCGGCGAATGGCGCACACCCATTCAAAGATTTGTTGAGCCGTGGGGTTGCTGATGCCGGTCTCGGCCATTTTGCGTTCGAGGTCGAGGTAGCCCAGCACGGGTTTCCAGTCTTTGCGCAACAAGAACCGCACGCGGGTAATCAGGGCCTTGCCAGCCAAGCCCAAACCATTCGGGCCGCTGCTTTCGTGCTTGAACACCGAGTCGCGGTAGCCAAATGCGCATTGCGCAGCATTGAGGCTGAAGGTTTGGCCGGTGGTCAGATCAATCGCGTCCAACGAGTGAAAGCGGTCTTGTAGCTCTACGCCATACGCGCCAATGTTTTGCACGGGAGACGCGCCCACGCTGCCCGGAATGAGGGCCATGTTTTCTAAGCCGGGCCAGCCGTTGTCCAGCGTCCACGCCACCAAGTCGTGCCAGTTTTCGCCAGCGGCGGCCTCGACCACCCAGGCCTTGTCGGTCTCTTCGACCAAGCGCATGCCTTTGATTTCTACCTTCAGCACCAAGGGCTTCACGTCGCCGGTCAGCACAATATTGCTGCCGCCGCCCAGCACAAACTTGGGCACAGCGCGCAAGGCCGCATCGGCCAGCACAGCTTGTACGTCAGCTTCGGTGCGCACGCGCACAAGTTGCAGGGCTTTTGCTGAAATGCCAAAGCTGTTGTGCGCTTGAAGGGGGTAGTTGGGTTCCACTAACATAGGGCAATTGTCTCATTCTGAATTTGAAAGCCGACTGCCATGCCTTCTTTTGACACCGTACTCGAACCCAACTTGGTCGAAGTGAAAAACGCCGTTGAAAACACTTCCAAAGAAATCGCCACTCGTTTTGACTTCAAAGGCACATCTGCCGCTGTTGAACTCAAGGACAAAGAGATCACCATGTTTGGCGATGCCGACTTTCAGCTCGTGCAAGTCGAAGACGTGCTGCGTAACAAACTGACCAAACGCGAAGTGGACGTGCGCTTCCTAGACAAAGGCGATGTGCAAAAAGTGGGTGGTGACAAGGTCAAGCAAGTCATCAAAATCCGCAACGGCATCGAGACCGAAGTGTCCAAAAAGATTCAACGCTTGCTCAAAGACAGCAAGATCAAGGTGCAAGCCGCCATCCAAGGCGATGCGGTGCGCGTGAGCGGCACCAAACGTGACGACTTGCAAGCCGCCATGGCCCTGATTCGCAAAGACATGACCGACTTGCCTTTGTCGTTCAACAACTTCCGCGACTAAGCCACGCCTTAGCTTCAAACACAAAGGGCCTCAACAGAGGCCCTTTTGTTTTGCGTCTGCGCAAGGCAGCATGCGTTTATGTCTGTGCGTCAGTCTCTTCAGCCGGTGCTTCTTTCTTCGCACCAATCTTCGTCTCTTGGCCCGACACCAAGCGCACGATGTTGTCTTTGTGGCGCATGAGCAGCAAGGCGCTCATGACCATCACAGCCAACAGCTCCGCATCGCTGGTTTGCCATGCGATTTGGTTGCCAAACAAATAGTAGGCTGGTGCAAACAGCGATGCAGCCAAAGCCGCCAGCGACGAGTAGCGAAAGAAAAACGCCACGATCAGCCATGTGCCCATCACTGCAGCGCCCAGCAGTGGCTCTACACCAAACAAAATACCAGCGGCTGTGGCCACGCCCTTGCCACCTTTAAAACCAAAGAACACAGGCCACAAATGACCAATGAATGCCGAGATGGCCACCAAGGCCACAGCACGGTCGTCCAAGCCAAAGTCTGGACCATACAAATTGACCAACAACACGGGGAAATAGCCCTTGAGTGCATCAAACAACAACGTGGCAATGGCCGCTTTTTTGTTGCCCGAGCGCAGCACGTTGGTGGCACCTGGGTTTTGGCTGCCGTAGGTGCGGGGGTCATCCAAACCCATCACGCGGCTCACGATGACCGCAAAGGACAAGGAACCCACCAAGTAAGCGCCCAAAACGAGCAACACCACGACTGAAGCATCAGCAAACATTTATCTTTCCTCTTTTTAATTTTTATTGCGCAGGGTCGCGCATTTCCCAACGAATGGCATCGATTGCGGCCAACACTTCAGGCGACAAAGTGGTGCCCCATGCGTCCAGATCGGCATCAAGTTGCGCCATCGACGTCACACCAATGATGGTGCTGGCCACTTGCCATTTGGTGTAACAAAACGCCAGCGCCATTTGCGACGGTGTCATGCCGTTTTCCAAAGCCAATGCGTTGTAGCGGCGTGCCGCCACCAAGGACTCAGGGCGACCCCAGCGTTGCTTGCGCACGCTCTCATAGCCGGAGATGCGCGCACCTTTGGGCGCGTCTGGGCCGGTGATGCCACTGGCGTCGTACTTGCCCGTGAGCAAACCAAAGCCCAAGGGCGAATACGCCAACAACGACACATTCAAACGGTGGCAGGTTTCGTCCAAACCGTTTTCATACGTGCGGTTGATCAAGCAATACGGATTTTGCGTGGTCGCCACGCGTGGCAAACCATGCTGTTCGGCCAAGCGCACAAACTCGTGCACGCCATACGGTGTTTCGTTGGACAAGCCCACATGGCGCACCTTGCCCGCTTTCACCAATTGCGCCAACGCTTCGAGCTGGGCATGAATGGACGTCTCAGACGTTTCCTTTTTGGGGTCGTAATACACGCCGCCAAATGCAGGCACATGGCGCTCGGGCCAATGAATTTGGTAGAGGTCAATCACATCGGTTTGCAAGCGGCGCAAGCTGCCTTCGCAGGAGGTGACGAAATCTTTCACGGTCAAACCCATGTGGTCGCGAATCCAAGGCATGCCGCGAGAGGGGCCCGCCACTTTGGTGGCCACCACCAGTTTTTGACGCGCACCTGGGTTCTTGGCGAACCAGTTACCAATGATGGTTTCGGTGTGACCACAGGTTTCAGCCTTGGGTGGCACCGAATACATCTCGGCCGTGTCGATGAAGTTCACACCACGCGCCAGCGAGTGGTCGAGGATGGCATGCGAATCGGCTTCATTCACTTGCTCGCCAAAAGTCATCGTGCCCAAGCAAATGGGCGTGACGTGCAAATCGCTGGTACCCAGCTGAACGAGAGGAAAAGTCATGGATTCACTCCGAGGAAGGAGACAGATGAAAAACGCTACAAGTCTAAAGCCTGCCGAGTGCCTTCTTTGGCTTGGCGAATTTGCGTTATTTCGCCTTGGCGCGCTCTTCTTCTTGCAAGCGCAACACGCGGCGTTGCACTTTTCCCGTGGTGGTCATGGGCAGTTCACGGATGAACTCAATCTCTTTGGGGTACTCATAGGGCGCGAGCTTGCCGCGCACATGCAGTTGCAGGTCAGCCACCAAGGCATCGCTGGCTTCGTGTCCTGGGGCTAACACCACATAGGCTTTGACCAAAGCGCCACGCTCGGCATCAGGCTTAGGCACCACAGCCGCATTGGCCACGGCGGGGTGTTTGACCAAGCAGTTTTCAATCTCGCTGGGACCGATGCGGTAGCCCGCGGCTTTGAACACATCGTCGGCACGGCCTTGGTACCAAAGGTAGCCATCTTCATCACGCACCGCCATATCGCCTGTGCGGCACCAGTCGCCTGTGTATTTGCCCAAGGTTGATTTTTCGTTTTTCCAATAGCCCAAAAAGAAAATCGGGTCAGGCTGGCCGTGTTGGTTGTAGCGGTTGAGTGCCACATCACCGGGCACGCCTGCGGGGCATTCGTGGCCATCTTCGTCAATCACCGCCACGCGGTGGCCAGGATAGCCCTTGCCCATGCTGCCAGGCTTGGCGGGCCAACCCGCATTCTTACGATGGGCAGAAACGCCTTTGCCCATCACGCCCCACTCCATCGCGCAGTTGCCTACGATGTAGTTGATTTCGGTTTGGCCAAACATCTCGTTCACCGTCACACCCAGCTGCGTTTGGCAATAGCCAAACACCGCGTCACCCACCGCCTCGCCCGCACTCATCATGGCTTGCAGCTTGAGCTTGAATTGATTACTGGGCTTGGGGTAGGCCTTCATCATGGCCTTCAACGCGGTGGGAAACAAAAACGTGTGCGTGACGCCGTGCTGCTGCATGAGTGTGAAAGCCAGCTCGGGGCTGAAACGCCCATTCCACGCCACGATGGGGCGGCCAAAGTACAACGTGGGCAGCAAGGCATCCATCAAACCGCCGGTCCAAGCCCAATCGGCGGGCGACCAAAACACAGCGGCACTGCCTGTGGGCAAATGCGCGGCGTTTGAGGCTTGGTTGGAAGTGGCTTGCGTGGCAAACCCAAACCAGTTTTGGCTACACACAAAACCCGTCAAGTTGCCAATCAAAGCGCGATGTGGAATCAGCGCACCTTTGGGTGGGCCTGTCGTGCCGCTGGTGTAAATCAACACCGCGCCCTCGTCCGCTTTGGTTTGCACCGCCGTGAATGTGCGCTGCTGCGCGGCAGTGGCGCTGGCGTAGTCAACATCCACGTGCAGCATGTCTGCGGCATTGTTCAGGTCAATGCCGACCACTTCGCGCAGTGCGGCGCACTGCGCGCGCACGGACAACACATTGCTGACGGACGACGCATCAACGATGGCCACTACCGCCTCACTGTCTTGCAGGCGGTACTCCAAAGCCTCAGGGCCAAACAGCAGCGACAGCGGCATGGCCACAGCGCCCATTTGCATCACAGCCACATAAGCCAACGCCGTTTCAAAACGTTGCGGCAGCACGATGGCCACGCGGTCACCGCGCTGCACGCCAAGGTCGGTCAGCACATGGCTCAGTGCATCGGCGGCTTGCTGCAACTGGGCATAGGTGTAGCTGCGTGGGGCCACGGCACGCCCGCTCGCATCAGCGGCAGCGTGTTCAACGATCGCCACACGCTGAGCCACATCGGGCTCAGCAGCCCAACGGCGACTGCACATCTCAGCCATGTTGAAGTGCTCGGGCACTGCCCAACCAAAGCCTTGCTGCATGGCTTGGTAAAAGTCGTGTGAAGTGGAGTTCGCAGAATGCTTGGCCATGTCTCGTGTCCTTATGATTCAAGGAATGTACCCAATCCAAAAGCCTTCGCGCAGCGAGTTTGTCCCAATCCGTCACCTGAGTTACCACGTCTTGCAGTGGGGCACGCCCTCGCCCGACAAAACGCCGTTGGTCATGGTGCATGGCTGGATGGATGTGGCGGCTTCGTTTCAATTCGTAATTGATGCCTTGCAAGACGACCATTGGGTCATCGCGCCCGACTGGCGTGGTTTTGGCCTCACCGAAACACCCCACACCGACAACTTCTTTTTCCCCGACTACTTGGCCGACCTTGACCAGCTGTTAGACCATTACGTGGGCGAAAGACAAATCAACCTGCTAGGCCACAGCATGGGCGGCCATGTGGCCACGATGTACGCGGGCATTCGCCCAGAGCGCATTAAAAAACTCATCAACCTTGAAGGTTTTGGCATGCCGGCCACTCGCCCAACCCAAGCCCCAGGCCGCTTGGCCAAGTGGATGGACGAGCTCAAAGCCTTGCAGCGCGGCGAGATGGACCTCAAGCCCTACCCCAACCTCGAAGCCGTGGCCCAGCGCCTCATCAAAACCAACCCACGCTTAGGCTCAGACAAAGCGCATTGGCTGGCTCAACACTGGGCGCGTGCCAACGAACAAGGCGAATGGCGCATCTTGGGCCACGCAGCCCACAAAGTGGTGAACGCCCAGCTGTTCAAAACCGACGAGACCCAAGCCATTTACGAACGCATCACCGCGCCCACCCTCTGCGTGGTGGCCAGCACAGACAGCATGAGCCAGTGGTGGAAAGACAGCTACACCTTGGATGAATTCATGCAGCGTATTGCGGCAGTGCCCCAACTCACCCACGCGGTCATTGAGGCGGCGGGACACATGCTGCACCACGATCAGCCAGAAACACTGGCACGACTCATAGAAGACTTCTTAAGTCTTAAAACAGTCACATAAACCCTTAAAATTCTGCACTTATTTTTAAATTTCGCAGAATAATGATTCATCTCCCAAACTCTCGTGCCCTGATCGCAATCCTTGCATTCATGGGCTTTTTGGGACATCAAACTGCCCAAGCAGCAGACAACAACCTGTATGACTGGCAGCCTTGCCCCGACAGTTTGGCCGTTGAAGGTGGCGAGCCTCCCCCCAAAAAATGGGATTTAACACTCTCCCCTTACACCCTTCACTGGCATAGCAGCGACGAACACAAGCCTGTGAAACTGATTGCAATGGACAGTCATCTCCCTGGTGGTCGTTTTTGCGGTTTGGCACTGTTCACCAATTCTTTTGGTCAACCCTCGGCCTACGGCTATGTTGGTCAGCAATGGAATAACATGTTTGGCAATCCCAAGATGTACACCAAGGTCTCTGCCGGCTTCATCTATGGCTACAAAGGTAAGCACAAAGATGCCATCGCATTCAACCAAATGGGCATCGCTCCCGCCGTCATCCCTTCACTCGGATATGCCTTCACACCCAAAGACTCTGCCGAAGTCTTTTTGCTAGGAACTGCGGGTCTGACATTCAGCTACACACGCAGCTTCTAAGAACCGGTCTGAACGTGAGAAAATCTGTGGTTTCCCCCAGACACCTAAAGAAGACCTCATCATGGAAGCAGAACGCATCAACCTCATTGGATCTACCCTCGCCGACCTGAGCGTGCGCACGGTAGATCTCCGGAGGTATCTTTGACTACGATGCCAAATCTGAACGCCTGCGCACCGTCAACGCGTCGCTAGAAGACCCAACCATCTGGAACGACCCCAAAAAAGCGCAAGAGCTGGGTCGTGAAAAGAAAGCCCTCGACGGCGTGGTCGTCACCCTCACCCGCCTCACGCAAGAGCTGGCAGACAACGCCGAGTTGTTTGAAATGAGCAAAGCCGACAACGACGAAGACGGCTTGATGACCATTGAAGCCGACACGCAAGGCTTGGTCAAAACCATCGAAGAGCTCGAATTCCGCCGCATGTTCAGCAACGAAGCTGATCCGCTGAACTGCTTCTTGGATATCCAAGCAGGCGCCGGTGGCACCGAAGCCTGCGACTGGGCCAGCATGCTGCTGCGCCAGTACCTCAAGTACGCCGAACGCAAAGGCTTTAAAACCACGGTGGAAGACGAATCTGCTGGCGACGTGGCCGGCATCAAAGGCGCAACCATCAAGATCGAAGGCGAGTACGCTTTTGGTTTGTTGCGCACCGAAACCGGCGTGCACCGCTTGGTGCGCAAGTCGCCGTTTGACAGCTCGGGCGGCCGCCACACCTCATTTGCTTCGGTGTTCGTATATCCCGAGATTGATGACTCGATCGAGATCGACATCAACCCATCCGACGTGCGCACCGACACCTACCGTGCCTCGGGCGCGGGTGGTCAGCACATCAACAAAACCGACTCAGCCGTGCGTTTGACCCACATCCCCACCGGCATCGTGGTGCAGTGTCAAGACGGCCGCAGCCAGCACAGCAACCGTGACGTGGCGTGGAAACGCCTCCGTTCTCGCTTGTACGACTTCGAAATGCGCAAGCGCCAAGAAGAACAGCAAAAGCTCGAAGACACCAAGACCGATGTGGGCTGGGGTCACCAAATTCGCAGCTACGTGCTGGACAACAGCCGCATCAAAGACTTGCGTACCAACGTCGAAGTCTCGGCCACACAAAAAGTCTTGGACGGCGACCTCGATGCTTTCATCGAAGCGTCACTCAAGCAAGGCATCTAAGGAACACCATGTACCGTGAAGGCACAGCCCAATTGATTCAACGCGCCGACTACACCGCGCCCGCGTTTTGGATCGACACCGTCGACTTGACGTTTGACCTTGACCCCGCCAAAACCCGCGTGCTCAACAAAATGCGCGTGCGCCGCAACCCTGACGTGGCGGCTCAACCCCTGCGTTTGGATGGCGATGAGCTGAACCTTGCCCGCGTGTTGGTCAACGGCCAAGGCACCTCGTTCAAGATGGACGGCAGCCAATTGGTGCTGGAAAACTTGCCCGAAGGCCACGAGGCTTTTGACCTGGAAATCTTCACCACCTGCAACCCTGCGAAGAACACCAAGCTCATGGGCTTGTACGTCAGCAACGACTCGTTCTTCACGCAGTGTGAGGCTGAAGGCTTTCGCCGCATCACGTATTTCTTGGACCGTCCCGATGTGATGTCCAACTACAGCGTCACGCTGCGCGCCGACAAAAAGGCATTCCCCGTCTTGCTGAGCAACGGCAACTTGGTGGAAGAAGGCAAGCTCGACGAAGGCCGCCACTTCGCCAAGTGGGTGGACCCACACAAAAAGCCTTGCTACTTGTTTGCTTTGGTTGCAGGCCAGTTTGTGTGCCGCGAGCAGCGCGTCAAAGCGCCTTCGGGCAAAGAGCATTTGCTGCAAGTGTTTGTGCGCTCTGGTGATTTGGACAAAACCGAACACGCCATGAACTCGCTCATGGCCAGCATCAAGTGGGACGAGCAGCGCTTTAACTTAAGCCTCGACCTCGAACGCTTCATGATCGTCGCCACCAGCGACTTCAACATGGGCGCGATGGAGAACAAGGGCCTCAACATCTTCAACACCAAGTTTGTGTTGGCCAACTCTGCCACCGCCACCGACATGGACTACGCCAACATCGAGAGCGTGGTCGGTCATGAATACTTCCACAACTGGACCGGCAACCGCGTGACCTGCCGCGACTGGTTCCAACTCTCGCTCAAAGAAGGCCTGACCGTTTTCCGCGACCAAGAGTTCAGCCAAGACTTGGCGGCTGAAGCGTTGAAAGACAACCCAACCGCTGCCGCTTCGGCCAAAGCCGTCAAGCGTATCGAAGACGTGCGCTTGTTGCGCACCGCGCAGTTCCCAGAAGACGCAGGCCCCATGGCCCACCCCGTGCGTCCTGACAGCTATGTAGAAATCAACAACTTCTACACCGTCACGATTTACGAAAAAGGCTCTGAGGTTGTGCGCATGATGCAGACCCTGGCGGCAACGCCAGCTTCCAATATTTCAGGTCGCGAAGGCTTCGCCAAAGGCATGTCGCTCTACTTCGAGCGCCACGATGGCCAAGCGGTCACGTGTGACGACTTCGCACAAGCCATTGCCGATGCCAACCCCGGCTCAGCACTCGCCACGCACCTGACGCAGTTCAAGCGTTGGTACTCGCAAGCAGGCACACCTCGCGTGCAAGCCGCTGGCAGCTACAACGCCGACACACGCACCTACACGCTCACGTTGAGCCAAAGCTGCCCACCCAGCCCCGGCCAAGACCACAAAGAACCGTTTGTCATTCCCGTGCAATTTGGCTTGCTGGGTGCCGATGGCCGCGAGGTGTTGGCCAGCCAACTGCTGGTGCTCACCGAAGCCACTCAAAGCTTCGAGTTCAAAGACTTGTCCTTGCAAGCGGGCGAAGAGCCTGTGCCATCCATCCTGCGCGGCTTCAGCGCCCCCGTGGTGTTGGAGAAAGACTTCACCCCCACACAGCTGCTCACACTCTTGGCGCACGACACCGACCCTTTCAACCAATGGGAAGCCGCGCAACGCTTATGCCTAAATGCAGCGCTCACCGCTGTAGCCACCAGCGACGCACCTGCACAGGTGTTGGACGCCGCCTTGGTTCAAGCCCTGCGCACTGTGCTGCGCAACCCTGCTTTGGACGCTGCCTTCAAAGACTTGGTGCTCACCTTGCCTTCTGAAACCTACATTGCTGAACAGCTCGAAGTGGTCGACCCTCAACGCATCCACGCCGTGCGTGAATCCATGCGCGCACAACTTGCCCGCGAGTTGCACGACGACTGGGCTTGGGCTTTTGAAGCGCACAGCGAAAACGGTGCTTTCAGCCCCGGCCCTGTGTCGAGTGGCCGCCGCGCCTTGAGCGGCATGGCCCTCACCATGTTGTGTTTGGACGCACGCACCACCGGCGACGTGGTGTGGCCTGGCCGCACCTTCCAGTGCTTCAAAGACGCACACAACATGACCGACCGCTTCAATGCGTTAAGCGCCTTGGTCAGCGCAGGTCACGACTTGGCCACCGATGCCCTGCAACGCTTCTACAACCTCTTCCACAAAGAAGCCTTGGTAATGGACAAGTGGTTTGCCCTGCAAGCCGGTAGCACCGACCGTGGTGGCAACATCTTGTCGTTGGTGCGCAACCTCATGTTGCACCCCGACTTCCACATCAAAAACCCCAACCGCGCACGCAGCCTGATCTTCAGTTTCTGCAGTGCCAACCCCGGCGCATTCCACCGCAGCGATGCGGCGGGCTATGTGTTCTGGAGTGAACGCGTGTTGGAGCTCGACGCCATCAACCCCCAAGTCGCCGCCCGTCTGGCACGCGCCTTGGACCGTTGGAGCAAACTGGCAGAGCCCTACCGCACCGCCGCGCACGAAGCCATCAAACGCGTCGCTGCCAAAACTGATTTAAGCAACGACGTGCGCGAAGTGGTTTCGCGCGCCCTCTCCAACTAAGGACTTGCCATGCCTATTTCTCTCACCCGCTATCTGGTCGAACAACAACGCGCCAAAGGCCTCATTCCCTCAGAGCTGCGTTTGTTGCTTGAAGTCGTGGCACGCGCTTGCAAAAGCATCAGCCACGCCGTGAACAAAGGTGCCTTGGGCAGCGAACTCGGCGATGTCATGGGCTCAGCCGGCAGCGAAAACGTGCAAGGTGAAGTGCAAAAGAAACTCGACATCATCGCCAACGATGTGTTGATTGAAGCCAACGAATGGGGTGGTCACTTGGCCGCCATGGCGTCCGAAGAAATGGACAGCATCCACGTCGTGCCCAACCGCTACCCCCAAGGCGAATACCTCTTGATGTTTGACCCACTCGATGGCTCAAGCAACATCGAAGTCAACGTGAGCATTGGCACCATCTTCAGCGTGCTCAAAAAAGTCGACCCCAGCAAAGGCGTGAGCGAAGACGACTTCTTGCAGCCCGGCACCCAACAAGTGGCCGCCGGCTACTGCGTGTACGGCCCACAAACCACCTTGGTGCTGACCGTGGGTGACGGCGTGGCCATGTTCACCTTGGACCGCGAGCAAGGCTCGTTTGTGTTGACGCAAGAAAACGTCAAGATCCCTGCGGACACCAAAGAGTTCGCCATCAACATGAGCAACATGCGCCACTGGGACGAGCCCGTCAAGCGCTACATCGACGAGTGTTTGCAAGGTGAAGAAGGTCCACGCGGCAAAAACTTCAACATGCGTTGGATCGCCTCCATGGTGGCCGACGTGCACCGCATCCTCACACGCGGTGGTGTGTTCATGTACCCGTGGGACAAGCGCGAGCCAGGCAAAGCCGGCAAACTGCGTCTGATGTACGAAGCCAACCCCATGAGCTGGTTGGTCGAGCAAGCCGGTGGCGCCGCCACCAACGGCCGACAACGCATCTTGGACATTCAGCCCACACAACTGCACCAACGTGTGAGCGTGGTCTTGGGTTCTAAGAACGAAGTGGATCGTGTGACCAGCTATCACGCACAAAAGTAATCTTGCAAAAGTAAATCTTTACGATTCACAAACAAAGGCCCGCCTCTTGAATTCAAGGGGCGGGCCTTTGTCGTTTCAGCTGCTTGTGTAATCTACGGAAATAAAACACACAGAGGCAGCCATTGAAGAGACCAAGCACAAGCTTGGCGACTGAGCCATTTATTCAAAAACTCGCACAATTTGAAATTACAACTTGTAGCGCCATACACTACACAGTACAATAATTCGGAATGATCAAAAGTTTCCGACACAAAGGTTTGCAACGGTTTTTTGAAACAGGCAGCAAAGCTGGAATTCAAGCAACCCATGCCACCAAGCTTCGCCTTCAGTTAGCAGCACTTGATCAGGCAACAAGTCCAGAAGATCTGTCTGCACCATCGTGGGCCCTACATCCTTTGAAGGGCGACCTAAAGAAACATTGGGCCGTGACAGTGAATGGCAATTGGCGCATGGTGTTCACGTTCGAAGGTACGGATGCTGTGCTGGTTGACTACATGGATTACCACTGAGGTTGATATGACAAGAATGCATAACCCGCCCCACCCAGGCGAAGTCCTTCGGGAATATTTGGGTGACATCACTGTGACTGAAGCAGCATCAAAACTGAACGTCAATCGCGTCACGCTGTCACGCGTGATCTCTGGCAGCTCTGGCATATCCGCTGATATGGCGTACCGTCTAGGCAGCGCGTTTGGTACAAGCCCTGAACTGTGGGCAGGCATGCAACTTCAGTATGACTTGTACATGGCCAGCAAAATGAAGCGCCCTAAGATCCAAAGGCTGGCACTGGCTGCTTAAACGTATGGGGGTTGAATCAAACCCCAATGTAGCGATGCCACAAACTGTGGTCAGCCTCTAGCTCTGCAGACGCCCCCTGCCACACCACACGCCCACGTTCGATGATGGTGTGCTGGTCGGCCAATTGAACAAGCTTTTGCACATACTTATCGATCACCAAAATGCTTTGTCCTTCACCGCGCAAGGTGTGCAGGCAACGCCAAATGTCTTCACGCACCAAGGGGGCCAAGCCTTCGGTAGCTTCATCTAACACCAGCAAATGTGGGTTGGTCATCAAGGCGCGGCCAATGGCCAGCATTTGCTGCTCTCCACCCGAGAGTTGGTTGCCCATGTGGCGATGGCGTTCAGCCAAACGCGGGAACAACGCATACACACGCTCTAGCGTCCACGGGTTAGCACTGCTGTTGCGGTTGGCCGCAAAGGCCAACAGGTTTTCTTGCACCGAGAGTGTTGGGAAAATTTGCCGACCTTCGGGCACCACGGCCAGGCCCATGCGTGCAATGCGGTCGGGGCTGTAACCCTCCACACGTTCACCACAAAAACGCACCGTGCCCGACAACGCAGGCGTGAGGCCCAAGATGGAACGCACAGTGGTGGTCTTACCCATGCCGTTGCGGCCAAGCAAGGTGGACACGCCACCTGCTTCGATAGACAGGCTGACGCCAAACAACACTTGGCTGCTGCCGTAGCCGCTGTGCAAGTCGTGAACTTCTAACAAGGCGCTCATGGTTTATTCGTCGCCTAGGTAAGCGCGCTTCACAGCTGCATCGTTTTTGATGTGCTCTGCCGTGCCGCACGCAATGACTTGGCCCGACACCAGCACCGAGATGGTGTCGGCCAAGCGAAACACGGCATCCATGTCGTGCTCGACCAGCAGCAGCGTGGTGTCACCGCGCAGGCTTTGCAGCAGTTGCACCATGCGTTCAGACTCATCGGGGCCCATGCCGGCCATGGGTTCATCCAGCAACATCAATTTTGGCGAAGTGGCCAAAGCCAAGCCCACTTCGAGTTGGCGTTGCTCGCCGTGCGACAACGCACCTGCGGGCTGCATGAGCTGCGCTTGCAAGCCCACACGCTCGGCCACCTCGGCGGCGCGTGCATAACGCGCGTGTTCACTGCGTGCGGCACGCCAAAACTTGAAGCTCGTTTCCTCGCACGCCTGAATGGCCAACGCCAAGTTGTCTTGCACCGTGAGGCGTGTGAACACGCTGGTGATTTGATACGAGCGCACCAAGCCCAGTCGTGCACGCTGGTGCATGGCCGTGTGTGTGAGGTCTGCCCCATCAAACACAATGCGGCCTTCGTCGGGCGCTAATGCACCCGAGATTTGGTGAATGAGCGTGGTCTTGCCCGCGCCATTGGGGCCAATGAGCGCGTGAATTTCACCGCGCTGCACTTGCAGCGTGGCATGGTCGGTGGCCGCCAAACCGCCAAAGCGTTTGACCAAGTTGTCCACGTGCAGCAAGGGTGCGCTCATGGCGTGTCCTTTCGCTGCAAGCGTTGCAACACGCTGGTCAGGCCATTGGGAGCCAGCAGCACAACCAGTAACAACAATGCACCTAAGCCAAGTTGCCAATGGATGGTGAAGTGGCTCAAGGTTTCTTCTAGCAGCAAGAACACCACCGCGCCCCACACGCCGCCATACAAATGGCCCACGCCGCCCAAGATGACCATCATCATCAACAGACCCGATTGGCTCCACTGCATGAGCGCAGGGCTGACAAAGCCACCTTGGTTGGCCAGCAGCGCACCGGCCAAACCAGCCAACGCACCGGCCATCACAAACGCAGCCAGCTTGTAGCGGTACACCGCATAGCCCAGCGCTTGCATGCGCACTTCGTTCTCGCGAATGGCTTGCAGCACATGGCCAAAGCGTGCATTCAGCACACGAGCCACGGCGTAGATAGCTGCCACACACACGGCCAGCACCACGTAATAAAACGAGGTCTCATCATGGATGTCCACAAACGGAATTTGCGAACGAGTGGCCAATGACAACCCATCGTCACCGCCATAGGCTTTGATGGAGATCGTGAGGTAGTAAATCATCTGGGCAAACGCCAGCGTGATCATGATGAAGTACACGCCTTGCGTGCGCAGACTGATCGCGCCAATCAGCAAAGCAAACACAGCGCTCACCACCATCGCCGAAGGCCACAACACCCACGCGTCGGTGATGCCCATTTGCGTGATGATGGCCACGCTATAAGCGCCTACGCCCACAAACGCCGCATGACCAAAGCTGACCATGCCACCAAAACCCAAAATGAAATTGAGGCTGGTCGCGGCCAATGCAAAAATCAAAATGCGACTGGCTAGTGCAATGTAAAACCCCTCGCCCACTGCGTTGGCGATGAAAGGCAAAGCCACCAACAGCAGCAACGCAGGCACGCTCCAGCGCCACTGCAAAGAGTGGTCTAAAGATGTGGAGCGAGGTGAATGAGCCATGGGAAATTTGTTGTGCTGTGTATTGCTAAGTCGTGCTTTGTTTAGCCGTGTGTCGGAAACAACCCGCGTGGCTTAAAGAACAAAACAGTGGCCATGAGCATGTAAATCAAGATAGACGCCACAGCGGGGCCAGCACTGGATGCAGCCTCTGCACTAAGCAGCGAATCAAACACCATGGGCACCAAGGTGCGCCCTGCGGTGTCGACCACGCCCACCAACATCGCGCCCAAGAACGCGCCGCGTATCGAGCCAATGCCACCGATGACGATGACCACAAACGCCAAAATCAAAATGCTCTCGCCCATGCCCACTTGCACGGCCAGCAGCGGGCCCAGCATGCCGCCCGCAATCGCGCACAGTGCAGCGCCCACACCAAACACAGCGGTGAACAAACGCGTCACGTTGCTGCCCATGGCCAAAGCCATTTCGCGGTTGGCCGCACCCGCACGCACTTGCATGCCTACGCGTGTGCGCGTGATGAGCACATACAAAAACAAAGCCACAGCCAAACCCACGCCAATGATGAACAAGCGATAGGCGGGATAAAAAAATCCGCTCACCAATTCCACAGGGCCGCTCAGTGCAGCCGGAGGGTTGAGCGTGATGGGCTGCGCGCCCCAAATCAAGCGCACGGTTTCGTTGCACATCAAGAGAATGGCAAACGTGCCCAACACTTGCGAGAGGTGGTCACGTTCATACAAGCGACGCAGAACAGAGACTTCGAGCAACACGCCAAACAGCGCAGCGCCCGCCACACCCGCGCCCAGCCCCAGCCAAAAAGAATCGGTGGCCGCAGCCACCGTGGCAATCAGGTAAGCGCCCACCATGTAGAGCGAGCCATGCGCGAGGTTGATCATGTCCATGATGCCAAACACGAGCGTCAAGCCCGCAGCCAGCAAGAACAACATCAACCCAAACTGCAAGCCGTTGAGCGATTGCTCAAACAGCAAAATGCCATCCATGTTTACAGGCTAGGCATCTTGCAGCTGGCTACATATGCGTCCGCATGGTTTTTGAACACGGGGCTCAAAGTGCGGTTGGTCACGCGGCCTTTGGCGTCTTTGGTGATGACGCGCAGGTAGTAGTCTTGAATGGGGAAGTGGTTGCTGTTGAACTTGAACGCACCACGCACCGAATCAAACTTGGCAGCTTCCAAAGCTTTGCGCACAACAGCTTTGTCGTCGAGCTTACCTTTGCTGTCACGCACTGCCGCTTCGATCAAACGTGCAGCGTCGTAGCCTTGGGCTGCGTACAACGTGGGCAAACGGCCATAGGCTTTCTCGAACTCAGCCACAAACTTTTTGTTGGCCGCGTTGTCCATGTCGTGGCCCCATTGCGAGGTGTTGAACATGCCCAGCATAGGTTCACCCACAGCTTTGATCACGTCTTCATCGCCCGAGAAGCCGGGGCCAAACAAGGTGATGTCTTTCGACAAACCTGCGCCCACAAACTGCTTGATGAAGTTGATGCCCATGCCGCCGGGCAAGAAGATGTACACAGCGTCAGGCTTGGTCGCACGCAGCTTAGACAGCTCTGTGCCGTAGTCGAGTTGGTTCAAAGCGGTGTAGGTCTCTGATGCCACTTCGCCTTTGAAGAAACGCTTGAAGCCAGCAATCGCATCTTTGCCTGCTGGGTAGTTAGGCGCGATCAACGCCACTTTCTTAAAGCCCTTGTCGGTCACCACTTTGCCCACGGCTTCGTGCATGTTGTCATTTTGGTAAGACGCGCTGAAGAAGTAAGGGTCGCACTGCTCGCCCGCAAACTGCGATGGGCCAGCGTTGGCGCTGATGTAGAAGGTTTTCGACTGGAATGTGGGCGCGCCCACAGCCAACATGACGTTGGAGAACACGATACCCGTCATGAAGTCGACCTTGTCGCGCTTGACCAAACGGTCTGCGGTTTGGCGGCCCACATCGGGGCTGGCTTGGTCGTCGGCCACGATGACGTCCACGGCCTTACCGCTGAACTTGCCACCTGACAATTTGACCGCGAGCTGAAAGCCATCACGAATGTCCACGCCCAAACCCGCGCCGGGGCCTGACAAGGTGCTGAGCAAACCGACCTTCACAGGTACGTCGTTTTGCGCAAAACCAGATGCGCAAGCCAAGCCCAAACTCAGGGCAATCAAGGAACGGCGAAAAGCGTGCATGAACAAGTCTCCAGATATAAGCGTTAGATTTTAAAACCAGCGGGGTGGGCAAGCTGACCGCCTGCTGTCACCGACACAGCGCAGTATTTCAGCTCTGGAATCTTGCCAAATGGGTCGAGCGCAGGGTTGGTCAGTAAGTTGGCTGCAGCCTCTTGGTAGGCGAAGGGGATGAACACCGCGCCCTCTGGCGTGCCCTCGTCCAAGCGCACACGCAGGCTCACATGGCCACGGCGTGAGGCTACGGTGATGACATCGCCCGCTTGCACACCCAAAGCTTGCAAATCTGCGCCACACATTGAGGCGGTGGGCATGGGCTCGATGGCGTCTAGTACTGTGGCGCGACGCGTCATGCTGCCTGTGTGCCAATGCTCCAGCTGTCGGCCGGTGATGAGCACAAACGGGTATTGCGCATCGGGCTGTTCGTTGGCCGAAATCAAACCTGCGGGCACCAAGTGCACACGGCCATCGTCGGTGGCGAAGTGTTCTTTGAACACGGTGGGCTCACCTGGGTCGTCCTCGGAGTGGCAGGGGTAGGTCACGCTGCTTTCGCGCTGCAAGCGTTCCCATGTGATGCCGCCAATGGCAGCGTGCATGGCTTGACGCATTTCGTCGTACACCTCGGCCACGCCGTGGTGCTCGCCTGCGTAGTGCCAATTCAAACCGATGCGTTTTGCTATTTGCTGAATGATCCACAAGTCAGCACGCGCATCGCCCGGGGGGTCGATGGCTTGCTTGCCCAGCTGCACCATGCGGTCGGTGTTGCTGACTGTGCCTGTTTTTTCGGGCCATGCCGTGGCGGGCAACACCACATCAGCGAGCCACGCCGTCTCGGTCATGAAGATGTCTTGCACCACCAAATGCTCTAGAGTGGCCAAAGCATGACGCGCGTGGTTCAAGTTCGGGTCACTCATCGCTGGGTTCTCGCCCATGATGTACATGCCACGAATCTTGTGCGGGTCGGTCTCGTCGGCCAAGATTTTGCCCATGATTTCCACCACGGTGTAGCCGGGCTTATCGTCCAGCGGCGTGTTCCAAAACTTTTCAAACCACGCATGTGCATCGGCATTGATGACGCGTTGGTAGTTGGGGTACATCATGGGGATGAGGCCCGCATCGCTCGCGCCCTGCACATTGTTTTGGCCGCGCAGTGGGTGCAAGCCCGAGCCCGGCTTGCCCACTTGCCCTGTGATGGACGACAGCGCAATCAAGCAGCGCACGTTGTCTGTGCCGTGCACGTGCTGGCTCACGCCCATGCCCCACAAAATCATCGCGCTGTTGGCGGTGGCATACGCACGCGCCACTTCGCGCAGCGTTTGCGCATCAATGCCGCAAATAGGGGCCATCGCCTCGGGGCTGAAGTCCTTCACGTTGGCTTTGAGTGCGTCGTAGTTGTTGGCGCGGTTTTGAATGAAGGCTTCGTCCACCAAACCCTCTTCGATGATGACGTGCAGCATCGCGTTGAGCATGGCCACATCGGTGTCGGCCTTGAAGTGCAGCGCACGCCACGCGTGCTTGCCAAGGTCTGTGCCACGCGGGTCGGCCACCACAATCTTGGCGCCGCGTTTGGCTGCGTTCTTCATCCACGTGGCCGCCACGGGGTGGTTGGACGTTGGGTTAGAGCCAATGACGAAGATGAAGTCTGAGTGCTCCACATCATTCACTTGGTTGGTCACCGAGCCCGAGCCCACACCTTCGAGCAAGCCCGCCACGCTAGACGCATGGCACAAGCGTGTGCAATGGTCGACGTTGTTGGAGCCAAAGCCGGTGCGCACCAGCTTTTGGAACAAATACGCTTCTTCGTTGCTGCCCTTGGCCGAGCCAAAACCCGCCAGTGCTTTTTTGCCGTGCGTGTCGCGCAAGTGTTTAAGATTGGACGCGGCTAGGTCCAGCGCTTCTTCCCAAGTGGCTTCGCGAAACACTTGCGACCAATCCGCCGCGTTGATGTTGAGCGCGTTCAAAGCCTCTGGGTCTTTGGGCACACTCGCTTTGCGAATCAGCGGCACGGTCAAGCGTTGTGGGTTGTGGATGTAGTCAAACCCAAAGCGGCCCTTCACGCACAAGCGGCTGTGGTTAGCAGGGCCATCGCGCCCATCCACGCTGACAATTTTGTTGTCCTTCACGTTGTAGGTGAGCAAACAACCCACACCGCAGAACGGACAGACTGAGTCCACTTTCTTATCCACCGCTTGTGAACCCACCTGCGACTTTGGCATCAACGCGCCCGTGGGGCACGCCTGCACACATTCGCCACAGGCCACGCAACTGCTCAGGCCCATGGGGTCATTCAAATCAAACACGATTTGAGAATGTGCGCCACGGTGTGCATAACCAATCACATCGTTCACTTGGTTCTCACGGCACGCACGCACACAGCGGTTGCACTGAATGCACGCATCTAAGTTCACCGCCATCGCGGGGTGAGACACATCGCATGCGGGTTGCTCACGCCGCAATGCTCGCAACTCTGGACGCACAGTCACGCCCATACGCGCAGCGCAGTCGCTCAGCTCACCATGTTGGCCTTGGTCGTTCCACTTGTAGCCTTGGTCAGGCATATCCGACAGCAGCATTTCAAGAACCATCTTTTGGCTCTTCACCGCACGGTCACTCACCAACACCTCCAGCCCAGCCGTCGCCGTGCGACAGCAGCTAGGGGCCAAGGTACGTTCGCCTTTGATCTCGACCACACACGCACGGCAGTTGCCATCGGCGCGCAAGCCATCGGTGTAGCAGAGGTGTGGAATGTCTACGCCGTTGCGTTGCGCGGCTTTGAGAATGCTCTCGCCCTCGTAAGCTTGAACGGACTGGTCGTTGAGTTTGAACTCAACCGTGGGTAGGTTTTTCAAGGGTGCATTCATCTCAAGCCACCTCGTGTGGGAAATAGGTTTGCACACAACGCACAGGGTTGGGTGCTGCTTGGCCTAGGCCACAAATGGATGCGTCGACCATCACTTGGTTCAAGTCTTCCAGCGTGGCGTTGTCCCAATGGGGCGCTTGCATGAGCTGCACAGCCTTGGCTGTGCCAACGCGGCACGGTGTGCATTGGCCGCAGCTCTCGTGTGCAAAAAACTGCATGGCGTTCAACGCCGCATCGCGTGCGGTGTCGTGCTGGCTCAGTACCACCACGGCGGCAGAGCCAATGAAGCAGCCGTGCTCTTGCAAGGTGTCAAAGTCGAGTGGCACGTTGTTGAGCCGCGCAGGCAAGATGCCGCCCGATGCTCCGCCGGGCAAGTAGGCATACAGCGTGTGCCCGTCCAACATGCCACTGCAATACTCGTCAATCAAAGCCTGCACCGTGATGCCAGCAGGTGCGAGCTTGACTCCTGGTTTTTTAACGCGGCCACTCACGCTGAAGCTGCGCAAGCCCACGCGGCCATTGGCACCAAAACTGGTGAACCACTGCGGGCCTTTTTGCACGATGTCGCGCACCCAGTACAGGGTTTCAAAGTTGTGTTCGAGCGTGGGCTTACCAAACAAACCCACTTGCGCAATGTAGGGCGGGCGCATGCGTGGCTCGCCGCGTTTGCCTTCGATGCTCTCGATCATGGCGGACTCTTCGCCGCACACATACGCGCCCGCGCCTCGGCGCAGTTCGATGTGCGGCAGTGGGCAAGGCGGGTTGGCTTGCAAAGCAGCCAGCTCGTGTTGCAACAGTTCGCGGCAGCCGTGGTATTCGTCACGCAGGTAGATATAGATGGCTTCAATGCCCACCACTTGCGCTGCGACCAACATGCCTTCTAAAAAGCGATGCGGGTCACGCTCTAAATACGTGCGGTCTTTGAAGGTGCCGGGCTCGCCTTCGTCGATGTTGACGGCCATCACACGCGGTGCGGTTTGCTCACGCACGATGCGCCACTTGCGCCCTGCCGGAAAACCCGCACCGCCCAAACCGCGCAAGCCCGAGGCCTCCATGGCTTTCAGTACATCGTCTGTTTGGGTTTCACCTTTTGCCAAAGCGGCCACTAAGGCATAGCCGCCATCGGCCACATACGCATCCATGTCTACATAGTCGGGCAAGGCTTGCTGTGTATCGCCCGCACTGACAGCGGCCAACACGCGATCTGGCGTGGCGTGCGGCACAGCGTTTTGATGCACCACTGCCACGGGCGCTTGTTCGCAGCGGCCCACACACGGCGCGGGGATGACACGCACATCAGCGCCCAAGAGGCTGGGCAACTTGGCCAGCAGTTGTTTGGCGCCACCCATCTCGCAGCTCAAGCCATCACACACACGCACGGTCAGGGCGGCAGGCTTGGCGTCGTTAGGCAACACCTCGAAGTGGTGATAGAACGTGGCCACCTCAAACACCTCGGCCATGGGTAAACGCATCTCATGCGCCAAAGCCACCAAATGACGCTCAAACAAACCGCGGTAGGTGTCGTTGAGCGCATGCAAGTGCTCAATCAACAAATCACGTCGATCAAACGCCTGCACCAAAGCGCGCACCTCTTGCAGCGACTGCGCATCGGGCTGTCGCCCCTTGAGGTGGCTGATGCGACGCAGGGTATGGCGCATGTCATCAACGGTGCTGAGCGTTTGAGTGGTGGACTGATTCATGTGAGGCTATCAACGGTTTCCATGAGGGTTGATTCTCAGTCAAATCGCCGTGAACAAGCTGTCACGTTGGCTCTATGATTCTTCCTCATGAAATTCATGACCTGGCCCGTTCCCGCCCTGCTCGCTTGGGGCTCATCCTGGCTCCTCTTCAAAGGGCTGCAGTACCTTGGCCTGAGTGAGACCATCGCCTTCGTCGCAGCCACGTGTTTGGGTGGTTTCTTGAGTGCTTTGGCGCACACGCCGATGCGCAAAGCCTTGATCGTGTTGGGTTTTCCGCTGTCCATGACCGCATCCTCTGCCACATTGAATGTGCCACCCATTGGTTGGTTGCTCTTGCTTGGGTTAATTGTTTTGATTTACCCGCGCAAAGCATGGCGCGATGCGCCGCTGTTTCCCACACCTAAAAAAGCGCTGCGTGAGATGCAGCAGCACATCACCCTGCCCGCAGGCGCACGCATTTTGGATGCGGGCAGCGGCTTAGGCGACGGCCTGCTGGCTTTGCGCGATGCGTTTCCGCGTGCCGAGCTGCATGGTGTCGAAATGAGCTGGCCCTTGCGCGTGATGAGCGCCATGCGCTGCTCGTTTGCCAAGATTCGCCAAGGCGATATTTGGCTGGTGGACTGGCGCAGCTTTGACATGGTTTACATGTTTCAACGCCCCGAGAGCATGCCCCGTGCGGTAGAAAAAGCAGAGGCCGAATTGCGCCGTGGTGCTTGGCTGATCAGCTTAGAGTTTGAAGCGCAAGAGCTGGTGCCCAGCGCCATCCTGACCTGCCGCGATGGCCGCCCCGTGTGGATGTATCAAGTGCCTTTTATCCGACGCAGCGATGCGCCTCGCTAATTAAGTCAGACGGCCCACCAACAGCTTGTCAATGCGTCGGCCATCGAGGTCGACCACTTCAAAGCGCCACTCGCCAAAAGTCACCACATCGCCAACAGCGGGCAACTCGCCAGAGATGGCCATCACCAAACCCGCCACCGTGTTGTAAATGCCACGGTCCTCGTCTGGCAATTCTTTGATGCTTAAGCGGGCTTTGAATTCAGTGACGGGCATCAAACCATCGACCAGCCAAGAACCGTCTTCGCGCTGCGTGGCCCATGCTTCATCGGTGGGTGTGGCTTGAAGCAGCTCACCCGTGATGGCCTCCAACAAATCGCGTGGTGTGAGCAAACCGTGCACCACGCCGTACTCATCCACCACCAACACCATGCGTCCGTGCGCGGTGGCGCGCTCGGCGGGTTTTCGGAACTGCTCTAGCAAATCCAAACCACTCAAGGTTTCAGGAATAAAAGCCACGGGCTTGGCCAAAGCCTCCACCGTCATGTCGGTGCCAGGTGGCAAACGCAAGAGCTGAGACACGCTGACCGCACCCACCACGTTGTCGAGGTCGCCACGGCACACGGGGTACCACGAGTGTGCACCGCTTGCGCCGACTTGCGCCAAGGCTTGGGGCACAGGCAGCTTGGCGTCGAGCCACTCGATGTCCGAGCGGTGCACCATGATGGAGGTGAGTGGACGCTCGTCCAGGTTGAACACGTTTTGCACCATTTGGTGTTCGTGCTGTTCAATCAAACCCGCGTCCACACCTTCGACCAAGCTGGCTGAAATTTCTTCTTCCGTCACCGTGCGTGCGCCATGCACATCGATGCGCAACAGCTTCAAGATAGCGCTGGTGCTGGCCGACAACAAATGCACAAAAGGTTTGGCCAAGGTGGCCAAAGCCAACATCACGGGCGCCGCCACACGCGCCACGGACTCTGGAAACAACTGGCCAATGCGCTTAGGCACCAGCTCGCCAAACAAGATGGTGCTGAAGGTGATGATGGTCACTACAAAGGCCGTGGCCAAACCAGCAGCCCAGTTCTCGGGCACGCCTTGCACCAGCAACCAATAAGAAAAGTCGTCACTGAACGCCGCCTCACCCACGATGCCGTTGAGCACACCGATGGACGTGATGCCAATTTGCACGGTGGACAAAAACTGCGTGGGCTGCTCCATCAGGCGCAACGCTGCGTGCGCACCGGTATCACCCGTCTCGGCCAATGCTGCCAAACGTGCTTTGCGGCTGGATGACAGCGCCATCTCAGACATGGCAAACACGCCGTTGAGCAGCGTGAGAAAAACAATCAACAAAACATCCATCACAATCTCCTACATGGCACTTTACTTGATTGGCGACGTGCAAGGCTGCGACGAAGCCTTAGAACGTTTGTTGACGCACATCGCGTTCTCCCCCAGCTGCGACACGCTGTATTTGCTGGGCGACTTGGTCAACCGCGGCCCCAACAACACAGGCGTGCTGCGCCGCTTGATGGCCCTCGGAGCAAGCGCGCAATGCTTGCTGGGCAACCACGATTTGCATTTGCTCGCTGTGTCGCAGGGCGTGCGCCAACCCAACAAACAAGACACCATCCAAGACATCTTGACCGCCCCCGACAGCGCCGAGCTGCTGAACTGGCTGCGTCACCAACACATGGCGATGCGTTTGAACAACGTGCTGATGGTGCACGCGGGCGTGCTACCGCAATGGACTGCCAAGCAAACCCTAGCGCTGGCTGGCGAAGTAGAAGCCGTGCTGCGCAGCGACGACTGGGTGCACTTCATGCCGCAGATGTATGGCGGCATGCCCAATGTGTGGCGTGATGACCTTGAGGGCGCAGACCGCTTGCGCGTGATCGTCAACGCCCTTACCCGCTTGCGCTTTTGCGATGCACACGGCGCGATGGATTTCAGCGTGAAAGAAAGCGCAGACAAAGCACCCGTGCACTTGATGCCGTGGTTTGATGTGCCGGGCCGACTGACGGCCGATGTGCGCATTGCCTTTGGCCATTGGTCTACCGTGCACATTGAAGACCGCGCAGATGTGGTGTGCTTAGACGATGGGTGCGTGTGGGGTGGGTGCTTGAGTGCGGCGAAGATTGAAGCTAAAGACACGCTTGTGAATGTGAACGATGCGCCTGCATGGGAGCGGGTCAGCGTGAAGTGCCCACAAACCATGGACCCGTTGGCTTAACCAAGCGGCCAGGCTGCCATTGCCCCAAATAGGCCATTTAGTTACATCTCTAGGTCTACCCCAATCAAAAAATAGAATACTTTCCATTACCATTCAGGCTCACTTAATGAGCACTAAATGGGTCTTAATTGGAACGAAATTAAATCTAGGGCATTGCTTTTCAGCAAAACCTGGGCCGACGCAAGTAACGAAGACAGCGAAGCCAAACCCTTCTGGATTGCCTTCTTTGAAATATTCGGCATCACCGACAAACGCGTTGCCACCTTTGAGCTGAACGTTAAAAAGCTGGGTGGCTCACAAGGCTTTGTCGACTTGTTTTGGCCTGGCGTGCTGCTGGTCGAGCACAAGTCACGCGGTAAAAACTTAGACGACGCGGTAGACCAAGCCGTGGGCTACCTGCACAACCTGCCCGAGCGCGACCTGCCGCAGCTGGTGGTGGTGTGCGACTTTGCCCGCTTTCGCGTGCGCATCTTGGCCACGGGCGAAACCGTGGAGTTTGAACTTCAGCACCTGCACAAACACGTCAAGCTGTTTGGCCTGCTGGCCGGCTACAAGGTGCAAGACATTCGGGCAGAAGACCCCGTCAACATCAAAGCGGCTGAACGCATGAGCCGCTTGCACGACGCCCTCAAGGCCAGCGGCTACGAAGGCCACGCGCTAGAGGTGCTGCTGGTGCGCTTGCTGTTTTGCTTGTTTGCTGACGACACCGGCATCTTCCAACCCGCGCAATCGTTTCGCGACTTTGTAGAAGAACGCACCGCGCCCGATGGCTCTGACCTTGGGCCGCGCTTGGGCCAGCTGTTTCAAGTACTCAACACGCACGAAGCCAGCCGCAACAAACACATTGACGAACAGCTAGCTAAGTTTGCGTACATCAACGGCAAACTGTTTGAAGAAACCCTGCCCATGGCCGACTTCAGCACCGCCATGCGGGAAGCGCTGCTGGATGCGTGTGCGCTTGATTGGTCGGCCATCAGCCCAGCCATCTTTGGCAGCTTGTTTCAAAGCATCATGGACGAAAAGGCCCGCCGCAACTTGGGCGCGCACTACACGTCAGAGGCCAACATCCTCAAGCTCATCAAGCCCTTATTTTTGGACGAGCTACACGCCGAGTTTGAACGCATCAAAGGCAACCGCCACAAGCTGGTGGAGTTTCATAGCAAGCTCAAACAACTCACCTTCTTTGACCCAGCATGTGGCTGCGGAAATTTCTTGGTCATCAGCTACCGAGAGCTGCGCGAGCTAGAGCTGCAAGTGCTGCGTGCCGACAACGAGCTGAGCGCACACAAAGGCCAACTGAGTGTGGACGTGAACAACCTCATTGGCGTGAACGTGGACCAGTTTTACGGCATTGAGATTGAAGAGTTTCCCGCGCAAATTGCCCAAGTGGCCCTGTGGCTGGTGGACCACCAAATGAACCTGCGCGTGAGCGTGGAGTTTGGTTTGTACTTTGCACGCATCCCACTCAAAAGCACGCCGCACATTCAACACGGCAACGCCCTGCGCGTGGACTGGAACGATGTGCTGCCCGCGCAGCGGTGCAGCTATGTGTTGGGTAATCCGCCGTTCTTAGGCAAGACCTACCAAAGCAAAGAACAAAAGTCTGACCTAGCTGTGGTGATGCAAGGCATACACGGCGCGGGCGACCTTGACTTTGTGTGCGGCTGGTACGTGCTGGCCGCGCAATACCTGCAAGGGAAAGCAAATACACAAGCTGCGTTTGTGTCGACCAACAGCATCACCCAAGGCGAACAAGTGGCTGTGCTATGGGGTGAGATGCAGCGGCTTGGCATGCGCATCAACTTTGCGCACCGCACGTTTCAATGGAGCAACGAAGCCAGCGGCAACGCGGCTGTGCATTGCATCATCGTGGGCTTTGGGCATGACAGCCATGCCGTGAAAACCATTTACGAATACGAAGACATCAAAGGACTGCCGCATGCGGTGACAGCCAAACGCATCAACGCGTATTTAGTAGATGCGCCCGATGTGTTGCTGAACAAACGCCGCACGCCCATTAGCAAAGTGGCCGAGATGACCAACGGCAGCAAGCCCACCGATGGCGGCAACTTGCTGATGAACGATGCAGACAAAGACGCGTTGTTGGCAATAGAACCCCAAGCTGCCAAATGGATTCGCCCCTTCTTAGGCGCAGAAGAATTCATCAATAACACAGCACGTTGGTGCTTGTGGCTGGTGAGCTGCCCACCCAACGAATTGCGTGCCATGCCTGAAGTGATGAAGCGCGTGCAAGCAGTCAAAGCAATGCGCTTGGCAAGCACCGACAAACAAACGCAACAAGATGCGGGCACGCCCACGCAATTTCAAAAAATCAGACAACCCAGCAGCCAGTATTTACTCATCCCCAGCGTGTCGTCAGAGCGTCGCACGTATGTGCCGATTGGTTTCTTAGAGGCAGACATCATCGTGAGCAACTTGGTCTACGCACTGCCCAACGCCACACTGTTTCACTTCGGCGTGATGACCAGCGCGATGCACAACGCCTTCATGCGCTTCACCTGCGGTCGCCTTGAGAGCCGATATCGTTACTCCAACACTATCGTCTACAACAACTACCCGTGGCCCGGCTTCGCAGGCGAGGCACTCAGCGACAAACACCGCACCACCATTGAGCAAGCCGCGCAATGCGTGCTCGACGCACGCGCCCAATTTGCAGACGCATCCTTGGCCGACCTGTACGACCCGCTCACCATGCCGCCCGCCTTGCTGAAAGCCCACCAAAAACTAGACGCCGCCGTAGACGCCGCCTATGTGCCAAGTGGCGGCAAAAAATCCTACGCATCAGATGCCGAGCGCGTGGCGTTTTTGTTTGAGCTGTATCAACGCATCACCAGCTTGCTGCCTGCGGTAGCAAACAAGAAAACACGAAAACTATCACCACACAAATAAATTAGGTTATCAATCATGAGTCAAAAAAGCACTGAAGAACTACTTCGCAGAACAGAGATCACGGGCGGTGCACGCTACACCGCTGCGCGACGGATGGAACTGCAAGGTTGGGCTGCTCAATGGACGCTTGCGCTTTTATCGATAGGGCAGATCATCATCACTCTAATTCCAACATTAAAGCTTCGATCAAATTTCGGAGATGCTTATGTAGGATTTGCCTCGGTGCTGTTTGCAGTCTTGGTGCTCGCTTATTCACTCTTACTCGGTATGGCCAACTATTCGGCAAGAGCCGTAAAAATGCACGGCTGCGGACTTGAGCTAGGGCGTCTTGCTCGCAAACTGGTTTTTTTGGTCAACCGAGGTCATATCAGTGCATATGAGTATCAGGAATGCGCCAAGTGCTACTACGACATCCTAGACAAGCACGAAAACCATATGCATATCGACTATCTGATATCACACCACCAGCACTACGACGCAAAAGCTTCTAAGTTGGACTTCTGCAATAAGAAATATTGGAGAGATCGAGCCTCTCTCGCATTAGTGAAAGCAGAAATCTGGGCGCTCAAGACCATCCAGTTCTCGCACTTCTCAATTAGTCTCATCCTTATGTACAGCTGGGTCTATTTCATGGTGAGGCCGTGACAACACGCTATTGAAGTAGCAGTCAACCAAATCAAAAAAAACAATCGCTCAACCCAAACACAAACAACAGACCGGCTATGCCACCAGTTCAGCGCGTGTCATTCGACCGCGGATTCCAAACGCTCTTCGAAGATGGCGTCCATCTTCTTCTTGCAAGTGAGCGCGAAAAAGATAATGACACAGCCAACAGTCTGGCCAGAGGTTCAATCGCCTGCACGATGATGCTAACTGAGGTCGCTGCAAACATCTGCATTGAATCCCTCGACCTCGAGCCTAGTGTGTTCAAAGAAATCGACAAGCTGGCACCGATAGCGAAGTTCGATTTCTTTCTCAGAACTAACTTCCGTGGTAAAAAAATTCCATCGGGCATCCTTGCTGTTCAGAAAGCTCAAGAACTCAAGCGTCTACGCGACGCATTCGTTCACCCTAAGAAGCAGCCTGTTTTATGGACGGCCCTAGGGGACAACACAGAACGCGGAGTCTCTGAACGCACTCAATTTCTTGATATGTCAAAGAACCCAAGCATGTGGTGCAGCTCAGATGCCGAAAGCGCAATGCGCGGCGCGCATGAATTCCTAGCGTTTGTCTTCCGTGATTTATGCAGATACACCAAGATCCGAACGACACTGCTGCTTTTCTCTGATGATCCCGACCTTTCTTCAAAGAGTGGTGGCCCTTACTACTATCACTGGCAGTTCCGACATGCGCTTAGACGCTGGAATGTCGACACCTCATACTTCAAGATGGGCACCCTTTGATTCTCTTTGTCCTGTTACATCTGTTTGGCCGTCCCACTGGACGCACGGTACCCCCCCACTCCCTTCACATAAGCCAACAACTCCACAAAAAACGGATGCCTACAAAGCGTGGACGAGTCGCCCACCAGCAATAGCTTGCGCCGTGCGCGGGTCATGCCCACGTTCATGCGGCGGATGTCAGACAGGAAGCCGATTTCGCCTTGGGGGTTGCTGCGCGTCAACGTGATGGCAATGATGTCGCGCTCTTGGCCCTGAAACGAATCAACAGTGCCCACGCTGAGCCTGCGTTGCAGCAGCAAACCATTCAGCACTTCGCTGTCTTCGATGGCGTCTTTTAAATAGTTGATTTGGGCGCGGTACGGTGCAATCACCCCGATGCTCAGCGGGGTGTGTTGGTGTTTGTCGTGTTCGGCTGCGTCATAGGGCGCCAGCAGCTGGGCCAAGCGCTCCAGCAGCAAGTGGGCTTCTTCGGGGTTGGCGGTTGAACGGCTTTCGGGAATGGCAACTTCTTGATAACCGCAGCCGGCCGTGTCGATGAATTCCACAGGCAGGTCGGGTGCAAAGCGCAGGTCATAAGCCTCCAGGCCCGCGTGGCGCACGCTGGCGTGTGGCACCAGTTGGCCGCCATAAAACTTGTCTGAGCTGAAGCCCATGATGTGTTCGTGCATGCGGTATTGCGTGGTGAGCATGCGGGCCGTGTTGGGTTGGCGCTGGATGCACTTTTCAAACAGGGTTTCGCGCAGGCCTTCGCGGGCGGCTTGTTCGCTTTTGACCGTGGGCGGCAGTTGGTGGTGGTCGCCCGCCAACACAATGCGCTGGCCCTTGGCAATGGGAATCCAGCAACCCGGCTCCAGTGCCTGTGCTGCTTCGTCAATGAAGACGGTCTCAAAGCTCAGGTGGCGCATGTGGCGGTGGCTGGCACCCACCAGCGTGCAGGTGATGACCTGCACCGATTCGAGCACGTCTTCGGTCATGAAGCGCTCTAAGTCGTCGGCGGCTTGGCGCAGCGTGCGCGCTTCTTCACGCAGCCATTGGCGGTGCTGTCGCTCCTCAAAGCCAAAGTGGCGCACATGTTCGTTGGCAGTGTCTCGGTGCTGCTCAGCGGTTTGGCGCATGGCGTGCATCTTGGCGTAGCTGGGGTGGGCCATCACACCGGCATCAAGGGTGTGCTTGAGCAGCAGGTCCGACACGCGGCTGGGGTTGCCCATGCGGATCACATTCACACCGCGCTCAGCCAGCTTTTCAGTGAGCAGGTCCACGGCGGTGTTGGAGGGGGCACACACCAGCACGCGCCGCTCACGCCGGATGGTTTCCAAAATGGCTTGCACCAGCGTGGTGGTTTTGCCCGTGCCGGGCGGGCCGTGAATGATGGCCACGTCTTGCGCCGAGATCACATGGCGGACAGCCACCAGCTGCGAGTCGTTGAGCGCACTGGGGTAAAACAGGTCGTCGGCTTGGGGCTCGCGATAGCTGGCTTGCCGCGCGCCCAGCAGCACGTCGCGCAGTTCGGCTAAGCGGTTGCCGTGTGCGGCCATGACCGCGCTCAGGGCTTGGTTCATCTCGCGGTAGCTGACCTCGTCAAAGGTGAGGTCAATGCCCAGCGTGCTTTCGTTTAGGGTGCTTCCGTTTAGGGTGCTGCCGTTCATCACCCAGTCGGGCAGCTCTTCTTTGGTGGTGGTCAGCACCAGCTTGTTGCGCCGCACGCTGGTGACAACACCGCTGAGCGTGAGCCTGTCAGATTCCTTGTGGCCTGCTGCATTGCTGAAAAGTGAAGCGTTCTTGCCCACCTGAAACAAATGCAGATCTTGCCGATGCGCAGGACGCTCTAGCTCCAACACCACCTTGCCACCAAAACCAATGTCTTCTTGGGTGATGGTGACGGGGTACCAAGTCAGGCCACGCCGACGGCGCTCTTTGATGCTGGCACTGGCGTTTTTGAGTTTGAATTGCGCTTGATCTTCCTTTTGCTCCAGTTGCATGAGCGCACGCACATGGCGTAACTCACTTTGAACATCACGTTGAACAGCGTGTTGAACAGCGCAAGGGGTGGTGGGGGTCGGGTCTTGGTCAGCCAAAGGGAATGGGAAAGGGAGCGAGAGGGTGCACGGGACTCTAACTCAAACAACCAGTGCAAGACCCGCGCCGTAGTGACTCGGAACTGGCTGTCACCGTCGCTCACTGACACGAAGACTTTATGCAGCCGTCAAAGGCTCCATGCGCACCACCGCACGCGCTCCCACAGCACTGGCAAAACGTTGGACTGTTCGCATGGATGGCGTGCCCCTGCCACTTTCGATGCGCGCCACCACGCTTTGGGTTGTGCCCATGAGTGCGGCCACATCGCCTTGCGTCAGGCCCGCTTGCGTGCGTGCTGCAATCAATTCACGGGCCAGCTCAAACTCGGGCGTTTGTGCGTCATAGGCTTGGCGAACGGCAGGGTTGGTCAGCAGTTCGGCTTTCAGGTCTTTCAGGCTTTTCATGTCGATTCCTCCAAGCGTTTCAATGCGGTTTCAATGGCCCTTCGCGGTGTGGTATGCGTCTTTTTTATAAACACATGCAGCACCAGCAAAGTGCGCCCCTGCACGGCGGCGTAAACGGCACGGGCAATACCATCGCGTCCCGTCATGCGCATTTCCCACAGCTTGCTTTCTAGTGGCCGAATGTGCGGCAAGCCCACACGATGCGGCCCCAAGTCCACCAGCATTTCACCGATGTGCAGAAACCGAGCTTGCATATCGGCCGGAATGGTCTGTAATTCATGCGCCGCCAGTGGATGCAGGGTCACAGTCCACTGAGTTTCAATTATAGCCTTTTTGCTATCTTTTGGGTTTTTCATGCAGCTCCCCTAGGTCCCGTTTAGTCCCTCTGGCAGCTTAAGGCGCTCACTTTTCAGCGAGGGCTATCACCAATTCAAATCTGTTTGCCCATCTCATGCGCTTTGCTGTAGCCCCTTCGCACCAAAAAAAACGCGCCATCGGCGCGTTTTCTTTTTAAGTGGTCGACTTGAACAAAGCCGCCATCACCCGCTTGGGCTTGATGTTGGCCGACTTGCGCAGTGGGTCGGGTGCAGCAGGTGCTGCGGCCTCTGCGCTGCGCACTGGCGCTTCGTAGGGTTTGTCAAAGAACGGGTCGTTCTTGATGCGCGGTGCGGGCACGTAGCCCACTTCGCGGCTGCGGCGGCTGTCTTGCTCACGGGGGCGCGCATCGCGTGGGGCGTAGCCTTCGCGTGGACGGCTGGAAGACTCTGAACGCTCGCCACGAGATTCACGTGAATCACCACGCGGCTCACGACGCTCACGCGAGCGGTCTTGCTCAACGGTCACGTTTTCTAGAGTGATTTTGGTCTTGAGCAATTTCTCAATGTCACCCACCAAGCGCTGGTCGCTGCCCGACACAAAGCTGATGGCTTTGCCCAAAGCACCGGCGCGGCCTGTGCGGCCAATGCGGTGCACATAGTCTTCGGCGTTGAAGGGGATGTCAAAGTTGAACACCGCTGGCACGTCTTTGATGTCCAAGCCACGTGCGGCCACATCGGTACAGACGAGCAAATCGACTTCGCCTTTTTTGAAGCCTTCGAGGGCTTTCAGGCGTTCGTCTTGGCTCTTGTCGCCGTGCAAGGCGCTGGTGCGGAAACCATCGCGCTCTAACGCGCGGGCCAAACGGGCGCAGCCAAGTTTGCTGTTGCAAAACACAAAGGCTTGCTTCATGTCGTTGGCTTTGATGAGGTGGCGCAAGGCGTTGTACTTGTCGTCGACGCTCACGCTGTAAAACTGCTGCGTGATGGTGGCGGCGGTCTCATTGGGACGCGCCACTTCGATGGTGACGGGGTTTTGCAAATAGCTGCCAGCCAAGCGCTTGATCTCAGTCGAGAACGTGGCCGAGAACAACAGCGTGGTGCGCGTCTTGGGCAGGTGGCTCAAGATGCGTTGCAGGTCTGGCAAGAAGCCGATGTCCAACATGCGGTCGGCTTCGTCGAGCACCACATATTCAACTTGGTTGAGCACCACGTTTTTGGCTTCGATGTGGTCGAGCAAACGGCCGGGCGTGGCCACCAAAACTTCGACGCCTTTTTTCAGCTCGATGGTTTGGGGCTTCATGTCCATGCCGCCAAACACCACCATGCTGCGCAGGTTGGTGTGCACGGCGTATTGTTTGATTTGCTGGGCCACTTGGTCGGCCAGCTCGCGGGTGGGCAACAGCACCAGTGCGCGCACGGGGTGGCGTGCTGGCGAGGTGGAGCTGTTTTCGTGTTTGAGCAAACGTTGCAGCAGTGGCAGCGAGAACGCTGCTGTTTTGCCGGTGCCGGTTTGCGCGGCGCCCATCACGTCTTGGCCGGTCAGAACCACGGGAATGGCCTGGGCTTGGATGGGGGTCATGGATTCGTAGCCCATTTCGGCTACGGCACGTGCCAGCGCGGGGGCCAGCTGCAAATTAGAAAAAGAGGTCGTCATGTCTGGGGCATATTGTCGCATTGTGGGCGGCGGGGCCAAAAAGCAGTCCATTGATCAGAATTAATCACTTAAGCCTCATTGAAAAAGGCAAGCTGCCTACCTCAACTAGGGTGTTGCCCGATTGCAGCGCAGGCTGCATGGGCTGAGAATTTTTTGATTTGAAAGAAATTTCTATGCTGCTCACCCGCTTGATCTTGACGCTCTCGCTTGCCTTAGGTTTAACGGCTTGTGGAACCCTGACATCCACCCCCACGAAGCAAGTCAAAACGACTGATGTGAAAACACTGCTGTGGGTGGGCAACAGCTTCTTTTATTACAACAACTCCATGCACGGCCATGTCACCCAGTTGTTGAACGCAGCTGGCGGTAAAGGCTACCGCTCTACATCAGCCACCATCAGTGGCTCAGGCATCAACTGGCACGACGTAGAGGCCCACTTCAAACCAGGCGGTGTGGCCAGCTACTCATTTGTGGGCGACAACGAAGTGGTGTTCAACACCTTCGACAAACCGTTTGACGGCGTGATGATGATGGATTGCAGCCAATGCCCCATCCACCCCAAGCTGCAACCCATTTTTTATGAGTTCTCCAAAAAGCACAGCGACACGGTGCGCAAATACGGTGCAGAACCCATTCTGTTCATGTCATGGGCTTATGCAGACAAGCCTGATATGACGATGCCCTTGGCTAACGAATACATCAAAGCAGGCAAGTTAAACAATGCACTGGTTGTGCCCGCAGGTTTGGCGTTTGCCAACTCTTTGGCGCAACGCCCCGACTTGAATTTGTACGTGGCTGACAAGCGCCACCCTAGCCTGATGGGCACCTATTTGGCCGCCAACACGGTGATGGCATCGGTCTACAAGAAAAACCCAATAGGCAACACCTACACAGCGGGCTTGCCCAAAGAGGTGGCTGCACATTTGCAAAAAGTGGCTTGGGAAACATCGCAAACCTTCCACGCCAAAGAAGGTCGCGGCAGTTTGTAATGCCGCTTGAGCGGAGGGCTTAGGCCTTGCGCTTCAACTCAGCGGCCAGTTGGCTGAGCGTGGCATAAACCTCGCCCGCTGGCGCGTTCCAGCGCTTCACCACTTCACCCTGAGCCTGCACCACAGCGGTGTCGCCACGGGCGGCAGGGCCGGTCAGGGCCTGCGCGGGGCCCATGGCCAGCACATTGTCTACCGTACTTTTGAGCAAGGCCTCGGTTAGTGGTCGCATCAGCTCGGGCGGCACGCCTGCACTTTGCCAAGCGTCTTGGGCGATGCCTTGCAACACCACGGTGAAGTTGCTGCTAAACACTGCGGCTGCGTGATACAGCGGTTTGTCTGCACTGGCAATTTCAAAGCAACGCCCGCCAATGGCTGTGAGCGCGGTGTGCAGCCAAGCCAACGCTGGGGCATCGCCCTCTAAGCCGCAAGGTGTGCCTGCAAACTGGCGCACGCCTGTGTCAGGAGAAGCAAAGTTCAACACCGGATGTGCGCTGGCCACATGGCAGCCCAAGGCTTGCACGGGCTGCAGCTCGGCGGCGCTTAAAAAGCCGCTGTTGTGAAACACGAGTGCGCCAGCCAGCTGAGCGCCCTGCGCGTCGGCCAAGGCCTGCGCGGCTGCGCCTACTTGGGCATCCGGCACGCTGAGCAGCCACACATCGGCTGTTCGCATGTGGGCCAGCTCGGCCACAGGCTGGCCTGCACCCACAAACTGAGCGGCTTGCTCAGCGCTGCTGAAGCTGCGCGAATACAGGTCTTGCACCTGCGCTTGGGTGTGCTGATGTAACAAGGCCGCGAGGGTTTGACCCACGCGGCCGCAACCGATGACGTTGAAAGAGGTCAATTAAGTCTTGGGCAGTGTGACGCCCACTTGGCCTTGGTACTTACCGCCACGGTCTTTGTAGCTGGTTTCGCACACGTCGTCTTTGTCGCTCTCGAAGAACAACACTTGGGCGCAGCCCTCGCCTGCGTAAATCTTGGCGGGCAGTGGCGTGGTGTTGGAGAACTCCAAGGTCACATAGCCTTCCCATTCGGGCTCGAACGGGGTGACGTTGACGATGATGCCGCAGCGGGCATAGGTGCTCTTGCCCAAACACACGGTCAATACGTTGCGAGGAATTCGAAAGTACTCCATGGTGCGGGCCAGCGCAAAGCTGTTGGGCGGGATGATGCAGACGTCAGACTCGATGTCCACAAAGCTTTTGGGATCAAAGTTCTTGGGGTCCACCACGGTGCTGTAGATGTTGGTGAACACCTTGAACTCGGGCGCGCAACGGATGTCATAGCCGTAGCTGCTGGTGCCGTAGCTGACGATTTTTTCGCCCGCTGCGTTTTGGCGGATTTGGCCTGGCTCGAAGGGTTCGATCATGCCGTGCTCTTGGGCCATGCGGCGGATCCATTTGTCGCTCTTGATGCTCATCGTTCAACCTTTGAATAGGGTTTGTATTTTAGACACGTGTCACCTCGCGGACTGTGTGTCGTACCTATACCCCGAACTATCGCATACGATGATTTTTGCTATATCTAGGAGACACGATGAAACGCCGCACCCTCTTACAAGCCTCGCCTTTGCTTTTTGGTTTGCCTGCCGCCCTCAACGCACAGCCAGCCTATCCAAACAAGCCCATCAAATACATCGTTCCCGTGGCTGCGGGCGGTGGATCCGACATGATCGGTCGCACCTTTTGCGAACGCTTCAGCAAAGTTTTAGGACAGAGCGTCGTGGTAGACAACCAAAGCGGCGGCGGCGGCGTGATTGCCTCGCAAGCTACGGCTCGCGCTGCCCCTGATGGCTACACCTTGATGCAAGGCTATGTGGCCACACACGCCACAGCGCCTGCCACGCGCAAATTGGCTTATGACCCCATCAAAGACTTCACGCCCATCGGCATGATTGGCAGCACGCCCAATGTCTTGGTTGTGAATGCGGCCCTGCCTGTGACGGACGTGAAATCCTTCATTGAGTACCTGCGTAAAAACATGGGCAAAGTGTCTTACGGCTCGGCGGGCGCGGGCTCGCTCACGCACTTGACCGCTGAGTTGTTCAAAGCGCAAACCAACACCTTCATGGTGCATATCCCCTACCGCGGCATTGCGCCTGCCACCACCGATTTGATCGCAGGACAAACCCAGGCCATGTTCCCAGGCTTGGCTGCAGCGTTGCCACACATTCGTAATGGCCGACTGCGCGCCATCGCGGTCACTGGCATCCAACGCCACCCAGCCCTCAAAGATGTGCCCACGATGGAAGAAGCAGGGCTCAAAGGTTTTGATGCACAACAGTGGTACGGCGTCGTGGGCCCCGCGGGCATGCCCGCACCTTTAGTCACACAACTCAACAACGCCATGGCCCAAGTGTTGGCCATGCCCGACTTGCGCGACAAACTAAGCGCCGAAGCAGTCGAACTGACCCCCATGACACCGGCACAATTCGGGGACTACATGAAAAAAGATTTGGCTCGCTGGACCAGCTTGGCCCGCGAACGCAACATCAATTTAGACAACGCTTAATTTTTAAAACTGAAACGGAAACCACATGACAGTCAACACAGCCGTTGCGGCAGACCACAACGCGCCCGCCATCACAGCGCAACTCGCCCACTTTGTGTCGCAACACCCCACCCAAGGTTGGACAGATGCCGTTGAGCACGAAGCCCATCGCACATTTTTGAACTGGTTGGGTTGTGCGATTGGTGCGGCCAACCATGAAGCTGTTGACGCTGCCTTGGCTGCTGTGCAAATGTTGGCCCCCGCTCCTCAAGCCACATTGGCTGGCCGCAAAGAGCGCGTGGACATGGCCAACGCCGCCCTCATCAACGGCATCTCGTCACACACGTTTGACTACGACGACACACACCTCAAAACCATCATCCACCCCGCAGGCCCAGTGGCCTCTGCGGTGATGGCTTTGGCCGAGCACCAAAGCAGCTCGGGCCGCCAAGTGATTGACGCCATCGTGTTGGGCATTGACGTGGCTTGCCGCATGGGCAACTTGGTCTACCCCGAACACTACGACCGCGGCTGGCACATCACCGGCTCCACCGGCACTCTGGGTGCAGCAGCGGCTTGCGCACGCTTGCTGGGGTTGAACGAACAGCAAACCACCATGGCCTTGGGCATTGCAGCATCGCAGCCCATTGGCTTGCGCGAACAATTTGGCACCATGACCAAGCCCTTCCACCCAGGCGGCGCTGCACGTGCTGGCTTGATGGCTGCATTGATGGCCCAACACGGATTCACCTCAAGCGCGCGCTCACTCGAAGCGCCACGCGGCTGGGCCCAAGTGGTGTCTACCAAATTCGACTGGCGCGAAGCACAAGACGAGTTGGGCCAACGCTTTGAGATCAGCTTCAATGCCTATAAGCCTTTTGCATGCGGCATCGTGATTCACCCCAGCATCGACGCGTGTGCCCAGTTGCGCGAGCAAGGCGTGAAGCCCGAAGACGTGACGCGCATTGACTTGCGCGTGCACCCACTGGTGTTGGAATTGACAGGCAAGAAAACACCTCAAGACGGTTTGCAAGGCAAGTTCAGCGTGTACCACGGCTGTGCGGTGGGCTTGATCTTTGGCCGCGCAGGCGAAGAAGAGTTCTCTGACCACATCGTGCGCCGTGACGACGTGGTGGCTTTGCGCGACAAAGTCAACGCTGTGGTGGACGCATCGGTGCGCGAAGAAAGCGTGTATGTAACTGCACACCTCAAAGACGGCCGCAAAGTGGACGTGCACGTCGAGCACGCCATTGGCTCTTTGCAACGCCCCATGACCGACGCCATGCTGGAGCGCAAGTTCCACGACTTGGCTGACCCCATCTTGGGCGCTGAGCGCAGCAATGACATCATCAAAGCTTGCTGGAACTTGAGCAAGGCTGCCAACTTGAAAGACTTGTTGGCATTGCTCAAGCCTTAATTTCGCTTGAGCTGACATACGGCAAACCCTATGCAAAACGCCCCTCACGGGGCGTTTTGCTTTTTGTGCGGTTGATGCTGAATCAATCTTGTTCAGAGAACTTCTGAAAGGCTTGCTTCAAGGCATGCAGCCATTGGTTCTTTTGCTGCTCCGTGGCGAAACTGGCCTCAAAACTGTTCTGCGCCAACACATAGGCTTGCTGCGCAGTGAGCCCCGTGGCCTCAAAAGTTTGTAAAAAATTCTCGTTCATGTAACCGCCAAAGTAGGCGGGGTCATCCGAGTTGATGGTCACGCACAGGCCAGCGTCTAGCAACTGACCAATGTTGTGGTTTTTCAAATCGGGAAACACGCAGAGCTTTTGGTTGGACAGTGGGCACACGGTGAGCGGCGTGCGGTCTTTGGCCAAGCGGGCCATGAGTGCTGCGTCGTGCACAGCTTGCACGCCGTGGTCGATGCGCTCAACGTGCAACACGTCCAAGGCGCTCCACATGTAGGCAGGTGGCCCCTCTTCGCCCGCGTGGGCCACAAGGTGCAAACCATGCGCGTGCGCCAAGGCAAACACGTTTTTGAATTTCTCGGGCGGGTGGCCCACTTCGCTGGAATCCAAACCCACGCCGATGAACTTGTCTTTGAAGGGCAAGGCGTCGTTGAAGGTTTGCAAGGCGGCCTCTTCACTCAGGTGGCGCAAGAAGCACAAGATGAGCTGCGCGCTCACGCCCAGCTGGGCTTGCGCATCCACGCACGCACGGTGCAAGCCGTTGATGACTGTGGCCATGGGCACGCCGCGCTCGGTGTGCGTTTGGGGATCAAAAAACATTTCGGTGTGCACCACATGGTCGGCCCTGGCACGCTCCAAGTAGGCCCAAGCCATGTCGTAGAAATCTTGCTCGTGCAGCAGCACGCTTGCGCCCGCGTAGTAAATGTCGAGGAAGCTTTGCAGGTTGGTGAAGGCATAGGCCGCACGCAGGGCTTCAACGTTCGCATACGGCAGCTTCACACCATTGCGCTCGGCCAACGCAAAGATGAGTTCAGGCTCTAACGAGCCCTCAATGTGAATGTGCAACTCAGCCTTGGGCATCTCGCGCAAGAGCTGAGGCAAACGGTGGGGGGCAACGGCGTGAACTTTGAACATGGCAGTCTCCTAACAAGACTTCATGCTACCCAAGTTTTCAGTGTGCAGATCGAATCAAGTTGCGCACCACCGGATAAATTTGCGACTCCCAACGCTTGCCGTTGAACACCCCATAGTGGCCCACGCCTGATTGCAAATGGTGCGTTTTTCTATACGCGGGCAACATGCTGCACAAGTCTTGCGCAGCCAAGGTTTGGCCCATGCCGCAAATGTCGTCGCGTTCGCCCTCCACCGTCAGCACAAAGGTTTTGCGAATGGCTTTCAGGTTCAAGGGGCGGCCACGGTAAGTCATCTGGCCCGTGGGCAAGGCGTGGTCTTGGAATACCTTTTTGACCGTTTCTAAATAGAACGGTCCCGACAAATCCATGATGGCGAAATACTCTTGGTAGAAGTCGCGAATCACATCGGCCTTTTCATCTTCGCCATTCACGCGGTGTTCGTAGAGATTCTTGAACGACTGTTGGTGACGTTCAATGTTCATGTTCAAGAACGCCATCAACTGCATGAAGCCTGGATACACCCGTCGGCCCACACCTTTGAACTGCAAGGGCACCATGCCAATCAAGTTGGCTTCAAACCACTCAATCGGTTTGCTCATGGCCAACTCGTTCACACCCGTGGGGTTCACACGTGTGTCGATGGGGCCCGCCATCAAGGTCAGAGAAGCAGGCTGGCAATCGCTGCGGTCTTCGGCCAACACAGCAGTGGCAGCTAGACAAGCCACCGTGGGTTGGCACACGCCCATCAAATGCGCGTTAGGCCCCAAGTGCTGCATGAACCAAATGATGTGTTCGATGTATTCATCCAAACCAAACTCACCCTCGCTCATAGGAATGTCTCGGATGTTGCGCCAATCGGTCACATACACCTCGTGGTCTTGCACCAGCGTTTGCACAGTACCGCGAAGCAAAGTGGCGAAGTGACCCGACATGGGAGCAACCAACAAGAGCTTGGGCAAGTCTTTTGAGTCTTCTCGGCAAAAACGCATGAGGTCGCAAAAGGGGGTGCGGTAAGACGTGGTCTCGTGCACGGGTACACGTTTGCCCTCAGCGCTTGTCACGCTCGCAATGTTGAACGAGGGGCGTGTGTGCGTGAAACCCAACAGCGCGATTTGCTCGTAGTAAGCAGCCATGCGCTGCAAAGGCGTGATGCGTTTGTCATCGAACCAGTTCAGGCTGATGTCTCGCGCATGCTCTGCAAATTTTCGAATGGGGTCTGAAACATCGGCCACCAATTGGTAGTTGTGATAAATCATGGGGTTGTCTCCACGCCGTTGAGCGTTGTCTTCATGCGTTGACAGGTGCAAGACGCGTGCCACTGGCATGGCATACCTCTTGCAATGTGTGCATCAGCACACACGTGCCCCCCTCATGCACCGGAAAAAACCATGGCCAAAACCACGCTCACACTCAGCAGCAAGAACTACTCGTCTTGGTCTCTACGAGGCTGGCTGATGGTCAAGCTAGCAGGCCTTCCCTTTGAGGAAACACCTGTGGCCACGGACAACGTAGACGCACGCGCCGAATTGCTTTTACTCTCGCCGTCCATCCTCGTGCCCTGCCTCAACCACGGCAACGCACGCGTGTGGGACACGCTGGCCATTGGCGAGTACCTGAATGAAATCGCACCAAAAGCACACCTGTTGCCCACCAACGCGGTGCACCGTGCACATTGCCGGTCCATTTGCGGCGAGATGCATTCAGGCTTTTCAGCGCTGCGTGCCTCGCTGCCTATGAACATCAAAGCCAAGTTCAGCAAATTCAAAGTGTGGTCCAAAGCACAGCTGGACATTGACCGCGTGCTCTTCATTTGGCGCGACTGCCTGAGCACCTACAAAGGTCCCTATTTATTTGGCAAAAAACCCACGTTAGCCGATTGCATGTTTGCGCCCGTTGTCACACGCTTTGTCACCTATGGCATTGCACTGGATCCTGTGTGCGAAGCTTATTGCCAAACTATTTTGACGATGCCCGAGATGAAGGAGTGGATGGCAGCCGCAACTGCAGAGCCTGATGACATTGAAGAACTTGAAGTGGAGTTTTAACCATGAGTACCGCTGTTTCTAAAACCATTGCCTACGAGAGCCACACCGACTTCTCGCACGTCAAACCCGAAGACACCCAGTTTTTGCCCGGTGGCTTGCGGGACTTCTTTGTGTACCGCGATCTTGGCGTGGCTGCTGCCACGCGTGGCAAGGTGATTGCCCACATTGCCAAAGCCAACATGCCGCCGGACAACGGCACTGGATGGCACTACCACGTGGCTGAATTTCAAATCGTCATCATGCTCAAAGGCTGGGCGCGTTTCATGTACGGCGAAACACCCACGCTGGTGTCTGCGGGCGACTGCGTGCATCAAAAGCCCGGCATTATTCACTACCTCTTCGACTACTCGCCTGACATGGAGTACTTAGAGATTGTGGGACCTGCTGACTTTGAATCCATCCCCGTGGATGGGCCGTGTGCGGTGCCGCAGATCACGCCTTGGGTGAAATGATTTTTTAAATTTTTATGAAACATAAAAAAGACCGCCTAAGGGCGGTCTTTTTGCTAGGTATCGCTTGATCAGAAATGGTATTCGACCCGAATCATTGGCGTTTTAGCAGTGGCACCCCGACCTGCTTTACCAGTGGCTGCATCTGTAACAGCTGTCGTTTGGTTACCAAATTTATTCTTCCAATATTGGTACTCAGCTCCGACTCTAAAAGTTTTGTCAGAAGTAATGTTGTACATCACTTGCATGTCGATGTTTGTCTCAGCGGCTGTGTCACCTCCGAACTCATTCTTCCCCTTGGCAACGATGTAGTTTGCAAAACCCTCAAATGACAAAGGCACAGAACCGATGCTGAATGGAATGCCCCACGCTGCAGTCAACATGGGGTGAGGATCGTAACGATAACGTGGCGTGTCGGCACCGCCAGGAAATGTGCTGTGAGGCGCATTGGTTTCCCATAATTGCAGCAAACTCACATTCAAGAATCCAGCCGGCACATCCAAGAAGGCTGTTGGTCCCGCCACAAGCATTTGTTTTTTAGAGTTATAGCCAGCATCTGTTTTTGTATTGAAATCAAAACCTGTTGTTACGCCTAAGCCTCGTAAACCTGTAGTTTTGAAAGATTTACCTGTTGTTTTTTCCAAGTCAACCGTATTTCTGTAAACAACATAGACCTCTCTAGCGCCGTTGCTAGATCCAAAAGCGGCCGGATCTTTGCTGTCTGACATCAAGTAATCAACGTTGAAGAAATTGCTGCCGTATTTATAGCCACTCGCATGTGTGAGGCCAACAATATTCTTGGAAATATCGTTGGTGTTAAAGGGCTCAGCATATTTACTACCTTGGCGATAAGTCAGCGCTGTATCACTCCAATCCGCAGCCTGAGCGACCAGAGATGTCATTGTGGCTACAACAACGAGTGCAAGTTTATGGTGCATGATTTGCTTCCTTCTTGGTTAAAGAATTGAATTAGCAAAACACGCGCCAGAAATGCAAAAAGCCACCCGAAGGTGGCTTTTTATTTAAACCGTATAAACAGTTTATTTAGCACCTGGCACTTTGCCTTCGACGCCCTTGACGTAGAAGTTGATGCCGCTCAAGAGCTTGTCGTCAGCCACTTCGCCTTGCTTCAACACTTCTTTACCGGTGTTGTCGACCAAGGGGCCTTTCCAGATGGCGAAGCTGCCGTCTTTCAAACCTTTCTTGACCTCTTCCACCTTGGCTTTGGTCTCTGCAGGCACGTCTTCGGCGATGGACACGATGTCAATCGCGCCGTCTTTCACGCCAGACCATGTGTGGCTGCCGCCTGTCCACTTGCCTTCCAAGGCTGCGCGGGTGGCGTTGATGTAGTAGGGCGTCCAGTTGATCACGGCAGAAGCCAAGTGAGCTTTGGGGCCGTAGGCGGTCATGTCAGAGTCCCAACCAAAAGCGCGCTTGCCTTTGTCTTGGGCTGTTTTCAGCACAGCAGGAGAGTCGGTGTTTTGGAACAAGATGTCTGCACCGCCGTTGATGAGCGATGTGGCAGCTTCGGTTTCTTTCGGTGGGTTGAACCACTCGTTGACCCACACCACTTTGGTCTTGACTTTGGGGTTGCTGGATTGAGCGCCCAAGGTGAAGCTGTTGATGTTGCGAATGACTTCAGGAATTGGGATAGAGGCCACAACACCCAAGGTGTTGGTTTGGGTCATCTTGCCTGCGATCACGCCAGCCATGTATGCGCCTTCGTAGGTGCGGCTGTCGTAGGTGCGCATGTTGGCGGCTTGCTTGTAGCCGGTGGCGTGCTCGAACTTCACATCAGGTGTGTCAGCGGCCACTTTGAGCATGGGCTCCATGTAGCCGAAGGTGGTGCCAAACACCAGCTTGTTGCCTTGACCGACCATGTCGCGGATCACGCGCTCTGCATCAGCAGACTCGGGCACGTTTTCAACGAACGATGTAGAAATCTTGTCACCGAATTCTTTTTCGAGGGCTTTACGAGCGTTGTCGTGTGCAAACGTCCAGCCGCCGTCGCCCACAGGGCCAACGTAGGCGAATGCAATTTTCAAAGGCTCGGCCTTGGCTGCAGCGACAGGCGCTTCAGCGGGCTTGGCTTCTTCTTTTTTACCGCAACCCACCAGCACAGCGGCAGAGACTGCGGTCAAGGCTGCAGCTTGCAGCCAACGACGTTTCATTAAATTAGTCATGAAAAACCCTTCATAAAGAAAACAAGAAAAAAAGCGAACAAATTATCAGCCTGGATAAAACGGTTTGCCAATCGAGGCAGGCATGTTGACCCGAAGCCAACGCGGATTTTTAGAAATCAACACCAACACCACGATGGTGGACAGGTAGGGCAACATGCTCAAGAACTGGCTGGGCACATCAATACCGGTGGCCTGTAAATGGAACTGCAGCATGGTCACGCCACCAAACAGATAAGCACCAAGCAATACGCGTGCCGGACGCCATGTGGCGAAGGTGGTGAGCGCCAAGGCGATCCAGCCTTTGCCTGCAATCATGCCCTCCACCCACAGCGGCGTGTAGATGATGGAGATGTAGGCACCCGCCAGACCACACAGCGCACCACCGACCACCACTGCCAGCAAACGGATGCGACGCACGGGGTAGCCCAAGGCGTGGGCTGATTCGGGCGACTCACCCACGGCACGCAACACCAAGCCTGCACGGGTGCGGTAGAGCAAATAAATCAAACTCAAGGTCAACGCAATCGCACCGTACACCAGCGGATGGTGCTTGAACAACGCAGCGCCAAACCAAGGAATATCTGCCAGATAAGGCACTTCATATTGAATGCGCTCAGGCAGTTTGGCCTGCACATAGCTGGTGCCCACAAAGGCCGAGAAGCCGCCGCCAAACAGGCTAAGCGCCAAGCCCGTGGCGTATTGGTTGGTATTCATCCAAATCACCAACACGCCAAACAGCGCAGCCATCAAAGCGCCTGCACCCATGCCCGCCAAAAAGCCCAGCGTGTCGCTGCCAGTGGTGGCCACGGTGGCAAAGCCTGCAATGGCAGCGCACAGCATCATGCCTTCTGCGCCTAAGTTGACGATGCCCGCTTTTTCGTTGATCAACAGGCCGAGTGACGCCAGCGCCAAAACAGTGCCCGCGTTCATAGTGGCGGCCCACAAGAGTGCATAAGTCTCCATCACAGTGCCTCCACAGAATTCGGATGGGCTGCGCGGGAAACCCAACGCACGCGGTATTGCATCAAGGTGTCACACGCCAGCAGCGTGAACAACAACAGCCCTTGAAACACGCCTGTGAGAGAACGGGGTAGCCCCAAGCGCGATTGCGCCAGCTCACCGCCGATGTAAAACATGCTCATCAATATCGCCGAAAACACCATGCCGACAGGGTGCAAGCGTCCCACAAAGGCCACGATGATGGCCGCGAAACCATAGCCCACCGGCACAAACGGAGTGAGCTGACGCAGCGGCCCTGCTACTTCTAATGCGCCCGCCAAACCAGCAGCTGCACCCGAGGTGAGAAGCGCCAGCCACAACGCCTTGCGTGACGAGAAGCCCGCATAACGCGCTGCATCAGGAGCCAAGCCGCCCACTTGCTGCGCAAAACCTGCGTGCGTGCGAAACAAAAACACCCACAGCGCGCCCACGCCCGCCAGCGCCAGCAACACACCAATGTTCACGCGTGTGCCTGTGATGAGCTTGGGGATTTGCGTGATGGCATCAAAGGTTTTGGTTTGCGGAAAGTTGTAGCCCAGTGGGTCTTTCCATGGGCCGTAGACCAAGAAGTTGAGCGTCATGATGGCCACGTACACCAGCATGAGGCTGACCAAAATTTCGCTCGCATGAAAGCGGTCGCGCAAGAAAGCGGTGATGCCCGCCCACACCATGCCGCCCGCAATGCCCGCCAGCAAGATGAGCACCCAAAAACCTGCGCCCGTGTTGGCATCTGCCGTCAGCGCCACGCCAGAGGCAAACACTGCGCCCATGACGAACTGACCTTCTGCACCGATGTTCCACACGTTGGAGCGAAAGCACACGGCCAGCCCCAGCGCAATGAGCAGCAGCGGCGTGGCCTTGACCATCAACTCGGATAAGGCATACACGCTCTTGATGGGTTCCCAAAAGAACACCTGCAAGCCACGCACTGGGTCTTTGCCCAGCGCGACAAACAAAATCACACCCAACACCACCGTGATGGCGAGCGCCAACAGAGGTGAGGCATAACGCCACAGCTTAGACGGCTGGGCACGCGGCTCAAGACGCAGCATGGTTCACCTCCCCTGTTGCAGCGGGTGCATCCCACAAGCCACTCATCCACGCACCGATGCGCGACACATTGGCCTCTTCGCGTGTAAGCGCGGGCGACAAGCGGCCTTCGGCCATCACATGCAAACGGTCTGACAGCTCTAACAATTCGTCCAACTCCTCACTCACCACCAACACGGCGCAGCCTGCATCGCGCAAGGCCAGCAGTGCGGCGCGTATTTGCGCGGCAGCGCCCACATCCACACCCCATGTGGGTTGCGACACGATGAGCAACTTAGGATCCGCTTCAATCTCGCGGCCCACCAAAAACTTTTGCAAATTGCCGCCCGACAGCGAACGCGCAGCGGCATCGGGGCCGCCTGCTTTCACTTGGTATTTGGCAATGATGTTGGCCGCTTGGGTGTGAAGGGTGTTCAGGTTGAGCCAACCCAAAGCACCGGCTGCACCGCTGGATGCCACCGCGTCATGACGCGTCAGCAACAGGTTTTGCGCCAGGCTCAGGCTAGGCACTGCGCCACGGCCCAAACGCTCTTCTGGCACAAAGTGCAGGCCGAGGTTGCGGCGCTGGTCTGGGTTGAGTTGGCCCATGGCTTGGCTGCTCAGCTGAATACTCTCGGCCGCTGCACGCCTGTCTTCGCCCGACAAAGCAAACAGCAGTTCGCGCTGACCGTTGCCCGACACACCGGCAATGCCCACCACCTCGCCTGCGCGCACTTGCAGGTTCACGCCATTCAGGTCAACGCCAAACGGGTCGTCGGCTTTTAGCGCCAAGTCATTCACACTGAGCACGGCAGCGCCAGGCTTGTGCTCGCGCACGTGCAGCTCGGGGGGCAAGCTACCAATCATGAGTTGGCTCAGCGAGGCATTGGTTTCTTTGCGCGGGTCGCACACGCCCGTCACACGGCCCGCACGCACCACAGTGCACGCGGTGCACAGCGCACGAATTTCGTGCAGCTTGTGGCTGATGTACAAAATGCTGCGGCCTTCAGAGGCGAGCTGACGCAGCACCACAAAGAGCTTCTCCACCGCTTGCGGTGTGAGCACCGAGGTGGGCTCATCCAAGATAAGCAGCTGCGGGTTGGTCAGCAAAGCGCGGATGATTTCTACGCGCTGCATCTCGCCTACGCCCAGTGTGTGCACGGGACGGGCGGGGTCAATGTCAAGGCCGTACTGCGCGGCGGTGTCGGTGATGCGCTGCGTCACCTCAGCCAAGCTGAGTGACTTGTCGAGGCCGAGCCAAACGTTCTCAGCCACGTTGAGCGTGTCAAACAAGCTGAAGTGCTGAAACACCATGCTGATGCCCAGACGACGCGCCTCTTGCGGGTTGCGAATGTTCACCACCTCTCCGTTGAAACGAATCTCACCCGCATCGGGCTTGACTGCGCCGTAGATGATCTTCATCAGCGTGGATTTACCCGCGCCGTTCTCGCCCAACACGGCGTGAATTTCGCCGGGCTGCACCGTCAGGCTGACGCCATCGTTGGCCACCACAGCGGGGTAGCGCTTGGTGATGTGGGCAAGTTGCAGTCGGGGTTGGGGCATCGCAAGAAGTTCAGTTACGCGCAGAACTGGTGAGGTTACCAGCTCTGGCTGCTCATCTCCTTGCAAACCCCGTGCCCGTATTTACCCTGCTTCAAAGCACCAACATGGCGCGGAAATCGTTCACGTTGGTGTGCGTGGGGCCGGTGACCACCAAGTTGCCCACGGTTTGAAAGAAACTGTAGGCATCGTTACGGTCTAGGCAGTCGGTGGCTTTCACGCCTTGAGCCACAGCGCGGGCCAAGGTGTCGGGCGCGACCAAGGCACCTGCGTTGTCTTCAATGCCGTCAATGCCATCGGTGTCAGCCGCAATGGCCCACACGTTGGCTTGCACTTGCAAGGCAATCGCTAAGCCCAGACAAAACTCCCCGGCGCGACCACCGCGTCCTTTGGCTGTACCTGCCGCTTGGGGACGAATGGTGACGGTGGTTTCACCACCGCTGAGGATGACGCAAGGCTTTTGAAACGGCCCCAAGCCACGCGCTGATGCACGCGCCAGCGCGGCGTGGACCTTGCCCACTTCGCGTGACTCACCTTCCAACTCGTCGCTGAGCACATAGGCGTTCAGACCTGCGGCGCGGGCCACTTCGGCCGCGGCTTCGAGTGATTGTTGAGGCGTGGCAATCAGGCGCACGGGGTGCTTGTCCCACGCGGGGCTGGGCTTGGGCGTTTCGAGTGCGCCTGCTTTCAGAGCAGCTTCAATGGCCGCAGGCACTTGTATCTTGTAGCGTTGCAATATGGCCCATGCATCGGCACAGGTCGTCACATCCGGCACGGTGGGGCCACTGGCAATGACGGAGGGGTCGTCGCCCGGCACATCGCTGATGGTCAGCGTCACCACTTGCGCAGGTGCACACGCGGCGGCCAAGCGGCCGCCTTTGATGCGGGAGAGGTGCTTGCGCAAACAGTTCATCTCGCCAATGCCGGCACCGCTGTTGAGCAAATCGCGGTTGATGCGTTGCTTGTCTTCTAGCGTCAAGCCATCGGCTGGCAGCGTGAGCAGCGCAGATCCACCACCGGAAATTAAAAACAACACCAAGTCGTCTTCGGTCAGCCCTTGGGTCAGTTGCAAGATGCGCTCAGCAGCCGCAAGGCCCGCCGCATCGGGCACAGGGTGCGATGCCTCGACCACCTCAATGCGCTGGGGCACACCCGGAGGGCGCGATGGCGTGTGGCCGTAGCGCGTGACCACGAGGCCGGACAAAGGTTTGTCTGCTGGCCACAGAGCTTCCACAGCTTGCGCCATGGCGCCACCTGCTTTGCCTGCGCCCAACACCACCGTGCGGCCTTTGGGCGGTGCTGGCAAATGGGCTGCCGTGTTGTGGAGAGGCAGTGCGCGGTGCACCGCTGCATCGTAGAGCTGGCGTAGGAAAGCTTCGGGGTCAATGCGTGGATCAATCATCTGCGTATCCTAGCGCCAGCGCGAAACATCAAGCCAGCCAAGCCTTGAGCGAAGCCGCCACTTTCTCAGCCGAGATGCCGTAACGGTCATGCAAGGTGGGCAATGCACCCGCGTCGAGGAATGCATCAGGCAGACCCAACATGCGGAACTTGGCAGGTGCTGCACCTTCGCGCAACAACAAGCCAGCCACTGCTTCGCCCAAGCCGCCAATCACTGAGTGGTTCTCAGCCACCACAACCAAACGACCAGGCTTGCGCACTTCGGCCAAGATGGTGGCTTCGTCGAGCGGCTTGATGGTGGGGCAATGCAACACCGCCACGTTGATCTTGTCGGCTTCGAGTTGCTTGGCCACTTCGAGTGTGCGCATGGTCATGAACCCGCTGGAAATCACCAGCACATCATTGCCTTCGCGCAGCATCTTGGCTTTGCCCAACTCGAACTTGTAGTTGTATTCGTCCAGCACCAGCGGCACGTTGCCACGCAACAAGCGCATGTACACCGGGCCTTGGTGGGCCGCGATTTGTGGCACGGCTTGCTCGATGTCGAGCGCGTCACAAGGATCCACCACGGTCAGGCCAGGAATGGCGCGCATCATGGCCAAATCTTCGGTGGCCTGATGGCTGGGGCCGTAGCCGGTGGTGAGGCCGGGCAAGGCGCAGCAAATTTTCACGTTCAAGTTTTCTTCAGCGATCACTTGATGGATGAAGTCATACGCACGGCGTGTGCCGAACACGGCGTAGGTTGTGGCAAATGGCACCAAGCCTGTTTTGGCCATGCCGCCTGCAGCACCCATGAGCAACTGCTCGGCCATGCCCATTTGGAAAAAGCGCTCGGGGTGCGCCTGCGCAAACAAGTGCAAGTCGGTGTACTTGGCGAGGTCGGCGGTCATGCCCACCACTTCGGGGTGGCTGGCGGCATATTCCACCAAGGCTTTGCCGAACGGTGCGGCTTGCACACGTTGGCCTTCACTTGCGATGGAGGCGATCATGGCCGAGGTGGTCAGCCGAGGTTTTTTTTCAGTTACAGCATTCATGTCTATTCCTTTAAGGACGGTTGGCGTCCAACACTTCCAAAGCTTGTTGCCACTCAGGTGGGTCCACGCGGATGAAGTGGTTTTTCTCACGTATCTCTAAGAACGGCACGCCTTTGCCCATCAAGGTGTCGCACAAAATCACGCGGGGTTTGGCATCGGGCAAGGCGCGTGCGGTGTCAAAGGCACGCAGCACGGCGGGCAAGTGGTTGCCATCGACGCGTTGCACATGCCAACCAAACGACGCCCATTTGTCGGCCAAGGGTTCGAAACCCATCACCTTGGTAGAAGGGCCATCGGCTTGTTGGTTGTTGATGTCGACCATGCAAATCAAGTTGCCTAAACCATGGTGCGCGGCAGACATGGCGGCTTCCCAGGTGGAGCCTTCGTCAAGCTCACCGTCGGACATGGAGTTGTAAACAAACGCTGAGCTGCCTTGGTGGCGTAATCCCAAAGCCATGCCCACCGCGATGGGCAAACCTTGGCCGAGTGAGCCGCCCGACATTTCCATGCCGGGCGTGTACGTGGCCATGCCCGACATAGGCAAGCGGCTGTCGTCACTGCCGTAGGTTTCGAGTTCGGACTCGGGGATGATGCCCGCCTCAATCATGGCGGCATACGCGGCAATGGCGTAGTGACCGTGCGAGAGCAAAAAGCGGTCACGCCCTTCCCACTCGGGTTCGTTGGGACGGAAGTTCATCGCGTGGCCATAGGCCACCGCCAGCACGTCGGCATAGCCCAAAGCTTGGCCCACATAACCTTGGCCTTGCACTTCGCCCATGCGCAAGGCATAACGACGAATGCGATAAGCGCAGCTGGCAATTTCTTGAAGGGTACTCATAGTGTGTGTCAGTCAAAGAAGTGAAATCAACGCAGGGTCAGCCAAGGCAAGTAGGCAAAACCCAGCAGCAGCGTGATGGCTACGGCATAGAAAGGAATCAACTCCACCACCACATCACCAATGCGCACTTTGGCGATGGTGCTGGTGATGAACAGCGTGGTGCCAATGGGCGGGTGATACAAGCCAATCGACAAGTTCACAATCATCATGATGCCGAGCTGAATCGTGTCCATTCCCACCGCAGAAGCCAGTGGCACAAACATGGGCGTGAGCAACAACACAGCTGCAGGCAAGTCAATGAACATGCCGGTGGCCAACATGATCAAGTTCATGGCCAAGATGATGAGCCAAGGCTCTTGTAGTGTTTCTTTGGCGTACAGCGTGAAGGCAGCAGGCAGCTGCTCATACGTCACGATCCAACCCACCACGCTGGAAGCCATGATGATCAGCAACACCACACCGGTGGAGATACCGGCCTCAACAGCAGCAGCTTTGAGCTTGGTGAGGTTCAAGTCGCGATACACCAAACCCGACACCACCAAGGCGTAGAGCGTGGACATCACACTCACCTCAGTCGGTGTGGCAATGCCAAAACGCAAGAAGATGATGATCAGCACAGGCATGGCCAATGCAGGACCTGCATGCATGAGTTGGTGCATGAAAGCGCCCCACTCAAACGGCGTGGTGTCACGTGGAAAGTTACGGCGACGACCTTGCACGTAGCACACCAGCATGAAGCCGCCGCACATCAACAGGCCGGGCAAGATACCCGCCACAAACAAAGCACCAATCGACGCGCCAGACACCAACGCATAGACGATCATCGGAATCGACGGTGGAATCAAGATGTCAATCGTGGCGGCAGCAGCCAAGGTACCCGCTGCGAAGGGGGCGGGATAGCCCAGCTTCTTGAGCCAAGGAATCAACATTGAACCGATGGCTGATGCATCGGCCACGGCAGAGCCCGACACACCACCAAAGATGGTGGACGACAACACGCCCACTTGGGCAGGGCCGCCGTGTACGCGACCAATCATCATGGTCAACAAGCTGACCAAACTTTGGCCCAACTTGCCACTGACCATCAATGCGCCAGTCATCATGAAAAAGGGAATCGCAATCAGCGGAAAGCTTTGTGTTTGCGTGATCATCTGCTCCACAGCCAAGTGCACGGGCACGCGGTCAATGATGAACAGACCCGCAACAGACGCTAGCACCAGCGAATGCGCAATCGGAATCGACAGCAGCGCCGCAGTGATAAATAAACCAATGATTAAGAGAGTCATGCGTCAGCTCCAATTTCGTTGTGTTCTTCACCGCGCCACACTTGGGGCAAACGGCACAGCGTGACGATGGCCAACATCACAAAACCTGATAACAAACAGCCCACACTCACAGAGCCAGGCACTTGCATGATGGGCGAACGCTCATCCGCAGCAATTTCAAAGACAGGCCAAGCGGTATAGGCCAAACCTAGGTACAAACCAGCCACAACCAGTGAAGCACCGGTCAGCACCCAGCGACGGGCAGCGCCCAATTTTTGAGTCAGCATCACCACAGCAATGTGCGAACCATGTTGCGCAGCAATGACCACGCCAGACATGATCATCCAAGGGAACATCAGTTCAGGTAACTCAGACGCCCAAGACAGACTGCTGCCAGCCGCATAGCGCAGGCACACATTGACACTGAGGATGAAGAACACGACAGACAGAGTGATGTACAGCACAACGTGACACCACCAAGAAATAGCCGTGTCCACCGCTTTGAAAAAAGGATTCATGGCAACACCTTGTGGACCCGCTGCATGCAGCGGGTCCGGTTGAGGAAAAAATTAACGTGCAGCTTGGACCACGCGGGTCACAAACTCACCAATCTGGCCAGTGGTCCACTTGGTGTAAACGGGTGCACATGCATCGATGAAGGCTTTGCGATCGATGGTGTCAATTTGCACACCCTTGGCTTTGAGATCGGCCACCAACTTGTCATCGACTTCTTTGTTCAAACGACGTTGCAGTTGTGTCGCTTCCGTCGCCGCTTCCGTCACCACTTTTTGATCAGCCGGTGTCATGCGGTCCCAGGTGCGCTTGCTCATCAAGAACGGGGTGGACTCGTACTTGTGGCCAGACAAAGAGATGTACTTTTGCACTTCGTACAACTTGGCAGATGAAATGTTGGTCAATGGGTTTTCTTGACCATCCACCACGCCTTGTTGTAAGGCCACATAGAGTTCAGAGAACTTGATTTGCTGTGCATCAGCACCCATGGATTGCATGATGTCCACAGTCACCGCGTCTGGTGGTGTGCGCATCTTCAGGCCCTTCATGTCGGCTGGCGACTTGATGGGGCGCTTGCTGTTGGACATCTGGCGAATGCCGTTGTCCCACAAGCCCAACAGCACCATGCCTTTGGCAGCGGCTTTGTCACCCAACTCTTTGCCAATGGCGCCGTCCATCACAGTCCAGGCTTTTTGCACATCAGCAAACAAGAAAGGCATGCCCAACGCGGCGAACTCTGGCACGGTGGAAGACACCGCGCCTTGGCTGTTGGCCGAGAAGTCCAACGTGCCAGAGCGCAAGGCGGTGACCATCGCTGCGTCGTCACCCAACTGGGCAGAGTGCGCCACTTGAATTTCCACGCGGCCATTGGTTTTGGCTTTGACTGTTTCTGCAAACTTGACCGACGCAATGTGGCGAGGGTTGTCAGGTGGGTTGCCGTGTGCCAGGGTGAGCTTGACGGTTTGTGCCGATGCAAAGCCCGTGACGGCGAGCAAAGCAGTGGCCAGGACGGTACGGCGAATGAGGGAAGTCGTTTTCATGGTTTTGTCTCCTATGGTTTTTAAAAAGGGTCTATGCCCGGGGGATTTAGTGAATCAACATGCCACCGTTCACGTCTAACGTGACACCGGTGCAGTACTTCGACAAGCTGCTGGCAAGGAACACCACGCAACCTGCGACATCGTTTGGCTCGCCAATGTGGCCGAGTGGAATGCCATCCAAAATGGCTTGGCGTTTGTCTTCAGGGATCTTGCCTTTGTTGATGTCGGTGGCGATGAGGCCAGGTGTCACGCAGTTGACGCGGATGTTGTTGCCGCCGTATTCGCGAGCCATGGCACGGGCCAAGCCCAACACACCTGCCTTGGCTGCTGAGTAATGAGGGCCACCCAAAATGCCTCCGCCACGTTGGGCTGACACAGAAGAAATACACACGATAGAACCGCTGTTTTGCGCAATCATCAATGGCAACACCGCTTGCGAAGCGTAGAGCGTGCCGCGCAGGCTCACGTCCAAGATGCGGTCGTAGTCAGCGCCAGTGATGTCCAAGAACTTCACAGGTTGTGTGATGCCAGCGTTGTTCACCAAAATGTCGATGCGACCGTACTTGGCTTTGATTTGCGCCACAGCCGCTTCACATGAAGCCTTGTCGGTCACGTTGCCCACCAAACCCAAATGCTCGGCACCCAGTTGGGCAGCTGCGGCTTGTGGGTTGGCCACTTCCAAATCGAGGATGACCACTTTGGCGCCCTGCTCCGCCATCATGCGTGCGGTGGCAAAGCCCAAACCGTTTAAACCTGCGCCGCCTGTGACGACGGCAACTTTGTCCTTGAGTAGCATGCTTGTCTCCTTGTTTGATTGCATTGCGTTGATCGAGTGGCGCGATTGTTTGACAGGCAAGCACTTGAGCGCAAACGATATAAACTCACTCATGATTTAATTTCATTCAACCATGATCCCCCCACTCGCCGCCCTGCAAGCCTTTGAAACCATCGCCCGCCGCAAGAGCTTTGCGCTGGCTGCCGAAGAGCTACACCTGACGCCTTCAGCCGTCAGCCACCAAGTCGCCAAGCTAGAAGGCCTGCTGCATGTGCGCCTGTTTGAGCGTTCGGCCCGTGGGGTGGAAATGACGCCCGCAGGCCAGCAATATTTGCAGCGCGTGGCCAGCGCCTTGGGCGCCATCAACGCCGCCACCGAAGACTTACGCCACGGCGTGCAAGACACCTTGTATGTGCACAGCAGCCCCAGCTTTGCCAGCCTGTGGCTGATGCCGCGCATTGCCCGTTTTGCCGAGCGACATCCCAACATTTCGCTCATGTTGTCGGCCTCGCATGTGCATTCAGACTTTCAGCTCGGGCAAATGGACATCGACATTCGCTATGGCACGCCCAACTGGCCCAACCTCGAAGTCGAGGCCATCTTCACCGAGCGCATCATGCCGCTGGCCAGCCCAGAGTTCATCCGCACCCATGCACTGCACGAACCCGCAGACTTGATGCGCGTGCCACTGATTCAGTCCAGTGTGAGCGTGGTGCAATGGCCCGATTGGTTCACCCGCTTTGGGGGCGAGTTGCGCCCTGAGCGCATGGGCCTGCGCTTTGACCGCGCCATGATGAGCTTGGACGCAGCCGTGCAAAAACTCGGCGTGGCACTGGAGAGCTCAAGCGTGGGTCAGTCCCTCATTGACAGCGGCAAGTTGCAACCCGTGTTTGCTGAGCACATGAGCATCGAAGTGCAAGCACACTTCATGGTGTACCCAGCTCGACATGCGTCACGGCCTGAAGTGAAAAGCTTTGTGGAGTGGTTGCGGGAAGAGGCGGCACCTTAAGCCACCCAAAAGGTTGAATTAGGTTCATCTGAGCCTGAATATTCATCGCTTGCGTTCATATATGGGCTTGGCAAAAATCCGCGCCATGAATGCACACCCCCAACAAGCACTGGCGCACGCCATCCGTTTTCTCTCGATTGACGCCATCGTCAAAGCCCAAGAAGGCCACCAAGGCGTGCCGCTGGGCATGGCCGAAATTGCCACCGCGCTGTACACGCGCCACCTCAAGTTCAACCCGCAAGACGCGGGCTGGTTTGACCGCGACCGCGTGGTGCTGTCCAACGGGCATGGCTCCATGCTCCTGTATTCGCTGTTGCACCTGACGGGCTACCCCGCATTTCCGATTGAAGAAGTGCAGCGTTTTCGCGTGCTGGGCTCGGTGTGCGAAGGCCACCCCGAGCGTCCGCACGACGAGCCCAACGGCATTGAAGTGACCACCGGCCCGCTGGGCCAGGGCATTGCCAACGCGTTTGGCATGGCAGTGGCCGAGGCGTATCTGAATGCCCGCTTTGGCAAGGACTTGGTCAACCACTTCACCTACGCGTTTGTGGGCGACGGTTGCCTGCAAGAAGGCGTAGGCCAGGAAATGATCTCATTGGCCGGTCACTTGCAATTGGGCAAGCTGGTGCTGCTGTGGGACGACAACCAAATCACCGATGACGGCAGCACCAACTTGTCCATCAGCGAAAACGTGGCCGAGCGTTTCCGCGTGGCGGGCTGGCATGTGGTGGAGCTGGATGGCCACGACATCGAGGCCGTGTCGGCTGCACTCGATGCTGCACGCAAAGACCCACGCCCCTCCATGCTGGCCTGTCGCACCGTGATTGCCAAAGGCATTGCACGACTGCAAGGCCAACGCGGCGGCCACAGTGGTCGCTTGTTTGAAGAAGACGCACAAGCCGCACGCGACATGCTGGGCTGGACGCATGGCCCGTTTGAAATCCCTGCGGACGTGCAACAGGCTTGGCGCACCGCCGGTCAGCGCAGCGCTGCCGAACACCAAGCTTGGCACGCCCGCGTGGCTGCATTGCCCGCTTCCGAGCGCGCAGAGTTTGAACGTGTCATGCGCGGCGAGTTGCCCGCGCACTGGCAACAAGTGCTGCTGGACTACAAACAACAAGCCTTGCAAGCACCACCCGCGCCCAGCGGCATCTTCATCTCGGCGGAAATCAACGACCTGCTCACCCCCGTATTGCCCGAACGCATGGTGGGCTGCGCCGACCTCGAAGCCCCCACCAGCCACAAGCGTGGCTTGACCGCCTTTAACGCACAAGACCGCGCAGGCTCGTATGTGCACTGCGGCGTGCGCGAGCATGTGATGGCCTCGATGGCCAACGGTATGGCGGCACACGGTGGCGTGATTCCACTGTCGGTCACCTACCTCGCGTTTGCCGACTACGAACGCCCAGCCATGCGCATGGCTGCGCTGATGGGCTTGCCTGTGAAGTTTGTGTTCAGCCACGACTCGATTGGCATTGGCCGCAATGGCCCCACACATCAGCCAGTGGAAATCATTGCTTCACTGCGCGCCATGCCCAACATGTGGGTCATGCGCCCCGCCGATGCGGTGGAAGCTGCTGAGTGTTGGGAGCTGGCTTTACAAAACCAAGCCGGTCCTGTCAGCCTGGTGTTTGCACGTCAGTCATTGCCTTTGGTGCGTCACGCGCACACCGCCGACAACCTCACACGCCGTGGTGCGTATGTGTTGCACGAAGCCACTTGCGGGCCGCGCCAAGTAACCTTGCTGGCCACCGGCTCTGAAGTATTGCTGGCCGTGCAAGCACGCGAACAGCTCGAAGCCGCAGGCGTGGGCACGGCGGTGGTGTCGATGCCGTGCTGGGAATTGTTCAACGTGCAAGACGCGGCTTATCGCCAAAGTGTGTTGGGCACCGGCATTCGCGTGGGCATCGAGGCTGCGGTGCGTCAAGGCTGGGATGCTTACCTTGGCATCGACGGAGGCTTTGTGGGCATGACAGGTTTTGGTGCTTCTGGCCCTGCTGACGAGTTGTACAAACTGTTCAACATCACGACCGAAGCGATGGTGGCCGAGGCCAAGCGCCTGCTTAAAATCTAAACCACTGCAAAAGCCCGGGATGCGCGGCAACGTGGTGCTCGCCCAAACTGGGGACTCGGCCACGACTTGTTTGATTGTTTTTGAAGGACAAGTCCATGACCACCCTGCTCATCCACCGCGCCCGCTGCATCGCTTTGATGGACGATGCGAATACTGAACTCAACGATGCCTCGCTGCTGCTGAAGGATGGCCGCATTGAGCGCATCATTCCTACCGACGAAAACACAGATGCCGAAATTAGCGAGCTGCTGAAGCAAGTGGACGAGGTGATCGACGCTCGCCGCCACGTGGTGGTGCCCGGCCTGATCAACACGCACCACCACATGGTGCAAAGCCTCACGCGTGCCGTGCCGCAAGTGCAAAACGCCGAGCTGTTCAGCTGGCTCAAAGGGCTGTACCCCATTTGGGCAGGCCTCACGCCCGAGATGGTGCTGGTGTCTAACCAAGTGGCGATGGCCGAGCTGCTGCTGAGCGGCTGCACCACCAGCAGCGACCACCTGTACATCTACCCCAACGGCGTGCGACTGGACGACAGCATTGAAGCCGCGCACACTATTGGCATGCGCTTTACGGCCACACGCGGCAGCATGAGCGTGGGCGAAAGCCAAGGCGGCCTGCCACCCGACCGAGTGGTGGAAAAAGAAGCCTTCATCCTCAAAGAAACCCAACGCCTGATTGAGACCTACCACGACGCCAGCTTTGGCGCGATGACGCACGTGGCCGTGGCCCCCTGCTCGCCCTTTAGCGTGAGCCAAGACCTCATGCGCGAATCCGCCAAACTGGCCCGCGCACACAAGGTGCGCCTGCACACGCACTTGGCCGAGAACGACCACGACATTGCGTACACCAAAGAGAAATTCAACTGCACGCCCGCGCAATACGCCGAAGACTTGGGCTGGGTTGGCAACGACGTGTGGCACGCCCACTGCGTGAAGCTAGACGACGAAGGCACGTATTTGTTTGCACGCACGCGCACGGGCATTGCCCATTGCCCGTGCAGCAATATGCGGTTGGCCAGCGGCATCTTGCCCCTGCGCAAAATGCTAGACGCCGGTGTGCCCATTGGTTTGGGCGTAGACGGCAGCGCCAGCAACGACGCCGCCCACCTGCTGAACGAAGCACGCCAAGCCATGCTGCTGGCACGCGTGGGCCGAGCGCTGGACGACCCGCGCGTCGAAGACGGGCATACCGTATTCGGCTGTGACCGCGGCCCATCCGAGATGACACCGCGCGACGCCCTGCGCCTAGCCACACGCGGTGGCGCAGAAGTGCTGGGCCGCGCACACGAGCTAGGACAAATCAAAGAGGGCTATTGCGCCGACATCGCCATGTTCCGCACCGACACACTCCGCATGGCCGGTGGCGCAGTGCACGACCCCGTGGGCGCGCTGCTGCTGTGCGCCAGCGACAACGCGGACTACGTAGTAGTCAACGGCCGCGTGGTGGTGCGCAAGGGTGAGGTTGCTACGGTGGATATGGGGCCGTTGATTGAGAGGCATAACCAGCTGGCGATGCAGTTGGCGTTGGGGGCGAAGTAAAGATCAATGGGCTTGTGGATAGGCGTGCATTTCAACGCCCAATGCACGCAAGACTTTTAGAACCGTATCAAACCGCGGCTTAGCCCCTACGGCAAAAGCTTTGTACAGGCTTTCACGCCCCAAGCCCGTATCACGCGCGATCTGCGCCATGCCTCTGGCCTTAGCCACATCGCCAATTGCGGAGAGCAATAAATCGGTGTCACCGCTGGCTAAGGCTTGGTTCAAATACTCGGCAATCATTTCCTCGCTGTCGAGGTAACTCGCTGCGTCGAATTCTGTTGTCTTACCCATGCGTTTGCTCCTTGGCCAATTGTTGGGCGCGAACGATATCGCGCTGCTGTGTTGACTTGTCGCCGCCTGCGAGCAACAAAATAATCTGATCTCCGCGCTTACAAAAATACACGCGGTAGCCAGGTCCCAAGTGCCAGCGCAGTTCAGACACGCCACCGCCCACAGACTTCACATCACCCAAGTGCCCCGCTTGCACTTGCTTGAGCCGCAACACAATGGCGACTTTGGCCTGTAAGTCCTTCAGGCTTTTGAGCCATCTACTGAACGCGGATGTTTGCTCTAGGTGGTATCGCTTTATTGTATCCATTTAGATACTCTCACGGAGTGTTGAGGTGTGTGAACTCTTACTCAGTCGTGAATGTCAGCAGATAACAAGCACTTAAATTCAATAAAAAAAGCACCTTCCCCTCAATGGGGAAGGTTCTGGCAAATAATGCTGCGCTGGTTAATCGAGCGATAGGCCCGAGCGTGCCGCGACTGCACGCCAACGCGCCACCTCTGATTCGGTGTGCTTACTCAAAGCATCACCTGTGTATTGCTCAGGAGGCAACATTTGAATGGCTTGCTCAGCCATCTTGCCTGTGTAGGCTTTGTCTTTCATCACTTTCAAGTATGCGTTTTGCACTTTTTCGACAGCTACTTTGGGCGTGCCTTTGGGTGCATAGATGCCATACCACGTTGCCGCTTCAAATCCAGGCATCACGGTTTCGTTCAAGGTGGGCACATCCTTGAGTTGTGGCAATCGCACTTTGGACGTCACCACCAAAGGACGCACTTTGCCTTCTTTGATCTGAGGTAGCGCAGTATTCGTTTGATCAAAGATGCCATCGACTTGACCACCAATCACATCAATCAAAGCAGGACCTGCACCTTTATAAGGAACCATCGTTACCTTCACGCCAGCCGAGCTAGCCACCAGCGCAGCAATGAGGTGTGAGCTAGACCCCACGCCCGCATTACTGATGAATACTTTTTCTGGATTTGTTTTGGCATAGTCAATCAAGCCTGCCATGTCTTTGGCGGGATGGTTGTTGCGCACCATCAAGACCAAGGGCGTGTCTGGAAATCGAAAAACGCCATCAAAGTCTTTGACAGGGTCATAGGCCAATTTTTTGTAAAGCGCTGGTGCTGCGCCCATGTAACCCATGTGTCCTACCAAAAAGGTATACCCATCGTTTTTGGCCTTGGCAACTTTAGCTGCGCCCACTGTGCCGCCTGCACCTGGCGAGTTATCGATGACGATGGGTTGACCCAACTCACGAGCCACACGGTCGGCAATGTGGCGAGCCAATGCATCGGTGGGTCCACCTGCGGCAAACGGCACAACCCAAGTGATGGGTTTGTTGGGGTAGGCATCTTGTGCCACAGCCAAGCTGGTCAATGAAAAAGCGATCAAGCCAACAGCAGAAGCTAGCAGTGTGCGGCGCACGAGCGAAAAAGAATGTTTCATGAATGTCTCCGGTTAAGTGTCAGTGGAATCAACGTGGCTTGGCAGCGAGTGCCTTGTCCACCATTTGCGCGGCGCAGCCCAAGTAATTGGTGGGCTCACACATGGCATCGATTTGCGCGAAGCTGACCAAGCGCGTGACGTGGTCATTGGCCTTGAGTACATCCGCCAGGGTGCGTTTCTGTTCGAGCGCAATACGGCAAGCGGCATAGACCACATCGTGCGCTTCGTTGCGACCCAGTGCAGGGGCCAAGCCCATCATCACCGCTTCCGCCACGATGAGGCCACCAGTTGAATCGAGGTTTTGGCGCATGCGCTGCGTGTCCACCTCTAAGCCTCTGAGCATGAACAAGGCTTGCGACACCGCACCTGCGGTGTGCAAAAACGCTTCGGGTAACGCCACCCACTCCGCCTGCCAAGGTCCCGTGGCACGTTCAAAATCTTGCACAGCACCATCCAAAGCCAAGCCAGCCAAATGACGCACGGTTTTGGCGGCACCAATCATGACTTCGCAGCTGATGGGGTTGCGCTTTTGCGGCATGGTGCTCGATGCACCTCGGCCTTGCACAAAGGGCTCAAACACTTCACCAAACTCATTGGCCATCATCAAAGAAACGTCCAACGCCATCTTGGCCAAGGAGGTGGTGACCAAGCCCAACCACTGCGCGGTTTCAGCCAAGCCATCGCGTGCGGTATGCCATGTGGTTTCAGGCACACCCAGTTTCAACTCAGCCATCATGGCCACTTGCACATCCAAACCACGGGTCCCCAGTGAAGCCAAGGTGCCACCTGCTCCCGCAAACTGCCCCACCAACACACGTGGGCGAAGTTGCTGCAAGCGTTCCAAATTGCGCTCCACCATGCCCAACCAAATCGCCGTTTTCAAACCAAACGTCACGGGCAACGCATGTTGCAAGTGGGTGCGCCCCGCCATGGGGGTGTCACGGTACTCCGCGCTCAAGCGACGCAATTGAGCAGCCACACCGCGCAAATCAGCCTCCACCAAATCAAGGCCTGCACGGATTTGCAACACCAAGGCCGTGTCCATGATGTCTTGGGTGGTTGCCCCCCAATGCAAAAACTTACCGGCATCACCGAGGCCTTCAGCCAACTGATGCACCAAGGGCAAGATGGGATAGCCCACGTTGTGGGTCTCGCGTTCTAGCCTGTCCATGTCCAAGGAAATCTTGGCGGCACGTTCCGCAATCGTCTTGGCTGCATCGGCGGGAATCAAACCTAACTTACCTTCTGCCAAAGCCAAGGCGACTTCGGTTTCTGTGTAACGGACCAAGGTTGAAGTGTCAGAAAACACGTTTTTCATCTCGGGCGTAGAAAACAGGCTGCCGAGAAAACGGGAATTGATGAGGGTGGAATGCATTGGTGAATTTCCTATATGTTCGTACATATTATATGTACGAACATATATCCATTCCAATTAAGGATAAACCCTTTGTCTTTAAACTCTATGCATGGATCGACAACCTCTTTACTCACGCATCGCGGACCAATTGGCCAAAGACATTGCCAAAGGCCGCTATCCCGTGGGAACCACACTACCAGCTGAGCCTGACTTAGCCCTGCAACTCAAAGTCAGCCGCTCCACTGTTCGGGCTGCATTGGCAAGCCTAGAAAACAGAAAGCTGGTTTCTCGCAAAAAAAATGCTGGCACACGGGTAGAAGCCGTCACTTCACAAGGCGGCTACGGCGCCACCCTCACCTCGCTGTCTGATTTGATTCAGTGGGCACAAGCCTGCGAGCGTTCGGTGCAGCAAGTAGGTGACATCGTCATGAGTCAAGCTTTAGCAAAAGAGCTCGGGTGTGATGCAGGCAGCCACTGGTTGTGCATCCAAAGCTTGCGCTTTGATGCCACACGCGGGAAGCTCCCCGTCTCATGGACCTACGCTTACATCGACGCGCAATACGCCAGCGTCCTCAAAGCGATTGAAGCAAACCCCAGTGCTTTGATGTCTGAGTTGTTAGAAAAAGAATTTGGCTTGGACCTCGCGACGGTCGAACAAGACGTCACGGGCTGCAAGCTAGATGCGCTTTTGGCCAAAAATTTAAATGCGAACAAAGATGAAGCCGCCTTGCAAGTGGTGCGACGTTATTTGACGCGCGACAACAAGCCTGCACTCGTGACCGTGTCAATCCATCCTGCCAAACGCTTTTCGATTCGCACCACCCTGACGCGTAATTGAGCACGCCGTTTTCATCACAACTGTTTTAACTCGCCACCTCGGCGCGTCTTGTCTACACTGGCCCCATGATCCAAGGCCTCGTCCAACTCTTCATCTTCCAAGCCCTCGGCGAACTCGTCTCTAAGTTCGCCCTGCCCTTCATCCCTGGCCCTGTGTTGGGCTTGGTGTTGTTGCTGGTGTATCTCAGCGTGCGCGGCCACGTGCCTGCGGCGATTGATTTGGTGGGCGGCAGCGTTCTACAGCACTTAGGGTTGTTGTTCATCCCAGCGTCGGTGGGCGTGGTGCTGTACTTGCCCGTGTTGCAGGCCAATGCGTGGGCTCTCAGCGCGGCGCTGGTGGTGAGCGTGGTGGCCACGGTGGCGGTGACGGCGGGCTTGCTGAAAGTGTTGGCCAAGAAGGAGCCGACAGATGAGTAACGAGTTTCAAACGCAGTTGCCACCCATCTCTGACATTTGGGTGTACCTCTCGGGCAGCCCGCTGCTGGCTTTGGTGCTGACGCTGAGCGCGTATTTGCTGGGCCTCACGCTGTACGAGCGCAGCCAGCGCAACCCGCTGGCCAACCCTGTGTTGATTGCGGTGGTGGTGGTCACGTTCAGCATCAGCGTGCTCGACATGCCGTATGCCAAATATTTCGAAGGCGCACAGTTTGTGCACTTCTTGCTGGGCACAGCCACGGTGTCGCTGGCCATCCCCATCTACAAAGGGTTTGCGTCGCTCAAGGGCCGCATGAGCGTGTTGCTGCTGTCACTGGTGGCGGGTGGCATCACCTCGGTGTTCACCGCAGTGGGCATGGCGCGTTGGTTGGGTGTGGACGAATCCTTGGTGCGCGGCTTGGTGGCCAAGTCGGTCACCGCGCCGATTGCGATGGGCATTGCCGAACGCGTGCAAGCCTCGCCCACTTTGACAGCCATCTTTGCAGTGAGCACCGGCATCTTGGGCGCCATTCTTGGTCGCTATGTGCTGGATGCCCTGCGCGTCACGCAGTGGTGGCAACGCGGCTTTGCCCTCGGCGTGGCCGCACACGGCATAGGCACTTCGCGCGCCTTCAGCGTGCACCCCGAAGCAGGCGCCTATGCCAGCTTAGGCATGGGCCTGCACGGCATTGTGGGTGCGGTGGTGATTCCTTATGCGGTGGCTTGGTGGTTTTAAGGCTTGCAGCCAGACCCAAACTTTAGCTAAAATGGCTAAACACTAGGAGCACACCATGCAGATCACAGCCACCGAAGCCAAAAACCGATTTGGCAGCATTTGCGCCCTCGCCAAGCGCGAGCCAGTGTTTGTAGAGAAAGCTGGCCAGATTGACACCGTCATCATGTCGGCCGACCAATACCGCGCCTTGCAAGCCAACCAAAACAACTCAAGCTTGGCCTCTCGCAAAAAGAAGTTTGAAGCTGAGTTTGGCGATTGGATTTCTGCGCAAAACACATGGGTAGAAAAGCAAGGCATTCCTGGCTCAGACTTGCGCCCTTGGTAAACCACCATGGCTCAGTTTGACGTTTACGCCAACCCCAGCGAGAGCGCTGCACATGGCATTCCATATGTTGTGGTGGTGCAAAGTGATTTGCTAGATGCGTTGGCCACGCGCATGACCATTCCGCTGGCTACCGTTGAGTTTGCAGACAAGTCTCCCGACAAGCTCTGCCCCATCATTATGGTGAACGGCCAGCGTCTTCGTGCATTAGCTCACTACACAGCGCCTCTACCCACGCGCAGCTTGCGTCAACTCGTTGGCAATGTTGCGGCACATGCCAGCGAGTTAGTTGCGGCGATGGATGTGGTGGTCTCTGGCGTTTAACGCTTCACTTAACCAACGCCACCGACTTCACCTGCGCCCACGCAGCCATACCCACCTGCAGCCCCAACTCATGAACACCACGCGCAGTGACCCGGGCCAGCAGCAAGGTGTCGCCACAACGCAAACGCAGCAGCACTTGTGACGGATGTGTATCCGGCGTGATGGCGTCCACCACGCATGGCACGTGGTTTTGAATGCTGGTGTGCGTGGCTTCGTGCAAGGTCACGCTCACGTCGCGGGCCAGCACGCGCAGGCGAACGGTTTGACCTACGGTCAAGCCGCTGTCGCGCACCCACAGCGCACCACCGGCAAAGCCCACTTGGGCCAAATGCCATTGAGTGTCGATGTTCAACACGATGCCTGTCAGCAACGCCCCCGCGTCCTCACCCACCACCACGGATAAGTTGGCTTGGGTCAGCACTTCGGCTACGGGGCCGTTGGCTTGCACGCGGCCTTCGTTCATCACCACCAGCGTGTCGGCCAAGCGGGCAACTTCGTCTACCGCATGGGTGACGTAGAGCATAGGGATGTTCAAGTCATCGCGCAACTTTTCTAGCCACGGCAACACTTCCTGTCGGCGTGCGTGGTCGAGCGCGGCCAACGGTTCGTCTAGCAACAGCAAACGTGGCTGCGTGACCAAAGCGCGGGCAATGGCCACGCGTTGGCGCTCGCCGCCCGACAGCTCATAGCTGCGGCGCTTGAGCAAATGGCCAATGCCCAGCAGCTCGATGGTTTGTTGCACCACGGCTTGGCTCATCGCGTTGCGACTCTGCTTTTCAGCGCGTTGGTGGCCATAGGCCAAGTTGCCCGCCACATCCAAGTGGTCAAACAACGACGCCTCTTGAAACACATAGCCCAAGGCGCGTTGGTGGGTGGGCAGGCGCACACCTTGCGCGTCGTCTTGCCAAACTTCGTGGCCCAGTTGAACCACACCACGCGCTGAGAGCTCTAGCCCAGCGACGCAACGCAGCAAGGTGGTTTTGCCACAGCCCGATGGGCCAAAGATGACGGTGATGCCGTGCGCAGGCAGCTGCACATCGACCGACACATCAAAGTCGGCACGCGCAATGTCTATCTTTAAGTGGATGTTCATGCGCCCACCTTTTTGTGTTGATCAGCGCGACGGTTAAACCACGACAAGCCCAACAACACCACAAACGAGAACACCAACATCACACCGGCCAAACCATGCGCCTGTGAATATGCCATCGCTTCCACATGGCCGTAAATTTGGGTGGACACCACGCGCGTTTTGTCGGGGATGTTGCCGCCAATCATCAGCACCACACCAAACTCTCCCACGGTGTGCGCAAAGCTCAGCATGGCGGCCATCACAAAGCCGGGCTTGGCCAAAGGCACGGCCACAGTGAAGAAGGCATCCCACATGCTGGCTCGCAAAGTGGCAGCCACCTCCATGGGGCGTGGGCCCATGGCCTCAAACGCGTTGACCAGCGGCTGCACGGCAAACGGCAGCGAGTACACGATTGAGCCCAACACCAAGCCCCAAAAGCTAAAGGCCAATGTTCCCCAACCCGCCCATTGCGTGAACTGGCCAATCGGGCCATTGGGGCCAAGCGCCACCAACAAATAAAAACCCAATACCGTGGGCGGCAACACCAAAGGCAGAGCGACGAGCGAGGCAACAGGCGCACGCCAAGCCGACCGCGTGTGCGCTAGCCACCACGCCACTGGCGTGGCCAGCAACAGCAGCAACACCGTGGTGACGCTGGCGAGTTGCAGCGTCAACGCAATGGCTTGGAAATCTTCGGCACTTAAATTCATGCCCACACTTTACAGGGCGTAGCCGTAGCTGGTGATGATGGCTTTGGCGGTGTCGCCTTGCAGGTATTTCAGCAGCGCGTTTGCGGCTGCGTTGTCTTTGCCTGCGTTGAGCAGCACAGCATCTTGCTTCAAAGGTGCGTGCAAGTGTTGTGACACAACCCATGCCGAGCCTTGGGTGATGCGACCATCAACAGAGATTTGCGATAAGGCCACAAAACCCAGCTGTGCGTTTTCGGTGCTGACGAATTGGTAAGTCTGGCCAATGCTCTCGCCTTGCACGAGCTTAGGAACAACGTTGGCTTGCACGCCCAGCTTGTGGATGACTTCCATCGCTGCCATGCCATAGGGGGCGAGCTTGGGATCGGCAATGGCTAACTTGTGAAAGCTGTTGCTGCGCAGCACTTCGCCTTTGTCATCCACCACATTGGCTTGTTTGCTCCACAGCGCCAAGCGGCCCGTGGCATAGGTAAAGCGCGTGCCTGCTATGGCGAGGCCTTCTTTTTCTAATCGTGCAGGGGTTTCGTCATCGGCGGCCAGCAGCAGGGCAAACGGCGCACCGTTTTTTATTTGTGCGTAGAACTTGCCCGTTGCGCCAAAGGCCAACTGGGCTTTGTGCCCCGTGTCTTGCTCAAACGCTTTGGCGATTTTTTGCATGGGGGCGGTGAAGTTGGCAGCGACGGCTACCGTCACTTCACGCGCTTGAGCAGCAACAAAAAAAAGAGTGCTGGCAGCTGCCAGCATCAGGCGTAATTTCATAGGCGCTGATTATCTCAGCGCGGCTCCTGCTTCGTACCAACGTTTGATGGTCATGCGCTCGGCCTCGGTGATGCCCGTGGCATTGTTCATTGGCATTTGGCGTGTGACCACCGCTTGTTGGTAAATGCCCAAGGCGTGTTGCTTGATGCCTTCGGCTGTGTCAAAGCGCACGTTCTTCATTTGCACTTGCTCGCCGTGGCAGCTTTGGCAGCGTTGCACGAAGATGGCATTGACTTCTGCAAATGTCACAGGCGCATCACTCACAGCCACTGCTGCGGATGGCGCAGGGCGCATCCACACAATGACACTCAGCAACAACACCACACCAGCAATGGCAAACGGCAGTGGGTTCTTGGCACGGCCCAAGTGGTAACCGTGGCGTTGCACGAAGAACTGGCGAATCAAAGCACCCGCCAACATCATCATCACCAAGATGACCCAGTTGTTTTCGTAGGTGTAGAGGAAGCTGTAGTGGTTGCTCAGCATCGCAAAGATGACGGGCAGCGTGAAGTAGGTGTTGTGCACGCTGCGCTGCTTGCCGCGCTTACCATGCGTGGCCAACTCTTTGGGGTCCATCGCCACGCCCGATGTCATGGCAGCCACCACTTTGCGCTGGCCTGGGATGATCCAGAAAAACACGTTGGCACTCATGGAGGTGGCAATCATCGCGCCCACCAGCAAGAACGCGGCGCGACCTGCAAACAACTGGCACGACAACCACGACGCAAACGCCACCACCACAATCATGGTGAGGGCCACCGTGCGTTCGCCGTTTTCACGGAAGCCAAACACGCGGCACACCGCGTCGTAGATGAACCAAAACGCAACCAAGAAGCTCAGCGCAGCCGTGATGGCCGCCGCAGGTGACCAGTCCATGAGCGACTTGTCAATCAAGAACGTGCCCGCGTTCCACAGGTAAAGCACGGTGAACAAGCCAAAGCCTGTGAGCCAAGTGGAATAACTTTCCCAATAGAACCAGTGCAGCTTGGTGTGGATCTTCTTCGGGGCCACCATGTACTTTTGCGGGTTGTAAAAACCACCGCCGTGCACGGCCCACATCGCACCGTCCACACCTTTTTCCAGCAGGTCGGGTGAGTTGGGTTTGATGAGGTTGTTGTCTAAGAAGACAAAGTAGAACGAGGAGCCAATCCACGCGATGGCGGTGATGACGTGCACCCAACGCAACAGCAGGTTGGCCCAGTCTAAGAAATATGCGTCCATGTCGAGACCTCAGTCTTTTCAGTCAAAGTTGCCATTCACCACTGCGGGCGCTGTGAATGACACGAGGGTCGCGAACAAGGGCCGAAAACTGCCCTGCTCCGCTGCGACAGGTGACATGAAGTGTATACAAAATTTGTCGCCAAGCCAATGCGTGAGTATGAGGAGAAACACTCAATACAGATACTTAGGAATTAACTAATTCTTGAAAAGGTAAAATAGCACACGCATGAAAAGCCAAAACACATTCACCCTCGGCATTGCTGCATTGCGTGGCACCCGCAAAATTAGCAAAGCTGTTTTGCTCGTCGTGCTTCTGTGGGGTAGCCACTGTTGGGCTGATCCGGTGTGGCACTGCTCACGCAATGGACTGACTTCAAAAGGCGACATTCTGGCCCAAGCCGAGCAATTCAGCCTTGCGTCCATGGGCAGCGCTGAAGATGTGATCGGTGTCTCGATTCGAGATCTGATTGATGTCTACAGTGGGACACATGTCAACGTCGGCGGTGAACCGCTTTCTGCGTGTTTCATTTCCGGCGAGGACGCCGTGACAGCTTCGGCACTCAAATCACTCGGGCTAAAACCAGTAGCCATTCAGGCACTGGCAAGGAAAAGCACGATTGTTCAAAGCCATCTGTACCTGGTAACCGACGAAGTACAAATGAAAACCTGCATTGCCAAGCACTTCCCTGCTGTCGGCTATTTGTCTGAACCGACTGAGACAGCGCATTTCATGCCTTGCTTCTAAGCGAAGGCACGCAACTGCAGCAACTGAGCAGCCACCGACACCGCAATCACTTCGGGCTCTTTACCTGTGATGCCACTCACGCCAATGGGGCAAGTGATGAAGGCCAATTCTTCGGCGCTAAAGCCTTTGGCTTCGAGGCGATGCTGAAACGTGGCCCACTTGGTTTTGCTGCCAATGAGGCCGACAAATTTCAAATCGCCGTGCAAGCGTTGGCGCTTCAAGCAAGCGGCCACCACATCTAAATCTTCCGCATGGCTAAAGCTCATGACCAGCACGCTCGCACCGCTGGGCAAATCAGCCACGGCGGCATGCACGGGGTCGGAGTGTTCACACACCACGTTGGGCGGCAAATGAGCGGGAAAAATTTCGTCGCGGCTGTCGATCCACTGCACGTTGTAGGGCAAGGTGCTGAGCACGTTCACCAAAGCACGGCCCACATGGCCACCGCCAAAGAGTGCGAGGGGCTGGCCGTTGGCCAAAAGTCGTTGTTTGAGTGCGGGGGCATCAGCGGCACTGATACGCTCAAACTTCAAATGCACCACGCCGCCGCAGCATTGGCCCAAGGCGGGGCCTAGGGCGTAGCGTGTGGTCAGCGCGTTGTCTTCGTGGGTCGCAGTGCTTGAGGCGTTTTCAGAAACGGGACGTGCCATCAAAGCACGCGCCTCCGTGATCGCCTGAAACTCCAAGTGCCCGCCACCGATGGTGTTGACCAAGGTCTTCGGGAACACCGCCATCCAAGCGCCCACCTCGCGTGGGCCCGAGCCCTGCACGCTGTCGACCGACACCAACACGCCATCGGCATGTTGGAGTTGGTTCAAAAGCTCAGCGGTGTGGCGTGGCACGAAGGGCTTAAGCCGCGGCCTTGGCCTTGACGGCTTCGCACGCCATCAAGATGCGCTCAGGCGTGGCGGGTGCGTCCATGTACACCACGGCTTTGTGGTCGGCGCTGGCAGCCACCGCATCGCGCAAGGCGAAGAATGCCGACAGACCGAGCATCAACGGCGGCTCGCCCGTGGCCTTGCTGTTGAACGGTGTGGGCTTGTTGTTTTGGTTTTCAAACAAAGACACCTTGAAGTGCTCAGGGATGTCGCCCGCCACCGGGATCTTGTACGTGCTGGGGCCGAGTGTGAGCAACTTGCCCTTTTTGTCCCAAATGCACTCTTCCATGGTGAGCCAGCCCATGCCTTGCACATAAGCGCCTTCGATCTGGCCTTTGTCCAATGCGGGGTTGATGCTGCGGCCCACGTCGTGCACGATGTCCACGGCCTTGAGCCACCACTCGCCGGTACGGGTGTCGATTTCTACTTCGCTCACGGCAGCGCCGTAGCAGTAGTAATAGAAAGCACGGCCGTTCAAAGTGGTGAAGTCGTATTTGATTTCGGGCGTCATGTAGAAGCCAGTGACGCTCAAGCCCACGCGGTCGAGCCACGCTTGCTTGGTCACGTCAGCCCACTTCACAGCTTTGCCGCCGCCGTGGACTTCGTTGTTTGCAAAGGTCACATCGCCTTCAGCACAGCCCAACATGCGGGCAGCCACGGGCTTCAAGCGCTCACGCATTTGCATGGTCGCGTTCATGATGGCCGCACCGTTGATGTCGGCTCCGCTCGAAGCCGAGGTGGCTGAAGCGTTAGGCACTTTTTGCGAGTCGGTGGCGGTGATGCGCACATGGTCCACGCTGATACCCAAACCATCGGCACACACCTGTGCCATCTTGGTGTTCAGGCCTTGGCCCATTTCTGTGCCGCCGTGGTTACAGCTCACAGAGCCGTCCATGTAAACCACCAGCAGCGCACCGCCTTGGTTCAAGTGGGTGGCGGTAAAGCTGATACCAAACTTCAAAGGCACGAGCGACAAACCACGCTTGCGGGTTTTGCTCTTGGCATTGAAGGCTTGCACCGCAGCGCGGCGCTCGGCGTATTTAGATTCGTGCTCGACCTGGTCGATCACCTTGTCACCCACCCAGTCTTCGATGAGCTGGTTGTATTGGGTGGTCATGGTGTCGGGCGTGCCGCTGATGGCGGGGTCTTTGTAGAGGTTGAGCTTGCGCACTTCCAAGGGGTCTTTGCCCAAAGTCATCGCAATTTCGTCCATAACGGTTTCGATGCCGAACATGCCTTGTGGGCCGCCGAATCCACGGAAAGCAGTGGCGCTTTGCGTGTTGGTTTTGCAGCGGTGGCTCACCAACTTCAACGCTGGGATGTGATAGCTGTTGTCGATGTGCAAGCAAGCGCGGTCGTTCACAGGGCCGGAGTAGTCGGTGCTGTAACCACAGCGTGACATGAGCGTGATGTCTGCTCCCAAGACGCGGCCGTTGTCGTCAAAGCCCACTTCGTAGTCGATTCGAAAATCGTGACGCTTGCCGGTGATGGTCATGTCGTCATCGCGGTTGATGCGCAGCTTGACGGGTTTGTTCAGTTTGAACGCGGCCAAGGCAGCGCTTTGGCTGAAGATGCTGGCATTGCCTTCTTTGCCACCAAAGCCACCACCCATGCGGCGGCAAATCACTTCGACGTCGTTGGTGTGCAGGTTCAAGGCGTGCGCAGCTTCGCGCTGGTTGCCATCAGGGTGCTGGGTCGACACGTACAGCGTGAGTTGGCCGTCTTCCTTAGGCACCGCATAGGTGATTTGGCATTCCAGATAAAACTGTTCTTGCTGGCCAGTGTTGGTGCTGCCTTTGATCTTGTGAGGGGCGCTGGCAATGGCAGCAGCAGCGTCGCCGCGTGTGATGCCTTTGGGCGGCATGATGAAGCTGCCTGCTTCCATCGCCTCTTCTACCGTCAAGATGGGCTTGAGTTCTTTGACCAACACCTTGGCTTTTTTAGCGGCTTCGCGTGCGTAGAGCATGTCGCGCGCTACGACCACGGCAACGGCTTGGCCAACGAACTCGACCTTGCCAGCGGCGAGGAACGGATCATCGTGCACGATGGGGCCGCAGTTGTTTTCGCCCGGAATGTCTTTGGCGGTGTAGACGGCTACGACGCCGTGCTCTTTGAGGATGGCTTCGCGGTCAATGCCGTCACCAATCAATTCACCATGCGCCACAGGCGACAAGATGAGCGCGGCATACAAAGTGCCAGCGTGCTCAGGGATGTCGTCGATGTAAGTGGCAGAGCCGGTCACGTGCAAGTGGGCAGACTCGTGAACGATGTCGGTGCCTTGCTGAACGCCTGACACAGGCAGCAAGTTTTTGAGTGCGGTAGGAGCGTTCATTCAAGCCACCTCTTTCTGTTCTTCGATGAATTCCAAGGCCAAGTTGCGAGCCACCAATGCGCGGTATGCCCATGTGGCACGCAAGCCGTCGCGAGCGGTGAAGCTTGAAGCAATCACTGCATCCAGATCAGCTGCTTTCACGTCTGCTGGCGATTTGCCTTCAAGCACAGCTTCGAGTTTTGGCGCACGCGCTGGGAATGGGCTCAGGCCGTTGTAGGCCAGCTTCACGCCAGCCAACTTACCGCCTTTGAGGGTGTAGCTGATGGCCGCACACGTGGCAGAAATATCTTGCTCAAAACGCTTGCTCACCTTGTGGGCGCGGAACACTTGGGCCTCTGCAGGCTTGGGCAGCTCGACCGCTTCGATGAACTCACCGGCTTCGAGCACGCTTTTCTTCATGCCGGTGTAGAAGTTTTCCAGCAGTACGTTGCGGGTCTTCTCGCCACGGCGCAACACGAGGTTTGCACCCAGCGCCAGCAAGCAAGGCATGGAGTCGCCAATGGGCGAGCCGTTGGCGATGTTGCCTGCCAACGTAGCGGTAGAACGGATGGGGGGCGAACCAAAGCGGCGCAGCACTTCGGCAAAGTCGGGGTAAGCCTTGGCGACCAGCTCTTCCACTTTAGCCAGCGACACCGCAGCGCCAATGCGCCAAACCTTGTCGGTCTCAGCCACTTGGCGCAGTTCTTTGACGTTGCCCAAGTACATGATGTGGTCAGGACGCGCGAACTGCTTGTTCACTTGCAAACCGATTTCGGTGCTACCTGCTAGCAAGGTGGTGGTGGGGTGCTTGACCAAATAGTCAGCCACTTCAGCCAAGGTGGCGGGTGACACAAACTCGTTGCCCTTGCGGGTGCGCACCACGGGCTGCACGATGATTTCGCCGTCCAAACTCATGGTCGGTGTGCTGGCACGCTTGATTTCTTTGAGCAGGGGCAAGTCGGCGCTGTCGTCTACTTTGAGAGCCGATTTCTTCTCGCAAGCTTTGGCGGTCGCGTCGATGATGGGCGCGTAGCCTGTGCAACGGCACAAGTTGCCGCTCAGGGCGTCGGTGATTTCTTGACGCACGGGCGAGGTGTTGGTTTGCACCAAGTTCACCAAACTCATCACGATGCCAGGTGTGCAAAAGCCGCATTGCGAGCCGTGGCACTTGACCATCTCGTCTTGCACGGGGTGCAAAGTACCGTCGGCCTTTTTCAAGCTTTCCACCGTCTTGATAGATTTGCCATCGAGCGAAGGCAGCAATTGGATACACGCGTTGGTGGCCACATAGTCCACGCCCGTACCAGCGGCATTGAGTTCACCCACCATCACCACGCAAGCACCACAGTCGCCCTCGGCGCAACCTTCTTTGGTGCCAGTGCGGTGGAGCTGCTCGCGCAGGTAATCGAGAACGGTGGTGGTGCGACGGGCACCTTGGGCTTCAACGATCTGGCCGTCGAGCACAAAGCGCACGGTGTTGGTGACTTGGGTCATGGTGTGGGGTGTAGAAATCTGGAGAAAGAGCCCAGATTTTAGTGACAAGCACCCCATTTCGGCAGCAGGTATGCCGCTGCGTATACAAAAAAATTAAGACCCGCGATAGGTCGAGTAACTCCAAGGGCTTACCAACAAGGGAACGTGATAGTGCTGATCAGTGTGGGCCACGCCAAAGTCAAGGCTGACTTGGTTCAAGAAATTAGGCTCAGGCAATTCAACATGCCGAGAGGCAAAGTAGCCCTTCACGTCAAACACCAAGCGGTAGGTGCCTTTTTTCAAGCTGTCGTTGTCGTACAGCAGGCCGTCGGGGTTGCGGCCATCGTGGTTCAGGGTGAACGACTTGACCAAGGTGGCGTGGCCATCCTCGGTGGTGGTGAACAGGGACACTTTCATACCGGCTGCGGGGCCGCCGTGCATGGTGTCTAAAACGTGTGTGCTCAATCCCATGAAATGCTCCGAAAATGGTTAGCGACCGACTCGGTCGACTGAAAGTGTATACAATTTTTGCATTTGGGTCTATCATGGGCTCACGTGAATTTGCCGGAGACCTCAAATGGACAGCTCAACCGCCACTCGCAGCATTGTGGACGCCCTCACCAAAGCCATTGTGGAGCACCGTCTGCACCCCGGCACCAAACTGGCCGAGCAAAAACTCGCCGACCACTTTGGCGTGTCGCGCACCCTCATTCGCCAAGCGCTGTTTCAACTGGTGCAAAAGCGCCTCATCCGCATGGAGCCCGCACGCGGCGCGTTTGTGGCCACGCCCTCTTCCGACGAAGCCCGCCAAGTGTTTGCCGTGCGCCGCATGTTGGAAGCTGAGATGACACGCAGCTTTGTGCGCAACGTCACCTCTGCACAAATAAAAGCCCTCAAAGACCACGTGACCGAAGAGAAAGCAGCCGTCAGCCGTGGCGATGTAGCTGGCCGAACCGACTTGCTGGGCGACTTCCATGTGCGCATGGCCGAGCTGATGGGCAACGATGTACTCGCGCAAATTTTGGGCGAGCTCATTTCACGCTGCGCCCTCATCACCTTGATGTACCAAAGCAGCAATGCCGCCGAACACTCGGCCGAAGAACACGCCGAAATTTTGAAAGCCATCGCCGCCAAAGACGAAGACTTGGCCGTCAAGCTGATGGACGAACACCTGCGCAACGTGGAAGAAGGTTTGGCGCTTGACCGCAAAGTGCCCAGCAACGACATCGCGATGGCTTTGGCCTAAGCGCTTGCGCTTTTCCAGCTCAACGCTTGCGCTTATTCAAATACGGAGTTATTGCATGTCCAACCACAATGCCACCTACGACAGCACCGCTGCCTACCCTCGTGACCTCGTAGGTTACGGTCGCCAAGTGCCGCACGCGCAGTGGCCCAACCAAGCCCGCATTGCGGTGCAGTTTGTGCTGAACTACGAAGAAGGCGGCGAGAACGCCACCGTGCACGGCGATGCCGGCAGCGAGATGTTTTTGAGCGAGATGTTCAACCCGCCTAGCTTCCCCGACCGCCACCTGAGCATGGAAGGCATTTACGAATACGGCTCACGCGTGGGCGTGTGGCGCATCTTGCGCGAGTTTGAAAAATGCGGGCTGCCACTCACCGTGTTTGGCGTGAGCATGGCGCTCGAACGCCACCCCGAACTCACCGCCGCGTTTGTGGAGCTGGGCCACGAAATTGCCTGCCACGGCTACCGCTGGATCAACTACCAAACCACCGACGAAGCCACTGAGCGTGCGCACATGAACAAAGGCATCGACATCATCGAACGCCTGACCCAGACCACACACGGCAACAGCATTCATGGTGCTGGCTGGTACACCGGCCGCGATAGCCCCAACACCCGCCGCCTCGTGGCCGACCACGGTGGCTTTGAATACGACAGCGACTACTACGGCGAAGACCTGCCGTTTTGGATGAAGGTCCAAAAAACCAATGGCGACGTGGTACCCCAACTCGTCGTGCCCTACACGCTCGACTGCAACGACATGCGCTTTGCCCTGCCCCAAGGCTTTAGCCAAGCAGAAGACTTCTTTGTCTATTTGCGCGACAGCTTTGATGCGCTGTATGCCGAGGGCGACCCAAACGGCGACAACACCCCCAAGATGATGAGCATCGGCATGCACTGCCGCTTGCTGGGCAAGCCGGGGCGTATCGTGGCATTGCAAAAGTTCTTAGACCACATCGCCAAACACGACCGAGTTTGGGTGGCCCGCCGCATCGACATCGCGCGCCACTGGAAACAAGTGCATCCATACAGCGGCAGCTGATCACTCGCACACGCTATCAACACGACCTTCAACAGCCTCACTCCCCAAGCAGGACAACGACATGAGCCACTCGCACATCACGCTGAACCAAATCAACACCCTGCCCCGCGCTGAGGCTGCGGCCCTGCTGTCCGGTTTGTACGAACACTCCGATTGGATTGCCGAGCAAGCCCTAGACGCACGCCCTTTTGCATCCGCCGCCGCGCTCAAACACGCGATGGTGAAGGTGCTGGCAAAAGCAGGCCGCGCACCCCAGCTCGCACTGGTGCGTGCCCACCCCGAGTTGGCAGGTAAAGCGATGGTGACCAAAAGCCTCACTGCTGAATCGACCAACGAACAAACCAAAGCGGGCTTGACCAACTGCACGCCCGAAGAGTTTGCGCACATCCAACAGCTCAACGCCAGCTACAACGCTAAGTTTGGTTTCCCATTCATCTTGGCCGTGCGCGGCCCGCGTGGCTCTGGCTTGAACAAACAACAAATCATCAGCACGTTCGAGCGCCGCCTGCACAACCACCCCGACTACGAACTGGCCGAGTGCTTGCGCAACATCCACCGCATCGTGGAGATTCGCCTCAACGACAAGCTGGGCTACGAACCCGCGCTAGGCCACGAAGTGTGGGACTGGCACGAATGGCTGGCCCAGTTCAGCGATGCAGGCGTGGTCAACAAACACGCACCGCACGCCGCACGCGAAGAGCTCACCGTCACCTACCTGACCGACGCACACCTGAAATGCGCCCGCACGATTGAGCTGGGCATGAAGGCCTGCGGCTTTGACGAGGTGCACATCGACGCGGTGGGCAACGTGGTGGGTATTTACAAAGCCTCATCTCAGCACGCTAAAACTTTGATGACCGGCTCGCACTACGACACCGTGCGCAACGGCGGCAAGTACGACGGCCGCTTGGGCATCTTCGTGCCCATGGCCTGTGTGCGCGAGCTGGCCCGTGCGGGCAAGCGTTTGCCCTTCAACCTCGAAGTGGTCGCCTTTGCAGAGGAAGAAGGCCAACGCTACAAAGCCACCTTCCTCGGCTCTGGTGCTTTGGTGGGCGATTTCAAAAACGAGTGGCTGGACCAAAAAGATGCGGACGGCATCACGATGCGCCAAGCCATGAAGCAAGCCGGCTTGAAGATTGAAGACATCCCCAAACTCACCCGCAACGCAGCTGAGTATTTGGGTTTTGTGGAAGTGCACATCGAACAAGGCCCTGTGCTCAACGAGCTAGACATTCCACTGGGCGTGGTCACCTCCATCAACGGCAGCGTGCGTTTTGTGGGAGAAATGTTTGGCATGGCCAGCCACGCAGGCACCACACCGATGGACCGCCGCCGCGACGCCGCCACCGCTGTCTCAGAACTTGCGCTGTACGTTGAAAAGCGAGCCGCCCAAGAAGCTAACTTGGTAGGCACCATTGGCATGCTCAGTGTCCCTAACGGCTCCATCAACGTGGTGCCCGGCCGCTGCCAATTCAGCCTTGACCTGCGTGCCACCACCAATGAACTGCGCGACAGCCTGATGCACGACGTGCTGGCCGAACTCAAAGCCATTTGTGAGCGCCGTGGCTTGCACTACACCCTCGAAGAAACCATGCGCGCCAGCGCCGCACCGAGCGACGCCAAGCTGCAAGCCGCTTGGGAACACGCCGTGCAAAGCTTGGGCGTGCCCGTGTTCCACCTGCCTAGCGGCGCGGGCCACGACGCGATGAAGCTGCACGAAGTCATGCCACAAGCCATGTTGTTTGTGCGCGGCCAAAACGCCGGCATCAGCCACAACCCGCTTGAATCGACAACCAGCGACGACATGCAACTGTGCGTCGACGCTTTTATGCACTTGCTGCACAACACGCACGCTTAAAGCCTGCGCATCACCCATAACAACCAGAGACACACCATGAGCCAAACCCAATACGCCCAACTCGACGCATGGATCGACGCGCACTTTGACGAGCAAGTGAAGTTCTTGCAAGCCTTGGTGCAAGTCCCCACCGACACCCCGCCTGGCAACAACGCCCCTCACGCCGAGCGCACCGCCGAGTTGCTGCACAGCTTTGGCTACGAATCCGAAAAGCACACTGTGCCTGCTGACGAAGTGAAAGCCTACGGTTTGGAAAGCATCACCAACCTCATCGTGCGCCGCAAGTTTGCCGATGGCGGCAAGACCATTGCGCTCAATGCACACGGCGATGTGGTCCCTCCGGGCGAGGGCTGGACACACAAGCCTTACGGCGCTGAGATTGAAAACGGCGCGATGTACGGCCGCGCCACAGCGGTGAGCAAGAGCGACTTTTCTACCTTCACCTTTGCCACTCGCGCACTCGAATCATTGGGCTTGCCATTGAAAGGCGGCGTTGAACTGCACTTCACCTACGACGAAGAGTTTGGCGGCGAAAAAGGCCCAGGCTGGTTGCTGTCACACGGCCTGACCAAACCCGACCTCATGATTGCCGCAGGCTTTAGCTACCAAGTGGTCACCGCACACAACGGCTGCTTGCAAATGGAAGTCACCGTGCAAGGCGAAATGGCGCACGCCGCCATCCCAGACAGCGGCACAGACGCCCTGCAAGGCGCGGTACACATCTTGAACGCCCTGCACGCGCTCAACGAGGGATACAAAAAAACCACCTCGAAGATCGAAGGCATCACTCACCCCTACCTCAACGTGGGCCAAATCACCGGCGGGACCAACACCAACGTCGTGCCCGGCAAGGTCGTGTTCAAACTCGACCGCCGCATGATTCCAGAAGAGAACCCCGTCGAGGTGGAAGCGTCCATCCGCAAAACCATTGAAGACGCAGCCGCTTCATTCAACCCACCCCGTGGCGGCACGCAACTCAAAGTCGACATCAAACGCCTCTTGCTCGCCAAAGCCATGATTCCGCTGGCAGGCAACAAACCTTTGGTCGACGCCATCCAAAAACACGGGGGCGAATTGTTTGGCGAGCCCATCCCCGCTGTGGGCACGCCGCTGTACACCGATGTGCGTTTGTATGTGGCGCAGGGCATTCCGGGCGTTATCTACGGCGCAGGCCCACGCACGGTGCTAGAGAGCCATGCCAAGCGCAACGATGAACGCGTGATGTTGGAAGATGTGCGTCGGGCAACCAAGGTGGTGGCACGCACCTTGTTGGATTTGTTGAGCTGATTTAAAGAATTGCTCGCCGCAGTCTGTAGGTGGAGGCAGTGGGCAGGTGACGATTTCTGGTACTCCAGCATGAGGAACCTGCCCACTGCCTTCGCCTACAGCGAGCCCAGCAAAACAGACTCAAAAAATAGGGTTTCTCCGTAAAACAACCCAAGCATATTTTGTATACAGTTTTGTATGCGAAAAATCCACAAGGAGAAATGATGTCCCAATCCACCCATCCCGTCGACGAACACCTGCCCACCGGCAAGCTCGCCGCTCTCGGCTTGCAGCACGTGCTCGTCATGTACGCAGGCGCTGTGGCTGTGCCACTCATCGTGGGCCGTGCTTTGAAGCTCAGCCCCGAACAAGTGGCGATGCTTATCTCTGCTGACTTGTTTGTGTGTGGCTTGGTCACCCTCATCCAATCTTGGGGCGCCACCCAATGGTTTGGCATTCGCTTGCCCGTCATGATGGGCGTGACCTTTGCTGCCGTCGCCCCCATGGTGGCCATGGCCAACGCCAACCCCGGCGACGCAGGCGCTCAACTCATCTTCGGCGCCATCATGGGCGCAGGTGCCATTTCTATCCTCATCGCGCCGCTGGTCAGCCGCATGTTGCGGTTCTTCCCGCCCGTCGTGACTGGCACCATCATTGCCGTCATCGGTATCAGCTTGATGCGCATTGGCATCAACTGGATTTTCGGCAACCCCTTCGGCCCCACAGCCCCATCCATCGTCAACCCAGAGCACGCCAAGTGGCTGGCTGACGCTGCGGCTGCGGCCTCGGCCCCAGGCTCAACGCTGGCTGCCGTGCCCAAAGATTTGGCTTTGATGGCTAAAGTGCCTAACCCCAAATACGCCGACCTCACAGGCGTGGGCATTGCATCTTTGGTCTTGGTGTCCATCTTGATGATTGCTAAGTTCGCCAAAGGCTTCATCGCCAACATCTCGGTGCTCTTGGGCATCATCATTGGTGGCGTCGTGGCCACCAGCTTCGGGCTAATGAACTTCGACAAAGTCGGCAAAGCCGAATGGTTTGGCATCGTCACACCGTTCCAGTTTGGTATGCCTGTGTTTGACCCCGTGCTCATCCTCACCATGACCTTGGTGATGATCGTGGTGATGATCGAATCCACTGGCATGTTCTTGGCCTTGGGTGAAATGACCGACCGTCACGTAGACCGCGCCGCACTCACCCGTGGCTTGCGCACCGATGGTTTGGGCACGCTGATTGGCGGCATCTTCAACACCTTCCCCTACACCAGCTTCTCGCAAAACGTGGGCCTCGTGGCAGTCACTGGCGTCAAGAGCCGCTTTGTGTGCGTGGCCGGTGGCATCATCTTGATCGTCTTGGGTGTGATTCCTAAAATGGCCGCTTTGGTTGAATCGCTCCCCACCGTGGTCTTGGGTGGTGCTGGCTTGGTGATGTTTGGCATGGTGGCAGCCACCGGCATTCGCATCTTGGGCGGCGTGGACTTCAAGAACAACCGCTTCAACAGCTTGGTCGTGGCCATCTCCATCGGCATAGGCATGATTCCGCTGATCGCCCCCAACTTCAAGCAATGGATGCCGCACAACCTGCACCCACTGATTGAGTCAGGCATCTTGTTGGCCTCCATCTCTGCCGTGGTGTTGAACCTGTTCTTCAACGGCGCGTCCAAAGACGACTCGGCTGCGGTAGCAGCGGCACGTCAAGCCGACAGCCACTAAAAAGGCAAACGCCTTGTGCATAGCCCGCCGAACAAGCGGGCTTTTTTTTGGGCAACAAACCTTGCACGGCCTGCGGTGTGTCGCATAAGCAGTAATACCAACAGGCTCAGCAATAGCGCGCCGTTACACTCGTCGATCAAAAAGTTGCTTTGTCTCAAGGCACTCAAACAACAACATTTCCTTTGTCTGGAGCAAACAAAACATGGAACTACTTCAAAGCACTGACTTCTGGTTAGGCCTGATGCTGATTATTTGGATCAACATCATCTTGTCAGGCGACAACGCCGTCGTGATCGCATTGGCTGCACGCAGCTTGCCCCCTGAGCAACAGAAAAAAGCCATCATGTTTGGCTCTGGTGCTGCCGTGGTGTTGCGTATCGGTTTGACCGTGGTGGCCGCGAAATTGATGACGTTGGAATACCTGCAAATCGTGGGTGGCATCTTGCTGCTCTGGATTGGCGCGCAATTGCTGGCTGGCGAAGACGAAGACGATGGTGAAGGCGGCGAACAAGGTAACCTTTTTTCTGCCATCCGTACCATCTTGATTGCTGACGTGGTCATGAGCTTGGACAACGTGATTGCTGTGGCTGCTGCCGCCAAAGGTGATGAGGTCTTGCTCATCATTGGCTTGGCCATCAGCATTCCTTTGGTCATCTTTGGCAGCACCTTGATGATCAAACTGATGGAGCGCTATCCCGTCATCATCACTTTGGGGGCCGCTTTGATCGGCTGGGTGGGTGGTGAGACCATCGCCAGCGATGCCGTGTTGCGCGAATTCAGCGCGGCCAACTCTTGGTTCCATTTGACCGCAGCAGCGGCAGGTGCCGCCGCTGTTTTTGCATGGGGCAAATTCAACCAGTCGCGTAAACACAAAACAGCAGAAGCCGCATAAGCCTTTCCGCTTGTAGCTTCTTCCCAAAAGCCAGCCACCGTGCTGGCTTTTTTGTGGGTGATCGAAACCAAGAGTAACGCACCACGTTGGTGCAAAACACCAGACTGGTGCAAACCCTTTTTGTATACAAACCAAAGTCGCGCACAATTTATCCTCAGCAGCCCGCAAACAGGTACCTCACGCTAGGCACCAATATTGCAAGCTTGTATACATCACCCTTTACTCATTTTATTTTTCAGAGGCCCACATGATCAAACGCACCTTCATCAAAACCACCCTCGGCTTGGCACTGGCTGCCAGTTTTGCGGGTGCTTCGGCACAGACAACGCCCCTCAAGTTCCAACTCGACTGGCGCTTTGAAGGCCCCTCTGCTTTCTTCTTGGTACCTGTGGCCAAAGGCTATTTCAAAGACGCCAAGCTCGACGTGACCGTCGATGCTGGCAACGGTTCTGGCGGTGCGGTCAACCGCGTGGCTTCAGGCGCTTATGACGTGGGCTTTGCCGACTTGGCAGCCTTGATGGAATTCCACGCCAACAACCCAGACGCCCCCAACAAGCCTGTGGCCGTGATGATGGTCTACAACAACACCCCTGCTTCGGTGATGGCCCTCAAGAAATCTGGCATCAAAACCCCGGCTGACTTGGCCGGCAAAAAGCTCGGCGCACCCGTGTTCGACGCAGGCCGCCGCGCCTTCCCCATCTTCGCCAAAGAAAACAAAGTGGGCGCTGTGACTTGGGTCTCTATGGACCCACCTTTGCGCGAAACCATGTTGGTACGCGGCGATGTGGACGCCATCACTGGTTTCACCTTCACCTCCTTGCTCAACATCGAAGCACGCGGCGTGAAAGCCGATGACGTGGTGGTCATGCAATACCCAGACTTGGGCGTGAAGCTGTATGGCAACGCCATCATCGCTTCGCCTAAGCTGATCAAAGAAAACCCAGCCGCCCTCAAAGCTTTCTTGGCCGCATTTGCCAAAGGCGCGAAAGACGTGATCGCGGATCCAGCCAAAGCCATCGAAACAGTCAAAGCCCGCGATGGCATCATCAACAGCGAACTCGAAACACGCCGCTTGAAGCTGGCCATCGACACCGTCATCAACAGCCCAGACGCACGCGCTGAAGGCTTTGGCCAAATCAAAGGCCCACGCCTGAGCTTGATGGCGTCTCAAGTGTCTGATGCGTTCAACACCAAAACTCGCGTGAAGGCTGACGACATTTGGAACGGTTCTTTCTTGCCCACAGCCAAAGAACTCGACGTGTTGCCCAAAGGTAAAAAGTAATCTAGGCACTGCTGCATGACCGCTTCTCCCGAACACTTCGTCGACTTTCAAAACGTCTGGCTCGCCTACAACGATGAGTTGTTAGCGCAAAACCACTTTGCGGTGGAAGACATCAACCTGCAGGTCAAACAAGGCGAGTTCATCGCCATTGTGGGGCCCTCGGGTTGCGGCAAATCCACCTTCATGAAGCTCACCACGGGTTTGAAAAAACCCAGCCGTGGTGAGATTTATGTTGATGGCCAGCCCGTCAACGGCCCGCTCAAGATCAGTGGCATGGCGTTTCAGTCACCCTCGCTCTTGCCTTGGCGCACCACGCTCGACAACGTGTTGCTGCCCTTGGAAATCGTGGAGCCTTACCGCTCTAACTTCAAAGCCAAGAAAGCCGAGTACGAAGCCCGAGCCATCGACCTGCTCAAGACCGTCGGTCTGGGCGGCTACGAGCGCAAGTTCCCGTGGGAGCTGTCAGGCGGCATGCAACAACGCGCCAGCATTTGCCGAGCGTTGATTCATGAGCCCAAGATGCTGTTGCTCGACGAACCGTTTGGTGCGCTCGACGCCTTCACCCGCGAAGAGCTGTGGTGCACGCTGCGCGACTTGCATGCCATGCAAAAGTTCAACGTCATCTTGGTCACCCACGATTTGCGCGAGTCCGTCTTTTTGGCCGACACGGTTTATGTGATGAGCAAGAGCCCAGGCCGCTTTGTGGTCAAACGCGACATTGATTTACCTCGCCCCCGCGACTTGGAGGTGACCTACACCCCTGAGTTCACCAACATCGTGCACGAGCTGCGCGGCCACATTGGCGCGATGCGTAAAGACGGCACTAACCTCGGGCAGTGAACACCATGAATCAAAAACAACTCGAAACTTGGGCACCATGGGGCTTGCTCGTCGCCACCTTGCTGATTTGGCAAGCGGCCTGCTCACTCTTTAACGTGTCCGAATTTGTGTTCCCCTCGCCTCTGCGCATTTGGGAACAAATGGTCGAATACCGCGACGTCATTGCGGGCCACGCCTGGCGCACCTTCTGGGTGACCATGGTGGGCTTCGGCATTGCCATCGTGGTGGGTGTCTTGCTCGGTTTCGTGATTGGCAGTTCGCCTTTGGCCTATGCCGCCGTGTACCCACTCATGACCGGCTTCAACGCCTTACCAAAAGCAGCGTTTGTGCCGATCTTGGTGGTGTGGTTTGGCATTGGCGTAGGCCCTGCCATCTTGACTGCCTTCCTCATCAGCTTCTTCCCCATCATGGTGAACATCGCCACGGGCTTGGCTACCTTAGAGCCTGAGCTGGAAGATGTGCTGCGCGTCTTGGGCGCAAAGCGCTGGGACGTGTTGATCAAAGTGGGCCTGCCCCGCTCCATGCCTTACTTCTACGGCTCGCTCAAAGTCGCCATCACCTTGGCATTTGTCGGCACAACGGTGTCAGAGATGACCGCCGCCAACGAAGGCATTGGCTATTTGCTTATTTCTGCGGGCTCGGCCATGCAAATGGGCTTGGCGTTTGCGGGCTTGGTGGTGGTCGGCGCCATGGCCATGATCATGTACGAGCTGTTCAGCATGATCGAAAAACACACCACCGGTTGGGCGCACCGCGGTTCACAAAACCACTGAGTCGGAGAACTGCAAGGCGGCCAAACTGGCATACAGGCCCGCACGCGCCATCAGCTCGGCGTGTGTGCCCTGCTCTACCAAACGGCCATGCTCTAGCACCCAAATACAGTCGGCACGTTGCACCGTGGCCAAGCGGTGTGCAATCACCAAAGTCGTTCGGCCTTGCATGGCTTTCTCTAAAGCGGCTTGCACCATGCGCTCGCTGTTGGCGTCCAAAGCGCTGGTGGCTTCGTCCAACAGCAGCATGGGCGGGTTTTTCAAAATAGCCCTTGCAATCGCAATGCGCTGACGCTGCCCCCCAGACAAGCGCACGCCTCGGTCACCCAAATACGTGTCAAAGCCTTCGGGCAGTTCGTTGATAAATTCCGTGGCAAACGCCGCTTCTGCCGCTGCGTGCACGGCTTGGTCGGTGGCATCGGGTTGGCCGTAGCGGATGTTCTCCATCACCGTGCCCGAAAACACCACCGGCTCTTGCGGCACCACGCCAATGCGCTGACGCAAGTCGTGCAAATCCATTTGCTCAATCGCCACGCCGTCTAACAGCACCTCGCCTTGCTGCGGCGCATAAAACCGCATCAACAAAGAAAACAGCGTGGTCTTGCCCGCACCACTGGGGCCAACAATGGCCACGGTTTGCCCTGCATGGACCTCGCCCGTCAAGCCATTGAGGGCGCGCTGCGCGGGCCGCGACGGGTAGTTGAAACTCACCTCACGCAACACCAAGCTCGAACCGTGTGTGGGCCATGGCGCACGCTGTGGCTGCTCGGGCGAACGCACATCCGACTGGGTGTGAAGCAGCTCCATCAGCCGCTCGGTCGCGCCTGCGGCACGCAGCACGTCGCCATACACCTCGCCCAGCACGGCAAAGGCACTGGCCAGCAACACCACATACACCACGGTTTGGCCCAGCTCACCAGCGGTGGTCGTGCCCGCACGCACCGACAGTGCGCCCATGTACAAGCCCCACAACAAGGCCGCACTCGACGCCATGATGATGAAACCCACCAAGGCCGAACGCGCTCGCACGCGGCGTAGCGATGTGGCCAAGGCTTGCGCGGTAGAGCCACTGAATCGCAAAGCCTCGCGCCGCTCAGCCGTGTAGCTTTGCACCACCGAAATGGCATTCAGAACCTCAGACGCCATGGCGCTCGAATCGGCCACATGGTCTTGGCTGGCCCGCGACAGGCGGCGTACGCGGCGCCCCAAATACACACTCGGAAACACCACCAGCGCCAGCACCCCAATCACCTGCAACATCAGCCAAGGGTTGGTCCAAATCAGCATGGCCATTGCGCCCACACCCATCACCGCATTGCGCAGCCCCATCGACAACGACGAACCCACCACGGTTTGAATCAAGGTGGCGTCGCTCGTCAAACGCGACAGCACCTCGCCCGACTGCGTGGTTTCAAAAAACGTGGGGCTTTGCTGCAGCACATGGGCGTAGACCTTGTTTTTTAAGTCCACCGTGATCTTCTCACCCAGCCAGCTCACCATGTAAAACCGTGCCGACGAAAACACCGCCAAAGCCGCAGCCACCATGAACAGCTCAACAAACTGAGTGGCCAGCACCTCGGGCGTGGCCTGCTCGGCCAAGCCTTGGTCAATCAGCGTGCGCAGCGCCCACGGAAAGGCCAAGGTCGTGCCAGCCGCCAGCAACAAAAACACACCCGCAAGGGCCACCTGAACACGGTAAGGGCGAATGAATGGAATCAGTCCAGACAGCGATTGGGGTGTGGGCTTCATGTCAGTGACCCAAGATCAGGTCATGCCCATCTTTGTCGTGCACAGCAAACTTATCCACCAAGGTGGCGCTGGCCAAATTGAGGCCGCGCACCTCCACGTCAAAGCCATTGCGGCGCAACTTGAACACCACTTTATCGAGAGCGCTGACCGCTGTGATATCCCAAAAATGTGCGCGTGACACATCCACCACCACCTTGTGCACCGGCTCTTCAAAATCAAACGCATCCACAAAGCGCTCAGCGCTGGCAAAAAACACTTGGCCAATCACGCGGTACACATGGGTTTGGCCGTTGTCTGCTTGCTCGGACTGCACCAGCAAAATTTGGCCAATCTTGTGCGCAAAGAAAAAGCCCGACAGCAACACCCCCACCAACACGCCACGCGCCAAATCGTGGGTGTACACCGTCACCAGCACGGTGGCCAGCATCACCACGCTAGAGCTTTTGGGGTGCTCACGCAGGTTGCGAAACGAGCCCCAGTTGAACGTGCCAATCGAGACCATGATCATCACCGCCACCAACGCAGCCATCGGTATCTGGCGCACCCAGTCGCCCAAAAACACCACCAAAATCAGCAGCATCACACCCGCCACCAAGGTGGACAAACGCCCGCGCCCACCCGATTTGACGTTGATCACCGACTGACCAATCATGGCGCAACCCGCCATGCCACCCATGAAACCTGTGGCAATGTTGGCCACGCCTTGGCCCACACACTCGCGGCTCTTGTCACTTTTGGTATCGGTCATCTCGTCCACGATGGTGGCCGTCATGAGCGACTCTAATAAACCCACCACCATCAAAGTGGCCGAGTACGGCAAGATGATCAGCAAAGTGTCCAAGTTCAGCGGCACATCAGGCAGCAAAAACACGGGCAGGCTGCTGGGCAACTCGCCCATGTCACCCACCGTGCGAATGTCTAACCCTAAATAAATAGATACACCGGTCAACACCACAATCGTCACCAGCGGCGAAGGCACAGCCTTGGTGATGTAGGGCAAGCCATAAATGATCACCAAGCCCGCTGCCGTCATGGCATACACATGCCATGTCACATGGATCAGCTCTGGCAGCTGGGCCATGAAAATCAAAATCGCCAGCGCGTTGACAAAACCGGTCACCACAGAGCGCGACACAAACTGCATCATGCGGCCCAAGTGCAGCCAGCCCGCCACCACTTGCAGCACACCTGTCAACACCGTGACCGCCAACAAATACTGCAAGCCGTGGTCTTTGACCAAGCTGGCAATCACCAGCGCCATGGCGCCCGTGGCCGCCGAAATCATGCCGGGGCGGCCGCCCGCAAACGCCAAGATGGTGGCAATCGAGAACGAGGCATACAAGCCCACTTTGGGGTCAACCCCCGCGATGATGGAAAACGCAATGGCCTCAGGAATCAAGGCCAGCGCCACCACCAAACCCGCTAGCACATCGGCGCGAACGTTAAAAAACCAAGTTTGCTTGAGTGATTGAAAAGTCATGCCCTAGTTTAGTTGGCCCAAAAACGCCACCAAGGCTTCTTGCTCTTTTGCGAGGTATCGGAGTCCTCATCGGTGAGGCGGAAGAACGGCAACAGCAAATCTTCCATCGAATAAAAGCCTTTGCTTTTGCCTTGCAGCTGCTCGACCGCAAACACAATGCCGTTACCAAATGCTTCGCGTGAAATCGACTCGTGCTTCAAACGCACGGTTTGGTATGGAAAACCAAACAAAATTTCATGCGTGCCAATGATGCCGCCTGCACGAATGGTTTTGATTTGGCTCTCGTCAAGGTCTAGCTGCTTGGCAATGACCTTGGCTGTGCCAGACACTTCGGGCTTGAGTTTGAAATGCTCCTCAATGATTTCAATATCGGTGTAGGGCGCAATATTCTTCAAAATCTTGGCTGAAATCATCAAGAAGTTAATGCCCAGCGTGATGTTGGGCGAGTGCATGACCACCGTCTGCGAAGCAAGCGCCTTGAGTCGTTCCTTCGTTTCTGGCTCGTACTGCGACACCGCGCTGATGATGGTGATGCCTCGCTTGGCCGCCGCTTCGCCGTAATAGCTCAAACCCGAATCGCCCGAAAAATCAATGATCACATCCACTGGTTTTTGGTCCAACAAATTGGCTGCTGTGAATTCAGCCTTTGACAAGATCAACGCAGGCTCGTCCGACTTAACGCCCAAGAATTCTGCTACCGACCGGTGCTCTAAAACATGTGACTGGCGCATCACCCACTGCAGCTGCGTAAGCTCTGAATCCAACAACACTGACGCAACAGCCCTGCCCGTCTTACCAAAACCAATCAATCCAACGCGCATGCTGCACCTCCGTTTAATACATGAATCACAACAAAAGCAAGGCCGCCATGGCCACCGCAGTAGGAAACAAAGCCCCTAATAACAATCCACCCGCCCCCACCGACGCATCGGCAAACCCCGCACGCAGCAGCGCCACGCCTGCGGGGTTGGGTGCGTTGGCAATCACGGTCAGACCGCCGCCTGCCACCGCACCAGCCACCAAGCTGTATTTGGCTTCGTCCGAGATATCCAAAATCAACGAGCCCAAATACGTCAGCGCTGCGTTATCGGTAAAGGCCGTCAGCACCGTGGTTCCGTAAAACAAAACCTGCGGGTCCATGGTCGACACAATGGGCTGTAGCCACCACTGCTGCATGCCGCCCAACACCACCAAGCCCGCCAAGAAAAAGCCCACCAACAAGGCCTCTTTCAGAATCAGCGGGTTTTGGTAGCGCTCATAAGCTTGCGCAAAGCCCATGAACATCACAAACAGGCCAATGAACGCCACGGGGTGATGCGCCATCACCACCACAGCGCCCAAAAACGCCAAATGCACAAGCACCACGGTTTTAGGAATGCGATCTGTCACGGGCGATTCGTCTGCACTGGTATTTGCACCCAAATGGTTGCGCAACACAAAAACCGCCACAGTGGCATTCACCAGCACAGCCAACGCAGCCTTCCAGCCAAACTGGGTAAACATAAACGCACTGTCCCAGCCCCACACAGTGGCCACCATCAACACGGGCGGTGCAGCATATGAAGTGAGCGTGCCACCTATCGAAATATTGACAAACAACACGCCCAGCGCAAAGTACTTCACCCGCTCTGGCACTTCAGACCGAAACACTTGGGGGGCCAGCATCAGCGCGGCAATGGTCATGGCAGCGGGTTCGGTGATGGCCGAGCCCAGCAAAGGCACGGCAAACAAGCCCAACCAAGCCTTGGCCAACGAAGCCCGCATGGGCATGAGGCGCGAGGCTGCATCGACTGCCGATATGACAAAACTCAAAATAGGTTTAGACGCCGCCACCACCATCACCACAAATACAAACAGCGGCTCGGTGTATTGGCGCGATTCGGCATAGGCCAAAGCTTGCGTGCCGTCTTGCAGCCATGCCATGCACACGATCAGGACGATGGCCCAAAAGCCAAACACCACTTCCACTTCACCTAAGAGGTGAAACAAACCAGCGTGTTTGGGATAGCGGTGGGAAAGCCGCTCAAAGTACTTGGCGGCAAAGGTATGAACTAAGGCAACTGCAAAGAGAAAAGCAGCCACCCACTCAATAGAAATAGGGGTCATAGCAAACACACAGGTTTTCTCGCGTGGCGGCCCGACCGACGCTAAACCTGTTGACTCATCATTGAATGAACACCCGCCTCCATTCTAATGAACACACATCAACCATTCGTTTGCTGTTGGTTTCACCATTGGCATGGGGAGCTGTGCATAACGATTGGGTTGAGACATACAGCAATTGAAAATGCACAGGGCGCCATCATTGAAAATGAGAGGCCTTTTATGCTTTCAAAAGCCGCTTCAACCGCGGCTTTTTTATGCCTTAAATATTCATTGAAAACCGTAAGTTCATCGAATTTCTAGCCTTAATTCGATAAATTCGCCAAATTTACGAATATCATCAACGCCACTTTTGTCTAGCGCTAGGCCTACCTTGGCACGCCGGATTCCCTCTATTCAAGGCGATACACATGGCATCTTCCAGTGAACACACCACCGAGCACATGCATCTCGGTCCCAACTCAGCAGACAAGCTCTTTTTGGCCTTTTTGGTCTTGATTGTGGTGGCCGTCACTTGGCTGGGCGTTGTCAACTACAGAGAAGCCCTCAAAGTTGAAGCGGCCAAAAGCAACGGCGAAGCTTGGGTGGCATGGCTGACCGAAACCGGCACCACACGCTTTGAAGCCGACACCAAGCATGCAGCGTGCAAAGGTGGCATCAAGGCACCTGCCGATGCCAAGGCCGACACGCCCGGCACTTGGGGCGCTTGCTTGGCCTATATCTTGGCCAAGACTGAATTGAAAGACCAAGTCAACACATTCTTCAACAAAGCACCGCACTTCGTGGCCGCCTGCGACCCCAAAGATCGCACCTTGATGGGTGCCATCCTGTTGGAAGACTTGATGCCCACGCCTCCCGGCTCAGCCACACCATTCGTGGCCTCCCAGCTACTTGAGACAGACAGCGTTGACTACAAGATGCAACTGCGCCTTTCTGTGTGTGACAAAGGTGGCGCGGCTATCAAAGTTGCTGAGTTCGAGTTCTGAGGTCTGACATGAATACAACTACCAAACACGACAAATTCCTCGAAGACCTCGACGTCAAAGCCATTCTGGGCCAAGACGTAGAAGCCAACATCGACCGCAACTTGCCTATGCGCAAGTGGCTTTACTCATGGTTGCTCGATCCAAACATCCCCGGCAACTTCCAAAAAGAATTGGACAAGTGGGTCAGCTACCTGATCATCATCAACTTGTTCACCCTGATGTTCGAGCACGTTCCTGCGGTGTACGAACCGTATCGCGTGTGGTTTGAGTGTTTTGACATCTTCTCTGTGGCCGTATTCACCATTGAATACGCGTTGCGCTTTTACCTCGCACCTGAAGACGAAGAATTCAAGAACCGCAAGAACGCCCGCTTGGGCTTTGTGACCAGCCCCTTTGCGATCATCGACTTCTTGGCTGTGGCACCGTTCTACTTGCAAGCCTTTATTCCCATCGACTTGCGCGTGTTGCGATTCCTGCGACTCTTGCGAATCATGAAGCTGTTCCGTGTTTTGATTCCAGCCATCGCTGAATTCAAAGAGCTCAACAAAGGCCGCACCTTCCGTCAAAAAGTGCACGCCTTGGTGTTCCCAAGCGATTTCGGCGGCACCATGCAACACATCTTTGAGGTGTTCATTGGTGTGTGGGTGATCTTGTCTGTATTGGCCGTGATCTTGGAATCAGTCAAAGGCATCAACTACATCTTGCATCTGCAATTCGTCATCTTGGACGCAGTGGCTGTGGCCATCTTCACGGTGGAGTACTGCATGCGCATGTACGCTTGCGTGGAAGAGCCTGGCTACAAAGGCACCATCATCGGTCGCATCAAGCAAGCCAAATCGCCATCGACACTCATCGACTTCTTGGCGATCGTGCCCTTCTTCTTAGAAGTGTTCTTGCACCACCTGATGGACTTGCGCTTCTTGCGAGTGTTCCGTTTGGCACGATTGCTCAAACTCACACGCGGCAGCGATGCCACCGCCGTGTTGGTCAAAGTGGTGGTGCGTGAGTGGCCTGTGATGGGCGCTGCCACCTTCATCATGATGTTGCTGCTGGTCTTGACTGCCAGCTTGGGCTACTTGTTTGAATACGACGCTCAGCCTGAGAAGTTTGAAAACATCCCCACCTCCATCTATTGGGCGGTCATCACCTTGGCCTCTGTGGGTTACGGTGATATTTCACCCGTCACACCGATGGGCCGTGCCATGACCAGCATCTTGGCTCTGATGGGTATTGGTATCTTCGCCATCCCCGCTGCCTTGTTGGCGTCCGCCTTCAGCGATGAGTTGGTCAAAGAACGTGACCAGTTGAAAGCCAAACTGTTTGGCATTTTGAAAGACGGCCACATCAGCGAAGCTGAAGCCGCCATCATCCGTGCAGAAGCCAAGCGTCTGCATTTGACGGTGGAAGAAGTCAATGCGTTGATTGAAGTGGTGATCAAAGAGCACGAGCTCGAAGAACGCAACCCACTTCCAATCCACAAAATCGCCGAAAACCCAGCCTTGGCTGTGGAGCACTACAAAGTCTTGTTGGGCCAAATCCGACAACTCGGCGTGCAAGTGGATGCCGCACAGTTTGACCAAGCTGCACAACAAGGCGATCGCCTGTCTGCTAACGAATTTGCCTTGTGGCAAAAAATTCAAGGCAAAGCTTAAAACGCCGCTTGGCTTGATGACTCAAGTCTTAAAAAAAGCGGTCACACACATGCTGTGTGACCGCTTATCAATTAAGCCCTCTACATTCAATATCGTTAGACCTTCGCCATGACAACAGGCTCCAAACAAACACTGATGGAAATATTGGACGGCTCGCCCAAGCACGCTGCCAGTCGTTACGTCGAATGGGCCATCACCCTGGTGGTACTGGTCAACTGTTCTGCAGTGATTCTTGATTCCGTCCCAGAAATTCACGCTGAATTCAAAGACTTCTTCCACGAGTTGGAGTTCTGGAGCGTCATGTTCTTCACGGGTGAATACATTTCACGCGTGTGGTCCTTGGGTGCGAAATATGACAAGGCGCATGGCGGCTCATGGAAAGGTCGCTTCGAATACATGCTCAGCCCGTTCGGATTGGTGGACTTTTTTGCCACCATACCCTACTACATGCACATCTTCTTGCCAGGACTGGATTTACGTATCTTGCGCGTCTTGCGCTTACTGCGAATCTTGAAACTCTCCAAATACAACACCGCACTGCAAGACTTATTTCATGCCATCCATTCTGAACGTCAGGCGTTTGGTTCTGCGGTGTTTTTATTGACCATTGCCACCATCGTGTCAGCTTCGTTGATGCACTTCGCAGAAGGCCATCACCAGCCAGAGTTCTTTGGCACGATTCCACATTCCATCTATTGGGCGATCGTCACCATCACATCTGGCTACGGCAACGTCGAACCCACCACCAAAGCCGGCGAAGCCATTGCGCTCATCACCGGCTTCTTGGGGGTGTGTATGGCCGCCATCATGACCGGTATCGTGGCCTCGGCCTTCTCCAACCAAGTGGCGCGTAAAAAGGCGGCGTTTGAAGCGCAACTGCGCGAAGTCTTCAAAGACGGCAACATGTCTGAAGAAGAACAACAAACACTGCAGCGCTTGCAAGCGCACTACCGCCTCAGCGATGAACAGGTCGAAGCCATGATGCTGCGCGCGAAAAATAAATCCTCATCGAATGAATGAGCGCCACCATGAACACAGCAGCCGCTAACCTCACGACTTACCAGCGCATCAAGCGCCGCACCTTCGAAATCATGGAAGGTGAAGTCCCCGACAAGTACAGCCATTTCGTCGAAATCTTCATCGCGCTCTTGGTGGTCGCCAACGTGGTGGGCATCATCTTGGAATCCGTGCCAGAGATCCATGAAGCCTTCATGTACGAGTTCCATGCCTTTGACGTGTTCAGCGTGGCCGTGTTCTCTGTCGAATTCATCTTGCGCGTGTGGTCGTACAGCGAAAAGTACCTCCACAGTGGCGGCACCGCATGGCAAGGCCGCAAAGAATATGTGTTCAGCTTCTACGGCATCATCGACTTTGTCAGCACCGTGCCGTTTTATTTGCAATTGCTTTTCCCAGGCGCCGACTTGCGCGTGCTGCGCATGTTCCGCTTGATGCGAATTTTCAAGCTCTCTCGCTACAACAGCGCGTTTGAAGACATGGTGGCTGCGGTCAAGGCGGAGCGAGACTCTTTTTCGTCTGCCGTGTTCTTGTTGTTCATCAGTTGCTTGCTTTTCTCTTCACTGATCTACATCATCGAAGGCCATGAGCAACCTGATGTCTTCCCATCCATTCCAGCGGCCATGCACTGGTTTGTCATCACCATCATCTCGGGTTGGGGCAACGTAGACCCCGTGACATTTGTGGGTACGGTGTTGGTGATCCTCACGCAAATCTTGTCCATCGCCTTGGCTGCGATTCTGACCGGTGTGGTGGCCACGGCCTACACCGCGCAGGTGGAGCGCCGTCAAGCCCTGTATGAAATGGAAGTTCGTTCCGTACTGTCCGATGGTGTTGTCACCGAAGAGGAGCAAGCTCAACTTAAAATCATGCAAGCTAAGCTGGGGATGTCTGACGAGCAAGTTGAAGCCATCAAACACCAGATGCAAGAAGAAAAACACATCTCAGAAGCCAACAAGCAATCCAAGTAACTCCCAACAAAGGTCATCATGGACAACGGCGCCTACCAAAAGTACAAACAAGAGAACCCCGACGTCTACACGCCGCTGTCGACCTACGACTACGTCGATCAGTTTGTCCACAAATTAACGAACGCTGAATTGGTGGTGTGTGTGGTGGCCGTGGTGTTGGCCGTGTTTGCTTTGTATAAAATTTTTGCCAAACGCAAAAACAAGCATTCCGACGACCACAAAGAATAACAAGGAAGAACCATGAGTGAAGTGCCAGAAACCGAATTACCAGAGCACGGCAACGACCCCTTTCGCACGCGTTGTGCCATGTTGGTCTCTTTGTTGGCCATGTGTTTGGCCATTGCCAGCTTGGGCGGCAACAACGCCTCCAAAGAAAGCATGAGCAACAACATCTTGGCAGCCAACGCGTATTCGTTTTACCAAGCCAAAAACATCCGCCAGACCGACTACAAAATCGCAGCCGACGAGCTGCGCATCCAGCTCAGCAATGACAAGTTCTCGCCTGCTGGCAAAGCCTTGGCTGAGAAAAAACTTGAAGCCTACGAAAAGAACATTGCACGCTACGAGTCCGAACCAGAAACGGGTGACGGCAAAAAAGAGCTGATGGAAAAGGCCAAAGCGCACGAACATGAACGTGACATCGCACTGCGACAAGATCCATGGTTTGACTACGCAGAAGCCCTGCTGCAAATTGCCATCGTGCTCACCTCAGTGGCCATCCTGACGGGGGCACATGTGTTGTTCTGGGTGCCATGCGCCTTAGGCATGCTGGGTATTTTTTCAACCATCAACGGCTTCTTGCTTTTGATTTAAATCATCCCCCTCCAGCAAAAGGCTCCAATTGGGGCCTTTTTTATTCACTTGCACGTGATGCGTAAAGGAAAATAAAAATCATGACTGCCCACACCACACACGCCCACGCATCGCCACTTGCCAAGATTTACAAGTGGTTGTTTGATCCAGAGTTCAAACACGGCTTCCACCAAACCGTCGAGCGCAGTATTGGTTTCTTGATCATCGCCAGCGTGATTGCGGTGCTGATTGAAAACACCCCCGAAATCTACAACGCCAATGCCGCATGGTTTCACTGGTTTGACGTGGTGACCGTTGGTATCTTCACAGCGGAATATCTGATTCGCTTGGCCTCCGCACACTTGAACCCAGAGTTTGCAGGCAAGTCTTTCCCACGTTTGCGCTACGCCTTCAGTTTTTACGCCTTGGTGGACTTGGTGGCCATCGCGCCGTTTTACTTTGCACGTTTTGTGGACGTGGATGTAGAAATGCTGCGCGTGCTGCGGGTGTTGCGATTGGCACGGATGTTCAAGCTCTCGCGCCAGCTCATCCCGGCTTGGAAAGAGTTTCAAGTCCTGAACGAAGGCCGCAGCATGCGCGCCAAAGTGTTTGCCATGCTAGAGCCTACCGGCCACTCGGGCCGTTTGCACACCTACATCGACAACTTCATTGTGTTTTGGATTGCTTTGTCCATCACCTGTGTGGTGTTTGAAACCGTTGAATCTGTTCGTGCGCTTTTTGCCAGCGAATTCATGGTGATTGACGTGATCGCGTTCACCATCTTCACCATCGAATACATCGCACGCGTTTACTCTGCGCCAGAGAACCCAAAGTACAAACACCTGCGGATGCCGCATTGGGCGCACATCCGAACCGGACAAGCCATCATTGATTTGCTGTCTATCTTGCCGTTCATTTTGGAGAGCTTGTTCAGCCAACACTTGGACTTGCGCTTCTTGCGCGTCTTCCGTTTGATGCGCATGCTCAAACTCACCCGCTACACCTCGGCGATGGAAACGCTCTACAAAGTGGTGCTGCGTGAATGGCAAATCATCTTTGCCTCCGTCTTTGTGATGATGCTATTGGTGGTGCTCACCGCCAGCTTGGGTTATTTGTTTGAGCATCCCGCACAACCAGACAAGTTCGAGAACATTCCCCAATCCATCTACTGGGCTGTGGTCACGCTGGCTTCGGTGGGCTATGGCGACATCTCGCCCATCACGCCCATGGGTCGCGCACTCACGGTCGTCCTTGCCTTGCTGGGTATTGGTATCTTTGCCATCCCCGCCGGTTTGTTGGCCTCGGCCTTCACCGACCAACTGCGCATTGACCGCGACGCCTTCAAGCACCGCCTGATGATGGCCTACGAAGACGGCTTGCTCGACAACGCAGAGCGTGAACTCATCGTGGCCGAAGCCGAGCGTTTGCATTTGTCGCACGAAGAGGTCAAACGCCTCACCGAAGAAGCGAAAGCCGAATTTGCAGCCAAGGAATCAGAACACCTCACACATGCAAATGGTTTGGTGTTGGACGCCACAGCGCATCCACAACTGGCGGCGGCTCAGTTCAGCCTTTTGGTCAGCCAATTGGATTTGATTGCCCAAGCCACCGGCACTGACACACTGCGTCAAAGCCTCAGCCATAGCAAAGGTGATGCAACAGCCGCTCTGGCCGTGCTGAACCTCTTGGATCAAAAACACGGCTGAGTGACGTGAGTTAACCCTGCGACAGCAGGGTTGCATGTTTGCGTTTAACGTATCGCTATGACGCATTTTTATGAACCTCGCCTAGGCCACGGCCTGCCCCACGACCCCTTCAACGCCATCGTCGGTCCACGTCCCATCGGCTGGGTCTCCACCCGCAGCAACGAGGGGGGGTTGAACCTCGCCCCCTATAGCTTCTTCACGGCCTTCAACTACGTGCCGCCCATCGTGGGCTTCTCCAGCACAGGCCCCAAAGACTCGCTGCGCAATGTGCAAGAAAACGGCATGTTTGTGTGGAACCTCGTCACCCGCCCACTCGCCGAAGCCATGAACCAAACCTGTGCACCCGTTGGCCCCGAGGTCAACGAATTTGAGTTGGCAGGTTTGACCACAGCACCCTCACGCGTGGTGGATGTGCCGCGTGTGGCAGAGAGCCCCGTGTCATTTGAATGCCGCAGCACACAAATTATTCAGCTCGAAGGCCTCGACAAACAAAAAGTGCCCACATGGTTGGTGCTGGGTGAAGTGGTCGGTGTGCACATTGCCAGCCACTTGCTCAAAGACGGTGTGTACGACACCGCCAACGCGGGCCACATTTTGCGTGGCGGCGGTCCGGCTGATTACTTCAGCATTGGGCCAGAGCAGCTGTTCAAGATGTCACGGCCACCCGCCTGAGGCTGACATCTCAGCTCACAGCATGCGCAGCACTTGCTTGGCGACTCATTTGCATTTCTCCTCGTTTAACTATTTTTAAGCCCTACACCAGCAATACAAAAACTGTTGGCGTGTTCCCATAGGGGTGTTGTGTTCGGCTAGCTGGCTTCCCATCATCTGGAAGCCTTCCCCAAACTCATGATGCAAACTTTGATCGTCGTAGCGCACCACATCTAAACCACTGCACTGCAAAGGGCCGTCAGGTCCAAACGTCGCCATCAACACATAGCCGCCTGGCTTAACAGAACGCCGAACCAATTCCACATATGCCTGTCTGGCAGCTGGGTCTGTCAAGAAATGAAACACGGCTCTGTCGTGCCATAAATCAAACTGCTGGTCGCCAAAGTCGTGTTGCGTGATGTCGCCCACATGCCACGTCACCTCTTGAGCAAGCGGCCCAAGACGTTGACGTGTGAAATCAATCGCTGTGGACGAGATGTCTAACACCGACACATCGACGTATTGGCGATGCAGCAAGTCATCCACCAAAGTGGACTCGCCACCACCAATATCAATGATGGAGGCGGTGGCGTCGGGGCATAACTCTTGAATCAAACGCAACGACTCGCCCAAGTGAGGTGCATACCAACTCACCGCATCAAATGACTTATTGCGATAGACGTTTTCCCAATGGTCAGATGTGTGCATGGTGCAATCCTGTTCAAAATCGATATTGGTCAATAATATTAGACACTACTTATTTAACAACCCGTGTCCACGCGCTTATCAAGCGGCCCACAACGCCTGACTTTTTTGACTGTCTCCATCGCGTTACACGTGTTGGTGATCATTGGCGCGAGCCAACATTTGTTTGGCGTCAGACAACCTGCCAAGGTACAAGAGCTAGAAGCCGAGGTGTTTTTCATCAAAGCCGAGCCACCACCTAGCGCTGCACCACAGATCGAGCAAACCATGTCGACCATGGATGCCGACACGACCAAAGCCAAAGCCGAAAAAACACCTGCCACCATGTCGGCCCCCTCAGCGCCTACCGCTGAAGAGTGGGCATTTGCCGCTCAGTACACCAACAAAAACAGCAAAGGCTATCGTCACAGCTGGGGCCAACAAGTGCGCAGCATGATGGGAACAGCAGTGGAGGGGCCCGATCAGGGTGAAGTGCGCTTTCGCATCGAAATAGCGCCCAACGGCACGCTGGCTCAACTGGATACTTTGTGGAGTACCTCGACACTCGCAGAAAAACTGGCGCGCCAAGCGATTCAAAACATGCCGCCCTTGCCCCCTACGCCCACTGGCAAGCCCCTGATTTTTGAAAAAACAATTTCGTTTTCGCCATTCGCATCAGATGGTGCGCCAAGCTACAAAGACGACTGCCTGCCCGACACACCGTCATTTAAAAATCCGTTCGCGTGGAACGGCAAATCTGAGCAAACAAAAATTCATAGCGAACCCCCGCAGCCCAAACTAGATGCAAAGGCTATGGAAGCGTGCTTGAGGCAATTACCGAAAGACTCCATCGAAGCTGAGATGGCGCGTGACCAACGCGTGATGGACCAATGGGGCAGTTCTAAAACGGGGCGCTGAGAGAAGAGTGCATAAGGGCCACGCTATAGCGACGACTTGTCAAACGTCACATGAACACACAAGCCATGCGGCTGCGCAGCAGCAAGGGCAACACGCGCGCCCAGCAGCTTGGCATAGGTGCCCACAATCGCCAAGCCCAAACCCACGCCCGCTTTGAGCGCCTCGCCCGCTGCGCCTTGCACCCAACGCTGGCTGATTTGCTGCAGCTTGTCGGGCGGTACACCCGCGCCGTTGTCAGTGACCGACAGCACCACGCTATAAGGCGTCGTCTCGACCGCAACGGTGATGTGGCTCTCGCCGTTGTGTGCACGGCCATAGCGCAGCGCGTTATCGATGAGGTTGTTCAAGATGCCTTCTATCAGCGCCGCATTGCCTTGCACAAGCACCGCATGGTCAATGCCTTTGGCACCGAGGTCCACACCCGCAACATCGGCCTTGGGCAAATAACGAAGCACGGCTTCGCCCACGAGTGCATCTAACGACACCTCTGTTTTTTCTAAGTCTTGATGCGCTTCATCGGCCAAAGCCAGCGCCAGCAGCTGGTCGACCAAATGGCTAGCTCGCTCTTGGCTTTTAGCAATGCCTTGCAACTGTTCGCGCCACACCTGTGGGTCGTTTTGACGCAGGCCGTAATCAGCCAGGGCACGAATGCCTGCCAGTGGTGTGCGCAACTCGTGCGCCACATTGCCCGAGAACTCGCGTTGCGCTTGCACGCTATACGCAATGCGCCCCAAGAGCGCATTGATGGCTTGGCCCAAGCGCTGCACATCTTGGGTGGTGGCGGTCACGGGCACAGGTGTGAGGTCGCGCACGTCACGTTGACCCACTGCCGTTTCTAGCTCGGCTAGGGGTGCCAAATCTTCTTCAATCGCGCGGTACAACCACGCAGCCAACAAACCCAACAACAGCACTTGGGGAATGACCGAGAAGGTCAGCAAGCGTTGCAACAAGCTGTCGCGGCTGGCCGTGGTTTGCGCCATCACCACATAAAAATCTGCCGGTTGTTGGCGGTGCACCGTCACGCTGCGCAGTGTGCGGCCTTGGTAATCCAACGCATCAAACATGGGTTTCAAGTCTTCTTGCAGCCGTGTGGGCCGTAGCCCTGGGTGCCCTGCCAACAGAGACCCATCGGGGCGCAACACCGCAAAGTACAAAGTTTCGCTTTGGTCAAACAGCACGGTGCTCATCTCTTGCGCAGATAGGCTCAGTTCTAGGCCACCACCGCTGGCGTCATTGGCCCGGCGCACATGGCTGGCCACCAAATAAGCATCGTCTAACAAAGCACGGTCAAACGCCTGCTGCGCAAAGTACGAAGCAATGCCCACCACCAAAGCCGTGCCCACCAGCCAAGTGACGGCCAATGGAATCAACACATGGCGCAGCAGCCGGTTGCGCAACGAGGGTTTGCTTTGGGTCTGACTCATGTCTGTTCTTCTAAAACATAGCCGATA
>CAUPNL010000004.1:0-145541 GCA_963512655.1 uncultured Limnohabitans sp. | reverse complement strand
TGGAATCCATAACGGATGAGGAAATTAGAATGATTGAGAACCGGTTGAATAACCGCCCCAGAAAACGACTGGGATTCAAAACACCCCACGAGGTATTCCATGCCTCGTTAAACCGTGTTGCACTTCGTGCTTGAATCCGCCAATTTTGATTTTAGAAATTTATTATTGTATTTGATATGATTAATTTTAGAATCTATTTATTTGGCGAACAGGTTTTAAATTATATCCGTGCAAATTTCATTGAGTCGAAGAATGTAGAACTTTGCATGAGTAATTGCAATTCTATGAATGCAATGCTAAAACTTATATGTGTCTATTTTAAATGATGATTCATTCGGCTTGTGTATATTTTATTGATATGCTTCGATTGAGGTATTTTAAAATTTACATTTTTTTTAAGCAAATTTTATAAATATATGTATAAATGATGAAAGTATTTTTATGCTTTGTGAACACTGCAGAGCGGGTTAATTCCTTTTGTAATTTTAATCTGGGTGTGAGCTCAAGGATGTAATCCGCCCAAGCGATTAAGTGTTGTCTGCGACCCTACAGTTCCACAGACTTCAGCATTTAACGCAGTAGTGTGAACTAAGCAAGTTAACGCAGGATCCAATGCTCTTGCTTCTAGTAGCCATGATCCAAAACCACCGTCTTGCAAATGATCTTCTAAAGTAATTATGTCCAGATGGATTTCCAGTTGTTTCAATTGGACGGTTTTGTCGGCCATTGACCAAAGAGGCATCGAATAGACACTTCGATCTGCATATTCTTCCTTAGTAATCCATTCCATAGCGATCTGTAGCCCTGCGCCCGTACTCAAGATTGCATTTTTGGCGTCTCCGTTTCGCAGTTTCAGCCATTTTCCAGGCGACACGTTTGGCGGTTCTATGTGAAAGTTTGGCTCCCCGGCCTTTCCCAGCCGAAGGTAAGAGGGGCCGGGATGTTCTACCAGATAGCGCATACATGCACGTACTTCCATAGGGTCGCCAGGTGCTGCAATAAGCATGTTGGGCAGCGTGCGAATTAACGCGTAGTCCTGGACCGCGTGGTGTGAATAACCGAGCGCTCCGTATGCCAGTCCGCCACCTACCGACACCACAGTTACTGGTAGATTGTGATATGCGATGTCGTTGCGGATCTGCTCTGCGCAGCGGAAAGTAGGGAAGTTTGCTATTGAGTATGTGAAGACGTGATAACCCTCAGACGCCATTCCTGCCGCGAGACTTGTCATGTTTTGCTCTGCTACGCCGGCATTGATGAATCGGTCAGGGAATTCATCTGCAAAGGGTTCGATGACGGAGTATCCAAGATCTCCAACAATTAGTGCAATCTGATGGTTCTGACGGGCTAGTTTCACCAGCTCCTGGATGAAGGCATTACGCATAATTTAGTTCTCCCAGTGCAAGGGCAAGTTGTTCTGCTGACGGTGACTTATAGTGCCATTCCACACTATTCTCCATGAAGCTAACACCCTTGCCCTTAGTCGTATGCGCTATCAGAAACGAGGGCTTACTAGGTTCCCATGTCTGCGCACATAGTGCTGCAGTCAAAGCAGCGTGGTCATGACCATCGACCTCACGCACGGCCCAGCCGAAGGCGCGGGCCTTGTCTGCAAGCGGCTCTAATCGCAAAGTATTATCAACAGTCGTCAAACTCTGAAGTTTGTTGTAATCGACGATAGCAACTAGATTTTCCAGTTGGTGATGTGCCGCGAACATCATTGCCTCCCAATTGGAGCCCTCACCGAGTTCACCATCACTTAGTAACACAAATGTGCGCCAGTCGTGTTTGCGGAGGTGTGCAGCGAGTGCCTTGCCAGTCCCAAACGGCAATCCGTGGCCGAGGGACCCAGTGGAAAACTCTACGCCTGGAACTTTGTGGCTGATGTGGTTCATCAGTACGGAGTGATCTTGACCGTACTTGAGCAAGTCCTCGCGTGGAAAGAAGCCGGTCTCCGCCAATGCTGCATAGACCGCCACGCAGGCGTGTCCTTTGCTGAGGATAAAGCGATCACGGTTCGGTGTATCTGGTTTTTTAGGATCTAAACGCAGCACTTGGCCATAAAGCACGGCAACGATGTCACAGATGGATAAAGCCGATCCGATGTGCGAGGCTTTTGCTCGATGTACCATTTGCAGTGCCTGCATACGCATGCGGCAGGCAAGGTCTTGACTTTCTAAATGAAGACTGTTCATAGGTTTCTCATACTTTAGGGCTGGCCCAGCGGGCCGTGCGAAGGATGGCCTCATCAAGATCAAAGTTTGGCTTTAGCGTTAACTCGTTTGAGATCCGATCAATTGACGGTACATAGGTTTGTGGCGCAGTACCAGGGGTGGGTGTTTGTGCTATCAAGACCTTACCATTGCCTCCCAAAACGCGATTGACACGGTGAGCGAGCGCTCCAATTGAAATGCTTTCTTCACCACCGACGTTGTACGCGCGAGCGTTTGGTCCATCAAAGAGTAATACCCATAACCAATGCGTTAAGTCTGCAGCGTAAAGGTAGCTGCGAATTGGCGTCCCATCTCCTTGGATATGAATATCTTCGCTACCCATCGCAGCCTTGATGAAGTTACCAATCGCAAAATGCTTGTCGAGTGGTAGATGTGGACCAACAAATGCAAAACACCGGGCAATCGAGACTTGCATGTTGGGGTTTGCCGCTGCGGCCATTGCGCACAACAGCTCGCTGGCACGCTTACCTTCGCCGTATGAAGACGCAGGTAGTAACGGATCAGGAGCTCCAGTCCATGATTCGGGTATTGCTGTCACTTCCGGCGGCATACGCCCGTAGACAGCCCCGGAACTCAACAGTAAAACACGACTCACCTCGGCGCTCGCTGCCATCGCATCCAAGACGCGTTGAGTACCGGTGGTACATGTTTCAAAAATTTCGGTGGGTGAAGTTGATGCGACCACATCTGTTGCAGCGTGAATGGCAAATGTGCAACCGTTTGCAGCTTCATTAGCCAGTGCTCGGACATCGCCTTTTAACCAGTGGATTTCGTCTGCACCAGCAATCTCTGGATATTCATTGCAAAACAGCTCCGGGCTGCGACTGAGGGCGATAACTTTCGCCCCTAGGGCGTAGCGCTGATTGGCGTGCAAAAAGGTAGCCAACAGCCACTTGCCGATAAAACCGGTACCGCCTGTCAGCAGCAGGCGCTTGCAACGAAGGTGCTCCCAGCGCTCACCCACTGCCTCAACGACATGATCAAGATCTCTGCAGGGCAAACATAGCATTGAAGCAATGTCTTTCATGAATTAAAAGTTCACGCCAAAAAACTCTTCCAACTTTTCAGCAGTGAAGTCCAGCTGCTCCTGTTCCAGACCCGGGAAGGTGCCGAGCCAGAAAGTCTGATTCATGACTACATCAGTGTTGGTCAGCTCGCCGCTCACGCGGAAATTTCGGCCCGCCATATAGGGCTGCTTGGTCAGGTTGCCTGCAAACAAAAGCCGCGTGCCGATTTTGTTTTGATCCAGGTAATTGATCAAATCTGTGCGCTTGATGCCGCTGCTTTCTTTCAGCACCAGCGGAAAACCAAACCACGATGGCTCTGAGTGGGGGGCAGCCTCTGGCAGGTGCAAAAATTCAGCGCAGCTTTGCAGACGTGCTTTCAAATAGGTGAAGTTAGCACGGCGCTTGGCAATGAACTCTTCCAACCGGTCCATCTGCGCCAAGGCGCATGCGGCTTGCATATCGGTGATCTTGAGGTTGTAGCCCAGGTGGCTGTAGGTGTATTTGTGGTCGTAGCCGTCGGGTAGATCGCCACCAATTTGCTCTTTGGTCCAGCAAAAGCGTTTGTCGCAGGTGTTGTCTTTGCCAGGGGGGCAATAGCAGTCGCGGCCCCAGTCACGGAACGACTCCGCAATCATCTTCAACTCAGTGTTGTTGGTGAACACCACACCACCCTCGCCCATGGTGATGTGGTGCGCGGGGTAAAAGCTCAGCGTTGAGATGTCGCCAAAGGTGCCGACCATTTGACCTTTGTAGGTGGCACCCAATGCGTCGCAGCAGTCTTCGACGAGCCACAAGTTGTATTTTTTGCAGAGGGCTGTAACCACGTCCAGGTTAAACGGGTTGCCCAGGCTGTGGGCCAGCATGATGGCTTTGGTTTTGGGGCTGATGGCGGCTTCGATCTTTGACGCATCAATGTTGTGGGTGGCCAAGTCAACATCGACAAACACGGGCACAGCGCCAAACTGCAAGATGGGGTTGACGGTGGTAGGAAAGCCCGCTGCCACGCCAATGACTTCGTCACCGGGTTGGATGGCACGGTCGCCCAGCTTGGGGCTGGTCAATGCCGAGAATGCCACCAGGTTGGCAGACGAGCCGGAATTGACGGTCAAAACGTGCTTGACGCCCAAAAATTTGGCCATGCGCTCTTCAAACATGGCGTTAAACCGGCCTGTGGTCAGCCAACCGTCCAGCGACGCATCAACCATGAGTTGCAGTTCTTTGGTGCCAATGACTTTGCCGGACACGGGCACAGCAGATTGGCCAGGGACGAAGGGAACAGGGGCATGGGCAATTTCTGCATATTGCTGCACCAGCTCGCTGATTTGGGTTCGCAGTTTGTCCAGTTTGGGGTTGAAGGTGACGGTGGTGGTGGTCATGGTTGGGCCTGAATCTGGGTTTTGTTTTGGTATTGGTGAATTTGCTGAAGGCACAGGGCATGCATGTCTTGCCCATCGAGCCAAGCTCGGTGCCAATGGGTGATGTGTTCAAGCGCCGTCTCAAGCGACCAGCGGGGCGCCCAGTGCAGGCGTTGCTTGGCTTTGGAGATGTCGAGCTTGAGGTAATTGGCTTCGTGCGGGTGGTCGCCGGGCTGCAGTTGCCAACTGGCACCCTGCCCCCAGGCTTTGCAAAGGTGCTCAACGATCCACTGCACGGGGCGGGCGTCTTCGTCACGGGGGCCAAAGTTCCAGCCTTCGGCAAAAGCTTGACCTTGTTCGTGCAGCTTTTCTGCCAAGAGCAAATAGCCCGACAAAGGCTCCAGCACGTGCTGCCATGGGCGCGTGGCGTGCGGGTTGCGAATCTGTACAGGCTGGCCCTTTTCCAGCGCCAGCAGGGTGTCGGGCACCAAACGATCCAGAGCCCAGTCGCCGCCGCCAATCACGTTACCCGCGCGGGCCGTTGCCATGGCAATGCCTACGTCTTGCAAGAACGATTTGCGGTAGGCGCTGCTTACCAATTCTGCACAGCCTTTGCTGCTGGAGTAAGGGTCATGCCCGCCCATGGCCTCGTCTTCGCGGTAGCCCCAGGCCCATTCCTTGTTCTCGTAGCACTTGTCGGTTGTGATGTTGACGATGGCACGCACGCTGCTCACTTGGCGGGCAGCCTCCAGCACATGCACCGTGCCCATCACATTGGTGGCATAGGTCTCGATGGGCTGCTGATAAGACAAACGCACCAAGGGCTGAGCGGCCATGTGGATGATGATTTCGGGCTGGAAGTCTTTGACCAGGCGGGCGATGGCACTGGCGTCGCGTATGTCAGCAATGTGGCTGTCCATGCCTTTGGCCACTTTGGCCACACCAAAGAGGGCGGGCGTGGTGGGCGGCTGCAAAGCGATACCGCGAAGCTCTGCGCCCATGGCCTGTAGCCACAGGCTGAGCCAGCTGCCTTTGAAACCGGTGTGCCCGGTCATGAGCACTTTACGGCCTTGCCAAAATTCGGGGCGGGTTTGCATGCTTGTGCTCATTCCCACTTCTTCCAAGGCGCCGTGTTGGTGGTCCACATTTTTTCGAGTGTGTTTTTGTCGTGCAGCGTGTCCATGGGTTGCCAAAAACCCTTGTGCTTGAACGCCATGAGCTCGCCTTGTTCGGCCAACTTCATGAGCGGTTCTTGCTCCCAAATGGTGTCGTCGCCTGTCAGCAGGGGCAGGACTTTAGGAGAGAGCACAAAAAACCCGCCGTTGATCAGTGCGCCGTCGCCACGAGGCTTTTCTTTGAAGCTGTGGACTTGGCCCTCTTGAATGTCAAGCGCACCAAAACGACCCGGTGGGTAGGTGGCTGTGAGGGTGGCGGCTTTGCCATGACTGCGGTGAAAGGCGATGCTGGAAGCAATGTCGTTGTCACCCACACCGTCGCCATAGGTAAAGCAGAAAGCTTCTTCGTCTTTGACGTGTTCTGATACACGACGTAAACGACCACCTGTCATTGAGTTGTCGCCGGTATCAACCAGAGTGACTTTCCAGGGTTCGGCGCGTTTTTCGTGCACATGCATGGTGTTGGCTTGCATGTCAAACGTGACATCTGACATGTGCAAAAAGTAGTTGGCGAAATACTCTTTGATGAGGTAGCCCTTGTAACCACAGCAAACAACGAAGTCGTTGATGCCGTGGTGCGAATACATCTTCATGATGTGCCACAAAATAGGTTTACCACCGATTTCGACCATGGGTTTGGGGCGTGTGGCGGTTTCTTCGCTCAGACGGGTGCCGAGTCCACCGGCCAGAATGACTGCTTTCATGACGTACTTTGGTTAAAGTTAATGAGAAGCCGAAGGCACAAACGCATCGGCAAAAAAACGTTTATCCGGCAGGCCTGCGGCCAACAAGCTGGCCTTGGCGGTGTGAATCATGGTGTCTGAGCCACAGGCATACACCGCAGTGTGGGCCAGGTCAGGTTGCGTGGCAAGCAATGCGTTTTGCACATAGCCACTGGCACCAGTCCAAGTGGTTGTAGCGCGAGACAGCACGGGCACAAACCGATGCCCTGCGATGGCGTGTGGGTCAAAGTAAAGGTCTTCGGCCGTTCGTCCGCCCCAAAACACGGTGACCGATTGAGGGGCATGTTCGGGAGCGATATCGGTCAGCGATTCCAACATGGCTTTGACAGGCGCGATGCCTGTGCCCGTCGCCAGAAAAACCAAATGTAATTTGTCTAGACTGCGCAAAAAGAAGGTGCCCAAGGGGCCGTTGAAGCGCAACAGGTCATTGGCTTTGGCTTGCTTGAACCAGTAGTCGCTCATGACACCGCCATCGACTGCGCGGATGTGCAGTTCCAGGGTTTTGTCTGCCGTGTTGGCGTTGGCCAGTGAATAGCTGCGGCGTACACCACCGGGGCCAATGACGTCGATGTACTGGCCGGGAATGGACCTGAAGTCGGACGTGGGCGGCAAGCGCAGCATGACTCGGATGACGCCAGTGGCCACTCGATCGATGCTGCTGATGCGGCAAGGAAGGGTTTTGCTTGGAGGCAAAACGACGTTGCCCAAGTCTTCGACTTCGAGCGTGACATCGGTTTGGGCAGATCGCACGCAGCTGAGAATCCAGCCTTCGGCTTTTTCTGATTCGGTGAGGCCTGTTTCTGATTGCAGGACCGTGGTTTCGCCTTGCAATACTTTGCATTTGCAGGTGCTGCAACGGCCTGTTTTGCAGCTGTGGGGTAGAGTAATGCCCGCTAACAGGGCAGCATCCACCAAGGAGCCTCTTGTGGCAGAAAATTCACGTCCGTTGCTGAGCTTGACGACAGGCACTTGTGTCTATTCCACGCTCACGTTGACGTTGTAACCGTTGGCTTTGAGCAAAGCATGTTGTTTGGCCTGGGCCAGGTCAGCAGTAACCATTTCGGCGCACATTTCTTGCGCGGTGATTTCTGGCACCCAACCGAGTTTTTGTTTGGCTTTGGTGGGGTCGCCGAGCAGGGTTTCGACCTCGGTGGGGCGGAAGTAGCGGGGGTCGATGCGGACGATGGCTTTTTCATTCCAATAAGCCACTTCGTTGACGCCTTCGCCTTCCCAGCGCAATTGCATTTCCAGCTCTGCGGCGGTCCATTCAATGAACTGGCGTACGCTGTATTGCACGCCTGTAGCAATGACGAAATCTTCAGCTTGTTCTTGCTGCAGCATCATCCACTGCATGCGCACGTAGTCTTTGGCGTGGCCCCAGTCGCGCAGAGCGTCGATGTTGCCCATGTAGAGGCAATCTTCCAGGCCTTGGCTGATATTGGCCATGCCGCGGGTAATTTTGCGGGTGACAAAGGTTTCGCCACGGCGTGGACTTTCGTGGTTGAATAAGATGCCGTTGCAGGCGTATATGCCATAAGCTTCGCGATAATTTACTGTGATCCAGTAGGCGTACATCTTGGCCACGGCATAAGGGCTGCGAGGGTAGAAGGGTGTGGTTTCCTTTTGGGGGATTTCTTGCACCTGACCATAAAGCTCAGAGGTAGAAGCTTGGTAAAAGCGAGTTTTCGTTTCCAGACCCAAGATCCGGATGGCTTCCAGCAGACGCAGGGTGCCGATGGCATCAACATCTGCGGTGTACTCCGGGCTTTCAAAGCTGACGGCGACGTGAGACTGTGCGCCCAAGTTGTAGATTTCATCTGGCTGAGTTTCTTGAACGATGCGCACTAAATTGCTGGTGTCGCTCAGGTCGCCGTAATGCAATTTGAAGTTTGCATGCTCAATGTGTGGGTCTTGGTAGATGTGATCCACACGCTGGGTGTTAAAAGAACTTGCCCGTCGTTTAATGCCGTGGACGATGTAGCCCTTCTCTAACAATAACTCAGCAAGGTACGAACCGTCTTGGCCTGTGATGCCTGTGATGAGGGCTACTTTGGGTTGTTGTTGGGTCATAGTTTGCTCACAAAATCTTGATAAGCGGCTGCGAGGCCATGTTGTAAATCTACCTTGGTTTGCCAGCCAAGAGCGTTGAGGCGCGAGCTGTCCATCCACTTGCGTGGAGCGCCATCAGGCTTGGATGTGTCGAACTCAATCTGGCCTGCATAGCCCACGGCTTGAGCAATGGTTTGCGCCACTTCGGCAATGGTCACATCCGAGCCGCTACCGACATTAATGTGGCTTTGCATGGGGGTGGTGTGCTGGTCGTAGGTGGCTTTGGGCAGCTGCATGACGTGCACGCTGGCAGCAGCCATGTCGTCTACATACAAAAACTCGCGGCGTGGTGTGCCTGTGCCCCAAATAGCCACGGTAGGCGCATTGGCTAGCTTGGCTTCATGAAAGCGGCGAATGAGCGCAGGAATGACGTGGCTGTTTTCGGGGTGATAGTTGTCACCCGGCCCATACAAATTGGTGGGCATGACGCTGCGGTAGTCCGCGCCGTGGCTAGCGCCGTATTGACGGTTGTAGCTTTCGCACAGCTTGATGCCAGCAATTTTGGCAATGGCGTAGGGCTCATTCGTTGGCTCTAGCGTGCCGGTGAGCAACGCGTCTTCACGCATAGGCTGCTGCGCCATACGCGGGTAGATGCAGCTGGAGCCTAAAAACAACAGCTTTTGCACACCATTCTGAAATGCAGCCTCAACGACGTTGGCTTGCATCATGAGGTTTTGGTAGATGAAGTCGGCGGGGTAGACGTTGTTGGCATGGATGCCGCCTACCTTGGCCGCGGCTAGGTACACCTGTGTGGGCTTTTCAGCCGCGAAGAACGCTTGCACTGCAGCTTGGTTGGTCAGGTCCAACTCGGCATGGTTGCGGGTGATGATGTGGCTTTGTGCCACGCCCTGCGCCAGCAAGTGGCGCACGATGGCTGAACCCACCATGCCGCGATGGCCTGCAACGTAGATTTTTTGGTTTGTCATTTGTTGTCTGAGCGCCCGTAGGTGTCTTCAAAACGCACGATGTCGTCTTCACCCAAATAGCTGCCCGATTGAACTTCAATAATTTCCAGCGGAATGCTGCCAGGGTTGGCCAAGCGGTGCACCTCACCTAAGGGAATGTAGGTGGATTGGTTTTCACCGAGCAAGGTGACTTTATCGCCACATGTCACCTCGGCCGTGCCCTTGACCACAATCCAGTGCTCTGCACGGTGGTGGTGCTTTTGCAGGCTCAGGCTTGCACCGGGCTTGACTTGGATGCGCTTGACTTTGAAACGCTCAGCTTCGTCAATACTGTCATACCAACCCCAAGGGCGATGCACTTTGCGGTGCAAGGACAGCTCTTCGCGCTTATTGGCTTCGAGCTGCTGTACGAGCTTTTTGACGTTTTGGCTTTGTGAGCGATCGGCTACCAGCACGGCATCTGCCGTTTCAACCACGATGAGGTTGCTCACACCCACTGCGCTCACTAGGCGGCTGCTGGCGTGGATGAAGGTGTTGGACGTATCAGTCAACAATGCATCGCCCTGCACAACGTTGCCTTGCGCGTCTTGATGGCCATCTTGGTTGACTTGCCAGACGGCATCCCAGGCGCCAAGGTCGTTCCAGCCTGCGTCTAGCGGCACCATGCGAATGGGAAAGCTAGAGCCGGGGCACTTTTCCATGACGGCGTAATCGACCGACTCGGAAGGCACTTGGGTGAAGGCGTCTTTATTGGGACGAATGAAAGTTGTGTCGACGGCTTTACCTTGCCACGCCGCTTGTGTAGCCGTGGCGATGTCGGGGCGGAAGTGCTGCAATGCTTTGAGCCAAGTGCTAGCCCGCAACACAAACATGCCACTGTTCCAGGTGTGTTGGCCACCGGCCAAATAAGCTTTGGCAATTTCTAAGCTGGGCTTTTCAGCAAACTGCGCCACTGTGTATTCACCATGCACACCGGCTGCGCCGGACTGCTGGATGTAGCCATAGCCCGTTTCGGGCTTGTCAGGCGTGATACCCAAGATGACGATACTGCCATCTACTGCAGCACGAATGCTTTGTTGCAACGCCTGTTGAAACGCTGCAGGGTTTTGCACAGTTTGGTCGGCGGGGGTGACCACCAAAATGGGGTCTTGGCCATGCTCGGTGGCGTGCAAAGCAGCCAGGGTGAGCGCGGGTGCGGTGTTGCGGCCTGCGGGCTCTAACAACAGGGTGGCGTTGACATGCGGCAACTCGCGCAACTGATCCAACGATAAAAAACGATGTTCTTCGTTAGTGACGACCAAGGTGCTACCCACGGTGATGTCGGATGCGCCTACTTGGTTAACGCGCTCGAGTGCTTGCTGAAACAAGCTGGTCGTGCCAGACAACACCAAAAACTGCTTAGGAAAACCAGCGCGAGACAAAGGCCACAAACGTGTGCCAGAACCACCGCACAAAACGACAGGAGTAACGTTGATCATGCTTTTTGTTATTGCTTCGATTGAAGCTCTAAGTTAAGAGATTCAATCTCAGCTTTGATTAATTCATATTCGGCAAGTTTGCGCTTCAAGAAGCCGCTGGTTAGCGTTGCTTTCTCGGCAATCCCTTGGGGTGTGAGGATGTAGATATAGCCAAACTTGTTTTTGGATTGGCTGAAGTTTTGGACTTTGATCCAGCCTTTTTCAATCAAAGCCTTCAAACAATAGTTCAGGCTACCAACGCTCACACCAAGTTTCTCAGCAAGCTCGCGTTGCGTGAGATCTGGGTTTTCCTTCAGAAGGCGCAGGATGCGAAAGTAAGTATCTTCCTGAGCCTGTGCCTGTGCCTGCTTGCTAGTCATGATATTACTGAGTCAGCCACGCTACCGCCATTCCGATTGCTAAGCACTCGGAACAATAAAGCGATCGCTTCTGATCTGATAAGAATTCTAGTGCCATACTTGCTATTTGTTCAAATTTGAACAAAAGAATTTTACGTATATTAAAAGTGTTATTTGCAAATGTCTTTTCATGCGCTAAAACAGCTGCATGGCGGTAGCTGAGGGTCTGACCTTGTCGATGTACCGCATCACAGTGTCTGTTTTTACCCACCCCCCTTTGACCATGATCTGAGGCAGGCTAGCACCTTTCATTAGCAGGTCTTGAGCTGCGCCCACCCTCATTGAGTGACCACTTATCGCGTTCACGATATGTGGATCAAGCTTGGCTTTTTGGGCTAATCCTTTAAAAATCCGACTGACTTGGCTGGCGCCAAGCTCTGGACAAACTTTGCCGTCAATCCGAATCCCCCTCAGCAGATAGCCTGTTTTGATTTGGGCTGAGTCCAGCCAGGTTTTGATTGCTGCAGAGGTTTCTTGCGATAAGTGGACCCAGTGGCCAGAGCCGACTTGATCAGTTTTGCTTCTTCGTAGCAGGATGGAGTAATGGCCTTGATTTCCAAGTTCAAGATCTTCTACGCGAAGTGATACCAGTTCAGCCCTGCGTCGCATGGAGTCATACGCTAAGAGTAGCAAGGCCCTGTCTCTAACGCCACGGATGTCGTCGCCACAAACTTTCAACAGCTGATCGAGAACGCTGCGAGTGACGGGGAAGGCTTGATCAAATCGATTGCCCAACTGACGATTGATCTTCCGGATGCAGAGTTTGACCTCGGGGTGTTTGGTTGGATCGGCCAAATCCGACAAACGGTGGACAGCACTGATGGATGCAACTTTTCTTCGAATGGTGGCAGATTTGACGCCTTGAGACATCGCTGCAAGCAGGAACTTTGATATGTCCAAAGGATCGGCTGGCAAAGCGCAGTGTGCGTGTTTGTTGCAATAGTTGATGAATTCGGCCATGTCGGCTTTGTAGGCGCGAATGGTGTTAGGCGCGTAGGCGCCGTCAATGTGTGCCCATAGCTTGTCGATGCGCGCATCAGTTGTATAGTTCATAAGTAAAAACCTCTTCATTTGATCCAATTAGGATCATTATAAGGATATTTTGGATTGATTACAAGCGATCAAATACGTGCTGCAAGAGCATTGCTCCGTTGGAGCTCAAGTGATTTGGCAGAAAAGTCAGGGGTAGGGAGTGCAACGATCAAAAGAATGGAATCAATGAATGGAGTTCCGTCGGGACATGTAAAAACGCTGCTTGCACTAAAAGCAGCATTGGAGGCGGCGGGAGTTGAATTTGTTGGCGCTCCAGACAAATCGCCCGGAGTTTGCTTGGTGGGCAAAACGGACGAAACTCACATCAAGGACGCAACATGACTAAGAAATCAAATTTAGGTGCGACAGTGATGCCAGTTTCACAAATCAGTCAGTTGGTTGGCGCTTCGTCGCCTGTTCTGCCGGGCGAGTCAGAGAGTATTTATAAAAACGGTTTGCGCGCCACCATTACCGAGCTAGGTGCCGTCACGCCACTTCAGATCTACCTTGCGGAAAAAATCTTTGACTGCCTGTGGTGGATTCGGCGGTACGAATCTTTCAAGAGGGCGTCCGTCGTACGAGCGATGGGGGATCTGCTGAAGGCAGATATGCTCGAAACCAAGATCTCCAGAACCACATCTCACATCACCCAGTCTCTGCTGGATGGCAATCTGGAAGATCCTGTTGTGGTTAAAGCCATGGAGCACCACAACTACACTCTAGAAATCCTGACCCAAGAGGCGATGTCGAGGCGACGAGAGCAAATCTCAAAGGTGGACGTGCAAATTGCCTTGCGCATCAAAACTCTCAACGGTTTGCAATCCTCATACGAGGCACTTGTGAATCGCAAGGTGCATGTTGAGCGTCTGCAGCTGCAAAACGATCTGTTGCGCAGGGATCTAGAGGCTGTTGAGGTGGAGGCAGTTTCGCATGACCAGCCCACAAAAGCGTCGGGCAAACCGGCTTAACGCTCAGCGTTCAAGTGGCCCCAAGACGCAAGCAGGGCGCACCATCGCTTCCTTGAACTCCGTCAAGCATGGCCTGAGTCAGCCTGTTGATCTGATGACAACTGGTGTAAATACGTCTGCATTGGCAGCGCTCTTGCATGAGGATGGATTGGATGCTTTGCAAGCGCATGAGCTTGTGATGAAAATCTTGGACTACGAGCGAAATGTGGCACATCAATTAAGGGTATTTCAGGGCTGGCAAGAGCCAGGCCTAGAGTTGACGCCTGAGGTTGTAGATGCCAAGGCGCGTGAGAGGTACCCAGAAATCGACATGCTCGATGAAATGATCCAAGATGAGTTGTTTATTACGGGCAGGGTGTCGGCGAAAGATGTCAAAAAAGTAGCCCGCATCAAAGAGGCCATGTGCCGAGACTGGATAAAGCTCCACAATCGTCAAATGCGCGCAGTAGTAAGAGATGCCAATAGCGCCACGCGTTATCTGAAACGATCAAGCAACCAGCTGATCAAGTCGTTGAAAGCTTTGGGGGATGCTTGAGCTTTTAATCACAAAATTTACAAAACGAACCCAAAAATGCGACCCGGCAGTGAGGGCGGCGCGCTAAATCCTCATCTCGCACTGATTTGGCCGTTGATGTATTCGTAATTCTGTGATAACTGCCTTGAGTAGAGGTGCTCTTTGACTGTTTCAATTCGACAATCCCAATACTGGGGCAAGTTAATTTTTTCGTGCTTATTTTGTTCTTCGGAGTTTGATGATGCTTTCCAAAAAAACAAAGCGAACTGGTGGTCCTAAAACCGCTGAAGGTAAAGCGAGAATCGCTAAAAATGCGGTCAAGCATGGGTTGAGCGCAACCTCATTGCTTGACGAACAACAAATCAAGCTAGTAGCTCAATTTATCAAAGAGCTGACTCAGTACTACAAACCCAACTCGCCACTAGAAAAAATGTACATTGAGCGAATTGCTCAAACTCGGGCCAAGTTGCAAAGGTTTTCTGAAGTCGAGTCTGTGGGGGTGATGTTGGTTCAGTCTGAGCTTCAGCATCGTCCGGAGTTGGTTTTGAATCGTTTTACCCATGTTTCAGATTCGGTCAAACAAATAGCGCTACGTTTGATACTGGGTAAAAAATTCAAATTCCCGTTGGGGCTCAGTGAGCCACTTTTGCAGTCTTTGTGCAAAGAGGTCGCCGAGATGCCCGGTGTTTTGCATTCAGAAGAAGATTTGCCAACTAAGTTACCCCTCTTGAGCGCATTTTTGAAAGATGCTAAACCTCTTGGCGAGGGTGATAGAAATCAGATTAGTTCTGACGCACCTTTGTTCTTAGATAACCAACTTAGACTTTGTGTTACGCAAATCAAACTAGATAGAGATAACAGTTCTGCTCCTATTGTTGGTGAAGATGAACTTGCTGAGGTGAAGCGAATTCTTCTGAATATGTCTCGGCAAGAGTCGGCAGTTGCGCTGAGCGCTAGTGCAACAAAACGTTCAAGTGAAGTTCAGTCTTACAACGTGATTTTCTCTCAAGACTTTGAAGCGTTTAAGGTGCTTTTGCTTGAATACCATGCGGCATTAGAGTTGGTCAGTCGTGTGAATTTAATTACTGAACAGATGCAGCGTGCCGCAATCTTGCCCGACCAAGATATGGACAAGATGATGAGATACCAAACAACACTTGAAAGGCGCTTGTCATCTCTAACAGGAGAGTTTTTGTCGATTCGAAATGCATCTGCAAAAAACAGTATCTGAGACTTTTGCAAAACAGACTAATTCTCATTTGGACTGTCTCCGGCAGGCTAACTCTTACAGTAGACTTTTCCGTAGGTAAAAAGGATGCATTATGAGAAATATTTCTGTTGCAAGAAGACTGCATTGAGATATTTCTTGAAATTTATAGCGAAGTTGAGGTATATTGGAATTGTATCGAATCGAAAAGCATTCTCTTTTCTGGTTTGATCCGGACTCAGGGCGCTTGCAATGGGGCCATTTACCAATCTCAATCAATCTTTCTTTGGATCACAAACCATGAAAAAAGCCTCCGCTATCTTCTTGTCATTGGCATTAACTTTGTCTCCTGCTGCTTTTGCTCAGACTCAATCCTCTAGCTCTGCCGGTGGTGCAGGCGGAGCTGGTGGTGCTGGTGCTGGTGCTGCCGGTGCCGCTGCTGGTGCAGTTGCTGGTGTATCAGTTGGTATTGCTGCTGCTGTCGCCGCCGCTGTTGCTGCAGTTGCTGCAGTTGCTGCCAACAAGGATGACGCAGTTGCCGCAGTGACAACTACGACAACAACGACAACCAACACAAAATAATTTGTATGTTTTGTAAAAACGCCCCTCAAGGGGCGTTTTTTTTCGTCCATCATTCTTCTCATTAAAAATAGACAACATGTTTGAACCTCGGCTATCAGTCGCTACGGCGTTTGTGAGTGTGATGTTATTGATGGGGTGCAAAGGCTTCAACCCTGTTGCGGACACTATGTCTACATTTGTGTCAAGTGCCGAACCAAGCGATAACTATCAGAAAGGGTTGTCGTACTTACAGGTGGTTTTGAATGGCCGAGAAACATCCATGGCGCTAGGGTATCGAAGTGATAAGGGGCAAGAGGTGCATGAGCACTGGTACAGCGGACAACGTGAAATGCTGCATCTTGTGAATGGACGAATTACAGAAGTGCAGGGCATGACGAATGAGCTCCGTAAACAAAGCGGCAAAGCGCCAAGTTGGACTTACTTGATGGAAACCAAGCGCCCTCTTTCATGGCTTCGTACTAGAGATGTGATGCCAGGTTATCGTTATGGCGTGGTTGAGTATGTCGTTAGCCAGTGGGTTGAGCCCACGCACAAGCAAGCAGCATTAGTTAAGCAACCGGCCTTGTGGTTTACCGAGCAAATTCAAAGCAAAACATCGAACGGCCAAAACTGGACCTACATTGAAACCTATGCCGTGTCTGGTAACCAAGTGATTTACAGCGAGCAGTGTTTGGCCCCTGACATGTGTATTCAATTGCGTCCTCTGGGGGTGATGAAACCATGAGACGCTCAATATTGTTTGTGGCTTTGTTGGGTGAGGGGTTGTTGTTGGGAGTTCATGCGCAAACAACAACTTTAAATTCATTGAGGTTGAGTGAATGGCTAGAACAACAGCCCGCTCAGCCAGATGCCTACCCCCTAGGCTTGGTGTGGGCTACACCAGAAGAAAAAACCAGACAAGTCGGCGAACATGCTGCACTTCAAACGCAATTGAGGGCAATGCTCAAACAGAGCCAAATTTCTGATCGCGACTTTTTGGGTTTGCAGCATGCTTTACATGCATTGGAACCTACAGGCCGTGTGCGTGTTGCTTCTGCCAGTGGCAAGTGGTTGGCCGCCAACCCCAAGCGTGATCCGGTTGTGTTGTCGGGCGATCGCGTGACCTTGCCCGCGCGGCCCTACACCTTGCGTGTGATGAAGGCCGATGGTGCTGTGTGCGAGGTACCTCACAAAGAGGGCTTGCAGGCCAAGGATTATGTGCAGGCTTGTTTCCCAGAATCTGCGGCCCACTGGGCGTGGGTGGTGCAGCCAGATGGGCGTGTGCAAAAAGCAGGATTACGCATATGGAATGCTGGCGATCAAGACACGCCCGCGCCAGGCGCTTGGCTCTGGACGCCTACGCCCTCCATCAGCGATGATTTCAATTTGCGCTGGGCCAAATTGCTGGGTATGCAAGGCGTGGCATCGGATGTACCGCTGGATGCGTTTGGCGTTTACCACAGGCAGGTGCTGCCCGAGCCTCCTGTTACAGATGCGTTTGACATGTCGGGACGGTATTTGCAAAACAGGCCCAGTGCCAGTAACTGGGGTAATGTCGGCTTGTTACAAACGCCAACTGCGCGAATGCAAGATGCCGGATACTTCGGTCTAGGTTTGCAACGTACTTGGCCTTATCACCAAGTGAGTGTGATGTTTCAGCCATTGGATTGGATGGAGACGGGTTTTCGCTACACGAGTATTTCAAACCGCTTGTATTCTCAGTTTGAGAGCTGGAGCGGCACGCAGTCTTACAAAGACAAAAGCATTGATGTGAAGTTGCGTGCATGGCGCGAGTCCGACTGGGTGCCAGAGCTGGCCGTGGGTTGGCGCGACATGGCTGGTACGGGCTTGTTCAGCTCGGAGTATGTTGTTGCCAGCAAGCGCACGGGGCGATTTGACTGGACTGCGGGTGTGGCTTGGGGGTACCTAGGCAACCGAGATAACTTGAAGAACCCCATGAGCCGAGTATTCGGCAAAGCCTTTGATGTTCGCCAGAACGATGTTGGCAATGGTGGTTCATTCGCCACGGGCAGTTGGTTTCATGGGCCAGCCTCTTTGTTTGGCGGAGTCGAGTACCAAACACCATGGAACTTAGTTTTGAAGGCAGAGTACGACGGCAACAACTACAAGGCAGACCCCTTGGGTAACTCGTTCCCAGTCAAGTCCCCCATCAATTGGGGTCTTGTGTACAGACCCTCGCGTGGTTTTGACGTGTCGGCAGGTATTGAGCGCGGAAATACATGGTCATTTGGATTAACTTTTTATACCGACCTGTCTGGACTGAACGTGCCCAAGGTGACCGACCCAGTGTTGCCTGCGGTGAGTAAAGCCATGCCCGCTCAGGCTCCGGATTGGAATCAAACAGCGCAAGATCTGCAAAAGCACACTCAGTGGAATGTGTCGCAGATTTATCAAGTAGATCCAAAAACATTGGTGGTTGCTGCTGACCGTACGCAAAATCCTTACCCAGAGGTGAGGTTGGACAAGGCCATGACGGTGCTCCATCGTGATGCGCCGGCGCACATTGAGCAAGTTGAAATACATCATCGCAATATGGGTGAGGTTATGGCGGTGCAAAGTGTGAATCGCGACAGTTGGGTGCAAGCCCAAACAGAGCCAGCGCGTTCGCAAGAGCCCAAAGTGCAGGCTCAGCCAAGTTACGACCCTCAGCCACAGGGCGACACGCCGCCCTTGTGGGCTCAACGAGCCAATAATTTTTATGCAGAGCCAGGCTTGGACTTCATTCAAACCTTAGGAGGTGCCGATGGGTTCATCCTGTATCAATTCAGTGCGGCTGTACGCATGGGGCTAAAGCTTCCAGGGGATACCGAGGTCAGAGGGATGGTGCGTGGCCGACTTTTGAATAACTATGACAAATTCAAAGACCCGGGTTCTTCTAGCTTGCCGCGCGTGCGCACGCATTTGCGCGAGTACTTTGTCACATCACCTGCGACGATGACCAACCTGAGCATCAGCAAAACAAGTCGCTTGTCGCGAGACTGGTATGGGACTGTTTACGCGGGCTATTTCGAAGAGATGTTTGGTGGTGTCGGTGGAGAGGTGCTTTATCGGCAACCAGGCAGCCGTTGGGCGGTGGGCGCAGACGTGAATCAAGTCAAGCAGCGCAGCTTTGAGCAAAACATGAGTTTTCTGGACTACAAGGCGAAAACGGGACACTTGACAGGTTATTGGAGTACTCCAATTGAAGGCGTGCATGCATCTCTGAGTGCTGGCCAATATTTGGCCGGCGACAAGGGGTCGACACTGACCATAGCCAAGGTGTTTGCTAATGGCACGACTATGGGGGCATATGCAACCAAAACCAATGTGCCCGCAGCTTTGTTTGGGGAGGGGTCTTTTGACAAAGGTATTTACTGGGCGATTCCGTTTGATGCGTTCTTGACCAGCTCAAGCCGCTCATATGCCAACTTTGCTTGGAAGCCGCTTACACGAGATGGAGGTGCTCGAGTGGTTCGTCCTGTGAATTTGTACAACGAAACGGTATGGCTGAACCCGATGATGAATAGCTATTCGCCATCCCCTCCAGCAAACGACCAAGTGATCCCCGATGACCGAATTGAGCCTTTTGCCCGAAAGCGTTAATGCTTGGAAGTCCTGAAGGGTCGCAAAAATAATGACCGTAGTGTGTGCCACTGACCGTCAGTGCCATCGCCGAGCCCTTTGGGAAAAACCATGGGGGTTACGCTAGGTGGAATGAAGGTGCCGTAGAGGCGGTCCCAAATTGCCAATTCGTAACCTCGGTTGCAGCCCCAGTGTTCGGGTTGGGCGCTGTGATGCAACTGATGGTGTGCAGGGCTTATGAACCAACGGTTGAGTGTGGGGCCATATGTGACCCACACATGCCAATGTCTTAGATGATCAACAAGGTTAAAAACCCAGACCAGCGCATGAAAACCCATGAAGGTGAAAAAAGTTACTCTGGGGTCTACCCAGTATGCATAAGCCCAGCTAGCCAGCCCCGTAAAAACAGCAGGGACCCACGCCATGATTACTAAGTCCAACGGATGAACTCTAAATGCGGTGATGGGTGTCAGGACCTGGGCCGAGTGGTGTACTTGATGAAATTTCCACAACCACGCGATGTCATGCAGCAGACTGTGGGCAACAAAGCGTCCGAAGTCGTAAGCCACAAAAAACAACAAGGTAAACATTACTCGGCTTATCAAGTGAGGCATGGCCAAGACGTCAATTGGGGGTGAGGAGGTTATGGTCGGTAAAAGTGATACAACTGTTTGCTCTGAGACCCAAATGTGGCTGCTGACCCAAGCCATCAGCAGTGCATTGAGTACATAAAACTTGTAGTCAGCTTTGGCTGATGGGTGCCACCAAATATCGCGAGAGAAAAAGTTTGTTTTAAAGCTGCCAGACGATTCGGAGGTTGCATGGCGAACAAGGTACAGTTTCCAAATGAGCCAAGCGATGGTTAAACCTGAAAACAGATACAGCCAATAAAGCTCTGATTGCATGATGAGTGGAGCTGCCAGTGCTTTGCTGACATGAAACACAACAAAGTAAACCCCCTGGTAAATCAGGTCTGAAGGAATCAATTCCATGTTGATGAGAAGGAGTTTTTGTTGATGTGTTTGAGAAAAATCCGCGCAGGCTTGGGGCTTTTTTTGCTAATAGCTATTTTTCCGATTAGCGCGCAAGAGAGCGGCCGTACAGTGTGGTTAGAAGATCTTACTTGGATCGAGCTTAAAACGAAGATTGATTCTGGCTTCAACGCTGTTATTTTGCCAACTGGGGGGCTTGAGCAAAATGGCCCTTACATCACGCTTGGTAAACACAACCATGTGGTGGCTTATGCCGCGCAAGAGGTGGCTGTTGAGTTAGGACACACTTTAGTGGCTCCCGTTTTGAGGGTGGTGCCACAAGGTGCGATGGACAAACCAAGTGGGAATTTGTTGTTTCCTGGGACGATGTCTTTGCGCGATGAGACTTTTGAGCGTGTGCTTAAAGATATGGTGCTGAGTCTGGCCTATGCAGGATTTAAACGTGTGTACTTGTTGGGTGATCATGGGCAAAGCCAACCCATTCAAGCTCAAGTGGCCCAAAGCATGAGCCATCTGTTGCAAGGCGCGGGTGTGAGTGTGTGGCATGTACAGACGTACTACCAACCAGATTTGGAAATTGAGTTCTTAGCTCGCCAAGGCATTGCCCCAAAACTTCAAGGTGAGCATGCGGGTGTGTCTGATACTGCTCAAATATGGGCTATTCATCCCGCGGCGGTGAGGCAACGCGCTTTAGCGCTTCGTGTGGTTGAGCATTCTGTGGCGCTGGGTGCTAGCGGCTGGCCAGAGTTGGCCAGTCCTGAGCTTGGGCGAGGAGTGCTGACTTTGCGGATCAATGCCGCAGTTAATGAAATACGACAGGGCCAGATTCCTGGCCCAGGTCATTAGAATTGAATGGAACGCTCGGCGAGCAAGGTATTAAGTTAAAATATGACCCATTAAGCAAGATTTAATATTTGAAAAGATCTTATGTTGTCTTTTATGGGTCATGAAGAGGTTGCCGTTGTTGTGGCCAATCGCGTCAGGGCGCGGCGCTTGGCCAACAACTTTTCGCGCAAAACTTTGGCTGAAAGAACGGGTGTGTCTGAGGCCTCCATCAAGCGGTTTGAGACCACAGGCGAAATTGCATTTGTGTCGTTGCTCAAACTGGCTTTTGTGCTTGATGCCTTGCAAGAGTTTGATGCGCTGTTTGCGCCCAAGGCTGTGGTGTCGATGGCAGACATCACCCAGAAAAAAAGAGCACGGGGGCGCGGATGACAGACAAGGCAAAGCACACCCTGAAGCTAAAGGTGCTGATGGCAGGCGAGGCTGTGGGCACCTTGGCCCAAGACGAGCGCGGGCAACTGTGGTTTGAGTACGACGCAGCTTGGGTGAGTAGCGGTTTTGCGTTATCGCCTATGCCAAGCTTTGCTTTGAAGTTGGGGGCTTTCAAGGCGACGCGTCACACGTTTGGTGGTTTGCATGGCGTGTTCAACGATGCGCTGCCCGATGGCTGGGGCTTGTTGCTGATGGACCGCGCGTTGAAGCAAGCGCGCAATTGGGCCCCGCACGACATCACACCTCTGGACCGGCTGGCTTATATGGGCAATCGGGCGATGGGCGCCTTAGAGTTCAGGCCTTTGCTAGCGGCCGATCAGCGCGTGGACGCACCACGTCTAGACAGCTTGGCCGAGCAGGCCATGCTGGCGCAAGAGGGTGACGCCGCCGAGTTGTTGGCCGCGCTGTATGTGCACGGTGGCTCGCCGGGTGGTGCGCGGCCTAAAGTCACAGTGGCGGCGGCTGAGAACGCGCCATTGCTGTCGGGTTTTGAGACGATTCCAGACTACTACGACCATTGGATGGTCAAGTTCAGGTCCAACACGGCAGACCCCGTGTGCATGGGGCGCGTTGAAATGGCTTATGCCCAGATGGCCGCTGCGGCTGGCGTGGATATGCCTCCGTCGCACTTGATGTCGGCTAAGGTGCGTGGGGTGCAAGAAGACTTTTTTGCGGTCAAACGATTTGACCGAATCAAAAACAAAAAACTGCACGTCATCTCGCTGGGCGGCATGTTGGATGCCTCGCACCGAGAGCCGTGTTTGGACTACACCGAGCTGCTGAAGGCGGTGCACTTTGCGACCAAAAACATCCAAGATGTTGAGCGAGCGTTTCGCTTGATGGTGTTCAATGTGTTGGCGCACAACAAAGACGACCACGTCAAAAACTTTGCTTTTTTGTTCAACGGCAAACATTGGCAATTGGCCCCAGCGTTTGACTTGACGTTCAGTGGCGGCGTGGGTAACCAGCACACCACCGCGGTGGCGGGCCAAGGCAACCCAACGCTCAGCGCGATCAAGCAAGTGGCAAAGGGTGCAGGTATCAAGCAGGCAGACCTGGTGATTGACCACGTGTTTGCCGCCGTGTCGCAGTGGCGGCGTTTTGCCTCTGAACAAGGGGTGACGTCAGATGTGGCCAACGTTTACGCGCAAGCCATTCAGGCGGGCCCTTGCTTTGCAGAGCTTGATGGCCAAAGACGATAAAATTAATAACTAACCGATAACTTTTATAAAAACCCCATGACCATCCTCGTCACCGGCTGCGCCGGCTTTATTGGCAGTAATTTTGTTCACACGTGGCTGGCGTCGTCAGATGAGCGGGTGGTCAACCTCGACAAGCTGACCTACGCAGGCAATTTACAAAACTTGAAGAGCTTGGACGGTGACACGCGCCATGTGTTTGTGCAAGGCGATATAGGTGACCGCGCCTTGGTGGGCCAGCTGTTGGCCGAGCACAAGCCACGCGCAGTGCTGAACTTTGCAGCCGAAAGCCATGTGGACCGCTCTATCCACGGTCCTGGTGACTTCATTGAAACCAACGTGGTGGGCACGTTCAACTTGCTAGAAAGCGTGCGCGCTTATTGGCAAGAGCTGCCTGCGGCTGAAAAGCAAGCTTTCCGCTTTTTGCATGTGTCGACTGACGAGGTGTACGGCACGTTGCTGCCCACCGACCCGCCGTTTGCCGAGACCAAAACCTACGAGCCCAACAGCCCGTACTCAGCCAGTAAGGCCGCCAGCGACCACTTGGTGCGCGCATGGCACCACACCTATGGCTTGCCTGTGCTGACCACCAATTGCAGCAACAACTATGGGCCGTATCACTTTCCAGAAAAGCTGATTCCTTTGGTGTTGCTCAACGCCTTGGCGGGCAAGCCCCTGCCCATTTATGGCGATGGCCAGCAAGTGCGTGATTGGCTGTATGTGCAAGACCACTGCCGCGCCATTGCCCGCGTGCTAGAAGCCGGCCAAGTGGGCGAGACCTACAACATTGGCGGTTGGAACGAAAAGCCCAACCTCGAGGTGGTGCACACCCTGTGCAGCGTGTTGGACGAGCTGCAGCCCCGCGCAGACGGCAAGGGCTATGCAGAGCAAATCACCTACGTCAAAGACCGCCCCGGCCACGACCGCCGCTACGCCATTGACGCCCGCAAGATCGAGCGCGAGCTGGGCTGGAAGCCCGAGGAAACCTTCGAGACCGGCATCCGCAAAACCGTGCAGTGGTACCTAGCCAACCAAACCTGGGTAGAGGGCGTGACCAGTGGCGCTTATCGGCAGTGGGTGGGTCAGCAATACGGGGCTTAATATAATCAACTATAGTTGACTATAAATTCTGTTCTGTAAGGGAATTCAACATGTCACTGCCAGTATTTCATAGGTCGGCACTTGCTGAAAGAATTGCCCAGCAGGTGCTAGCTTCGGGTGTGGGTGCGGCCTCATCATCAGGGCTTTTCTTGGCCGCGCCAAGACGTACAGGCAAGTCCACCTTTATTCGTGAAGACTTGCGGCCTGCTTTAGCTCAGGCTGGGGCTGTTGTGATGTATGTGGATTTGTGGGCCAACAAGCAAGCCGATCCAGGCGACCTCATTGTGGGAACGGTCCGCGAGGAACTTGCAAAGTATGAAGGTGTCATCAAGCGACTGTCTAAAAATGCTGGCATCGACAAAGTAAACGTAGCTGGTGTTGCGTTTTCTTTAGATCGTGCGGGTTCAGGTAACGAGGTTTCTTTGAGTCAAGCTTTGGCTGCACTGTCAGATGAGGTGAAGACGCCCATTGCCTTGTTGATTGATGAGGCCCAGCATGCCATTACAACGGATAGCGGGTACGCCGCTTTGTTTGCCCTGAAGGCTGCGCGTGATGAGCTCAATAGCAGCTCACACTTTGGCCTGCGAATTGTTGCCACAGGATCAAACCGCGATAAGTTGGCAATGCTGAGAAACAGCAAAGACCAAGCATTTTTTGGTGCGCCTCTTGTCACATTTCCTTCACTAGAGAAAGATTATGTAGCTTGGTTTTGTGACGGCGTTGGCCTTCCTGCGAAGCTTGATGTCGACACGGTTTATCGTCTTTTTGAACAAGCTGCTTTTCGCCCTGAGCTTTTGGCTGCGGCGGCAGATGAGGTGAGGTTTGACTTTGCGCTGGATCCCAATAAGGTGGGCGAGGCGTTTGCAAAAGCAGTGCTTTCTCAGATCGAGATGGCAGATGCCCAAACCATGCGTGTCATTAACTCGCTGACGCCGCTCCAATCGTCAGTGCTGCGAGTGTTGGCGGCAAAGGCAGAGAAATATGCACCTTTCGATGAAGATGCAATCAAGCTGTATGCCGAGGTAATAAAAAGCATTGCCCCAGCAGAAACGGTCATTCCTGATGTGTCTAATGTCCAGCAAGCATTGTCTGCGTTGCAAGATAAGGGATTGGTCTGGCGCGAAAAGCGAGGGGTTTATGCGCTTGAAGAAACCACGACGGCGGAACTGTTGAGGAAGGCCCGTTTCATGGTTGGTCTATAAAAGTCTATAGATGCCTATGATTCAGTGGTTTCCGTGCAGCGCAACTTAGCAAATTACTTGTATGAAAATATTACTTCTCGGTAAAAACGGCCAAGTGGGCTGGGAGCTGCAACGCAGCTTGGCGCCTTTGGGCGAGGTGCTGGCTCTGGACCGCGACAGCAGTGACCATTGCGGCGACCTGTCCAAGCCCGACCAATTGGCGCAAACGGTGCTGGACTACAAGCCCAACTTCATTGTCAATGCTGCGGCACACACGGCGGTGGACAAGGCTGAGTCTGAGCCCGAGCTGGCCCGCTTGTTGAACGCCCAAGCGCCTGCGGCTTTGGCCAAGGCTGCGGCCCAAGTGGGTGCGTGGCTGGTGCATTACTCGACCGACTATGTGTTTGACGGCAGTGGCAACCACGCACGCCAAGAGGGCGAGGGCACAGGCCCGCTGAGCGTGTATGGCCAAACCAAGCAAGAGGGCGAAAAGGCCATTGTGGCCAGTGGCTGCAAGTATTTGATTTTCCGCACCAGCTGGGTGTATGCGGCACGCGGTGGCAACTTTGCCAAGACCATGCTGCGCCTGGCCCAAGAACGCGAGCAGCTGACCGTCATTGACGACCAACACGGCGCCCCCACCGGTGCCGACCTGATTGCCGATGTGACCGCCCAAGCCATGCGCCGATTGCTGAACACGCAAAACTTGTCGCTGGGCGGTGTGTACCACTTGGTGGCCTCGGGCGAAACCACCTGGCACGGCTACGCTAGCCATGTGGTGGCGCAGGCCAAAGCCATGAAGCCAGAACTGGGCTGGAAGGTGGCGCACATTGCGCCTGTGCCCACCAGCGCATTCCCCACGCCCGCCAAACGCCCCCTCAACTCGCGCCTGTGCACCACCAAACTGCAGCAAGCCTTTGGGCTGGTGATGCCGCCTTGGCAGCAAGGGGTGGACCGGATGCTGGCCGAAATACTTTAAAAAATTGAAGAACAAAGAAAGACAAATATGACCAAACAACGCAAAGGCATCATCCTTGCAGGCGGCTCTGGCACGCGCTTGTACCCCGTCACACAAGCGGTCAGCAAACAGCTGATGCCCGTGTATGACAAGCCCATGATTTACTACCCGCTCACCACGCTGATGCTGAGCGGCATTCGTGAGGTGTTGATCATCTCGACCCCACAAGACACGCCACGTTTTGCCGAGCTGTTGGGCGATGGCAGCCAGTGGGGCATGCACATTGAATACGCGGTGCAACCTAGCCCCGATGGCTTGGCGCAGGCGTTCATCATTGGCAAAAACTTTGTGGGCAACCACCCCAGCGCGTTGGTGCTGGGCGACAACATTTTTTACGGCCACGACTTGGTCAAGCAGCTGGCCAACGCCGATGCGCGCACCACGGGCGCCAGTGTGTTTGCCTACCATGTGCACGACCCCGAGCGCTATGGTGTGGTGGAGTTTGATGATGCTTTCAAAGCGCTGTCGATCGAAGAAAAACCCACCCAGCCCAAGAGCAACTACGCCGTGACAGGCCTGTATTTTTACGACGAGCAGGTGTGCGAGATTGCCGCGGCTGTGAAGCCATCGCACCGCGGTGAGTTAGAAATTACCGATGTCAACAAGCGCTACCTAGAGATGGGCCAGTTGAACGTCGAGATCATGGGCCGCGGTTACGCGTGGCTGGACACGGGCACGCACGACAGCTTGTTAGAAGCAGCCAGCTTCATTGGCACGCTGCAAAAGCGCCAAGGCTTGATGGTGGCTTGCCCTGAGGAGATTGCATTTAGCCAAAAGTGGATCGATGCAACAGCGGTGCAAAAACTGGCGGCACCGTTGGCCAAAAACGGCTACGGACAGTACCTGTTGAATTTGGTGAAATAAGTCATGCCCTACACGACAACAACCACGCCGATTGACGGTGTTTTGGTTTTAGAGCCCAAGGTGTTTGGCGATGCGCGCGGCTTCTTTTTTGAAAGCTTCAATGCGCGTGATTTTGCGCAAGCCACGGGCTTGGATGTGACGTTTGTTCAAGATAACCACAGCAAGTCGGGCAAGGGCGTGCTGCGCGGTTTGCACTACCAAACCCAACACGCACAAGGCAAGCTGGTGCGTGTGGCGCAAGGCGCGGTGTTTGACGTGGCTGTGGATATTCGCAAAGGCTCGCCCACGTTTGGCAAATGGTTTGGGCTAGAGCTGTCCGCCGAGAACAACAAACAGCTGTGGATTCCAGCGGGCTTGGCCCACGGCTTTTTGGTGACCAGCGAGAGCGCTGAGTTTTTGTACAAAACCACCGACTACTACCACCCCGAGTTTGAGCGTAGTTTGTTGTGGAACGACCCGACGGTGGGGGTGGCGTGGCCGCTGCATGTGCTGCAGGGCGCGCCACAGCTGGCAGCAAAAGATGCCAACGCACAGAGCTGGGAAGCGTGCATCAGCGGATAATGCTGGCATGACGCTGCCCAACTACACCATCACCTTTGCTTGCTACAACCAGCTGGATTACACGAAGCAGTTCATTGCCAGTTTGGACCGTGCAGAGGTTGATTTTTCGCGCATCGTGGCGGTGGACAACGGGTCGACAGACGGCACGCGTGAGTGGTTGCAGCAGCAAGGCTTTGGTGCGGTGATATTGAATGCGCGCAACCTCGGTTGTGGCGCAGCATGGAACCAAGGGGCCTTGGCCATTCAGTCCCAATGGACCATCGTGATGAACAACGATGTGGTGTGCGAACCGGGTTGGCTGAGCAACTTGATACAAGCCGCTGAACAGCACCACTTAAAAATTGCCAGCCCCGCCATGATTGAAGGCGAGTTGAACTACAACCAGCCTGTCTTTGTGCGCGAAGCCCGCGCCCAAATGCAAGGCTATGTGCGCCAAGGCGTGGCCCATGCTGTGTGCATGGCCATTCATGAAGATGTGTGGGACGAGATTGGGTACTTCATGCCGGTGCCCAAGCTGTTGGGTTATGAAGATGGCATCTTTTTCCAACGGGCCAGCGAACAGGGGCTGTCGATGGGCATCACATCGGATGCTTGGTTGCATCACTATGGTCAGACTACACAAAAAGCGTTGAAGCTGGAGCTCAAGCTCAAGCAAAAAGACAGCCTTGGCAGCCGCCAACTGATGCAAATTTACATGGGCCAAAACTGGCTGGCCAGAAAGCTGTCAAAGAGCCGTGCCAAGTCGCAAAACAAACGTTTGCGGGACCAAGAGTTACAAACGTATCAAAAAACCGTTCGCGGTTTGATTCAGCCAGGCTCAGACAGTGTGGTGTGGGAGTAAGTGTGGTGTGTTGGTTGATTACGCATTGCGCGTGAAGGATTTACATGTTTTCAATTGTCATTCCCACGTGGAATAACCTCCCGTACATCAAGCTGCTGGTGGAGAGCTTGCGCAAAAACTCCAAGTACAACCACCAAATTTTGATTCACGTCAACGATGGCTCTGATGGGTCATTGGAGTGGGTCCGTGAGCAAGGCCTTGAGCACACGGCCAGCCCTGACAACATCGGCATTTGTTTTGCTGTGAATCGTGCCGCTGCGTTGGCCACCCAGAAATATCTGGTCTACATGAACGACGACATGGTGGCCTTGCCCGGCTGGGACGAGGCGTTGCTGGGCTACGCGCAAGAGTTTGGCGACCAGCGGTTCATGCTGTCGGCCACGATGGTCGAGCCGCGTGAGACGGGCAACAAGTGCGTGGTTGTGGCCGACTTTGGCCAGAGCGCCGAGCAATGGAATGAGTCCTTGGCACTGTCGAGCTGCGCCGGCCTGAAGCGGAGCAATTGGCAAGGCTCAACCTGGCCCCCAACTTTGGTGCCCACGTGGATGTGGCAAGAAGTGGGTGGCTACAGTACCGAGTTCTCGCCTGGCATGAGCAGCGACAACGACTTCACCATGAAGCTGTACCACGCAGGCTGCCGTTTGTTTTTGGGTGTCGGCAGCAGTTTGGTGTATCACTTCGCCTGTGTTTCAACGGGGCGCATCAAAAAGAACGATGGGCGCAAACAGTTTTTGCGCAAGTGGAGCGTGACCCAGCGCGACTTTGACAAGCAAGTGCTGCATCGCGGCGAAGTGGCTGTTGCGCCCTTTGCGGTTGATTCAGTCGATTTGTCGCAATTCAAATTGAAGGCCGAGTTGATGATTCGGTTGAAGCGATGACTGTGCAAAGCGATTTGTGTTCTGTGCCAGCGTCGGTTGTTTTATTGACTTACAACCAAGAGGCGTTTGTAAAAGAGGCGCTGCAGAGCTTGCTGGATCAAGATTATGAAGATCTTGAAATCGTGGTGTCGGATGATGGGTCTAAGGATGGCACGTGGCCTATCGTGACCGCCCTTGCAAGCACGTATTCAGGCAGCAAGAAAATTATTTTGAATCGCAATCCTACTAATTTGGGGATTGGTGGCAATTACGCCAAAGCTTTCTCATTAACCCGTGGTGATGTTGTTTTCAGTGCGGCGGGTGATGACGTGTCTTTGCCCTCTCGGTGCTCGGCGTCGGTCGCAGCTTGGCAAGAAACGGGCATGAAGGTTGATTTGGTGGCGACGGATGCCTTCGATATGACGCTTGATGGCGAAGTCGTGGGATACAAAGCAATTGATGACTTGCAGCAGTGGGACGTGTCCAAATGGTTTTCGCGTCGGCCATATCATTTTGGTGCCAGTCATATGATGACGCGTCGGATGCTTGAGCTGAATTCATTGCATCCCCAACTCAATGCTGAAGATCAGTGCTTGATGTTTCGCGCTTTGTTGATGGGTGGTGCTTTTAGGCTAGCCCAGCCCTTGGTCAAGCATCGTCAAAGTGGTGTTTCATACAAAGCAAAGCCTGCAACATATGCCTTGAAAAAATCGAAATTAATCAATGACGCAAAAGCGTCATTGATTGAGTCCGAGCAAATGCTTGCTGATGCCGCTCACTTGATGAGGGGCTCAGAGGTGAAGGCCTGTCTAGAACTGAGCATCAACACCCACACCTACATCGTGGATGTGTTGACTGCTTCGTCATTCCAAACCAAGTGTGGTGCCGTTCGTCGCGCCGTGGCCGTGCCGCATGGAAAGCTCGCGCGCTTTTTTATGTATGCAGCATTTCCTTTTTTGTACATGCCAGGCATGTGGCTGAAGTCGACACTGAAGAAATAAAGGTGTAACCATGATTCATTCGACAGCTTTAATTTCGCCAAAAGCTCAGCTGGGGCGCGACGTCACAGTGGGCCCTTTCACCGTCATTCATGATGATGTGGTTGTGGGGGATGGCACAGTGATTGAGGGGCATTGTGAAATTGGGCACCCCACACCTTTAGCGCATGGCGCTCCTTTGATACTTGGAGCGAAATCGTTAATTCGTTCACACAGTATCTTTTACCAAGGTTCTACGTTTGGTGAAGGTTTGGTAACTGGGCATCGTGTGACTGTGCGCGAAGCTACGACTGCTGGTGTTTCCTTTCAGATTGGAACCTCATCCGAAATTCAAGGTGATTGCCTAGTTGGAGACCATGTTCGATTTCAATCAAATGTGTTTGTCGGCAAAAATACAAAGATTGGGAATTTTGTTTGGGTTTTGCCCTATGTGGTTTTAACCAACGATCCAACGCCACCAAGCAACCTGATGCAAGGCTGTGTTCTTGAAGATTACGCTTGTATTTGCGCTGCCGCTACAGTGTTGCCCGGGGTTGTGGTTGGCCAGCATGCGCTCGTTGCTGCGCAAGCATGCGTGACAAAAGATGTTGCAGCGCGAACCATGGTGGCAGGCGTTCCAGCAAAGTTGATTTGTTTCACTTCAGATATCAAATTACGTGATGGGTCCGGTCAAAGTGCTTACCCATGGACTCAGCATTTCACACGCGGTTATCCAGAGTCGATCATCCAAGAATGGCTTTCAGCAAATGGCAATCAAAACACTTGATCAATGTCAGCTCATTGAGCTGCCCAAAATTTCGGACCCTCGCGGCAACCTCACATTTGTAGAGGCTGGACGTCATATTCCATTTGCTATTCAGCGCGTGTATTACCTCTACGATGTGCCCGGTGGCGCTGAGCGTGGAGGACATGCGCATAAAGGCTTGCATCAGTTGATCATCGCGATGTCGGGTTCATTTGACATTCACTTGGACGATGGTGAAAACAAAAAAACGATTCACCTCAATCGCAGCTACAACGGCTTGTATGTATGTCCGATGATTTGGCGTGAGATGGATAATTTCTCATCAGGGGCTGTTTGCATGGTCCTCGCCTCCAATTTTTACGATGAGTCCGACTATTACCGCGACTACAACGATTTTTTGAAAGATGTACGCCCATGAGCGTGATTGATGCTGTTCCATTCTTAGATTTAGCAACGCTACATCTGTCCATCCGCCCTCAACTTGATGCTGCGTATAAGCGGGTCATGGATTCGGGGTGGTTTATTGCTGGGCCTGAATTAGATGCCTTTGAGTCCGAGTTTGCTCAGTATTGCGATGTGACGCATTGCGTGGGTGTCGGTAATGGATTGGATGCTATTCATTTGCTTCTGAGAGCTTATGGCATCGGGCCAGGGGACGAGGTATTAGTCCCATCCAATACCTTTATCGCCACTTGGCTGGCCGTCACTCAGTGCGGCGCAACGCCTGTGCCTGTTGAGCCCTTGGCTGCGACGCACAACATTGACCCTGCGCTGTTAGAGGCTCACATCACCTCGAAGACACGTGCCATCATTCCTGTTCATTTGTATGGGCAGCCTGCTGACATGGATCCTGTTAATGCAGTGGCAGAAAAGCACAAGTTGGTGGTGATTGAGGATGCTGCACAGGCCCAAGGCGCTCGTTACAAGGGGCGTCGTGTCGGCTCGCTAGGTCACGCTGCTGCCACCAGTTTTTACCCAGGAAAAAACTTAGGCGCGCTAGGTGATGGTGGCGGAGTTTTAACCTCAGATGCACACATTGCGGCAAAGGTAAGGCAATTGCGCAATTACGGTTCAGAGGTGAAGTACCAACATCAGGTTCAAGGTTACAACAGCCGTTTGGATGAGATGCAAGCCGCCTTCTTGCGCGTTAAGTTGAGCACCTTGGATGCATGGAACGACAGACGTCGTGCCATCGCAAGTTTTTACAGTGCGCACATAAAAAATACGCATGTCACAACGCCAGCTGTCCCCGACTTTGCAGAACCCGTTTGGCATTTGTATGTGGTGAGAACGTCCAAGCGAAACCAGCTGCGCGATGCCATGCAGGCACAAGGCGTGGGAACTGTGATTCATTACCCTGTGCCACCTCATTTGCAGGCTTGTTACGCAGAGTTTGCGCAGTCAAATCTGCCCCTGGCCACACTGTTGGCAGATGAGGTGTTGAGTTTGCCAATGTCGCCCGCAATGACTGACGAACAAGTCGCAAGGGTGGTGGATGTGGTGAATGCTTTCTCTGTGTAAAGCCAGTGGTGTCTGAGTCTCATAACCACGCTGCTTACCGTCCAGACATTGATGGCTTAAGAGCTTTCGCCGTCTTGTCGGTTGTGCTGTATCACGCATTTCCGTCACTGCTGCCGGGCGGCTTTGTGGGGGTGGATGTATTTTTTGTGATCTCCGGGTTTTTGATTTCCGGCATCATGTTCAAGTCTCTGCAAGCAGGAGCCTTTAGTTTTTCAGATTTTTATGCGCGCCGCGTGAAGCGCATTTTTCCGGCACTCATTGTGGTGTTGGCTGCTAGTTTTGCGTTTGCTTGGTTCGTGTTGTTCAATGATGAGCTCAAGCAGCTGGGTAACCATCTGCTACGTGCCGCTGCATTTTTGTCAAACTTTATTCTTTGGCATGAGTCGGGTTATTTTGACAATGCCGCTGAAACCAAGCCGCTGCTGCATTTGTGGTCGCTGGGTATTGAAGAGCAGTTTTACATTGTTTGGCCCTTGATCGTATGGGCGCTTTGGCGCTTGAAGGCTTGGCGATGGCAGTTGATGTGTGCGTTGGCTGTGGCGTCGTTTGTTTGGAACGTCTATCAGTCGCAGCATGATTTAACGCATGATTTTTACTCGCCCTTGACGCGCTTTTGGGAGCTGTTGTGTGGCGCTTTGTTGGCGTATCGCACGGTGGTGATTGCTGCGTCAGACAAAACAGCTCAGCTTCGCACTGCTTTGGGTGCCGCGTTGTTGGTTGTCGCCATTGTTTGGATTGATGCAGACAAACGTTTTCCCGGCGCATGGGCCTTGTTGCCCGTGATGGGCGCGGTGCTGGTGATTTCTGGCGATGGTCAGACATGGATTGGTAAGACCCTATTTGCCAACCGTTTTGCAGTTTGGATTGGCACGATCAGTTATCCCTTGTATCTGTGGCATTGGCCTGTCTTTTCTTATGCGCGCATCGTTGAGGGGGGTACGCCCAGCGTTGAGTTCAGGATCGTTGCCTTGTGTGCCTCTGTGGTGTTGGCTTGGTTGACGTTCCAATGGGTTGAAAAACCAATTCGTTTTGGTTGGCAGTTTCGTTATAAAACGGGTGCGTTGGTGCTTGGGATGTTGGTGATCGGTGCGTTGGGTTACAGCGCGAATAAAACCGACGGTTTTCCCGATCGGCCGGTTATGAAAGAGCAGAAAGTTTTCAATGTTGGCGACATAGGCCATGATGCATTTCACGACTACTACGGGAAGCACTTTTTCACGTGTGCAGATCCGGTGATTCAAAAGGATGCTGGAAATTGGAAAGGGGTGGTGCGTTGTTTCCAGTCGCATGCCAATGGACCAGTCACTTTGTTGTTGCTGGGTGATAGCCATTCTGAGCATTTGTTTTTAGGTATAGCCGAGCAGCTGCCCCATGTGAATGTGGGCTTTTACGGAAAAGGCGCTTTGCCATTTCTAAGTAAAGATGAATTCAAACTGATCTTTGATCACGTGTTGCACAACCCTGACATCAAACAGGTTGTGGTGACGGCAATGTGGGCCAGTCGCCTCAGTGAGGTTAATAAAGAGGCGACGCTTGTTTCTGAGTTGGGACGCACAGTTCAAGCACTTCAAAATTCAGGCAAGAAGGTGTATCTTGGAGATGACATCCCCAAATTTGGTTTTGACCCTCAGCGCTGTAAGTTTCAACGCCAGCTGACGCAGAGTACCAAATGCGATGAACCCAGAGAGAACCTAGATAGCCAACGCGCCAAGTACCTTGCCGATTTAGAAGAGGTGGTACGGCTCAATCCGGGTGTTGAGTGGATTGAAATTTCGTCTTTGATGTGTGCAAGTGCTACATGCAGCATGGCTAGAGATGGGCAGTTGTTCTATCGAGACAACAACCATCTGAATATCCCCGGCTCACAGTTTGTCGGGGCACAAATCGTGGCTAAACATCCGGGGTTATCAAGGTAGCCGTATCTGCAACCTTGCCATCCAAACCGTCAACCCCAACAGCCCCAAGCTACTCACCCACGCAAACGCAGCCATGTGCTGCTCGGCACTGATGGGCAGCGCCAAGCCCATCGGCGCTAGCAGCACGCCCGCTTGCAACACACCCAACGCCATGCAGGCCCATGAATAAGCGCTGGCTGATTGCGTTTGAAAAGGCCTGTGGCTAAACGCTGCCGACAGGCATGCGCTGCCTTGCCATAGCACCAATGGCGCAATGTAAGGCCATACACCGTTCCAGCGTGGATCTAGCCACTCAAGGTACAGCGCCACAGCACATGACAACCCCAACACGATGACGCAAGCGAAGGCGCCTAGGCCCAGCCACCAAGGGCTAGCCATGGCGGTGATGCGACTGTCGCTGTTTTGACCTTTTGCCAATGCCACTTGCGCCCAAGCCATGTGCACCACGGCCGGTAAGAAGCCCAGCACGCGAAGCAGTGCGCTCATCCAGCCGGTTTCTTCTGCGCCATACATGCGTTGCCACACCACGATGATGGCAGTGGCTAACAGCGCATCGACCAGGGTGTGGGCCATGCGCAGAATGGCGCTGCGTGGATCGGCCTGATGGGCATTGGTGGCGACAGATGCCTCGGGTGTAGGTGGAAAGGATGTAGCGCTGCTCGCATGCGCATCACGCGTGCGCAATGCAGGCACCAACCACGCAGCCCCTACGGCATAACCCAGCAACGCCGAAACTACCAAGGTGGGGCCACGCCAGCCGACAGATGCACCAAGCAGCACAGCCGTGAGCGCCGCAGCTGCCGCAGTCACAGGTGGCAGCACACGCACCGACGCTTGCTGCCAAGCCGACCCCGCGCGCAAGGTCCAGCTTTGTGCCAACATCCAACCCATTTGGCAAAACGCCAGCAGCAGCGCCCACAACAAGGCGGGCCACAGGGCCAGTTGACTGAACCACACAGCCAAAGCGGCCACTGGCAACAACGCCAAGCCACGCCATGCGCTGGCGCGCCACGCGTGTTGTGCCGCGATGTGAGCTGGTAAAAATTGATTGGCCAAGATGCCCAATGGTGCTTGGGCCAAAGCAAGCGTCATCCAGAAAAATCCGATTTGGCTGATGACCGAAAACTCGCCCACTTCTTGTGGGGTGAACAGGCGCAGCATGAGCAGCGCAAACGCCACTTGCGTGGCAAATGCCACGGCACTTGACAGTGCGACAACGCGGCTGGTGCTCAACGCTCACCGCCTTGTTGCTTTGCAATTGCCTGGGCAAGTGCGTGGGCGTGTGCATAGGGGTCTGCCGCCGCAGGCACGATGTGCAAGTGCTTCCAAATGGCCAGTTTGCCCAGCAGCTTTTGCCAAGCCAGCTCGCGCACATCGGGCACCACATAAGGGTACGCCTCAAGCGCCTCGCCAAAGCTGTATTGCCAGCTGCTTGGCTCATCGCGCAGCACATGAAAGTTGCCTTGGTAGTGCGCGGCAAAGTAGCGCACCCAGGCGTAGTCGTTGCTCACCACGGGCAAGCCCACGGCGCAATATTCCAGCAGCTTGGTGGAGGTTTGTTGGTTGTAGGGCTCGATGTTGCTCACCAAGTTCAAACCAAACCTTGCGCGGCGTAAATGGTGCGGCACCTCGGCATGGGGCACTCGGCCTGTGCAGGTGACGCTGCTGGGTAGCTGTGCGCGCAGGGCATCGGGCACATCGCCGACCAGCAGCAAAGTGCGGCCTGCGTCGTGAATGCTTTGCAGCAGTGGCACAAAGGGCAGCAGGCGGTTCATCTCGCCCAAGTACACCAAGTCAAACGCGTTGGGCGGTATGCGTGTGGGGGCATCGTCTTCGTATGAGGCCTCTTGCAGAGCAGGGGCCGCGGCATCGAAGAAGGCTTGCGCCACGCCCATGTCGCGCAGGGCGTAGGGCACGCCGTCGTCAAAGCCCATGCGCTCACGCACCCAGCCGTTTTGAAACAAACGGTAGTCGGGCTTGGGTTGGGTCCAGTGTTTGATGCAGTCTTTCAGCCATGCTTTGGGCGGGGCCGAGGTGGACGCATATTCGTGGATGTGAAAAGCGTTTTTCAAGCGACGCGCTTCAGCACTTGGCACACGGCCGCACATCCACCACACCGCCTGTGCGTTGGCTGGCACAGTGGTGCCTGTGTCGTGTACCAAGGCTTGGTGGCCGTGTGATGTGATGAAGTCGACATACGCATCAATCTCAGGCAAGTAGGCTGAGCCTCCGCGCACGAAGTGGATGCAGACGGTGGGTTTCAGCATGTGCGCAGCACCTCTTGCCAGTTACCCACAAACCCATCGATGTGATGACGCGCCACGATGCGGGCCATGTCATCACGCACTTGTTGTTCGGGCAGGCTCAGCACAGTCATCACAGCTTCTGCCAACGACACAGGTGCATCACCACGGGCCAGCAGATAAGGCGCATCCAGGTCATATAGCTCGCGCATGGCGGGGATAGGTAGCGACACGCAGGGCACACCGCAGGCGAGTGACTCTAGGGCGGTCATGGGGCAGCCCTCGTAGCGCGAGGTGAGCAGCGTCATTTGCCATGGCTTGTACAGGCTCGCGCCGCTGGGGTGTTTGCCCAAAAAATGCACGCGGCCTTGGTACATCAAGTCCATGCCGTCGTGAATCATCTTGCGGTGCATGGGGCCTTCGCCCACGATGCCCAGCTGCGCTTCGTCGGGCAAATGGCGCATGGTGTCTAGCAGCAGGTGCGGACGTTTCTCGGCAGACAAGCGGCCCACGTAGCCAAGTAGCAAGGGTGGAACACCCTCGCCGCCATGACCTGCATGCACATGAATGGCTTGGCCTTCGGGCATGGGGGCAATGCCATTGGGCACGACGGCACAGCGCTGTTGTTTGCCCAGGGTGATGAAGCTGAGTAGCGAGTCTTGCGTGGTGCGCGACACGCATACAAACTGGCTCACCTGTTTGTAGAGCAATCGCAGCCAAAGCTTCTTCACCACCGATGCGCCCGCTTCGTGCAGTACATCCATGAGCGGGCCATGTACCCAACTGACCAGTGGTTTGCCCGTGATGGCTTTGAGCGCTGCGCCGCAATAGGTGGGGCCAAAGTTGTGTGTGGCCACGATGACATCGTGTTGCTTGGCGGCACTCACCAACGTGGGCCACTGGGTTTGTTGCCATGGCAGCGCGGTGACTTGCCAGCCTTGCGCGCTGAGGGCATCTGCCAAGGTGCGCGTCATGGTGTGTACGCCGCCCCAGGTGGGCTCATCTAGCAACAGGATGCGACGGGTACTCATGCGTTCTTCAATGCCTCAGCGTGCGCCAAAACCCGTGCACACGGTCTTGACGGTTTTGGCTGCAATCAACAAATCCAGCGCAAGCGAGTAGTGCGCCACGTAATACAAGTCGTAGCTGAGCTTGATGCGCGTGGTGTCGGCGCTGTCGGCATAGCCTTGTTGCACCTGCGCCCAGCCCGTAAGGCCTGGACGCACGAGGTGGCGGTAGGGGTAGCTGGGGATGGTGGCGGCAAAGTCACGCACAAATGCGGTTTGCTCGGGGCGTGGGCCAATGAGGCTCATGTGGCCCATGAGCACGTTGAAGAGCTGTGGCAGTTCGTCCAAACGGCTGCGGCGCAACAGGCGGCCTACGCGTGTGATGCGTGGGTCTTCGGCTTGTGCAAAGTGGACACCGGGGGCTTGCAGGCCGTGCACCATGCTGCGGAATTTCCACAGCGTGAACACTTGGCCATCGCGGCCTACGCGGGGCTGCGAATAGAGGGCGGGGCCTTTGGAGTCAAATCGCACAGCCAATGCCACGCACGCGGCGAGAGGCAGCCACAAGGGCGCGAATGCAATGACGGTGGCGACATCCAACAAACGTTTGGCGCGGTCGTAGCTCGGGTCGTTGTCGATTTCCCAAAGCGAATCCGCGGCGGTGGGCAGCATCTTGCGGCCACTGGTGAGTTCGGCCACGGCTTCCACGCTGTAAAGGCGCAGGTGTTGCATCTTCAGCTCGCCCAACAAACGCGTGCGTTCGTCGGTGCTGCGCACATGGCGGTCAAGCACTACGCCGTCGCAGGCGGGCAGCGGTGTGTCATGGTTGGGGTTCCATGCGATGAGTTGCACGGCTTGTGGGTCTAGCGTGTTGGGGTTCAGACACGCGGCCAGTTGTGCGGGCACGTTGGCGTCGAGGTGTACCAAACGCAAGGCGCGGTGTTTGACGTGACGGCGATAGCCCCACCACAGCCACAGCGTGGTGGCGGCATAGGCCCACACCACGGCAGCGCGTGAGTAAGGTTGCTGCAACAGCGCAAAGCCCAACGGCGTGAACAAAAACGGCGCGGTGGTTGATACCCACAACACACCGCTGCGCTCGGCCACAGGCAGGTGCGACGCGCGCATCAGCAAGTGCGTGGCCACTGCGTAGGGCAACACGCACCACCAGAGTGTTTCGCCAAACTGGTAGGTCATGACACCCGCGTCTTCCAACAGCTGCGCAGCCATGAGGCTGGGGAGCAGCATCCATGCGCCCCACAAGGCCCAGCGTTGCAGGGCATCGCGCATTCGCATTGATGCTGAACCGAGTTGCGCTGTAGGGCGTGAGGTCGGCGCGTCGTGCGTGATGCACTTTTGGTACACCTCTAAAACGCCGCTTGCCATTTGCGCTTGTGTGAATGAGGTGTTGAAGACGGTTTGTGCTGCACGTCCCAAGCGTTTACGTAAATGCGGCTCGCGCACCAATCTAATTAACTGATCCGCTACAGCCTCAGGGGTGTTGGGCACCAACAGGCCTTCTTGGTTGGTGTTGATCTGTTCGCGAATGCCAGGTAAGTCACTGGCCAATACACACAGGCCCGCACGCATGGCTTCGAGCACGGTGATGGGCATGCCTTCGTGATCAGACAACAAGACAAACACCTCGTGTTGCGAAAGCAGTTCACTCACGTGGTCGACATCACCAGCCCATGTGATGTTTTGAAGGTTCAGTGTTGTGGCTTGTGCGCGCAGTTTTGCGTTTAACGGACCATCGCCTGCCAGCGTGACAGACAGCTCGTAACCCAATATGTTGCGTACTCTAGCCAAAGCTTGCAGAAGCAAATCATGGCGCTTTGGGCTTTTCATGCGCGCCACCATGATGAGTCTTGGATTACCTGATGGGTTTGATTCTGATGCCTCAGGCGTCGTCAATGGCGCAATGCCGTTGGCAATGATGTGCACGCGTTCAGGATCGATGGCGAGATTGAAGGCTAGTTCTCGTTCGAACTTGGAGACACAAATCATCTGTGTGGTCCATCGTGCAAGCATGCGTTCTGCAAGTGCAGAAGCTATGCGCCGCAACAGCGGGACTTCAGGCTTAAAGCCAAAGCCGTGCACTGTGTAGACCACTGGGCGCGCGGTACTTTTACAAGCAAGGCGCGCAGCTAACCCAGCAATGGCACTGTGTGCATGGATGATGTCGGGTGGAAATGCATCAATGAGTTTGATCAGCGCTTGTACGGCGGGCCAGAGCTTGAATGGGTTGAGCGACTCCACCATGTGAGGCATGGGGCAAACGTTGACGCCGAGCAGGGCTAAGTCACGGCCCAAAGCTGATGTGTGTACGGGCCCTCCGATGACAACAGTGAATTTCACATGTTGTTGCAAAGCTTGGCATAAGGCTAAGACGTGTGATTGCGCGCCGCCAGTCTCACCCTTGGTGATCACGATCATCACATGCGGAATTTTGGCGCTATGCGGTGAGGGGGTAGTGTCAAGTCTTGCCCATGGGCTGTTGCGGCGTCGCTGTGGTTCGACGAGGCCAGCTAAGTGCAGCGTTGTTTCGATGTGGGCGTGGGCGTCGGCAAATTCTACTTTTGGCTCTGCCACCTTGCGCTTGGCACGCGGCTTTTTAGCCGCAGCAGGAGGCGGCAATGTCGCAGGTTCGTAGGCAGGCGGAAAGTCGTCAAACAGGGACAGCGTGCCGTCGTCTTGGTTTTTCATAGGGGGGTGTCAAAACCTTGCGGATTCATGGACTGCCAGCGCCAAGCGTCGGCGCACATGCGGTCGAGGTCAAGCAAGGTTTCCCAATTCAACAAGGCTTTGGCCTGTCGTGGATCGGCCAAACACTGGGCCACATCGCCGGGACGGCGTGGCACCACTTGGTGGGGGATGGGCACGCCGTTGACGCGTGCAAAGGTATCGACCATGTCTTGCACGCTCACGCCACGGCCTGTACCGAGGTTGACGGTGATGAGTTTTGGCTCGTTCAAAGCACGCAGCGCAGCCAAGTGGCCAGCGGCTAAGTCGCTCACATGCAGGTAGTCGCGCACGCCGGTGCCGTCGGGCGTGTCGTAGTCGTTGCCAAAAATTTGCAAATGCGCGCGCTGGCCCAAGGCCACTTGCGTGATGTAGGGCATGAGGTTGTTGGGAATACCGTTAGGGGCTTCGCCCAGCAAGCCGCTTTCGTGCGCGCCCACAGGGTTGAAGTAGCGCAGGATGGCAATGCTCCAGCGTGGGTCAGCCGCGTGCAGCTCGCGCAGCGCGTCTTCGCACATGAGCTTGGTGCGACCGTAGGGGTTGGTGGCGGTGAGGGCTGCGGTTTCGGGGATGGGCACGCTCACGGGGTCGCCATACACGGTGGCTGACGAGCTAAACACAATGCGACGCACGTTGGCGCGGTCCATGGCCTGCAGCAGATTGATGGTGCCGCTGACGTTGTTTTCTAGGTAGCGCAGGGGCTGGGCCACCGACTCGCCCACAGCCTTGAGGCCCGCAAAGTGAATGACGCCTGCAAAGTTGTAGCGGGCAAATAGGGCATCTAAGGCTGCAGAGTCGCGGATGTCGGCTTGCACAAACTCAATGGGGCTGGCGCCAAGCTTGGCCAAACGGTCCAGCACTTTGGGGCTGGAGTTGCACAAATTGTCCAAAATGACCACCGGCTGGCCGGCTTCAGCAAGTGTGACGACGGTGTGCGAACCAATGAAGCCCGTGCCGCCTGTGATCAAAATGGGTTGTGTCATGCTGTGAAAAATTTATAGGTTTTGATGATTATCCCCTGCGAACATGCGGTCTGCGGCCTAAAATAAATCCAGCTTGCCAGTGCGCACAGTTAGTGCTCTGGTGGCTGATTTCTATCTTTTTACCTTTTTAGTACTTTCATGAAACGCACACATTCCTCTCACGCTGCAGCGCACGCTGGCGCTGAATCTTGCATTGCCCTCATCGACGCCCGTTTTTTGGCATGGCTGCAAGGCCAAACCGACACCGCACAAGACCATGTGCGCCCGCAACTGCACCAGTTGCTGAGCAACGCGTTGGCGCACAACAACCTCGATCTAAACGTACGCCGCATTTATTGGTACAGCGACTCATCTGACGATCAAGCCATTGGTGGCCAAGTGAGCCGCGCTGTGTTGCCACACAGCCAAGATGGTGGTTTGTCCATGTTGCGCACCTTGGGTGCTGACCTGAAACGTTTGGCCGAGCGCGGCGCGTGCGACCACCTCTTGGTGGGCAGCGATGACGAGCGTTTGATCAGCCTGATTGACGAAGCTCAGTTGCACGGCGTATCTGTGCACTTGTTGGCCGACGAAGCCTCACGCAATATGACGCAGCTCAACCGCGAAGACCCAGGTTGGGCGCGCTTGTTGTCGCAAGCCGACCAGCGCGTGGTGTTGGGCGCACAAGCATCACGCGATGGTGGCTCACGCCACGCGAGCTCAATGCACGCAGTGCCTCAGGTCGACCCTGAGCAGTTGCGCGAACAACTCAATACCGTCATCAACACCTGGTGGGCCGATGAGCCCGAAGACTTGCGTGAAGAGCTGCGCGAAGAGTTGCAAAACACACGCGGCATTCCACAAGAGGTGGACCGTCAGTTGCTGTTGGGCGTGCGTCGCGTGTTGGAGCGTGCGCTGAGCTTCCAAGAGAAAAAGCTCTTGCGCGAAATGGTGCGTGAACTGGTGTTGGGCCCACAGGCGGCAGCCGCTGCACCTGCGGTTGACCACGCTGAATAAACCACGTTGAACAAACCCATCACGGAGTTACACACCATGAGCGATTTTTCTCCTGCCGACATCTTGGCCCAGGCGCTGCCCTACATCCGCAAGTTTCACGGCAAAACCTTGGTCATCAAATACGGCGGTAACGCCATGACCGACCCTGCGCTGCAAAAAGCATTTGCCGAAGACGTGGTGTTGCTCAAGCTCGTGGGCATGAACCCCGTGGTGGTCCACGGTGGTGGCCCGCAAATTGAAGGCTTGCTGCAACGCTTAGGGAAAAAGGGCGAGTTCATCGAAGGCATGCGCGTGACCGACGCCGAAACCATGGAAGTGGTGGAGTGGGTGCTGGGCGGCGAAGTGCAACAAGACATCGTGGGCCTGATCAACCAAGCCGGCGGCAAAGCCGTGGGCTTGACGGGCCGCGATGGCGCGATGATTCGCGCCAAGAAACTGACCGTTCACGACAGCAAAGACCCTAGCAAAACCTACGACGTGGGCCAAGTGGGCGACATCGTCAGCATCGACCCCAGCGTGGTGAAAGCCTTGCAAGACGACGCCTTCATCCCCGTGGTGAGCCCCATTGGTTTTGGCGAACACAACGAGAGCTACAACATCAACGCCGACGTGGTGGCTGCCAAGTTGGCTACGGTGCTCAGCGCCGAAAAACTGTTGATGCTCACCAACATCCGAGGTGTGCTGGACAAGCAAGGCGAGTTGATGACCGAGCTGACACCGCGCCGCATTGACGAGCTGATTGCCGATGGCACGATCAGTGGCGGCATGATTCCTAAGATTGCTGGCGCACTGGATGCCGCCAACAGTGGTGTGAAAGCGGTGCACATCATTGATGGCCGTGTGCCCCACGCCATGCTGCTGGAGGTGTTGACCGAACAAGCCTTTGGCACCATGATTCGCTCGCACTAACTTCTCTTCTAAGCCATGTCTGACAACGCCTTGCCCGACGAAGCAGCACCTACCCGTGATGAACCCAAGGTGCGTCAACGCATGAAGCCTGGCCAACGGCGTGAGCAAATTTTGCAAACGCTGGCGGGCATGCTGGAGCAACCAGGCACTGAGCGCATCACCACCGCGCTCTTGGCTTCAAAGTTGGATGTGAGCGAGGCGGCGCTTTACCGCCACTTCGCCAGCAAGGCGCAGATGTTTGAAGGCTTGATTGATTTCATCGAGCACAGCCTGTTCAGCCTGATCAACCAAATCGCCGAGCGCGAAGGCGACGGCGCTCAAAAAGCCGCACGCATGGTGACGGTGCTGTTGCAGTTTGGCGAGAAAAACCCAGGCATGGCCCGCGTGATGGTGGGCGATGCCTTGGTGTTTGAAAACGAGCGTTTGCACCAGCGCATGAATCAGTTGTTTGAACGCATCGAATCAGCCTTGCGCCAAGTGCTGCGTGCTGCGGCTGAGGCCAATAAATCTGCATCGCCCACAGCTGACGCGCAAGTGCGTGCTGCGGCGCTGGTGGCGTTTGCTTTGGGGCAGTTGCAGCGCTTTGCGCGCTCGGGCTTTAAGCGTTCGCCGCTGGACCACTTAGAAGCTTCGCTTGCTTTGATGTGTCGCTGATGTTTATACTTGTGTAAACATTAGGAGGCATCGCTATGAAAGGCATGATCGCAGCAGAACAAACCGTGCAAGAGTGGGGCAATGGCCTTGGGGTGCGCATTACCGCGCCCATTGCCAAGGCCGCGCATGTGGCACGCGGTACGCCCATCAAGGTGGAAGTGGTCGAGGGCGGTTTTTTTGTGCGCGTATCTGGCAAACCTAAATTGTCTTTGGCGCAAAAGCTCAAGCAGTTTGATCCTCAGGTGCACGGTGGCGAAGTCATGGTCAGCGGTCGTGTGGGCAAAGAAGTCTTTTGATGGCGACCGTCTCTAAAACTTGGGTGCCCGATCGTCGCGACATGATTTGGATTGATTTCAATCCACAAGTCGGTGCCGAGATGAAAGACGAACACCCCATGTTGGTGTTGTCTGGCAAAGCGTTCAACGAGCGCACGGGCATCGTCATTGGCCTACCAATGACGCATGCAGCTTATAACGCAACCAACCCATTTGCTGTCAAATACACAGGACCCAAAGGCGAGGTTGGTTATGTGCTGACGCATCTACCCAAATCGTTTGATTGGCGCGTGCGTGGTGCGCGGCCTCATCACTGGAAGCTGTTATCTCTTTCTGTTTTCGAAGAGGCCTGTGAAGGCCTTAATTCGATTATTTCTCTTTGACTCATTGATGAAAGACTTCGTATGAAACTCGTGCGTTACGGCAACCCCGGCAAAGAAAAACCAGGACTCATCGATGCCGCAGGCAAGCTGCGCGACTTGAGCAAAGTCATCACAGACGTGACCCCCGACCAGCTGAGCGACAAAGCCTTGGCCAAGTTGGCCAAGCTCAACACAGACAAACTGCCCTTGGTCAAAGGTAAGCCCCGCATGGGCTGCCCTGTCGCTGGTATTGGTAAGTTTTTGGCGATTGGCTTGAACTACGCCGATCACGCTGCTGAAGCGGGCATGCCCATTCCCAAAGAACCCATCGTGTTCACCAAAGCCATCAGCTGTATCCAAGGCCCAAACGACGATGTGATGTTGCCCAAGGGTTCGGTCAAGTCTGACTGGGAAGTAGAGCTGGGCATCGTCATTGGCACCGAGGCGCGTCATGTGTCGCAAAAGGCGGCGTTTGATTACGTGGCCGGCTATTGCCTGATCAACGATGTGAGCGAACGCGAATACCAACTAGAACGCGGCGGTACATGGGACAAGGGCAAGGGTTGCGACACCTTCGGCCCCATCGGACCTTGGCTGGTCACGCGTGATGAAGTGGCCAACCCACAAAAACTCAATATGTGGCTAGACCTCAACGGCGTGCGCATGCAAAGTGGCAGCACCAAAACCATGATTTTTGGCGTGGCCAAAATCGTGAGCTACCTGAGTCAGTTCATGACGCTCAAACCCGGTGACGTGATCTGTACCGGTACACCTCCAGGTGTGGGTATGGGGGTGAAGAAAGACGGCAAGCCAGCGCCTGTGTATTTGAAGCGCGGTGATGTGATGACTTTGGGTATTGAAGGCTTGGGTGAGCAGCAGCAGAAGGTTGTGGCTTTTAAGCTCTGACCCTTTTTTGTTTGCTCCGGCTTAGGTGCGTTGCGCACATGAGCTGCGGCGGCTTCCTCATGCTGGAGTACCAGAAATCGTCAGCCGCCACACCCCATGTACACAACGCTTTGGGTGTTCGCTAAGCAAGAAGCTTATAGCGACACCACTTGCATCCCTGGCAGCGTAGCCATCGGGAATTCTTCATGGTCAAACGCTTTGTCGCCATCCTCTGATGCCACGCCCGTGGTCACCAAGTTTTTGAAATCAAACTTGGTGTGGTCCATCAAGTGCGAAGGCACGACGTTTTGCATGGCAGCAAACATGTTCTCAATGCGGCCAGGGTGCTTCTTCTCCCACTCGCGCAGCATCTCACCCACCACTTGACGTTGCAGGCCGTCTTGGCTGCCGCACAGCGTGCAAGGAATGATGGGGAACTGGCGCACTTTGGACCAACGCTCTAAGTCTTTTTCGGCCACATAAGCAAGGGGGCGAATCACCATGTGGTCGCCGCCGTCACTCACCAGTTTCGGGGGCATAGCTTTGAGCTTGCCTCCGAAGAACATGTTCAAGAAGAAGGTTTGCAAGATGTCATCGCGGTGGTGGCCCAACGCGATTTTGTTGCAGCCCAACTCACCCGCCACGCGGTACAAAATGCCACGGCGCAAGCGCGAGCACAAGCTGCACATGGTTTTGCCTTCGGCAATTTTGTCTTTGACGATCGAATACGTGTCTTGCGTTTCGATGCGGAACTTCACGCCCACTTGCGCCAAATACTTGGGCAGCACATCGGCAGGGAAGCCCGGTTGTTTTTGGTCAAGGTTGACCGCAATCAGCTCAAAGCTGATGGGTGCGCGCTGCTGCATCATCAGCAAGATGTCGAGCATGGCGTAGCTGTCTTTGCCGCCGGACATGCACACCATGATCTTGTCGCCTTCTTCGATCATGTTGTAGTCGACGATGGCTTGGCCCACTTGGCGGCACAGGCGTTTTTCGAGCTTGTGGTTCTCGTGCTCGATCTTGATTTGCTTAGGATCTTTGTTCAGGTCTTTTTCTGCTGTTGTCGTCATAGGTATTACCACTGTCCTGTTTCCATGCGAATGGCCACTTCGCAGTCTTCAAAAATTTCGAGCTTGGCGATTTTCACGCGCACGCCCAACACGCCCGGCAGTTGCATGAGGCGGTGGGCGAGTTTGCCAATGAGGGTTTCGAGCAGGTTGACGTGCTCGGCTGTGCATTCGCTGATGATGATTTGGCGCACCTTACGGTAGTCCAACACATGGCAAATGTCATCGTCGTGTGGCAGTAGGGGCTGCGTGCCAAGGTTTAACTCAGCATCCACTTGAATGGGTTGCGGGTCAATCTTCTCGTGCTCCAAGATGCCGAGGTTGGCATCAAAGCGCAGGCCGGTGAGGTTCAAAATTTGTGTGCCTTTGCTTGCCATGTCACAACACTCCTGGTTTGGCGCGGAACACTTCCACCCCCACCGCTTCGCAGTCGGGGTAGACGTCGGGCTTGCGGGTGGACACGCGTGCGGCCATCACGCCCGTGTGTTCGAGTAAGTGCGTGAGGATGTCGTCGCACAAGGTTTCTTGCAGGTTGACATGGCCTTGAGCGATGCGGGCGTGCACCACGGCGCGCACGAAGTCGTAGTCCACCACTTCGTCGATGCGGTCGTCTTTGGGGCTGGTGCCCGCGAAGGAGACATACAAGTCCACATCAATCACGATGCGTTGCGCCGCTTGCAGCTCAAAGTCGTGGATGCCGATGTGCGCTTGCACGGTGAGGCCGCGCAAAAACAAGCGGCGGCATTTGAGCAATAGGGTGTCGTTCATGATTTAAAAAGTTCCTCGACCACAAACATCACATCACGTGCGAGGGGTACCAAATGTTGGCCGTTGTCTACGCGCACTGTCGTTCCTGTGATGCTGGCGTTGTCCGCCAAAAACACCACGCTGCTGGCCACGTCGGCGGGGTTGATGGGCTGACGCAGCAAGTTGGCACTTGCGGCACGGTTGAAGTTGTCTTGGGTCTGCGGGCCGCTCAGGTACATCAAGCCAGGGGCAACGGCGTTCACACGCAGCGTGGGTGCGAGCGACTGGGCTTGCAGGCTGACCGCGCGCTCCAGCGCGAGCTTGGACAGCGTGTACGAAAAATAATCGGGGTTGAGGTTGAACACCTTTTGGTCCAACACATGGATGACGCTGGGCTTGGCCGAGGCCAGTGCAGGCGCTGTGCCAGAGGTAGCAGCGCCTGTCTTGTCGCCGCTCGGAGCAGATGCTCCGTGAAGTGCCGCCATCCACTTGCCAAAGCGCATGGGCGCCATGAGGTTGACCTTGATTTGCGCCAAGGCCTGTGCCTCGTCAAAGTCGGCCCCCTCGTCTGGCACAAACAACGAGGCGTTGTTCACCACGCATTGCAGCCCTGTGCCGGTGATGGCCACGGTGGTGTCAAAAATGCTTTGGCAGCTGGCTTCGTTTTCCAAATCGCCTTGCACGGCCAGTGCATCCACACCCAAGGTGCGCAGCTCAGCGCACAGGGCGTGGGCTTGCGTCTCGGAGTGGTTGTAGTGACACGCCACATTCCAGCCCGCGCGCGCAAAGGCGAGGCCGATTTCGCGGCCTAAGCGAGCGCTGCCGCCTGTGATGAGTGCCCAAGAGCGCATGGTGTGAGGTGCCTGTGGTGGAAGGACGGTGAGAAAAGTGGGGTGGGTCGAGTTACGATCTGCACCCAATGACGATCCCCCAATTATCCAACGACCCGGGCCAACAGGCTTTGTACAAGCTTATTGAGCGCAGCATCGCCAATGCAGGCGGCTGGCTGGGCTTTGACCGCTTCATGGCGCTGGCCCTCTACGCCCCCGGCATGGGCTATTACGCCAACAGCTTGCGCAAATTTGGCCTCACCCCTGAGAGCGGCAGTGACTTTGCCACTGCCCCCGAAATGTCCAAACATTTTGGCCGCACGCTGGCCCACCAAGTGGCTGAAGCCCTGCAAGTCACGGGTACTGACGAGGTGTGGGAGTTTGGCGCAGGCTCTGGCGCTTTGGCTTTGCAGTTGCTCGATAGCCTCGGCGACAGCGTGAAGATTTACACCATCGTCGATTTATCGGGCAGCTTGCGCGAGCGCCAACAAGAAACGCTAAAGGCCCATGCGCACAAAGTGCAGTGGGTGGATGCCTTGCCCGAGCAGCTGAGCGGTGTGGTGGTGGGCAACGAAGTGCTCGATGCCATGCCTGTGCAACTGCTGGTGCGCAAGAGCGGTGTGTGGCATGAGCGTGGCGTCGTGTGGAACACAGCTGCTGCAACTCAAGATAAAGCAGTGTCCGAGGGGATCTCTGTTTCTCCATTGCAATGGGAAGACCGCGTCACCGACCTGCGTCCTCCCATGGAAGTCCTCGGCGAACACGATTACCTGACCGAAATTCACAGCCAAGCCGAAGCCTTTGTGGCCACCTTGGCCGACCGCTTTAAAGCGGGCGAAGCAGCCACGCGCAAAGGTGGTGCGGCGTTCTTGATCGACTATGGTTTTCCGGAGAGCGAATACTTCCACCCCCAGCGCAGCATGGGCACGTTGATGTGCCACCAGTTGCACAAAGCGGATTCAGACCCGCTGGCTGATGTGGGGCGCAAAGACATCACCGCGCACGTCAACTTCACGGGGGTGGCACTGGCCGCGCAAGATGCGGGGTTGAATGTGTTGGGCTACACCACCCAAGCGCACTTCCTCATCAACTGTGGCTTGTTGCCCCCGTTGGTGGATGCGCCGCTGAACGAAAAGAGCATGGCCCAAAAACTGATCACCGAACATGAGATGGGTGAACTGTTCAAAGTGGTGGCTTTTGGCACGACCGAGTGGGAGCCGATGGGCTTTGCACAAGGTGACCGCACTTACGCGCTGTAAGTCTTGATATGACCCGTTGGCTCATTGTTGTTTTTGTTGCGTTGCTGCTGATCAATGCGGTCACGCCGTGGTTGCAAAAGCTTGGGTTTGGACGCTTGCCTGGGGATATTCGCTTCAAGATTTTTGGACGCGAGATTTTTATTCCTCTCGCGTCGACCATCATTCTTAGCCTGGTGTGTGCTGGGATTTCTAAGGTGCTTTAAAGCGCAGCAGCAATAGCCGCTAACCGCGCAGCATCCATACGCGCTCCCACAGCCGGCCCATTAAGTCCGTCTTGCAAAGCCTGCGCACTCACAGCCGCACTGTCCACCGACTGCGCCGCCTTCAACAGCAACGCCAGCCGAGGCCCCTGCGCATAAGCCTCATCCTCTTTGCCTAAGCGCCCACGCGCATCACACTCGCACGCTTGCAAGGCCAATAAAAACCGTTCAGGCCTGCGCAACGCATCACATCGCACCAACAAGCGCAGCACAGCCTCTGCACCAAAGCCCAAGCTCTGATGAATGTTGCCGTGTTCACGTGCCACCAGTTCGGCCAGTTCTTTGCATTCCACAGGTACGCGCCAACGTGTGCACAGTGCGCGGGTGAGTTTTTCGCTGCGTTGCTCGTGGCCAATGTGGCGGGGCAACACATCGGCAGGCGTGGTGCCTTTGCCGAGGTCGTGGCATAAACAAGCAAAGCGCACTTCGAGCGGCGCGTTCATGCGGGCCGATGCATCCAGCACCATTTCTAAGTGAATGCCAGTGTCAATTTCGGGGTGATATTCAGCACGTTGCGGGACGCCATAGAGTTTGTCGACTTCGGGCAGCAGGCGTTGCAAAGCACCGCATTCGCGCAGCACTTGCAACATGCGCGATGGCTTAGCACCCATGAGGCCGCGCGACAGTTCTTGCCACACGCGCTCGCTCACCAGTGTATCCACCTCGCCTTCGGCCACCATCTCACGCATGAGCGTCATCGTCTCAGGCGCGACGGTGAAGTCGGAAAAACGCGCCGCAAAGCGCGCCAAGCGCAAGATGCGCACAGGGTCTTCGCGGAAGGCCTCGGTCACGTGGCGCAGCACTTTTGCGGTGATGTCGCGTTGACCACCGTAGGGATCAATCAAGCTGTCACCGTCTTGTGCGATGGCGTTGATGGTCAGGTCGCGTCGTGCGAGGTCTTCTTCCAGCGTCACATCGGGTGCAGCATGCACCGCAAAGCCGTGATAGCCGCGTGCCGTTTTGCGCTCGGTGCGGGCGAGGGCGTATTCCTCGTGTGTGTCGGGGTGCAAGAACACCGGAAAGTCTTTGCCCACGGGCTGATAGCCCTGCGCTACCAAAGCCTCTGGCGTGCCGCCCACCACCACCCAGTCACGGTCAGATCCGTCGAGGCCCATCAGGGCATCGCGCACTGCACCGCCGACCAGGTAGGTTTTCATCACTTGCTCGCGACAAACAAACGTTTGATGGACTTGGGCTCAGGAATGCCCAACGCGCGTAAACCCAGCGCATGCGGGGTCGCGATGTTGTTGACTTTCATCGAGTCGAGGTTGTCGCGGCTCATCAAGGTGGGGCCCGGCGCAAACTCCATCAGCAACGCTTGCAGCCAACCGATGGCATAGGGCAGCGAGATGACGGGGCGCTCTTTGCCCACCCAACGGCCAGCGAGCTGCACCAGCTCAGTCAGCGTCAGGATGTCGGGGCCGTAGAGTTCAAACACTTGGCCTTCGGTACTCGATGTGTTGACGCAATGCACGATGGCTTGCGCCACGTCGTGCACCCACACGGGTTGGAAGCGCGTGTGCGCGCCGGCCAGCGGCATGACAGGGAAAACCTTTTGCAGCTTGGCAAACAGGTTGATGAACTTATCGTCTTTGCCAAAGATCACGCTGGGGCGCAGCAGCGTGAGGCCCAGCGGTGCTTTGGCAGCGGCAGACAGCAAAGCCAATTCACCACGCGCTTTGCTGCGCTGGTACATCGATGGACCGTGAATGTCGGCGCCCAAAGCACTCACATGAATCAAGCGAGTGACGTTCTCTGCATGACACGCACGCGCCAAGTTGGCGGGCAGGGTGACGTGGGCGTGGGTGAACTCTTCTTCTGTGCCATGCAAGATCGCAATGAGGTTGATCACCACATCATGACCATGCACCAAGGTTTGCAGCTGCTTGGCGTCATGCACGTCGGCTTGTACCACCGTCACGCCGGGCATCATTTGAATATGTCGTGCGGGCAGACGACGGGTGGGCACGGTCACTTGGTGGTGTTGCAGGCTCAGGCGTGAGCACACATGACGACCCACAAAGCCGCTGCCACCGAGGATGAGAATTTTTTTGGGCGTAAAAGATTGCATGAATGAGACTGTAGCGCGAAGCCACTAGACTTTTGATGTCACAGGATAATCACAGCATGAACCAACTCGACGCCCTCAAGCAATTCACCACCGTCGTGGCAGACACCGGCGACTTCAAGCAACTCGCTCAGTTCCAGCCTAAAGACGCTACCACCAACCCATCGCTGATTCTCAAAGCGGTGCAAAAGCCCGAATACCTGCCGCTACTCAAAGACACCGTGGCTGCTCACGGCAAAGAGGCTATGGACGCGCAGATCGACCGCTTGTTGGTGCGCTTCGGCTGCGAGATTTTGGCCTCCATCCCCGGCCGTGTGTCTACCGAAGTGGATGCCCGTTTGAGCTTTGACACGGCGGCCACTGTGGCGCGTGCCAAGCGCATCATGGCCTTGTACGAAGCGCAAGGTGTCAAGCGCGAGCGCGTGCTCATCAAAATCGCGTCCACTTGGGAAGGTATTCAAGCTGCTGCCGAATTAGAGCGTGAAGGCATTCGCACCAACCTCACTTTGCTGTTCTCTTTTGCCCAAGCGGTGGCGTGTGGTGATGCCAAGGTGCAACTCATTTCCCCCTTCGTGGGCCGCATTTACGACTGGTACAAAAAATCTGCAGGCAGTGCGTGGATCGAGGCTGACAACGCCAATGCCAACGACCCTGGTGTGAAGTCGGTCCGTGCGATTTACAACCACTACAAACGCCACGGCATCAAGACTGAGGTGATGGGCGCGAGCTTTAGAAACGTGGGGCAGATCACTGCTTTGGCCGGCTGCGATTTGCTCACCATTGCGCCTGAGTTGCTGGCGCAGTTGGGTGCTAGCAACGAGCCGTTAACGCAAGCCCTCAGTGCATCGGCTGCCTTGCAGCTGGACTTGCCAGCGGTGCATCACACCGAGGCGTCGTTCCGTTATGCGATGAATGAGGATGCGATGGCCACAGAGAAGTTGGCAGAAGGCATTCGCGCGTTCTGTGTGGATGCGGTCAAGCTTGAAGCATTGATGCACTAAGCATGCTGAGTACAGACGAAAAAAATCCCCGCAGGGCTCGCGCCTTGCGGGGATTTTTTGTTTGGCAAGAGCACCGAAGTGCTCAGGCAAAGCAGTGGGGCAATTACATGCCCATGCCGCCCATACCACCCATGCCGCCCATGCCACCCATATCAGGCATGCCGCCGCCGGCTTCGTCTTTTGGTGCTTCTGAAACCATGCACTCGGTGGTCAACATCAAGCTAGCCACTGACGCTGCGTTTTGCAATGCAGTGCGGGTCACTTTAGTTGGGTCCAAGATGCCCATTTCGATCATGTCACCGTAGGTGTCGTTGGCAGCGTTGAAGCCGTAGTTGCCTGTACCAGCCAACACTGCGTTCACCACAACGGATGGCTCGCCACCTGCGTTGTAAACGATTTCGCGCAATGGGGCTTCGATGGCTTTCAACACCAGTTTGATACCAGCGTCTTGGTCAGCGTTGTCACCTTTGATGGTGCCAGCTGTTTGACGAGCACGCAGCAATGCCACGCCGCCGCCAGCCACGATGCCTTCTTCCACAGCAGCGCGCGTAGCGTGCAGGGCGTCTTCGACGCGGGCTTTCTTTTCTTTCATCTCGACTTCGGTGGCAGCGCCAACCTTGATCACGGCAACACCGCCAGCCAACTTGGCCACGCGCTCTTGCAGTTTTTCGCGGTCGTAGTCAGAAGTGGCTTCTTCGATTTGCACGCGCACTTGTTTGACGCGGGCTTCGATGTCAGCAGCTGCACCAGCACCGTCGATGATGATGGTGTTTTCTTTGCCCACTTCGATGCGCTTGGCTTGGCCGAGGTCAGCCAAAGTTACTTTTTCGAGTGTCAAGCCAACTTCTTCAGCAATCACTTTGCCGCCGGTCAAGATAGCGATGTCTTCCAACATGGCTTTGCGACGATCGCCGAAGCCTGGAGCCTTGACAGCCACAACCTTCAAGATGCCACGGATGGTGTTCACCACCAAAGTAGCCAAGGCTTCGCCTTCAACTTCTTCAGCAATGATCAACAAAGGACGGCCAGCTTTTGCAACGGCTTCCAATGTAGGCAACAAGTCGCGGATGTTGCTGATCTTCTTGTCAAACAACAACACGAATGGGTTATCCAACAAAGCAGCTTGCTTTTCTGGGCTGTTGATGAAGTAAGGAGACAGGTATCCGCGGTCGAATTGCATGCCTTCCACAACGTCGAGTTCGTTGTTCAAAGACTTGCCGTCTTCCACAGTGATCACGCCTTCTTTGCCCACTTTTTCCATGGCGTTAGCGATGATCTCGCCAATGCTGTGGTCGCTGTTGGCAGAGATAGAACCGACTTGAGCGATTTCTTTGGTGGTTGTAGTTGCCTTGGTGGCTTTCTTCAACTCTTCGATCAAAGCGTGCACAGCTTTGTCGATGCCGCGCTTCAAGTCCATGGGGTTCATGCCAGCCGCAACGTACTTCATGCCTTCGCGCACGATGGCTTGCGCCAACACAGTCGCGGTTGTGGTGCCGTCACCAGCGTTGTCAGAAGTCTTGGAAGCAACTTCCTTGACCATCTGAGCGCCCATGTTTTGCAACTTGTCTTTGAGTTCGATTTCTTTGGCCACAGACACGCCGTCTTTGGTCACGGTAGGGGCGCCGAAAGAACGCTCCAACACCACGTTACGACCCTTAGGGCCCAAAGTCACTTTGACCGCGTTGGCCAAAATGTTCACGCCTTCAACCATGCGTGCGCGGGCTTCGCCGCCGAAAATTACGTCTTTTGCTGCCATTTTGATATTTCCTTAAATTTCTGAATTCGTGAACTTATTCGACGACGGCGAAGAGGTCTTCTTCTTTCATCACCAACAGTTCGTCACCAGCCACCTTGACGGTTTGGCCGCTGTACTTGCCGAACAACACGCGGTCGCCGACTTTGACGGTCAAAGCTTTGACGTCGCCTTTGTCGTTGGTCTTGCCTGGGCCGACGGCCAAGACTTCACCTTGATCTGGCTTTTCAGCAGCTGAATCAGGGATGACGATGCCAGAAGCGGTTTTTGTTTCGCTGTCGATACGTTTCACGATCACGCGGTCGCCGAGAGGACGAAGTTTCATTGCATCTCCAAATAAGAGCTAAGGGTTTGAAAGCAAAGCACTCAGACTGTCTGAGTGCCTAGAAAGCCACTGGAGGGGGCGCTGTTAGCACTCGCCACCATTGAGTGCTAATTTTAGGTCATCTGGGTGGATTTCAAGGGCTGGGCCCATGAAAAAAGCACCGGCGGTGCGGTGCTTTTAAGTGACATGGCGCATGGCGCCGTGCATTGGCATTGATTATTCGCTGCGGCTTTGCGCGCAACGGATGTCGGCCATGATGCGGTAGTCGGTCAAGGCGCTGTCCCACATGCGGTCTTCGCGCTGGGCTTTGAGCCAAGCCACGAATTGGCGTTTGCAGTATTTGCCAAAGCCCACCAAGCCCACCAAAACTGCTGTCCACAAAATGACCCAAGCGCCCAGTTCTTGGCCTTCTGGTGAGGCATCGACGATATCGTAGACAGAAGCGATCAAGCTCAAAGCGCCAAACATCAACAGGGCTGCGGCGTAGGTGCTTTCTTGTTGCAGGCGTTGAATAACAGCTTTCGCTGATGTGTAAGCGCGCTCAAAGCGGGCAACGCCGGGGTGGCTGGTGGTGTAGCTGAGGTTGACGAATGCGGTCATATGAGGTCCTTAAATGTCTTTGTCAGACTGAAGCAAGGCTCAAGTATAGGGGTAAACCCTAAACCCGCTGTTCTCAGGGGCTATTGCTTGCTCACTTCAAGGCAGCTCTAAGTTTTCTGCGGGGGCTGTGGCATCACGCGGCCCGACCAACCCAAGTTTGGCTTTGAGCGACTGCGGCTGGCCAGTGATGAGCGCGGCGTAGTTGGTGGTGTTGGACAGCACTTTTTTCACATAGTCGCGCGTTTCGTTGAAGGGCACGTTCTCAGCCCAAATGGCACCTTCCAATACGGGGCCGGTGCCATCGTTGGGCGCACGCCAGCGGCGTGAGCGGCTTGGGCCTGCGTTGTACGCGCCAGCAGCCAAGGGCATGGAGCCTTCAAAGCTGTCGAGCACCAGTTTCAAGTAGCCGGTGCCGATGGCGATGTTGGTGTCGCGGTCGCTGATTTGGTCGGGTGTGAAGCCAGTCAAGCCGATTTTGCGAGCCGTCCACTTGGCGGTGGCGGGCATGACTTGCATGAGGCCCGAGGCACCCACGTGTGAACGTGCGTCGGTGACGAAGCGGCTTTCTTGGCGAATCAAACCGTACACATAGGCGGGGTCGAGGTTGATGGTTTTGGCGCGGGCAATGACTGCGTCTTTGTGCGGCATAGGAAAGCGTTGCTCAAAGTCGACGACGGCACGTGTGCGCTCGCTGGTGTTGATGCATCGGTCCCACACTTGGTTGTCGCAGGCGACTTGGGCCGCGGCCAACAACTCGCGGTCGCTCATCATGCCGGCTTTGCCTTGGGCATCCACCAGATTGGTGGCGTAGTTCCATTCGCGTACACCTTCAGAGCGCAAGCCCATGCCGATGGCGTAGAGCGCGCGTTGCAGCGATGGGTTGCGGCGGGCCGCATCTATTTCTTCGGCGGTAGGTGCTGGTGGGCGCGCGGGGGCGGTCACTTTGCGGCCCAGTTCTTCGAGGGCGAGTTGCTCGTAAAAACCGCGCACGCCTGCAATGCCTTCAAACATGGCATTGGCTTCTTGTTGAATTTGCGGCGTTACTTTTTTGCGGGCCAGCAAGGCACGGGCGTACCAATACACCCACGTAGGGTCTTTGCGTGCCTCAGCACTCATGTGGCTGATGGCACTTTCCACCACGGGCCATTTGGGCGTATTGCCAGCGCGCAAGGCGGCGCGAGCTTTCCAGCCCAACATGTCGTCGTTGAGGTCTTTGTCGTGTGCCACGCGGGCGAAGTGTGTGAGCGCGTCGTCATCCAAGCGCATGGCGGATTGACGGCCAATCACGCCCCAAACCCAATGGCGCTCTTCGGTGGTGAGGTAAGGCTGCCACTTGTTGCGCATCAGTTTGTCGGCTTTGTCGGCATCACTGGTGGCTACTTTGATGATGGCCATGACCACCAACTCTTGGCGCACTTTCTGAGGCGCAGCAATGTGCTTGGCCAAAAACTTTTCAGCGTTATTGATGGCTTCTGGCACTACGTTGGCAGCATCGGGGGCGACGATTTGTACGGCGTTGCGTGCGGTGCGTGGGCGGTTGTGTTCCACCATCAATCGGGCTTTGCGCCAAATGTCGAGCGCGGTGAATTGCTTGGTGAAGTACAGACGGTCAGCGGCCAAGGTGCAGCCGTCGTCGGCCTCTTTCATGCCCATCCAGTTTTTGCGTACCTCGTCGGCAATGGATGCGCTGGCTTGTGGGCCTTTTTCTAGCAGCTCCACCGTCAAGAAGTAGCAGCGCAGTTCGCGGTCATCGCGCATGCGGTAGTGGGGATGCTCGTCGCTGAGCGTGGTCCAGTCGCGGCGTTGGCCCAAGAGCAGCAGCCAGTCGTTGCGCAAGCGGTCCTCTTGGTAAGTGGCGGGGTAGCGGGTAAAGAAGGCGCGCACTTCTTGTGAAGAGGCTTCGTCTAAGCGTGCTTTGAGTTCCCAATACGCAGCCCAAGGCTCGAGCGGGTGGCCTTTGGCTTGGGGCAGCAGGGCGCTCAGGCGCTTGCGGTCGCCGCGCTTGAAGGCTTGGGCCATGTCGGTGATGACCGTATCGGCCTGCGCGTTGTTGGCCGAGGGCGCGGCTAAGCTGGGTTGAACGGCACCAAACGCAAGGAAAACGCTGGCAAACAATGACACAATGACTCGAAATTTCATGGCTTGATTATCTGTGGACAAAAAAACCTTGCGCCAGCAGCTCATTGAAGAGCGTTTGAACATGCCCGATAGGCTGGAACGGGCCGACATGTTGCAGCGCGTGATGCGCATTTGGTTGTTCAACCGACCCGACACGGTGATTGGTGCTTATTGGCCCATCAAGGGCGAGTTTGACCCCCTGCCTGCCTTGCACCGCTGGAAAGAAGACGGCGAGCTGTCAGACCAGCCCCAGCGCAGGCGCATTGGTTTGCCTGTGATCGACAAGGCTCACAAAACACTCACCTTCCATGCGTGGTACCCCGGCTGCCCGATGGAAGAAGATGCCTACGGCATTCCCAAACCCAAAGACACCGAAGTGATCGTTCCCACCTTGTTGTTTGTGCCTTGCGTGGGCTATGGGCCGGGTGGTTTCCGCCTAGGCTATGGCGGTGGTTTTTATGACCGCACCTTGGCCACTTTGCAACCTAAACCGTTCACGGCGGGCTTGGGCTTTACCAATGGGTTTTTGCCAGACCTGATGCCCGAAGCGCATGACATGCCGCTGGACGCGCTGCTCAATGACAACGGGGTGGTTTGGCCGATGGGTTAACCCTCAAGTGCGCGCTGCACTTGGCTGCTGATGAGCGCTTCTTACTTTTGCGCCATCAATGTTTTGAAATCTGCCTCGTAGCCACGCAGAGCCTCCAACATGCGCTGGCGCTGTGCTGGTGTTGTGCTGTTGTGCAGCTTGGCAAAGCCTTCGCAGTTTTCATTCCACAGTTCGCGGTTGTAGGCGCGGTAGCGCTCATTGGGTGAGTTAAAGCTGCGTTCGGTCAAGCCCCGCAACAAGGCTTGTGCTTGGGCTGTCGCCCCGACTTCTTGGTTCATGCGTTGAAAGGTTTGCATGCTGTCGGCTTGGCGTCGTTCGCGTTCGGCATAGCTCAGTTTGGGATCGAAGATGGATTCACTCAGCCACTTATGCAGCACATCGCGTTGCGGCTTGTCGAGGTGGCCGTAAAAGTCTTCCAGGCGGTTGGTGGCTTGCTTGGTGCGAAAACGCAAACGGTCTTCGGCGTTCGGGTCTAGCCAATCCTCTTTCCAAGTTTTGTTGGTCTTGTCAAAGCGTTGGCGAATGTTGCGCAGCTGTTCGGGCTTGAGCTGCGTGGCCAGCTTCGCGTTGGCGGGTTCTACAAAGCGCAGCAGGGTGACAAAGCTGCTTTTCATATCTTCGGTCACTGCACACACTTGCGCGGGCGTGATGTCATTCGGCGCCATGGCTTGCATGCGTTTGAGCAAGGCCACGTATTCAGGCAGTTGCTGGTGACGGTGCCAACGTTGCAGATCAGCCAGTGTGTCGCGGGTGAACTGCTTTTGCTCGCCTTGAAAATCAGCGTAGCTGTCCAGCCACCAATAAATCAGATCGTCGCTTTGGTTGTAAACCACCTTGATGGTGCTGCATCCACTCAAGCCCACGAGCGCGGCTAGAGCTAGCCAGGCAGACGCATGGCGGATAATTCTCTGCAAGATAAGGATGAATGACATGAAGGCTTTGGATGTGGTGATCATGGCTGCCGGCAAAGGCACCCGAATGAAGAGCAGTATGCCTAAGGTTTTGCACCGTCTGGCGGGCAAGGCTTTGGTCCAGCACGTGATTGATACCGCACGCATGTTGAAGGCGCGCCACACCATCGTCATCACTGGTCATGGCGCAGAGCAAGTCGAACCCGCTTTGTTGGCCGCCAACGCCGCAGACAACTTGCAATTCGCCCGCCAAATGCCACAGCTCGGCACTGGCCATGCTGTGCAACAAGCCGTGCCTTTGCTGGCAGATGACGGCGTGGTGGTCGTGCTATCAGGCGATGTACCTTTGACGCAAGCCGACACGCTGCAAGCCTTACTTGACTTGTGCGACGGTAAACAACTCGCACTCCTCACCATCGACTTTGCCGACCCCACAGGCTACGGCCGCATCGTGCGTAGCCCCAGCGGCCAAGTGCATGCCATCGTCGAGCACAAAGATGCCAACGAACAACAACGCGCCATCAACGAGGTCTACAGCGGCATCATGGCCGTGCCCGCCAAGTTGCTCAAACCTTGGCTGGCCCGTTTGGACAACAACAACGCGCAACAAGAGTTTTATCTGACCGATGTGGTCAAGTTTGCCGAGGCTGATGGCGTACCTGTGGTCGCTCACAAAATTTCAGACGCAGCACAAGTGGCGGGCGTCAACAGCCCCACACAACTGGCCGAGTTAGAGCGCGCGTTTCAACTGCGCCAAGCCCATGCCTTCATGGCCGACGGCGTGCGCATCATCGACCCCGCACGCTTTGATGTGCGCGGCCACTTGAGCTGTGCGCAAGACGTGGAAATTGATGTGAACTGCATCTTTCAAGGCAATGTGTCGCTCGGCCAAGGCGTGAAGATTGGCGCGAACTGCGTGATTGCCAACTGCACCATCGATGCTGGCGCAGTGATTCACCCCTTCACCCACATTGATGGCGAAAAACTGGGCGTGACCGTGGGCGAGGGCGCATTGATTGGCCCATTCGCACGCTTGCGCCCCGGCGCACAGTTGGGGGCTGAGGTGCACATTGGCAACTTTGTGGAGGTTAAAAACTCAACGATGGCCAAAGGTTCAAAAGCCAACCACCTGGCCTACTTGGGCGACGCCACGGTGGGCGAGCGTGTCAACTACGGCGCAGGCAGCATCACTGCTAACTACGACGGCGCCAACAAACACCGCACCGTCATCGAAGCCGATGTGCATGTGGGCAGCAACTGCGTTTTGGTGGCGCCCGTCACCATTGGTGCTGGCGGCACAGTGGGCGGTGGCTCGACGATCACCAAGAGCACGGAGGCTGGTGCGCTGAGCGTGGCGCGAGGCAAGCAAGTGAGCATTGCCAACTACAAGCGGCCTGAGAAAAAGCCAAAGGCATAAAACGAAAAGGCAGCCTAGGCTGCCTTTTTTACGTGTTGCGCAACACCGGCCAAGTGCTGGTGAACTTAGCCCGCTTGGTCGCAAAAAACGCTTTCACATTACGCACATTCGCATCCTGCGTGAGCAGTCGTTGCGTGATGGCCAGATAGTCGGGCATGTCTGCCGCTTGCACCACCAACACAAAGTCTGGCCCTGGCGACACGCGCCAACATTGCTGCACGGCGTCGTCTGCGCAGGCGCGTTGCTCAAACGCGTCTAAGTGCTCTGCGCCTTGCGCGTCTAGCGTCACCTCCACCAAAGCGGTCAGGCCGTGCCCTAGTGCTTCGCCCAACTTGTCGGAGCTCAGCACCGCGATTTGTCGCTCTATCCAGCCCTCATCTGTCAGCCGCTTGACGCGGCGCAGGCAGGTGGGCGGCGAAATTTTGAAGCGCTCAGCCAAGGCCACGTTGCTGAGTGTGGCGTCGTGCTGCAGGGCGTCGAGCAGCTTGAGATCGGTCTCGTCTAGAAATTCTTGTTTCATAAATCACAATTAATTGAAATTAAATTCCAAATTAAGTTAATGATGGAATTTTCGTTCAAATTTTAGAAAAAATAAACAAGAAATTTCTTTTAAGGCTGCTTAATATCTAGGCAACCCAATTTAGGAGTGCTCTTTATGTGTGGCATCGTCGGCGCCGTTTCTACCCGCAATATCGTTCCCATCCTCGTGCAAGGTTTGCAGCGACTGGAATACCGTGGCTACGACTCATGCGGCGTGGCGGTGCACTCGGCCAGCTTGGGTGCCAAGCAGGGCGGCTTGCAGCGTGCGCGCAGCACGGCACGCGTGTCTGAGCTGATGGACCAAGTCAAGGCTGACCACATCGAAGGCGGCATCGGCATTGCGCACACACGCTGGGCCACGCACGGTGCGCCTGCGGTGCACAACGCGCATCCTCACTTCAGCCACGGCACGGGTGCTGGCGCTGGTGTGTACACAGGCGATGTGCCTAACAAGGTAGGCCGCGTAGCTTTGGTGCACAACGGCATCATCGAAAACCACGACGAGCTCCGCGCTGCATTGCAAGCCAAGGGCTACGAGTTCTTGAGCCAAACCGACACCGAGGTCATTGCCCACTTGGTGGACAGCCTCTACAACGGCGATTTGTTTGAAGCCGTCAAAGCGGCCATCGTTCAGCTGCATGGCGCATACGCCATTGCCGTGTTCCACAAAGACGAACCGCACCGCGTCATTGGCGCACGCGCAGGCTCGCCGCTCATCTTGGGCGTGGGCAAAGAGCACAGCGAAACTTTTTTGGCCAGCGATGCCATGGCATTGGCTGGCGTGACCGACCAAATCGTTTACCTCGAAGAGGGCGATGTGGTGGACATTCAAATCGGCAAATACTGGGTGCAAGACCGCAACCACAAAGCCGTCACACGCGAAGTCAAAACCGTGCAGGCGCACAGCGGCGCAGCCGAGTTGGGCCCTTACCGCCACTACATGCAAAAAGAAATCTTCGAGCAGCCGCGCGCCATTGCCGACACGCTCGAAGGCATTGAGGGCATTACGCCTGAATTGTTTGGCGACGGCGCGTACAGCGTGTTCAAAGCCGTCGACAACGTCCTCATCCTTGCCTGCGGCACCAGCTATTACAGCGGCTGCGTGGCCAAGTATTGGATTGAAGCCATTGCCAAAGTGCCTTGCCAAGTGGAAATTGCCAGCGAGTATCGCTACCGCGAATCGGTGCCCAACCCCAACAGCTTGGTGGTCACCATCAGCCAGTCGGGCGAGACGGCCGACACCTTGGCCGCGTTGCGCCATGCGCAAAGCTTGGGCATGGACAAAACGCTCACCATTTGCAACGTGTCCACCAGCGCCATGGTGCGCGAGTGCAAGCTAGCCTATGTCACGCGCGCAGGCGCTGAGATTGGCGTGGCCTCCACCAAAGCCTTCACCACGCAGCTGGCGGGTTTGTTCTTGCTCACCTTGGCTTTGGCGCAAACCAAAGGCCGTTTGAGTGACGAACAAGAAGCTGCACACATCAAAGAAATGCGCCACTTGCCCGCAGCCTTGCAAGCGGTGCTGGCGCTAGAGCCCCAGCTCATTGCTTGGTCGCAAGAATTTGCAAGCAAAGAAAACGCTTTGTTCTTGGGCCGTGGCACGCATTACCCCATCGCGCTCGAAGGCGCGTTGAAGCTCAAAGAAATCACCTACATCCACGCCGAGGCCTATGCTGCTGGCGAGCTAAAGCACGGCCCCTTGGCGCTCGTCACCAGCGCCATGCCCGTGGTGACAGTCGCCCCAAACGATGCCTTGCTAGAAAAGCTCAAGAGCAACATGCAAGAAGTGCGCGCCCGCGGCGGCGTGCTGTATGTGCTGGCCGATGGCGACACGAAGATTGAAAGCAGCGAAGGCGTGAACGTCATTCGCATGCCTGAGCACTATGGCGTGCTCTCACCTATTCTGCACGTCGTACCTTTGCAGTTGCTCAGCTATCACACGGCGTGTGCGCGGGGGACGGATGTGGACAAGCCGCGTAATTTAGCAAAGAGCGTCACAGTTGAATAAAAGCACGGAAAACTGTACGATCAATACTTGATTTATTGGTTAATATATGTAAAATTTCGTGCATATGAATGACATATGCACACTCCAATTGCACGCCCAAGGCACATGGCACGACGTTGCCACTGTCCGCCTGAGTGGCGATGTGGCGGATGGGTGGAAGGCCAAAACCTATTCTGGTTATGCGATGGACTGGGCGTTTGCTCAGGCAGGTGCCACAGATGCACACGCACTCTGCGCTGGTTGGTCTGTCGGGCTTGAGCCTTTGCAGCTCAACCATTGGCCCGTGTTCTTGATTGACATGCTGCCGCAAGGCTTTGGCCGGCAAGAGTTGTTGCAACGCATCGGGCTGTCGCCTACCGCTGGTGTGCCTGCCGATTGGCAGTTGCTGATGGCTGGCGCTGGTAACCCGATTGGTCATTTGCGCGTCAAAGAGGCCGCCCAATGGCTTGACGCGCATGCGGGTGCCACGCGCGGCTTTACCGACCAAGAGGTGGCGCAGCGCGGCGACGAGTTTTCTGAATACCTCGCCTCGTATGGTTTGTTTGTGGCGGGTTCTTCGGGTGTGCAAGGCGAGTGGCCCAAGGTGTTGCTGACCCGAGCCAAAGATGGCTTGCTGTACCTCGACCACACCCTGCCAGATGAGCAGGCCGTGCAGCACTACATCGTCAAGTTTGGACGCGGCACAGACAGGCAGTTGGCCAGCATCCTGCGACATGAGGCGTCTTACATGACACTGGCACAGCAGTTGGGTTTGCGTGTGCATGCGCCGTTGGTGTTGCGCGAGCGGGCATTGTTCATCCCTCGTTTTGACCGTGTCATGCAAGGTGACCAAGTGCAGCGTTTGGCGCAAGAAAGTATTGCCACGCTGACCGGTATGCCCGGCTTCGAGTCTGTGCCCACGCATGACCAAGTGTGTGTGGCACTGCTGCGTCATTGCACCGATCCACAAGCGGAAGTGCTGGAGTACATCAAGCGTGATGTGGTGAATTTGGCTTTGGGTAACAAAGACAACCACGCACGCAACACCGCTGTGCAACGGAATTTCAATGGGCATATTGCCCTCACGCCCTTGTACGATTTCGCGCCCATGTATCTGCACCCCGATGGCATTGCGCGGCGCATTCGTTGGGAAGGTAACGATGGCGGACAACCCAATTGGGGGCGTGTGCTAGACCGGGTGTGCGAGTTGGGCAAGCAAGTCCAGCGCGGGCAGCGAAAAAAAGTCCCACCGTTGGTACAACGTGCGCCATTGGTCGAAGGACTCAAGGCCATGGTGCCCGCGCTAGAGCACATCGCGGCTGTTGGCGACGCCATGGGGCTAGAGCCGCAAGTGTTTAGGCATCTGCGCCCATACGTGTCGGCGCGTGCCACAGAGCTGACAGCATTGGTTTAAGAACGCGCATGGATAAACGTTTCAACACACTCACCTTGGCGCAGCAGCTTGATCTGCGCCAACAAGCCATCGACGATGTACTGGCTCACCCCGAATGGTCGCTACCGCAGGCCGTTCGCCATCTGAAAAAGACCATGCGTATCACCACCGCCGAGATGGCCAAATTGTCTGGCGTGGCATACCGAACCATGCAAGACATTGAGCAAGAGCGCAGCGATGGCAGTGTGCAAACCATGAACCGCATTTTTGGCATGCTGGGCCTCAAGCTCAGCGTGGCAAGGATTGCCCGAGATGACCAGGTTTGAAACCTATGCTGTCAGTGGGTAATCCAAATGCCCCGTTTTCACATAAATCAGCGCACCCTCTGACTGCGTGAACGGCGCATGACGGCTGTAGCGTGGGCTGCGAATCCAAGTGCCTTGCGGGTAAGAACAGTGCTCGTCATGAAACACGCCTTTGAGCACCAAAATTTCTTCGCCGCCCGGATGCACATGCGGGTTGAATTGCGTGTTGGGCGCCCAGCGTACAAGCGCTGTACCAACGCCGTCAAAGTCATGCAGTGGCATCACCGATAGGCCTGCCACAAGCCCCGGGTACCAAGGCGCGGTGCGGGTGTCGATTTGCACGGGTGTTGCATCGGCAGGGTGGAACTGTCGCAGTTTCACAAACAAGGTGCAGCCTTCAGCTGAGTAAGGTGTATGCGTGCTGCCCGGCGGGTTGCGCAGGTAAGTGCCAGCAGGGTAGTGGCCGTGCTCGTCAGAAAAGATGCCGTCTAGCACCAGTATTTCTTCGCCGCCACCATGTGTGTGTGCGCTGTAGCCTGAGCCTGCTGCATATCGAACAATGCTGCTGGCTCTGGCCACTTCATCGCCTACTCGGTCCAGCGGTTGTCGTTCAACGCCAGCCATGGGGGACGGTTCCCAAGCCAGCGCATAGGTGTCCATCACGGCTTTGAGGGTGAAATCGGCGTTGACGTTCATGGCAGTTTTCTAAAATGGATTGGCTACCATGAGCATAGCGCGAGCACCTGCAAACCGTTGTGGCGCTTCGTAATAACCAGATAAGGGAATCCATTGAAGATCGAAGTGTTGACCTCGCGTGTGCACGGCAAAGGCGTGTTCGCCCTGAGCCCCATGGCCGCAGGCGAAACCGTCATCGAATATGTGGGCGAAATCATTTCCATGGCCGAGGCGCAGCGCCGCCACCCACACGACCCCTGCAACCCCGAGCACACGTTTTACTTTCACATCGACGATGCACGCGTGATTGACGGCCTATACGGCGGCAATGCTTCGCGCTGGATCAACCACTCATGCCGCCCCAACTGCGAGCCAGTTGAATTGAAGGGACGTGTGTTTATCAAAACACGTCGCCAAATATGGCGCGGTGAAGAGTTGACGTTCAACTATGGGCTGGTAAGTGACGAGCCAATGACTGACGAACTCAAAGCCAAATACGCCTGTCGCTGCGGGGCTAAGAAGTGCAAAGGCACAATGCTGGCCTAAGCAAACAATCAACATGATGAACCAAATGACAGACGCGCAAGCGCAATGGGACAAGGCTTGCAAAACCTTGGACGAAGAGTTTCAACTCAGCGCCAGTGAATTGCCCACGATTGAAACCGCCAAGGCTTTGTTTTTGCAACTGGTGGGGCGCCGTGAAATTTCTCAAGAAGCAGCCAATGCGTTGATGTTCAGTTTGTATTTCTCGGGCTACCTCAGCATGTTGGTGGCGTTCAAGCAGCAGGCGCCAGACTTTGAAGTGCCCGACTATCTGAACACCCACCCCGTGCTCGAGGCGTCTAACCGTTGGGCGCAGCAGGCAGTAGACGGGCATTTGCTGTTGCAGCTGGCGCAGCCCATCATCCGCGACACGCAAGACTTGTTGGATGCGTTGAATTAAGCGCGCACAGCGCCATAGGGGCAGTAGCCAGGCCGTGGCCCCACTTGCGGATGTAGCCTGCAGGTGTTGGGCCTTTTTTCATACACGGTGCAACGGCGTGTTTTGGCATCCAAGTTTTGGCAGTCGCCATTGGCGCGGCGCGACAGGGTGAAGATGCTGTTCTTGAAATTGAAGTGCTCGATCACGCCCATTTTTTGCAAGCGCTTGGCAATTTGTTTGGGCTCTTCGTGTTCAGCTTCAAACGGGTCGACCAGCTCTAAGCGAACCAAGTCTGGCAATTTCACTTCCACCGGCATGGTGCAGCAGTTGGCCGCACAGGTGCTGCACAGGCCGTTGCGATAGCGGGTCCAGGTGTCGCAGTTGTCGACGTTGACGATGGAGATGTGAGACCTCATGCAGCGTTCTCCACTGATGCAGGCAGAGCGGGCATTTGATAAGCCAACACTTTGAGCGACCGTTCAGGTGACACATCGGCAAACGCTGCAGGGTTGGCCACGCGTTCTACAAAATTCAACTCAGGCGCGAGCGCTTGCATTTGGTCTTGCAAAAAGTCCAGGCCCAACTCAGGTGCGTTCAAGCACAACAGCGCGTAGCCGCCGGGGGCGAGCAGCTCAGGCAAACGGCGCATGAGTTTGGCGTAGTCTTTGGTGGCGATGAAGCTGCCTTTTTGGTAGCTGGGTGGATCGACGATGACCAAGCCATAAGGGCCACTGCGCGTGATCTTGCCCCACGTTTTGAAGATGTCGTGCATCAAAAAAGTGGCACCTGTGCTGATGCCGTTCAGCGGATGGTTTTGTTGGCCAATCGCCATCGCGCCGTGGCTCATGTCCACGTTCACCACTTGCTTGGCTCCCGCTTGCAGGGCCACCACTGAGAAGGCGCAGGTGTAGGCAAAGAGGTTGAGCACTTTCAGGCGCGGCTGGTCAGCGCCGTAGTTGTGCACCAACGTGCGCACCCATTCGCGGCCTTGGGCCATGTCGAGAAACAGCCCATGGTTTTGACCCTTGAGCACATGCACGCGAAAGCTCGCACCGTTCTCTGTCACCACATGTGGGTCAGGCACCGTGCCGCTCATCAAGCGGGTTTCAAGGTGACCTTCAGCGCGGCATTGAAACACCCAGTTGAGTGGCTGATCGGTCGCAATCAGCGCCCAGCGTGTCGACAGCGCGACACCGATCGTGGCGAGTTCGTCGTCGCTCACCGCTTGAAAACTGGTCAACACCAGCACTGGGGGAAAAGCGTCTAACGCCCATTGCTCGCAGCCTGGATGCAAGCCACCACGGCCGTGGAAGATGCGTTGTGCATCGGTGGGCATGGGCATCGTGGCGATGGCATTCAACAGGGCTTGCATGTGAGGCTTTGCGGGGCAGATGTACAGAGAAGTGCATAAGTGTAGGCACTTGCCCGTTCAGGGCAAAGGGTAAGGGGCGCGCGTTAGGATATGGGCCCTTTTCAAAAACCAGCTCGGACACTTCATGACTCCCGCAGAACAAGAATTACGCACCGCCGCACTTGAATACCACCGCTCGCCCACCAAGGGCAAGATTCGCGTGGAGCCCACTCATCCGCTGGACAACCAGCACGACTTGAGCTTGGCCTATTCACCTGGCGTGGCGTACCCTTGTTTGGAAATCGAGAAAGACCCGCAGCTCTCTTACGAGTACACCAGCCGTGGCAACTTGGTGGGCGTCATCACCAACGGCACAGCGGTGTTGGGCTTGGGTGATATCGGCGCATTGGCCGGTAAGCCTGTGATGGAAGGCAAGGGTTGCTTGTTCAAAAAGTTTTCAGGCATTGATGTGTTTGACATCGAACTCGACGAACACGACGCCGACAAATTGGTGGACATCATCGCCGCCATGGAGCCCACCTTTGGTGGCATCAACCTCGAAGACATCAAAGCGCCCGAGTGCTTCTACATCGAGAAAAAACTGCGCGAGCGCATGAGCATTCCGGTGTTCCACGACGACCAACACGGCACCGCCATCATCTCTGCAGCCGCCATGCTGAACGGCCTAGAGTTGGCTGGCAAAGACATTGCCAACATCAAAGTGGCCGTGTCAGGTGCAGGTGCTGCTGCCTTGGCTTGCTTGGATGTGTTTGTGGGCTTGGGTGTCAAGACATCCAACATCTATGTATGCGACTCCAAAGGCGTGATCTATGAAGGCCGCCCCGGTGGCTACGACGAGTCCAAAGCCCGTTTCGCACAAAAGACAGACCTGCGCACCTTGGCCGATGCGGTCAACGGCGCAGACGTGTTCTTGGGCTGCTCTGCGCCTGGCGTGTTGACACAAGACATGGTCAAGACCATGGCCGACAAGCCGCTCATCTTGGCCTTGGCCAACCCCGAGCCAGAAATTCGCCCCGAGTTGGCCAAAGCTGTGCGCCCTGATTGCATCATCGCCACGGGTCGTTCTGACTATCCCAACCAAGTGAACAACGTGTTGTGCTTCCCGTACATCTTCCGTGGCGCTTTGGATTGCGGCGCAACCAAGATCACCGAAGAGATGAAGATTGCCTGTGTGCGCGAAATCGCTGACTTGGCTAAGTTGGAAGTGACCGCCGAAGTGCAAGCCGCTTACCCCGGTTTGGATTTGACGTTTGGTGTGGACAACATCATTCCTAAGCCATTCGACACACGCCTCATCCAGCGCATCGCGCCTGCGGTGGCACGTGCGGCCGAAGCCTCGGGTGTGGCCAAGCGTCCCATCAAAGACTTTGACGCTTACGCCAAGACCTTGACCGCTTGGGTCAAGTAACACCTTGAGTCGGCTCAAGCTCACCCGCGACAAGATTTATAAAACGGTATCGCGCCAGTTGCATGGCGTGGTGCCGTGTTGGGTCTGCGGGGAGCATGTGGCGCACGTTGACGCCACGCTAGAGCACATTCAGCCGCTGAGCGAAGGCGGCAACAGCCACCAAGAAAACTTGGCCATCAGCCACGACCGTTGCAACAACTTGCGACACGCGAAAACCAAGCACTGATGCCACATCAAAAAAAGCACACCGCATGGATGGGCATTTGTTTGTTGCTGGTCGCCGTTCTGTGCTTTGCCGCGCTGGACACCACCAGCAAGCGTGTGACCGCAGAAGTGCCGTTGCTCATGGCGGTGTGGGCCCGTTATTTTTTTCAGGCTTTGCTCACCACAGGCGTGGTGTTGCCGATCAAAGGCTTGGACGTCTTTAAAACCAAAAATCCGCGTCAACACATCACGCGGGGTGTGTTGCTGGTCTCTGTCACGGGCTTGGCTTTTGCGAGCTTGCAGTTCATGCCGGTGGGTGAGTTCACAGCCATTGTGATGACGGTGCCTTTGTTGGTCACCCTCATGGCTACGCGCTTGTTGGGCGAGCATGTGTCCATTCAGCGCGTGATCTTGGTGTGTGCTGGCTTCATTGGCACGCTCATCATCGTGCGGCCCGGCACGCAGGTGTTTGGCTGGCCTTTGCTCATCCCACTTGCTTTGGTCATTGTGAACGCGGCATTTCAATTGCTGACCAGCAAGATGGCGCGTACCGAAGACGCGATGACCACCCAGTTTTACACCACGTGGGTCGGTACTGCGATGGCCTCCGTGCCGCTCTATTGGTTCTGGGTGCCTGTGACCGACACGCAGGTGTTGCTGGAATTGGTGTTCATGGGCGTGTCTGGCTGCATTGGCCATTTCTTGCTGATCTTGGCGTTTGAGCGTTCGCCCGCCGGTACCTTGATGCCCTATATGTATGCGCAAATTGCGTTTGCCATGTTGGGCGATTGGTTGGTCTTTGGCCACGTACCAGACCATGGGTCGCTGCTGGGGATTGCTTTGATCGCCTTGAGTGGTATCGCTGGAGGCCTGCTCACCGTGTACGAGATTCGTCAAAAAACCCAAGGCTAACGCACGCAGTTTCTTTAGCGTGTGGCGGGCGACTGAGGTGTGCGTTCTAGTTTGTGCACCTCAAAGTATTGAGCCTTCAGGCGGTTGATCAGCGCTGCATAAGTTTTGGGATCGACCTGCGGTGTGCGCGACAACACCCACAGGTACTCGCGCTTGCTGTCACTCACGGCGGCCAGTTGGTAATCGGCATCGAGGTCAATCACCCAGTAGTCTCCCCACACCTGTGGCAACCAACTCAGCCAAGCTGGGGCAAACCGTACTTGCAGTTTGGGGGATGAGGCCGCTCCCACTTGAATGGCTTTGCCCAAAGCGTCAATGGTGCTGCCGTCAGCCGTGGCACAGCTGTTGAGCACTTGCACCGAGCCATCGGTTTGCGCCAAATACCTCGCACGGGTGTTGGCCACACACTTGGCTTGGAAGCGGTTGGGGAATTTGGCAATCTCATACCAAGTGCCCATGTAACGCGGCACGTCCAGCGCGGCGATGGTGGTTACCGCTGGCAATGCCGCAGGTGTTGCAGCAGTTTGTGCGGCCACCTTGAGTGAGGCCAATTGCAAGGTGGCGGCAGCCAAGCCAATGAGTAGCCATGGACGTTTGAGCAACATGAAAGCCTCTTTCGGATGCGTTTAAAAAGCCAGGTGTGCACGCAAGCCGTGCAGCACGATTTCAGCAATTTGAATCAACAGCAACAGCGCGATGGGTGACAAGTCGACCCCGCCCATCTGTGGCAACACACGGCGAATCGGGATGAGCAGTGGCTCGATCAATTGCGCCAACAGGTAGCGAATTTCAGCGGCCGCGCTGAACCATGACATGAGCGCGTAGCCAATCACCATCCACATCAGGCTCGACAACATCACGTTCAGCAACTCAAAACCCGCGTTCACAAACAAACCCAGCCAGTCAGACGTGGCGCCCGCCACGATCCACAGCAGCGAGTGTTTGGCCAACAGCACCGCATAAGCAGCCACCAGACTCGCCGTGTCTAGGCGACCCAGTGCTGGCACGTAACGGCGCACAGGCAACACGATCCAATTGGAGATGGCGAACACAAAGGGTGCCAGTGGGCTACCGCCGCTGCGCGACAAGCTGATGCCCATCAAGTGCATGTACATGCGCAGCAAACAGGTGCCAGCCACCAGGCCAACTGCGAAGTGCAGAACTAAGGAGAAAATTTGTATAAGCATGGTCAGAGTTTAGGCGGGCTCAGGCAAAATTTGGGCTTCCACTTCAGATTGTTCTGTATGAAACAAACCCCTGCACTGCCCCGTTTTATTTTTGCCAGCCGCTGGTTGCAGCTGCCTTTGTATTTGGGCCTCATTGCTGCGCAAGGCGTGTATGTGTTTCACTTTTGGGTCGAGTTGGTGCATTTGATTGAGGCTGCGTTTGGCAGTCAAGCTGCGCTGGATGCCTTGGTCACCAGCATCGGCTACAAAAATGGCATGACCGTCACGCATCTGAGCGAGTCCATCACCATGCTGGTGGTGCTGGGTCTGATTGACGTGGTGATGATTTCAAATTTGCTCATCATGGTCATCGTGGGCGGCTACGAAACCTTTGTCTCGCGCATGTACCTCGAAAACCATCCGGATCAGCCTGAATGGTTGAGCCATGTGAACGCCTCGGTGTTGAAGGTCAAGCTGGGTATGGCCATCATTGGCATTTCATCCATCCATTTGCTCAAGACCTTCATCAATGCGGCCAACTACGACGAGAAGGTGTTGATGTGGCAAACCATCATCCACATCACCTTCTTGCTCAGCGCCTTGGCCATTGCGCTGACCGACAAGCTGTCGCACGCAGCTCCTTCTTCGTCTTCTTCGGCGCATTGAATTGCGCTTCATTGTTTATGCAAGCACGTCACCCCATCCACCGCAATGCTCTGGTTTTGTTCTCTGGCGGGCAAGACTCCACCACCTGTTTGGCGCATGCGCTTGCGCAATACGAGCGCGTGGAGACCTTGGCGTTTGACTACCGCCAGCGCCATTTGGTGGAGCTAGAAGCCCGCATTCAAGTGCTGGCGCAAATGCGCGAGCAGTTCCCACAATGGGCACACAAGTTGGGCGAAGACCATTTGCTCGACCTTGGTGTGTTGGGCCAAGTGAGCGAAACATCGCTCACACGCGACATGGCTTTCAAGATGGAAGCCTCAGGTTTGCCCAACACCTTTGTGCCGGGACGCAACCTGTTGTTCCTCACACTCGCCGCTGCATTGGCCTATCGCCGTGATTTGGATGTCATCGTCACCGGCGTGTGCGAAACCGATTTCTCTGGCTACCCCGATTGCCGCGACGACACCATGAAGGCCATGCAAATTGCCTTGTCGCTCGGCATGGACCGCCGCTTGTTGATCGAGACACCGTTGATGTGGATCGACAAAGCGCAGACGTGGCAGCTGGCCTTTGACCTCGGCCAAAAAGCACACGCCGATGGTGGAAGTCAGTTGGTCGACCTTATCGTGGAACACACCCACACCTGCTACATGGGTGACCGCACGCATCGCCATGATTGGGGCTATGGCTGCGGCACCTGCCCCGCGTGTGATTTGCGGGCTAAGGGGTGGGAACGCTGGAAGGCGTAAGCACTCAGGCCGCTTCGTCGATTATGAAAAGCGTGTGCTGAGCAGCACACGCTTTTTCATTCAGCGACAAGAATGAATTTGGCTGTGCTGCCCTCAGGCGCAGGCACAAACTGCCAAACGATTTCGTGATGGCTAGCGACGCTGGCACGGTGAGCGATAGACACCAAGCCACCGCCTTCTTCGCGCACCATCGTCAGCAGCTTTTCATAAAGCATCTTTTCAGCGGCCTCATCCAAAGCACTCGTCGCTTCGTCCGCAAAAACCCAACGTGGGCGCTTGAGCAGCACACGGGCCAAGGCCAAGCGTTGTTGTTCGCCGCCAGAGAGCTGTTGTGTCCAGTGGCCGGCTACATCGAGGTCGTTTACTAGGTGCGGCAACAGTGCGTCGTACAAGGCGTTCTTCAACGCTTCGTCGGTGTAATGCTCGGCACTGTCGGGGTAGGCCAGTGCTTGGCGCAACGTGCCTTCTGGAAAGTACGGGCGCTGCGGCATGAACACGCTGCGCTCAGGCAACACCACGGGGCCATAGGTGATGGGCTCGCCACGGCGGTCGTGCGTGGGCGATGTCACATGCGGCCAAATGCCTGCCAACACGCGCAGCAAGGTGGATTTGCCGCAGCCCGATGGACCGCGAATCAACACGGTGTCGCCAGCAGCGGCGTTGAGCGATGTGTCGGCCAGCAACACCTCGCCATTGGGCAGCGAGATGGTGAGGGGTGTGGTGTGCAGGGCGTTGATGCCCGAGACAGCGCCGGTGAAAGACAGTGGCGTAGTGTCTGGCTCGGCTGCCTCATCCACTTTGACTGCCAGCATCTGATCTTGAAAACTCGTCAAACGCAGCGTGGTGGCTTGCCACGATGCCAAGCGGCTGTAGTTGCTGATGAACCAGCTGAGCGACTCTTGCACTTGACCAAATGCCGAAGAGATTTGCATCAACTCGCCCAACTGAATCGCACCGCTGAAATAGCGCGGTGACGCCACCAACATGGGAAACACTACCGCTGCTTGGCCATAGCCCGAGTTGAACCAGGTATAGCGCTTTTGCACGCGCAGCAAGCGCATGAAGTTATCGAGTACTTGTGCAAAGCGCTCTTGCAACGACAAGCGTTCCACGCGGCCACCACGGTCGAGCGCAATGGCTTCGCTGTACTCGCGCACACGCATCAGGTGGTGACGGAAATCGGCCTCAAGCCGCTGCTGCGTGAAGTTGAGCGACGCCATCGAGCGGCCAATGAAGTGACCGATCAAGCTGCCTGCTAACGCGTAGGCCAAGGCCATCCACACCATGAAGCCGGGGAGGTTGTAGGTCTCGCCCAGCGCCTCAAAACTAAAGCCGCCAGACAGGCCCCACAAGATGCCCACAAAGCTCAGCAGCGTGACCGATGCGTCGAGCAAGCCGAGTGACAAGCTCACAGTGTCAGCGGTGAACTGCTGCACATCTTCTTGAATCCGTTGGTCGGGGTTGTCTGTACCGTTCTTGCTCTGCAATTCCAGCTGATAAAACACATGGCCTTTGAGCCAGCGTTGCAAATAGTCGCGGGTCATCCACGCACGCCAACGCACTTGCAGTAGTTGCGTGAGGTAGAAGCGATACACCGCCACGATGATGAAACACGTTGCCAGCATGGCGAACACACCGAGCTGATGCCAAAACACGGCTGCATCGCGGTTTTGCAGTGCGTCGTAAAACACGCGGTTCCAGTCGTTGAACAGCACCATCATGTAAACCATGCCGAGGTTCAAACCCACGCACGCGGCCAGCAGCAAGCGGGCGCGCCATTTTTCTTCCGACTTGAAATAGGGCAGTGACAAGGCCCAGACACGGCTGAGTTGCACGCGGCTTTTTTGCCAATTGGTTGCCACGTTGTTGGCAACGCTTCTGAATGCGTTCATTTTTTTAGACTTCGGTGTTGCGCACGCCGCTGGCCACATGGCCTGCGGGTACGTGACGGGCGGCAGATTCGATGTGGCCGGTTTGGTCGTCAAAGAAAAAGTCGGGCTCAAACTCACGCAAAAACTCGCCTTTTTCAAGGCCGCCCAAGAACATGGCTTCGTCCACTTCAATGTTCCAGTTCATCAGCGTGCGAATGGCGCGCTCATGTGCAGGCGCGCTGCGTGCCGTGACCAGTGCGGTGCGGATGCGCATATGCGGTGTGCCCGCTTGTTGCAGGCCTTGCAGCGCTAAGAGCAGAGGTTTGAAAGGGCCGGCGGGCAAAGGCTGCGCGGCATTGTTTTTCTCATGCTGTTGAAACGCGTCCAAACCTTGGGTTTGAAATACACGTTCCGCTTCGTCGCTGAACAACACCGCGTCGCCGTCAAACGCAATGCGCACTTCGTGTGGGTTGGCTTCTGACGCGTGGGCAGAGTGCGGGTACACCTGCGCGGCAGGCACACCCGCGTCTAGGGCCGAGCGCACATCTGACAAATGCGTAGACAAAAACAAGTTGGCGTTGAGCGGGCGCAAATAGCGCCAAGGCGATTGCCCGCGTGTGAAGCTGCCGCGCTGAATGGGTAAGCCGTAGTGCTGCGCTGAGCGGAACACGCGCATGCCGCTGACGGGGTCGTTGCGCGAGAGGATGACCACCTCTACGCGTTGCGCCTCAGAGGTGTTGAAGGCCAAGAGTTTTTGCACCAACGAAAACGCCACGCCGGGTTTGGCGGGCGTTTCTAGGCGATCAAGCTGCAGGTTCATGTAGGCGCGGTCATCGCCTTGTTCGAAGACTTGGTTTTCTTCTTCGAAGTCAAACAGCGCTCGCGAGGAGATCGCTACAACCAATTTACCGTCGAGAGAAACACCCATGAATTACCTCACCCACTGATTGAGTTGAATGATGGGCAGCATGACCGCTAAAACAATCAGCATCACCATCGCACCCATTGCCACGATGAGCAAGGGCTCCAGAATTGTTGCCAGTTGCAAAGCGCGGCGCTGCACTTCTTCGCTCAGCTGTGCAGCTGCGCGTTGCAGCATGGTGGGCAGTGTGCCGGTCTGCTCGCCTAAGCGCGAGAACATCACCAACAAACGTGGAAAGCGTTTGTGCTGCGCAAGGGCCGATGCCAGCGGTGCGCCTTCACGCACCAGCACCAATGCGTCTTGCGCATCGCGCTTAAGCGCTGTGTTGCTGAGTGTGTCGGCTGCTGCTTGCAAGGCTTTCAAAATCGGCACACCTGCGGTGGCCAGCATGGCCAAGGTGCTGGCAAAGCGTGCAGCGTTGTAGCCACGGGCCAAGCGGCCAATGAGCGGCAATTGCAACCACATGGCATCAAAACGCAAGCGCACATCGGCTTGTTTCAACGCCACATGGCCACCAGCGGATAACAAGGCAACCAGCACCAAGCCCCACAACCAAAAGTTTTGTACAAAGCTGCTCAAGGCCAGCATGAAGCTCGTGAGCGCGGGGAGTTGCTGCTGGTTGCTGCCAAACACCTGCGCCACTTGCGGCACGACATAGGCCAGCAAGAACAACACGATGACCAAGGCCACCACACACACGATGGCGGGGTACAGACCTGCAGCCAACAATTTGCCGCGCAAGTTTTGTTGCTCTTGCAAATCGTCGGCCAAGCGTTCGAGCACCAGCCCTAAGTGGCCGCTTTGCTCGCCTGCGCCAATCACGGCGGTGAAGATGGCGCTGAACTCGCGCGGGTGTTGGCTGAGAGCTTTGGCAAATGGTGCGCCCGCGTTCACCTCGGTGCGCAGGGCAGACACCAAGTCGCGTTGGCGGGGCGTTTCGGCTTCGTCGCTCAGTGCGGACAATGCGCGTTCGAGCGGCAAGCCAGCGTTGACCAAACCCGAGAGTTGACGCGTCCACACGGCGAGCACCGTGGTGCCAAACACCTTGCTTTCCCAAATGACGGTATTCAAGCCGCTGCTGGTGCGCTGCACAGGTTCCACTTTGAGGGGCACCAAATCTTGCGCACGCAACTGGCTGCGTGCAGTGCGCGCAGTGTCGGCCTCTAGCACGCCACGGCGCGTTTGGCCTTGGGGGTCTAGGGCTTCAAACGAATAGGCGGGCATGGTGAGTGTTTAGTCGCGGGTGACGCGAATGAGTTCTTCACGGGTAGAAATACCGTGGCGTACCAAACGTTCACCGTCATCGCGCATCAGCGTCATGCCGTTGCGCAACGCTGCATCGCGCAGTTGCGCTTCGCTGGCTTGGTTGTGGATGAGGGCGCGGATGTCGTCATTGGTGGTGAGTAATTCAAAAATGCCGGTGCGGCCTTGGTAGCCGCTTTGGCCGCACACCTCGCACCCCTTGCCAGAGCAATGCGTACACGTCTTGCGCAGCAGGCGCTGAGCTAACACACCCAGCAAAGACGAGCTGAGCAAGAAGGGCTCCACGCCCATGTCGGTCAATCGGGTGATGGCGCTGGCCGCATCGTTGGTGTGCAGCGTGGCCAGCACCAAGTGGCCGGTGAGCGAGGCTTGGATGGCGATTTGCGCGGTCTCGTAATCGCGAATCTCACCAATCATGATGATGTCTGGGTCTTGCCGCAGGATGGCGCGCAGGGCTTTGGCAAAGTCCAAATCAATCTTGGGGTTCACCTGCGTTTGGCCCACGCCAGCCAGCTCGTATTCAATCGGGTCTTCCACCGTCATGATGTTGTTGCGCGTGGCGTCTAGTCCTTGCAGCGCGGCATACAGCGTGGTGGTTTTGCCCGAGCCCGTGGGGCCGGTGACCAAGATGATGCCGTGCGGCTGCTTCACCAAGCTCTCAAAGCGTTGCAGCGTGTCGCCTTCCATGCCCACGGCTTGCAAGGTGAGCTTGCTCTCGGTCTTGTCGAGCAAACGCAGCACGGCACGTTCGCCGTGCGCACTGGGCAAGGTGGACACACGCACGTCAATCGCGCGTTGGCCGAGGCGCAGCGAAATGCGGCCGTCTTGCGGCAAGCGCTTTTCGGCAATGTCTAGCTCGGCCATGATCTTCAGGCGTGAAATCAGCGCAGCATGCAAGGCACGGTTGGGCTGCACCACTTCGCGCAGTGTGCCGTCCACACGGAAGCGCACGCTGCTGTGGCGCTCATACGGTTCGATGTGAATGTCGCTTGCGCCATCACGTGCGGCTTGCGTCAGCAAGGCGTTGAGCATGCGGATGATGGGCGCGTCGTCGGCGGCTTCGAGCAAGTCTTCCACCGCGGGCAGCTCTTGCATCATGCGCGTGAGGTCGGCGTCGCTCTCGACTTCGCTCACCACGGCGGCGGCGTTGCTGTCGGCTTGTGCGTAGGCTTCGCTGATGCGTTTGGCCAGTGTGGCTTTGTCGGTGTATTCAAACGACTGCACCGCGTGGCGACGTGTGACTTCGCTCCACGCGCTCAGGTCGGGCGCGTCGCTGTGCCACAGCGTGAGCGTGTGGCCATCGTCCTCCAGCAAGAGCTGGTGGGTGCGGGCAAAGGCGTAGGGCAGCGGGCGGCGCATGGCTTATTGGACGGGTGTTGCGCTAGGCAAAGAAGAAGCAGGCGCTGGCGATGTGCCCGGCTTAGGCGCAGCAGGTGTTGGCAACACCGGTGCATTGCCCGAACCAAGAATTGGGTTGAAGCCGGGCTGTGCGTTTTGTTGCAACCCCATCATTTGTTGGTAGCGGTTGTTGCTGAGCGCATCAGACGCCGCTGCATCACGCACGACCACGGGACGTAGAAAGACCATCAGGTTCTTTTTGGTGCGGCTGCGGCTTTCGCTTTTGAACAACCATCCCAAAACAGGGATGTCACCAAACAAGGGGACTTGGCTAGAGCCACCTGAGTATTCATCGGACAACAAGCCGCCCAGCACGATGATGGAGCCATCGTCCACCAACACGTTGGACTCGATGCTGCGCTTGTTGGTAATCAGTCCTGCGGTGGACGAGCGCGTGTAGTCGATGCTCGACACCTCTTGGAAGATGGTGAGCTTGACCGTGCCGGTTTCGCTGATTTGTGGCTTGACTTTGAGGGTCAAGCCGACGTCTTTGCGCTCCACGGTTTGGAAGGGGTTGACCGATCCGTTGTTGGTGTTGTTGTTGGTGTATTGGCCTGTGACGAAAGGCACGTTTTGGCCCACCACGATCTTGGCTTCTTCGTTATCCAAGGTCAGCAAAGTGGGTGTGGACAACACATTGCCTTCGCCGTTTTGTTGCAAAAAGGTGGCCAGGCTGCTCAGCACATAGGTACCGTTGATTTGGCGTGCACTGCCAATATTCAGACCACCACCGAGCGCACTCAACGCGGTCGCTGCACCACCTGACACGCTCAAAATATTGCCTTGTCCTACGGTGGTGGTGATGGGGTTGTTGAAGTTGGTGCCGATGATGCCTACCGTGCCGCCTTTTTGGCCATTGGCGGTTTGCCACTGAATACCCATCTCGGCGGCTTTGTCTGCATTGACCTCGGCAATCAAACTCTCCACCATCACCTGCGCACGGCGTTGGTCGAGCATGTCAATGACCGCTCGCAGTTGGCGGTATTGCGGCTCGGGTGCTGTGATGATGAGCGAGTTGGTGGCTGTGTCTGCTTGAATTTGGCCGCCAGTGGCCGAGCCCGCAGATGCGGCTGTGCTTCCCAATGTGCTGCCCGATGACATGGGAGACGTTGCGTTGTTTGCGATCGTGGATGCGCCCGTCACTGAGCTGGCTGCATTTGCCGTGGCTTGACCGCTCACTGCCGCACGCAAGGTGGTGGCCAGCTTGGTGGCATCGGCGTTTTTCAAATACACCACATGGATGTTGCCGCTGGCGTTGGTGCCGCTGGGCTGATCGAGTTTGGCCACGAGTGACTTCACCAAGGCCACACGTGCAGGGTTGGCCGCACGAACGATGAGCGAGTTGCTGCGTGGCTCAGCCAGTAAGGTGGTTTTGTATTCAGCGCCTGTTTGGCCGGGCGTAGCCGATATCGCTGTGTTGTTGGTGCTGCCCGATTCCACCAAGCGCAACACCAAAGGTGCCAAGTCCACCGCAATCGCGTGTTTGAGTTGAATCACTTCTACATCGCTGGCGTTCGACACATCCAGCGTGGCGATGATGCGGGCCATGCGCTGCAGGTTGTCGGCGTAGTCGGTGATGATGATGGAGTTATTGCCGGGGTTGACGTTGATGGTGTTGTTGGGGCTGATGAGCGGACGCAACACGGGCACCAAGTTGTTGGCTTGCTCGAAATTGAGCTTGAAGATGTGTGTGACGATTTGGCCGCTGCCAGAGCCGCCGCTGCCATTTTGAATTTCTTGCACATTGCCGCCTTGCAGCTTGGCATCGGCCTCGGGCACGATTTTGTAAAGGCCCTTGGTCTCGACCATGGCAAAGCCTTGCAAGCGCAAGGCTGACAAGAACTGGCTCCATGCTTCGTTGGGCGACACGGGCAGTTCGGTGGTGAGGTTGATCGTGCCTTTGACGCGTGGGTCGACCACCAAGTTGCGGTTAGAAAGTGTGGCCAAGGTGCGCGCCACAGACTCAATTTCGGCATTCACAAAATTGAGCGTGATGGGCTCTGATGATGTTGATTTTTTGGCAGGCGGCGCCGCTTGCGTGAGCGAGAGGCCCAGCAGCGAAGGGGCAAGGCTCAAGCTCAGCGCAAGCGCCAAGGCAGAAGGTTGGAAATAAGTGCGTTGCTTAGCCATATGCGTTAACCCATTTTCAAAATCGACTTGGCACCTTGGCGTTGGCCAAGGATGTTCAATAAATTAGAGAGCGCTGCTTCTGCATCAGGCGCGGCGCTTGCCTCGCCGTTGAAGCGCATGCGCCCGTTGTGTAGTTGGCCCGTGCCTTGCAGAAGCAGGCTGCCTTCCAGCGTGTCCAGTGTGATGGCCATCGCATCGCCACCTTGCACGCGCACGCGGTAGGTACCCAAAGGGCGTATGGTGGACAGGCGTGTGGACAGCTGTTGCATTTGGAGCTCAGCCAGGCCCTGAAGTTGTTCTTTGCCTGCTTGGTGCACCCATTGCAGCTGCGTGGTGTGCAGTTGCATTTGGCCTTCGGGCTGAATGGTGTTCCATGGCGCACCTAACCCCACTAACCAGCTGGCGGGCCAGTTGGAGGTGTGGTCGCTCACCTGGACGCGCAGGCCGCGCCACAGGGGCGACACATCGACACGCACCGGTTGCGGCGTGCAGCAGACCGATGCAATAGTGGCGCTCAGCGTGAGGCGCCAGTTGGCAAAGTCAAGGCGCGGGCCAAGCTGCCACGTCACACGCGTAGGCAGCGAGGTGGTGCTGGCAGGGCGCGCCATGTTGGTCGATGTTGCGATGTTGAGTGGGCCTTCGTTCAGCACCCACTGTGCAGAGCCGTTCCAAACGGTGCCTTGTGCGTCAGGTAGCAACACGCGCTCCCCACTGGCTTGCTCGATGGCTTGCGTCAACCAATGCGCTGGGGCTTGGGTGACGAAGGCGAGTCCCAATCCCAATGCCGCGCCCATCCACGCCCAGCGAGTGCTGGTGCGTGAGGTGGTGGCAAGGTGGCGTTGCATGTGTTGTGTTGGCTTGTCGTTAACGCGCTGCAGCGCCACGGTTGGGTAGGCTCAGAACTAGGCTGCCATCCCACACCACAGCCGAGTTGGCGGTAGCGGATGCATTGCTTGCGGGTGCGGCATTGCCGCGCGTCAAGTGAGCTTCCACAGACAGGGCTTGCGCTTGGCTGCGAGCTTGCGCCAACCAGTTGGCCAAGTGAGGGGCAGGCACTGCTTTGAGCTGCACCAACACGCGTTCGCCTTGTACGTTGAGTTGAATTTGTGAGCCAGTACTTAAGCTTTGTAAATTGCGCAGCGCTTCGTCACGCGACAGCGGTGTGCGTGTTTGCAGCGCTTGCGCTTGGTTTTGCAAGGCCAGCATGTGGGCTTGTTGTTGGCCGATTTGCGCGCGGCGGTTGTCGCTGTCGCGCAAGGTGTTGAGCGCGGGTGCGATGGTCACAGACCAAAACAACAACACGCCCAACAACGCGCCGAGAACCGATATGCCGCGCTGTTCTCGCGGGCTCAATGCCTGCCATCGGGAGATGGCTTGTGCGCGAAGTGCTTTCATTTCACGCCCTCCGCTTGCAACACCCAGGTGTCGTTGCCGTCTTGGCGCAGGTTTAGCCCTTGCGTTTTGAGGCTAGCCACGCCTGCGGCGTTGCCGTCTAGCGCGACACCTTGCACGCGCAGCGCGCGGTTGGCGTAGTGAATTTGCGTGGGTGTTTGTCCTGCGGGCAACACGCCCGCCAAGGCTGCAAGCAAAGGCTCAAGGTCATTGCTAGAAGCAGCCCCTGATTTTTGTTGTAGCGCAGTCACCTCGCGTTGCATTTGCAGTGGTGCGTCGATGACCAAGGTCACGGACGGAAACGTGGTTTTTAAAATGTTTTGTAGCGAGGCTTGTTGCGCGCTCAAGGCACTGCTTTCGCGCCACGCCAAAGCATTCAGACCTAGCACTTGCAACGCAACCAAGGCCACAAAGCCCCAGCGCACATGCTTCCATGCGGGTGCGTGCATCAAGGTTTGCCACGCGGCCAGTACTTGACGCTGCACACGTTGAGCCCTGCCTTGCGCCCATTCGCCTTGCGCCAAATCCCACGCCGACTGGCTGGACTTGACCCAACGCTGCGCCGCGCTTTGCAGCATGGGCTGGCGTTGCAGTGTGCTTTGCACGCGGGCCACCATGGCGGGTTCGGCTTGAATTTGTAAATCGTCTTGACTCAGTTCGGCAAAGGCAGACCACTGCGCTGTGTTGGGTGGCAGAAGCGTCACACCGTGCGCGTGGCACAACAGGCTTTGTGAATGGTCAGGTTCACCCATGACTTGCAGCACAGGCGTGTCGGTGGGTGACAGCTCAGGGACGATGCGCTGCACCGTGAGGCCTGCGGTTTGCAGAGGGCTAAGCGCATCACGCAGCCATTGCTTGTCGCACACGGCGACCAAAGTTTCGCCGCCGGTGCGGGCTGTTGTGTCGGCGTCAGGCGCAAGTACGAGATGCAGCTGCTGTGGGTCGTCCAGCAAACGGTCTTCTAGCAAACCATGCAACACGCTTTGCAAGCGCGGGCCTTGGCTGGCTGGTGGTAGTTGCACGCGCAACCAAGCTAAACGGCTGTGGGGTACCACGGCCACCACTTCACCTGCATGGGCTGACAACATGGCTGCAGCGCCTGTGGCACTGCGTTGAACACTGTGCCCATCCGAGTGCACATGGGCATAGCCCGCAGCAGTCTGGCTGGTGTTGTGAGGCAGGGCGATGATTAGCATAGAAAAATCATTGTAAAGAGCTCGTGTGACGCCAAATGACCTTCAGATCACTGGCATCGCGCTGTACCAATGAGCGCTCTTGCAACACCGTCTGCGGCATACGCAGCCGCCCCATCACTTCAAAGTAACGGGTGTTCACGCTGTGCGTGTCATTCAGGCTGACTGTGCGGCCCAGGGCTTTTTGAAACGCATCCACACTGACCCAGTGCTGGCGCTCGCGCTGTTGCACCAAGCGCTGCGCGTCTGACAGGCTCAGGCCCGGTACGCTGGCGTACAGCACTTGCACGCTGGCGGTGTTGAGGTTGATGGGCGTGCGGGTGGGCAGCACAGTGATGTGGGGGGCGAGGGTTTGCAGCGCTTGCGGCGACAGGCCCAACCAGCTGAGCTGGCTGATGTGTTGCGGCATGAGCGGCGAACTGCTGTTTTGTTTTTGTGCGGCCAACAGGCCTTGTGTGAGTAGGTTGAGCTGTGCGGACGGCACGCCCACGACATCAAACAGACGCTCAAATGCGAGGGCTGTTTTGGCATCCAGCTGTTCGCCTTGCAACAAGTTGGTCACATTCAAGCGTCCTTGCAGATCGCTGATGGCACCAGACAGCAACACGTGTTGCGCGAGCTTGTCGTCGTCCGCCGTGTTGCCTGTGCCCCCCGTTCCATCAGGCAGCGCAGCCAGAAAACTGGACAAGCGGGCCTCTTGCAGCGGCACAGCCCAAGGCTCGGCCAAATGGTCGGTGGGTGTGTTGGCATCACCCGCACGCGCGTCTTCGCGCAAGATGACACGTGCCCAATCCAGCGCGCCTGTGAGCAGCCAACGGGCTTGCGTGCGTTGGCGTTCTGCGCCTTCGACCTCAATGGATTTCCATTGCTGCCACAGCGCGCCTGCGGCAAACGTGGCCACCAGCGCCACGGTGAGCATGGCGGCCAGCAGGGCTGCGCCGCGTTGTGGGGTGTGTGCGCCTTGCTTCATGTTTTGGTGTTACTGAAGTTAGGGCGCACCCAGTCGAGGGTGATGCGGCCACGCACGCCTGTGCTGGCGGGGAGGTCGATTTGCAGGCGGATGGCGTCGGGCAGTGCGCCTTGGCCGGTGGTGCTGGTTTGCGGCGTGCCGCTTACGGCATTGTTGTTTGTGTCGCTGTTGCCTGCGCTTGAGAGTGGGTTGGTCCACGCATTGCCACGGAAGTAGGTGAGCTGCCAAGCGTCGATAGGAATCAAGGTGCTTGCATAAGCTGCGTCATCGGCGCTTGGGTTTTGTCCCCAGCGTTCAGCGTTGGCCCAAGCTTGCTGCAAATCGGCGCGTGTTTGTAAAGGGGCCGATTGCCAGCGTAGCCATTGGTTGTCGCGTAGTGTCCAAGCCACCACCCACAGACCAGCGTCTGCGCCGTCAGCGCGCCAAACGGTCGCGCGGCGCGTGAGGCGCAGCGTGCGGCCATCCCACAGCACGCCTGCATCGGCAATGCTGGGTACGGGCTGAACTGCATTGAGGTCGGCCTGCCATTGCGCGAGCACGGTTTGCAACACGGCGGTTTTGTCGACCTGCACTTGCGTGATGTCGCGGCTGCGCATGAGGCTGTCGAGCCCACGCCAGCTGAGACCCGCCAGCACCGCCATCAGGGTGATGGCGATGAGCAGCTCGATGAGTGTGAAGCCTTTTTGTTTGTGCATCAGTAACGCCCCAACACGGTAGTGATGTTGAGCACGGGCGTGGCCGCGTCAAAGACTTGCGCGTCCACACGTCTGAACGCGGGGTTGGGTGTGGTGCGCACGGTCAGTGCCACTTCAAAGTTGCGCTCGGCTTGTGGGCAGGGTATGCGCGAGTCCCCCACGCCTGGCAGTTGTTGCGAGAGGCGCAGTTGGTTCAAGGCGTTGTCTGCACAAATTTGCGCGAGTAGCACATCGGCTTGGCGCTGTGCGTTGCGCGTGAGTGCGCCGCTGACCTTGAGGCCGCTCATGAGGGCAATGGACACGATGGCGAGTGCTACCAAAACCTCAATGAGTGTGAAGCCGCGCTGTGGTTTCATGGCAACACCCGAAACGGCTGCAAACCATCTGTGCCAATGTTCAGCGAAGGTGAGGGTTTGCTTGTGTTGGTCGTGGCAGCACTGAGGGTGATGCGTGCTGGGGCCAAGATGGGTTCAGGGCCGAGCACGACCAAGTTGGCAGGCGTGGCGTTGTTGGTTGATGCAGTGGTTGTACTGACCACCGCTTGCGTGCCAGCCGTGAGCCAATTTTCGGTGCGAGCAGCAATGGGATTGGCGGTATTGCTAGGCGCGGAGGAGATTGCCGTGTTGTTGCCCTGTGTCGGCGCAAGTGCAGGGCGAATGACAAAGCCCTCAGGGGTGACTTGCCAAATCAAGGCAATGCCACTGGTACGCGACTGCGCACGCGCTGCTTCTAGTACAGCCACTAAGCGTTGCGCCTCACGCTCGATCTGCGTTTGGCTGCTATCTCGCAGCGATAAGCTCACACCCGCCATGGCAAAGCCGATGATGGCTAGCACCACCAACAGCTCCAACAGGGTGAGGCCTTGCTGGCGCTGCATGGCGGACTTAACGAACAGTTTTATTGCCAGCTGCCGAGGTCGGCGTTTTTGCCTTCGCCGCCGGGTTGGCCGTCAGCGCCGAGGGACAGCACATCCACTTCACCCTTCACGCCGGGGTTCATGTATTGGTAAGGACGGCCCCATGGGTCGTTGGGCAACTTGTCGATGTAGGGCTTCCAGTTCAGCGGTGCGGGACCAGCCGTGGGCTTGACCACCAAGGCGTTCAGGCCTTGCTCGGCGGTGGGGTAGTTTTGGTTGTCCAAGCGGTAGAGCTTGAGGGCTTGCATGAGGTTGCCCACGTCCGTCTTGGCAGCGGTCACGCGTGCGTCGTCGGCACGGTTGAGCACGTTGGGCACCACCAGCGCGGCGAGCACGCCGATGATGGCGAGCACCACCATCAATTCAATCAGCGTGAAGCCGCGTTGGCGTTTGGTTTTTGGGTTGGTTTGAGGGGTGTGCATGGCAGACATTTCAATCGTTATCAGGTCAATGATGAATCATAATCCGCTCATGCTCAGCTACCGCCCTTCATTTGCCACCGTCTTTAGCGCCTCGTCGCACGTGGTGCTGCCCGTTGCCTCGTTGCTGGTGTGGGGTGCTGTGGCGTTTAGTGCGGTCACATGGGGCTTGCGTTGGTCGGCCACGGGCACGAACCCGAGCAATACCACCGCTGCGGCGCAGGCGTTGCCCGAAGTAGATGTGTCTGCCGCAGCTCGCAGCCTAGGCGCTGCACCCGTGCAGGCCGCTGCTGCGCCCACATTGGCCAGCCGCTTTCAACTGCAGGGTGTCATGTCTGGCGGCCCCAATGCGGGTGCTGCGCTCATTGCTGTGGACGGCAAGCCCGCCAAGCCCTTCCGTGTGGGCGCTGTGGTGGCTGATGGTTTGGTGTTGCAGTCAGCAGAAGGGCGACGCATCAGCTTAGGCGCGTCGATGGACGGGGCGCAAACTTTGCTGCTGGAGCTGCCAGCTAAGAAGTAATCAGCCGATTAAGCATTCGGCTGAAATTCCCAAACCCGTATGTAGCTTGCGAACCATGCTCATGGTGAGTGGGCGTTTGCGGTTCAAGATTTCATAAACGCGATTACTTCGGCCAATCATGGGTTCGAGATCTTTAGGCTTGAGGTCTTGTTGCTCCATGCGAAATTTGATGGCTTCAATCGGGTCCGGCAAGTCAATTGCATAGTGACGTGCTTCGAATGCTTGAACGAGCGTCACCAACACATCCAGGCGATCACCGTCAGGTGTTCCTAGCGCAGGGTCGCTTTCCATCAGTGCCGCGACTTCTTTGAGCGCTGCCTTGTAATCTGCTTCGGTGCGAATGGGTTTGATGTCCATGTTGTGCTCCTTCAATTCATGTCCACGGTGCTTGCGTCTACCGTGTCGTACTGCGCGTGTGTGCCGATGAACTTGATGTAGACCACGCTTAGTTTGTAGGCGATGGCCACAATCAACCGAAAGTCATTGCCTTTGATGTTGAACACCACGCGGTTATTGCCCACAAAGCTTGCGCTTGCGAAATGTCGCTTGATGTCAGCAGGCGTTTGCCAATTGGCTTTGCACGCTTCATCGTGCCAAGCCAATAAAGCTTGTTTGGCCAGAGGGTGCTTTGCGCTGAAGTCGCGCAAAGTTTTAACGGCAATCACTCGCATTCGTGAATCATAGTCCCATATTGGGACTATGTCTATTGTTTATTTCAGCGCTGCAAGAACAAACGATAAGCAGGGTTCAGCGTTTCTTCCACGTACGGGTAACCCAAGCCTTCTAAGAAAGCAGTAAACGCTTTGTTGTCAGCCTTAGGCACTTGCAAGCCCATCAAGATGCGGCCGTAGTCCGCGCCTTGGTTGCGGTAGTGGAACAGGCTGATGTTCCAGCCTGGGCGCATGGCCAGCAAGAACTTCATCAACGCGCCGGGGCGCTCGGGGAACTCAAAACGCAAGATGCGCTCCTCATGCGCCAATGACGAATGCCCGCCCACCATGTGGCGGATGTGCTCTTTGGCCAGTTCGTCGTGCGTGAGGTCAATCGCCTCAAAACCGCTCTTGGTGAAGTGGCTGGCAATCTTGATGCTTTCGCCTTTCACGCCCGTTGTCAAACCCACAAACACGTGGGCCTTGGCTTGGTCGCTCATGCGGTAATTGAACTCGGTCACATTGCGCGGTGTTTTAGCGCCACCAAAACTGGGCAGTTTGCCAATCAGCTCGCAGAAGCGGCGCAGGCTACCAGGCTGCTCGGGAATGGTCACGGCAAACAAAGCTTCGCGTTCTTCACCCACTTCGGCACGCTCGGCCACAAAGCGCAAGCGGTCGAAGTTCATGTTGGCGCCGCACAAAATGGCGGCGTAGGTTTCGCCCTTGGTTTTGTGTTCGGCCACGTATTGCTTAATCGCGGCCACGGCCAATGCGCCTGCGGGCTCGACGATGCTGCGGGTGTCCACAAACACATCTTTGATGGCGGCGCACACGGCATCCGTATCCACCGTGATGTAGCTATCGACCAAGTTCTTTGACACGCGGAATGTTTCTTCGCCTACCAGTTTCACCGCTGTGCCGTCCGAGAACAAACCCACGTCGTTGAGCGTGACGCGTTTGCCTTTTTGCACCGACTGCATCATGGCTGACGAGTCGTCCATTTGCACGCCAATCACTTTGATCTCGGGGCGCACCGCCTTGATGTAATTGGCCACGCCGCTGATCAAACCGCCGCCACCAATCGCCACAAACACGGCGTCGAGCTGGTGCAGGTTGAGGCCTTGCAGCTGGCGCAGCATTTCCATCGCAATCGTGCCTTGGCCGGCAATCACATCGGGGTCGTCGAACGGGTGCACAAACGTCATGCCGTTTTTCTTTTCGAGCGTGAGGGCGTGGGTGTAGGCGTCTGAATAGCTGTCGCCCGCCAGCACCACCTCGCCGCCTAAAGCCTTGACGGCCTCAATCTTTACGCTGGGCGTGGTGGTGGGCATGACGATGATGGCTTTGGTGCCTAAGCGCTTGGCACCCAGCGCCACGCCTTGAGCGTGGTTGCCGGCAGAGGCGCAAATCACGCCCTTCTTCAATTGGGCGGGCGTGAGGTGCGCCATCTTGTTGTACGCGCCGCGCAGCTTGAAGCTGTGCACGGGCTGCTGGTCTTCGCGCTTCAAGAGCACGGTGTTGTGAATGCGGCGACTCAGGTTCTTGGCCACCTCCAGCGCAGATTCAACGGCCACGTCGTACACACGGGCAGTCAAGATTTTTTTCAGGTAATCGGCGGGCTGCAGGGCGCGCGCTTTGGGGGTGCGGGTAGACATGGGGTGATTGTCTCTTATGGAAAAAGACGAAAAAAAACCCCGAGTTTTGCAACTCGGGGTGTGAATCCACTTTTGAGGGTGGAGGAGACAAGCCTGAATTGTATGCAGATTTTGTTGCGGTGCAACAAAAATGTCTGTTTTTGTGTCAATTGGGATAGGGCTGGCGCGAGTGAACAATGTTCAAAATTTCTATTCCGGTCAGCGCGTGGCGATAAACGCCACGATGCAATCTAAGTCTTCTACGGCGGTGTCAAGTCAGACGACGCTTTGCATTTTCAGCCTCTATCGTGGCAGCTAGTTTTCGAGCTACATCGTCGCTGGTAAATCTTTTTGAGGCTGGTGAGTCAGCATTCGCGAGTGAGGCTTGCACTTTTTGGCGCAGCCAAGCGTCGTAAGTTGCCGCATCTTGTTCAGATGGGAACTCGGAAACAATGGGGTTTTGTACTGCGCTCATGGCCCGTAGGCTAGCATATGGCCAACAACAAATTAGGCAACATAAATCGCACACAGCGCAGGAGAAACACACATGGAATGCACCGTCAGCTGGACCGGCAACTCAGGCACTCGTTCAGGCATGGGCTTTATTGCAGAAACAGGCAGCGGCCACGTGGTGGCCATGGATGGCGCCCCCGATGCAGCCAAGCCCGAGAACGGCGGCCAAAACTTGGCCCCGCGCCCGATGGAGCTGTTGCTGGCAGGCACCGGCGGCTGCACGGCGTATGACGTGGTGCTCATCCTCAAACGCGGTCGTCATCACGTGCAGGGCTGCAGCGTGAAGATCAGCAGCGAACGCGCCGCCGAAGACCCCAAGGTGTTTACCACCATCAACATGCACTTCACCGTCACAGGTAAGGGTGTGCCAGCGAATGCGGTGGAACGTGCAATTGCCATGAGTCACGACAAGTACTGCTCTGCCAGCATCATGCTGGGCAAAACCGCTGAAATCACCACCAGCTTTGAGGTGGTGGAGGCTTAAAGCATTGCTTAGATGCGATGTGCCACCGTCGTCATCACCTGAGACGCTACTTTCATCAACGCTTTGAACGGTGCGGGCAACTCGGCCGCACCTGCAGCTAAAGCCTCTTTGGCGTGCTGTGCCTCGTCAGTTTTCATTTGCGCCACGATGGCGCGGCTGGGCCCGTCGTTAGCGGGCAACAAGCCCAAGTGGCTTTCTAAATGGGCTTCAACCTGACGCTCAGTTTCCACCACAAACCCAAGGCTCATGCGGTCGCCACCTAGCTTGGCTGCTGCGTAGCCAATGCCAAACGCGCCGGCGTACCAAAGCGGGTTGAGTAGGCTGGGGCGTCCGCCTAGCGCTTCTAAACGTTGCTCACACCAAGCCAGGTGATCGGTTTCTTCGTTGCAGGCCGCAGTCAAGTGCTGGCGCAGTGCTTGGTTTTTCGTGGCCAAGGCTTGGGCGGTGTACAGGGCTTGGGCGCACACCTCGCCAACATGGTTCACACGCATCAAAGCGGCTGCTTCAGCCTTTTCAGTTTCGGTCAGCGGCGCAGGCGTAGGCATTTCAGCCGCCCACATGGGTATGGGACGGTTGGCATAGTGGCGGGCAAACACGGTGCGCAATGCGCTGTCGGCGGCGGTAAGTAGGCGGTCCATGGCAGAAGTTTAGAGTAAAGAGATCGTTATTGAATTTTGCAGATTCGGCAGTATTCAAGGGTTTGCGATTGGTTTGGGTTTTGTTTGTTGCACGAATGCAACGTAAAACCTCTATTTTTCAACTCTGTCACGGTACTTTGCATACGTGTCTGGTTCAATACGCTCAGCTTCCCGAAAACGGAGGTTGGCTCCGGAAAATCCAGAGCCCCTGTTCAAACCTTGGAGAACCTTGAAATGAAAAAAACCCTCATTGCTATCGCCGCATTGGCAGCAACTTCTGCTTTCGCACAATCTTCTGTGACCATCTACGGTCAGTTGGATTCTGGCATCTACAACATCAAAAAAGCTAACGGCGTCAACACAGCTACTGTGTACGGTGACGGCTCTACTTTCTCTCCAATCTTGGGCTTCAAAGGTACTGAAGACATGGGCGGTGGTTTGAAGGCTGGTTTCGACCTCCAAACTGACGTGCAATCAAACAACGGTGGCGAAAACCAAAACGGTCAATTCCGTCGTCAAGCCAACGCTAGCCTCGCTGGTAAGTTTGGTGAAGTGAAATTGGGTCTGACTACCAACCCAATCATCGCTACCAACGGTGCTTTGATGCCTACAGGCGCCAACGGCAACTCTGTGTCTACATCGACATCTAGCGCTATGGGTTACGCAGACTTCTACACCAAGAACGCTGTGACTTACACAACACCAGCATTCATGGGTTTGACAGGCCAAGTTCAACGCGGTATGTCTAACAACATCGAATCACAAAGCGCTGGCTCTGTGACTGCTTACAGCTTGGCATACGTGAACGGTCCTTTGGAAGTTCGCTACGCTGCTCAAGATCGCAAAGCTGCTGCTATCGGTGCTGCTAACTCAGGTGCTAACCCATCTACAGCTACTGCTGCTGCAACAGACAAAGACTCTTCAGTGTTTGGCGCCAAGTACACCATCGGCCAATGGTCTGTGGCTGCTGCACGTTTGCAATCTGAAACTGCTGGCACTGCCAAAGTGTCTGGTAACCAAGTTGGTGCTGCTTACACAACAGGCGCATGGACATTGGGCTCAGCTTTGACAACATCTCAAGGCAGCAAGTTGAACGTGAACCAAGTTCGTTACGCTTTGAGCAAGCGTACCAACTTGATCGGCGTGTACAACATGGCCGACAACAAGGCAGTTGTTAAGTTCAACCCAATCGCCTTCAACACAGGTAACTCACCTGCCACCATCACCGACACATACGCTGCTACTGCTAGCAAAAAGCAAACAGCTATCGGCTTGGGCTTGACTCACTCTTTCTAATCCCCCCGCTGGCGTTAGCCAGTTAAGGATTTAAAAAGATCAAACCCCCACTGCTCGCAAGAGCGGTGGGGGTTTTTAATTGGGCTGTCTCAAAGTCCTTTGCCGAACAACAACGTGCAGTTGATGCGGCGGTTTTCGTAGCCGGCTTTGAAGTGAATGTCATCCGTGGTGTGAAAGTACGTAGAGTCAAACAACACGCAGCGGTTCATTTTGTAGGGCACGCGTATTTTCTTGGCTTGCTGAGCCTCTAAATACTGTTGGATGGTGTCACTGTCTGCATTTGCTTTTTCAAAGCTCCAGTCGTCTGGCGGCGGGGTGTCGTACACCACGATGCCACCTGTGGTGGGGTCTAGGCAGGCGTCATCTGGGGTGAGCCAAAAATTGATGTTCACCCGTGCAAAGTCGGCATGCAGGTTGATGCCTTTCATCCCTTGGTCGTATTTGAAGCCCCAGGCCTGTCGCAGGTCCTGCGTGCCCACCACAGTGGGCATCGCGATTTTGAGTTGCCTTGCAATTTCCAGCATCACGGGTGAGCAAAAACCGCTCGCCATGAATGAGCCCAAGTACCCGTTGGGGTAGCTGCGTTTCCACACGGTGGCTTCTTCGCAAAATTGGCGCAGTTGCAGCAGAGCTTCGTCAGATAAAAAGTTGTCGATGACCACCAGCTTGGGGTTGTTGTGCATGAAGTCATGTTCAATTTTTTGAAAGTCATTCACGCCCAGCGCTCGGCCAGAAAACGGGGTGTTGGGTAGGTAGTGATAAGCGCCAATGGCTTGGCGTAACGCAGCTTGGTCTTGTGCCGCACAGGCAGGTGTGCAGCGCGCAATGACGTCTAGTGCGGCTTGGCCCGATTCGCTTTGCAGGCCGCGTTGCTGCAGCAAGGTCAATTGTTCAAGGTCGTGCCGCAGGCGTGGCTCTGACACGGGCCACTCTTGGGGGTTGTTGGTGTTGGGCTGGTGCTGTGACAGCAGGGCGGCTTGTCTGAAGTGCTGCTGTGCCAGGTCAAGCTGGTCGGTGTTGAAGTAATAAAAGCCCAGCAGTTCATTGCACAGCGCGTCTTTTTGCACCCATGCACCTTGCTGCTGAATCAAAGCGTTCAGCGCTTCATGGTGTTTCAATTCGGCATAAATGACCAACAAACTTTGCACGGCCAAAGCCGTGTGATGGCCCGAGGCGAGGGCCTGCAGGTAGGGGGCAATGGCTTGTTCTACTTGTTGGCTGTTGTAAAACAAAGCGCCCAAGCTGATGCATGCATCGGCTTGCCATGTCAGTGCAAATGCAGGGTCCAGATGGGTGGCCTGATCAAAGCATGCTTGGGCCTGGGGGGCTTGTTTTTGTGCCATGTGGATCCAGCCTTTGTGCATCCAAGCCGCTGCAAGTGCAGGGTTGAAGTGCAAGGCTTGATCGAGGAAATTCAAAGCTTGCGCGTGTGAGCCCATTGCTTTTTCTGCAATGCCTAAGTTGAGCCAAATATCAGCGTGTGTGCTGTCGATGGCCAAGGCCAAATTGGCAGTGACTTTGGCTTCATCAAACTTGTTGAGTTTGATTTGCACGGCTGACAAATTGACCAAAATGGAAAGTCGATCTGGCAACAGTTGGTGTGCTTGCAAAAGTTTGTTTTCTGCCAGCTCAATTTGCTCGTCTTCTAAAAGTTGTAAGCCCTCAAGAAACAGTTGCTTGGCTTGGTCTAGTGCGTTCATTTTTAAATTTTACGTGTGCACTTTTCGGGTGCAGGCTGATTCGCGTAACTACCTACGAGTGGTCCTCTTTATTGGGCTGAACCACAACTAGACTCTAGCCATATTTTTGATATCAATGAATGGAGTGATGTATGCGCCGTGATGCCTTCTTAAAAACCGTGGCCACCTTGATTGCCTCGGGTGCTTTGCCCTTCAGCGCACAAGCTGCAGCCAATTTGAAAATGATGATTCCCGCCAACCCAGGTGGCGGTTGGGACACCACTGGCCGAGCTTTGGGCAAGGCCTTGCAAGAGTCTGGCGCTGCTAGCACCGTGACGTTTGAAAACAAGGGCGGCGCTGCTGGCGTGATTGGCTTGTCTCAGTTTGCCAACGCCACCAAGGGCGACGGCAATGCCTTGATGGTGATGGGTGCTGTGATGATCGGCGGCATCATCACCGGCAAAGCGCCAGTGAGCTTAGACAAGGTCACCCCGATCGCTCGCCTAACTACCGAATACAACGTGTTTGTGTTGCCCGCTAACTCACCTTATAAAAATATGAAAGAGGTGATCGAGCAGCTCAAGAAGGACCCCGGCAGCATCAAGTGGGGCGGCGGTTCACGTGGCTCAACCGAGCATATTGCGGCTGCCATGTTGGCGCGCGAAGCGGGTGTCGATGCTTCCAAGATCAACTACGTGGCTTTCCGTGGCGGCGGTGAGGCTGTGGCTGCTATTTTGGGTGGCAACGTCACCGTGGGCGGCAGCGGTTACAGCGAGTTTCAGCAATACATCGAGGCAGGCAAGATGACACCCATCGCTGTCACGTCTGGTGCGCGTCTGAAGGGCCTGAACATCCCCACGCTCAAAGAGCAGGGCTACAACGTCGAAATCGGTAACTGGCGCGGTGTGTTTGGTGCGGCTGACATCACGCCTGCACAACGCAAGGCCCTCATTGAACTGGTTGTGAAAGCTTCACGCTCCAAGTCTTGGACTGATTCTTTGGCTAAAAACGGCTGGACTTCAGCCGTCATGACAGGCGATGAGTTTGGCGATTTTGTGGACCGTGAGTTCGCTTCGTTGCGCGCCACGATGGTCAAAGCAGGCATGGTCTAAGCACATGTCAAACGTTTCTGTTTCTCGCCCCCAAGTGTGGATGGGTGCTGGCGCCATGGTGCTGGCCTTGTTGATGATGTGGGGGGCAACGTCCATTTCGTCAGAGGCTGGCTACGGCGGCGTTGGCCCTAATTTTTTGCCTTGGGCTGTGGCCGTGGGTTTGCTGGTGTGTGGTGGCTTGTTGCTGTGGCAAGCGTTTCACGGTGGCTACCAAGACATGCCAGAACCGCCAGCTGCACCCGCCGATTGGCATGCCACAGCGTGGGTGTCTGCGGGCGTGATCGCCAATGCCCTGCTGCTGACCACCATCGGCTTTACTTTGAGCTGTGCGTTGTGTTTTGTATTGGCTGTGCGTGGCTTGCGCTTGTCTGAAGACAAGCCCGCGGGCGATGTGCGCCAAACCTTGACGGATGTCGCGACGGGCTTGCTCATTTCAGCGCCCGTGTATTGGCTGTTCAGCAAGCTCTTGTCGATCAATCTTCCTAGCCTCACCCAAACGGGTTGGCTGTAACTTTTCGTTAGCACCTCATGATGGATACCTGGGCTCAACTTTTGGGCGGCTTTGCCACTGCCGCCACGCCGATGAATTTGCTGTGGGCCTTCGTGGGCTGCGCATTGGGCACTGCCATTGGTGTGTTGCCTGGCCTTGGGCCAGCGGTGACGGTGGCCATGCTGCTGCCCATCACCTCGCAGGTCGAACCCACGGCCTCGATGATCTTCTTTGCGGGCATTTACTACGGTGCCATGTATGGTGGTTCCACCACCTCCATCTTGCTCAACACCCCGGGTGAAACGGGCACGATGGTCACAGCGCTGGAAGGCTTCAAGATGGCCAAGAACGGCCGTGCGGGTGCAGCCCTAGCCACCGCAGCCATTGGCTCGTTTGTGGCGGGCACGATCGCCACCGTGTTGGTGACCTTGTTTGCACCCATGGTGGCAGAGTTCGCGGTCAAGCTTGGGCCGCCTGAGTATTTCTGCATGATGTTGCTGGCCTTTATTACTGTCAGTGCGGTGTTGGGTCAAAGCACGTTGCGCGGTATCACAGCGCTGCTGTTGGGCTTGGCCGCAGGTTTGATTGGCATGGACCAAATCTCAGGACAGCTGCGCTACACGGGGGGCATTCCAGAGCTGATGGATGGCATTGAAGTGGTGTTGATTGCCGTGGGCTTGTTTGCGGTGGGCGAGGTGATTTACAACGCCATGTACGAAGGCCGCAACAAACTAGAGGTCAACCACCTCAGTAGCGTGCACATGACGCGCGAAGAATGGAAGCGTTCTTGGCCAGCCTGGTTGCGCGGCACTTTCATGGGTTTCCCGTTTGGCACCATTCCAGCGGGTGGCTCTGAAATTCCGACGTTCTTGAGCTACGCCACTGAAAAGAAATTGTCCTCTCACCCCGAAGAGTTCGGCACCGTGGGCGCCATTGAAGGCGTGGCAGGTCCTGAAGCGGCCAACAACTCGGCGGTCACGGCCACTTTGGTGCCTTTGTTGACCTTGGGTATTCCTACCTCAGTGACGGCGGCGATTTTGTTGTCGGCTTTGCAAAACTACGGCATTCAAGCTGGACCTCAGCTGTTTCAAACCTCATCCGATTTGGTGTGGGCCCTGATTGCCTCGCTCTACATTGGCAACATCATGTTGTTGGTGCTCAATTTGCCGCTGGTGGGCTTGTGGGTGAAATTGCTCAAAATTCCTAAGCCTCAGCTGTATGCCGGCATTTTGATTTTTGCCACCGTGGGTGTGTACGGCATGCGCCAAAGCAGCTTTGATTTGTTGCTGATGTATGGCATTGGTTTGCTGGGTGTGATGATGCGTCGCTACGACTTTCCTGTGGCGCCTGTCATTGTGGGCATGATCTTGGGCCCCTTGGCCGAGGCACAAATGCGCAATGCGCTGTCGATTGGTGAGGGTCACTGGACCATCTTCATCGACCGTCCTATGTCCGCTGTGTTGTTGGCGGTTGCTGTGGCATGTTTGGTGGTGCCACGACTCTGGGCCATGGTCAGTCGCAAAAGGTGAGCGGCACTTTGTTCTCCGCGCGTCGCTCGGTGCGGGCGTATGCGTCAACGCCTGTGTCTGACGCGCAGTTGCATGAGGTTTTGACGCAAGCCCGCTTAGCGCCCAGTGGTGCTAACTTGCAACCCGGCGCGCTGGTGCAAGTGCGTGGCGAGGTGCGTGCTGCGCTGAGCGCAGACTTGGTAGCCGCTTGGCAGCAGGGGCGCACAGAGGCTGAAGACTACAGCTACTTCCCGCAGCCCATGCCCCACATCTTGCGTCGACGCCAAGTGGCGGCAGCCCAAGCCTTGTATGGGGCCTTGGGCGTGGCGCGGGATGACCGGGCTGGACGTGATGCTCAGTTTGAACGCAACTTCTGTTTCTTTGATGCGCCTGTGGCCCTGATCGTCACCATGGAACACGGCTTTGGCAGCGGTGGCTTCATGGACCTGGGCATGATGCTGTACGGCTTGATGCTGGCTGCACAAAGTCAGGGCCTTGCCACTTGCGCGATTGGCGCTATGGCGTCTTATCCAAACTTGATACGCCAGCATTTAGGCTTGAATGCTGGCTCGCACATTGTGTGCGGCATGGCCTTGGGTTATGCCGACCCAGATGCGCCTGTGAACCAAACGCAGACCACACGCTGCGCGTTGGACGACTATTTCAAAGTCATTGGCTAGACGCCAAAGCCACCAAGGCGGCGGCACCTAGCCCACCTGCGCCTGCAATCGCTACCAAACCTTGTGCGCTCGTGGTGCCTCCTCGCGCCAAGTCTGCCAACACACGCACCAAGGCAACCGCGCCTGATGCCCCAATGGGGTGACCTCTGGCAAGGCCGCCCCCCAAAGCATTGAGGCGCTCTGGCGCAATCGACAAGGCTTTGGCAAAGCTCAAGCCTTGCACGGCAAAGGCGTCATGTAGTTCGACGCATTGCAGCGTTTGGGCATCGGATAACCCGGCGCGCTGCAACACCTCGCGTGCAGCGGCCTCGGCAGCGAGCAAGGGGAATTGGGGGGTGTTGCCGACCGATGCCGTGGCGACGCACGTGGCTTTGGCACTTAGACCTAATCGCGCAGCGGCGCGAGGTGCCACGAGCAACACAAACGCAGCGCCGTCGGCTTGCGCCGAGATGGTGAGGGTGCTGAGCGCAAAGTCATCTGCCACAGGCGTAGCCAAAGCGTCCGACCTTGCCACCACAGGCATGCGGTGCATGCGCGCGGGATCCATCAAACGGGGGTATGTGTCGTGCGAGACGCCTGCCACTGTGACGATTTCTTCTGCCACGGTGGCTTGGTGCGTCACGGCTTGTTGGTGGCTGCGCAGGGCATACGCTTCTTGTTGCGCCCGCGTGTAGCCGTGTTGCGCAGCATAACGTGCAGCGGACAGCAGCATGTCGGGGTCTTGTTCGGGCGTGGGTGCAAATGCAGGGCGGTCATAAGCCACGGGCGCATCACCTGCTTTCAAGGGGCGATGCAAGCGAAGAGGTGAACGGCTCCAAGCCTCCACCCCGCCCGCAATGACCACCTCGGCTTGTCCCGATGCAATCAAACCCATGCCTAATGTGACAGCGTCTAGCCCCGAGCAACATTGCGTGTCTACGGTGTAGGCGGCGCATGACAGCGGCAGACCCGCATGCAGGGCCAACATGCGCGCGGGGTTGCCGCCAGCACCCAGCGCATTGCCCACCACGAGGGCGTTGACGTGTGTGGCATCCATGCCTGCACGCTTGAGCAACCCATGCAGCACGGGTGATGCGATGTCGTGCGCTTGCAGGGCTTTGAAGGCGCCCTCGCGCGGCACCACAGCGCTGCGGGCCCAAGCGGCGATCAGTGAAGCGGGTGTAGGCATGGCGATGCGTCGTGAATAGATGAAGCTTGTACCCATGCGGCCAAAGCAGCGTGGTCTGTTTTGCCACTGGCTGTCGTGGGCCAATCGGCACACACCCAAAAGCGTTTGGGTACTTTGTAACTTTCGAGTTGTTCACGGCACGCCTGTGTCAACGCATGGGCAGACAAAGCGGGGCTTGAATGTTTGGCGCAAATCACCGCCACCACCTGTTGCCCGCGGATGGCGTCGGGCACACCTTGCACCGAGGCGTGCATCACGTCGGCACATGACATCAGCACAGATTCGACTTCTTCAGGAAACAGGTTTTTGCCCTGCGTGACCAGCATGCGGTTTTCACGGCCCACCAAACACAAGTAGCCCTGTGCATCCATGTAGCCCATGTCGCGTACCGACAGCCAGTCGCCATCGCGCACGGCAGCGGTGTGATCGGGGGTGCCCACGTAGTCTATGAACACCATGGGGCTGCGCACATAAATTTGGCCGACGCCCATGGGGGGGTGTGGCTGGCGAATGTCGATGTCAACGTTCGCAAAAGGCTTGCCCACCGCTTGGGCGGGGGCAGATGCATCTGCATCCATCCACGCCATGAAGCTGGTTTCGGAGGCGCCATAAAACTCCACAATGCGCGCGTTGGGAAAGAGGGCTTGCAGCGCTGCTGTGCGGTCACGCATCCAGCGTGCACCGCTGATCAAAATCAAACGCACCCCTTCGATGGGGGGAATGTTGCGGCGCGCTGCCAGCTCAAGCATCATCAGCAACTGGCTGGGCACGGCCACCAAGCAAGGGGTCTGGCCAGAGCGCAAGGTGTTCATCAGGCGCGGTGCAGAAAAGCGTTCTTGCACCACCACGCCTGCGCCACTCCAAAGCCCCAGCACCATGCCAAACAAAAACAAGGAATGTGAAAAGCGGCCAGGGGCCATCACGCAACTGGCGGCATCCATGCCAAAGGTGTCTAGACACACGCGTAGGCTTTCGGTCCACGACTGGTGGTGGCGGCGAAAGCCTTTGGGTATGCCGGTGCTGCCCGAGGTGAAACCAATATAAAACGGGCTGGTAGGTGTGGCGGTGTGTGTGTGGCAGGGCTCGGTCAACGAAGCACCGAGTGCGCGCTGCACACTGTCGCGCACGGCGCTGGGCCAATCGGGGTCGCTCACGGCGGCGCATCGGCCGCTGCGGATGATGCCCATGAACGACACCATGTGTTGCAGGGTGCTGAGCTGGTCGTCTACAAAAACGGTAGCGGGTGCGTGGCGCTGAATCAGCGCTTGTGCATGTTGCTCAACGGCGGCATGCAACTGGGCAAAGGTCAGCGAGGTGTGACCATCGTCTAGGGCCACCACCTCGGGCCGGGTTTGGGCCCAGCCTGCCAAAGGTGAGTGGACCAAGCCTTGGTTAGCCACCAAAACGCCAATCAGGCAGGCCGCGTGCAACGGTGTGAACCACGGTGGCGCATAAGGCGCACTTGATCAAGTCACCCGGCACAAACACCAAGGTGCCCATGATGGCTTGTTCCCACGACAGGTTGGCGATGTTGACCAAGCCCACTACACCAAACACATGCACCACCAACAAACCGCCAATGGCTGATGCCACAAACGCGCTCAGCGCTGCAGCACGCGGCGTGGCGCGTGGCAACAGGTGCATGGCCATACCGGTGACAAATGCACCCACGGGCCAGCCAATCAGGTAGCCACTGGCGGGCGAAAAGAACACGCCCACACCACCGCGACCACCCGACAGCAAAGGCAAACCAATGGCCACAGCCGCCAAGAACAACACCAAGGCTTGCAGCGCACGCTTGGGGCCCAGCATGCAGCCGGCCAACATGACGCCCAAGGTTTGCAGGGTGATGGGCACGCCCAAAGGCAGGTCAATTTTGGGGATCAAGCCAAAGACTGCGATCAATGCTGCAAAAAGCGAAACCAAGGCGATGGAGAAAGAAGAGGTGTTCATATAAAAAATCAAGGGCAGCCGCCTCAGCGGCGAAAACGCAAGTGCAAGGTGTCGGCCACGCGCCTAGCGGCGACCAACATTTGAATCGTCAAAGGAGCCAGTATTTTAAAACCGCCTGCTTTGCCAGTTCGCAGGCGGTGGGCATCGTCCAAGCGGCGCCACACCACAAAAAAATGCTCGGTGAACCGCAGCATCAGCGCCACTTGCAAAGACAGTCGTTCAGGCTGAACACCCACATGGCGCAGAGGGGCCAGCAGCCATTCAAACACCCTCAGCAAATCGGTGTAGCGCGTGGTGAGCGTGAGTGCCATGCCCATCAGCGTGGTGCTCAGCAGCCGCAACACGCTGACCACCCCCACCATCGGCTGCTGCATGTACATGTGAAACACGCCGATCAATACACTGGCCACCAGCAAACCCAGTAGCAAAGGTTTGGCACGCAAGGTGGCACGCCCCAAAGACGCAAAGATGACCACACAACCAGAGGCGCTGGCCAGTAAACCGAAGAGGCTGCTGGTTAAAAACACGCCTGTGCCCAGCAAGGCCAAAAATGCCAGCTTCACGCCTGCGGGCAGGTTGTGTAGCCACGTGTGTTGGTCGCTGTAAAGACTGCCCATGCGTTAAGCCACGCGTGTGGCCACGTCGGCCTCGTATTGCGCGCACACCTCTTCGCCCAAACCATCGGCACGCACGTGGCCCTTGTCTAGCCAAATCACACGTTCAAAGTGGCGCACATGGTCGAGCACATGGGTGGAGACGATGACTTGTTGTTGGGCTGCTGTGATCTCTTGCCTCAGCAAAGCTTGTCCGGGCAGATCAAGGCTTGAATACGGTTCATCCAGCAGAAGCGTTTGGTGGTCGCCAATCAGAAGTGCTAGCCAACACACGTGTTGGCGTTGGCCTTGACTCAAACTGCCAATGGCGCGCGGCGCCCATTCGGCCAAGCCGCGGGCGGCAAGCCATGTGCGCACATGGGCTTGCGCATCGACGCGTGACAAACGCAAGTGGCGCAGACTTAAAGCCAGCTCTTCCTCTACCGTCGGAAAAATGATTTGGTCGTCGGGGTTTTGAAACATCATGCCGACAGCTGGCGCTGCTTGATCAGCCGTGTGGGGCACGTGTACTTGGCCCGATTGAGGAAGGTCAAGACCGCAGATCAAACGGAACAAGCTGCTTTTGCCTGCGCCGTTGTCACCGATCAGGCCGATGCGTTGCGTGCCTAGCGTCAATGACACGTCGTGCAACACAACGGTGCTTCCACGCACCAAAGTTACCTGCTCTAAGGCAATGCAGGGGCGTTTGGTTTGTAAATGGTGCATAAAAGAGCTGGGGATGGATCACATAAAAAGTCAATTGAGAATTATCGACAACAAAAAAATACACAGGGATTTCCCGTGTCGACTTGTCTCTAGAATGGCAATTTTGACTCACTTAACCCACAACTGGAGCTTCACATGAAAAAGCAGTTCGTTACCTTGGCTGTTGCCACCTTGTTGGCAGGCACCGCCTTCGCGCAAGCCAATGACACCCTAGCCAAAGTCAAAGCCGTAGGCAGCATCACCATGGGTGTGCGCGACTCTTCTGGCGCTTTGTCTTACACCTTGGGTGACGGCAAGTATGTGGGCTACCACGTTGAGATTTGCCAGCGCATCATTGCCAACGTTGAAAAAGCAGTGGGCAAAAAGCTGGAAGTGAAATACACACCTGTGACGTCACAAAACCGCATTCCTTTGACTGAGAACGGCACGGTGGATATCGAGTGCGGCTCGACCACCAACAACGAAGCACGTCAAAAGCAAGTGGCTTTCGCGTTCACCACCTACGTGGAAGAAGTACGCATCGCTGTGCGCGCTAACTCTGGCATCACGTCTATCGCTCAGTTGAATGGCAAGAACGTGGCTACTACTACTGGTACCACCTCTGTGCAATTGCTTCGCAAGAACGAGCGCGCTACTGGCGTTGACTTCAAAGAAGTGTTCGGCAAAGACCACGCAGACAGCTTCTTGTTGCTCGAGTCTGGCCGCGCTGATGCGTTCGTGATGGACGGCCAAATTTTGGCTGGCAACATCGCCAACTCCAAAGCCCCTGCTGATTTCAAAATCGTGGGCGAAGTGTTGAACGTTGAACCCATCGCCATCATGTTCCGTAAGGACGACCCAGCTTTCAAGAAGTTGGCTGACGACACCATCGCTGGTTTGGCCAAATCTGGCGAACTTGCCAAGCTGTACGACAAGTGGTTCACACAAGCAATTCCTCCAAAGAACATCAAGCTCGGCATGCCTGCCAGCGATGCCAACAAGGATGCTTGGAAAAACTTGAACGACAAGCCTGTCGAAGCCTACGCCAAGAAGTAATTTAGAAAACGCAAAACATGACACTCGATTGGCAGGTTTTTCTTCAGGACGACGGTGGTGGAAGAACCTACCTCGAGTGGATGTTTGAAGCCTGGGGCTGGACGCTTTCTGTAGCGGGCAGTGCCTGGGTGGTGGCGATGTTGTCAGGATGCCTCATGGGCATTCTGCGCACCTTGCCCCAAGATACGCGTTTGAATGTTTGGTTAGCTAGATTCGCCAACGCGTGGGTGGAGCTGTTTCGCAACATCCCCGTGTTGGTCCAAATTTTTCTCTGGTACTTTGTGTTGCCCAAGGTCTTTCCGGCCATGCAACAAGTGCCGGGGTTTGTGTTGGTGGTGTTGGGCTTAGGCTTCTTCACTTCCTCACGCGTGGCCGAGATGCTGCGCGCCGGTATCCAAGCCATGCCACGCGGCCAGCGTTATGCGGCCATGGCCATGGGCTTTACCACTTGGCAAACGTATCGCTATGTGCTGCTGCCCATTGCGTTTCGCACCATTTGGCCGCCGCTTACCAGCGAGTCGATGAACTTGCTCAAAAACTCTTCGGTGGCTTTTGCGGTATCGATTGCCGAGCTCACCATGTACGCCATGCAAGTGCAAGAAGAAACCTCGCGCGGCATTGAGGTTTACTTGGCCGTGACGGCGCTGTACACCGTGTCAGCCTTTGCTGTGAACCGTGTGATGGCCTTGGTTGAGCGCCGCATGCAAATCCCTGGCCTCGTGGTTGCTGGCAATGTGGGCGGGGGGCACTGAACATGAGCGCACTTGATTTTTCTTTTGTCGAATGGGATATCTTCAATAAGTTTGTGTTGAAGGGTATGTTGTTCAGCGTGGAGCTGACCGTTATCGCCACCATCGGCGGCATTGTGTTTGGCACCATCCTCGCGCTCATGCGCTTGTCGGGTAATAAGTTTTTAGAACTGCCCGCCGTCATTTATGTGAACGGCATGCGCTCCATCCCCTTGGTGATGGTGATTCTGTGGTTCTTCTTGTTGATCCCGTTTTTGATTGGCCGCTCCATCGGTGCTGAGCTGTCTGCCACCATTACTTTTGTGGCTTTTGAGGCGGCGTACTTCAGCGAAATCATGCGTGCGGGTATTCAGTCCATTCCGCGTGGTCAAGTGATGGCTGGTCAGGCTTTGGGCATGACCTACAGCCAGAACATGCGCCTCATTGTGTTGCCACAAGCCTTTCGCAACATGATTCCTGTGTTGCTCACGCAAACCATCATCTTGTTCCAAGACACCTCATTGGTCTACGCCATTGGCGCGTATGACTTGCTGAAAGGTTTCGTGACCGCCGGCAAGATTTATGGTCGCGTGGAAGAGGTGTACATCTTGGCCGCCTTGGTGTATTTCGTAATTTGTTTTGGCCTCTCGGCCCTCGTGCGTCGCTTGCAAGCGCGCATTGCCATCATTCGCTAAGCGTTAAGTTGCGCTGGAGTTCATCGTGATTGAATTAAAAAATGTTTCCAAGTGGTACGGCCCCGTTCAGGTGCTGAACAACTGTTCCACCAACATCCAAAAGGGAGAAGTGGTCGTGGTCTGTGGCCCTTCAGGCTCGGGCAAATCCACCCTCATCAAAACCATCAACGCCTTGGAGCCTTTCCAAGAAGGCGAGATCATGGTCGACGGCATTGCGGTGCACGGCAAAGACACCAACCTGCCCAAACTGCGCAGCCGCGTGGGCATGGTGTTCCAACACTTCGAGTTGTTCCCGCATTTGTCGGTGACCGAGAACCTCACGATTGCTCAGCAAAAGGTCTTGGGCCGCAGCGAAGACGAAGCGCATGCACATGGTTTGAAATACCTAGAGCGCGTGGGCCTGATGGCGCACAAAGACAAGTTCCCAGGCCAGCTCTCTGGCGGTCAACAACAACGCGTGGCGATTGCCCGTGCCCTGAGCATGGACCCCATCGTGATGTTGTTTGACGAACCCACCTCCGCCCTTGACCCCGAGATGGTGGGCGAGGTGTTGGACGTGATGGTGGACTTGGCCAATGAAGGCATGACCATGATGTGCGTGACGCATGAAATGGGCTTTGCCCGTAAAGTGGGCAGCCGTGTGATCTTCATGGATGTCGGCGGCAAGATTTTGGAAGACTGCTCGAAGGATGAGTTCTTCAATCACCCAGAAAACCGTCAGCCACGCACCAAAGAGTTCTTGAACAAGATCTTGGCGCACTGATATCTGTTTTCCCTCCGGAGAGGTTTGCGCAGCTTGGGTGCGGCGGCTTCCTCATGCTGGAGTACCAAAAATCGTCAGCCGCCGCACCCAAGCCGCGCAACAGTCGTTAGACCAGAAACAAAAAGCGACAATAAAAGCATGACGCAACAAATCACCATCACAAAACCCGACGACTGGCACCTGCATGTGCGCGATGGCGCTGCACTCAACACCGTGGTGCCCCACACCGCCGCCGAATTTGGCCGCGCCATCATCATGCCCAACCTCAAGCCCCCCGTCACCACGGCGGCGCAAGCGCTTGCGTACAAACAACGCATCATGGCTGCAGTGCCGCAAGGCGTGAGCTTCGAGCCCTTGATGACGCTCTACCTCACCGACAACTTGCCCGCCCATGAAATCGCTCGCGCCAAAGATGCAGGCGTAGTCGCCGCCAAGCTCTACCCAGCAGGCGCCACCACCAACAGTGATGCCGGCGTGACCGACATGCGCAAGACCTACAAAACACTCGAAGCCATGCAAAAGGCAGGCATGTTGTTGTTGGTGCACGGTGAAGTCACCAGCAGCGACATCGACTTGTTTGACCGCGAAGCTGTCTTCATCGACACACAGCTCATTCCGCTGCGCAAAGATTTCCCCGAACTCAAAATTGTGTTCGAGCACATCACCACCGCCGAGGCTGCGCAATACGTGGCCGAGAGCGATCAGTACACAGGCGCCACCATAACCGCGCACCACTTGCTGTACAACCGCAACGCCATCTTCACCGGCGGTATTCGCCCACATTACTACTGCTTACCTGTGTTGAAGCGCGAAACACATCGCCAAGCTTTGGTGAAAGCCGCCACCAGCGGTTCACCTAAGTTCTTCTTGGGCACAGACAGTGCGCCACATCCCGCACAGCTTAAAGAACACGCCACCGGTTGCGCTGGTTGCTACACCGCACACGCGGCCATGCCCATGTACGCCGAAGCGTTTGACAACGCAGGTGCACTCGACAAACTCGAAGGCTTCGCCAGCTTCCACGGTGCAGACTTCTACGGCTTGCCACGCAACACCGGCAAGCTCACGCTGCGCAAAGAAACTTGGACACCGCCCGAAAGCTTTGCGTTTGGCGAAGCCGATTTGAAACCTCTGCGCTCTGGCGAGGCATTGCCTTGGCGCGTGGTTTAAGTCCAAAAACAGAAGGCTTTGCAGGTGCTGTCTTAGCCGAGATAAATTGGTCTCAACCGTGGTTCGCGCCGTGGCGTGAACTTGGTGAGCCCACGGCGCAACTAGCGCTGAAACAGCAAAGCGTTGCCGAAGCTCTGAACACGACCCGCGCTGGCCTCGCGCTTGGCGATGTCAACGAGGTGAAGTTCGTCCCCCAATCAACCCTGCCCGAAGGCCACGCCTACGAAGACTTCATCTTCAAAACGGCCCAAGTCCCAACGCGAGATGGTCTGCACGACTTCTTCAATGGCTTGTGCTGGCAACGCTTCCCGCTGGCTAAACGCCGCCTGAACCAACTTCAGGCAGCAGAAATCGAAGCCCAAGGCGTTCGCGCCACACGTGGGCCCGTGCGCGATGCACTCACGCTTTTTGACGAAAACGTGGTGCTCATGCACGCGCCTGACGACGTGTGGGCCGCACTGCAAGCGCGTGATTGGCTCAAACTCTTTGTTGACCTACGCGATCAATGGCAGCAGGTTCACCTCGTGTTGTTTGGTCATGCCTTGGTCGAAAAACTTGTCACACCCTACAAGTCCATCACTGGCCATGTGTACCGCGTCGCAAGTGAAGTGGATCCACACGATGAAGCCGCGTTAGATGCGTGGCTGGTGCAAGATCTGCAGCCTGCCAAGCTCGCCACCAAACCCTACGAGCCTTTACCCGTCTTAGGTATTCCTGGCTGGTGTGTTGACAATGCCGAGCGTGTCTTTTACGAAGACACAAATGTGTTTCGCCCTAAGCGTGAATTAGCCCCCAAGGCACGCAAAGAGCCAGCGACATAAAGCGCCAAATCGCTGGCAGCTTTGCCTAACTTTTGTGTGGTTTTTTAAATGCTGCGTGTTGAATTGCCAGCAATCGCCCCTACCATTCATAGCAGCGGACCTTTGTACTAACCGCTGAAAAGGAAACCATGAAACGCATTCTTCTGTTCGTCCTCACCAACCTCGCCGTCATGGTGGTGCTGGGGGTCGTCGCCAGTTTGCTCGGCGTCAATCGCTACCTCACCGCAAACGGCTTGAACCTGTCTGCCTTGCTGGGCTTCTCGCTCATCATGGGTTTTGGCGGTGCCATCATTTCGCTCTTGATGAGCAAGCCCATGGCCAAATGGAGCACGGGCGCCCACGTCATCAACCAACCCAGCAACCAAGACGAAGCTTGGCTGGTCAGCGTGGTGCAACGCTTGTCTGAGCGCGCTGGCATTGCGATGCCCGAAGTCGCCATCTACGAAGGCGAGCCCAACGCGTTTGCCACCGGCGCCTTTAAAAACTCAGCCTTGGTGGCGGTGTCTACTGGCTTGCTGCAAGGCATGACCAAAGAAGAAATTGAAGCCGTGTTGGGCCATGAGATCGCCCACGTCGCGAACGGCGACATGGTCACGCTCACGCTCATTCAAGGCGTGCTCAACACCTTTGTCGTGTTCTTGAGCCGTGTCATTGGCTACTTTGTCGACAACATGTTGCGCAGCAAAGACGACGAGTCCACAGGCCCTGGCATGGGTTACTACATCACCAGCTTTGTGCTGGACATCGTGCTCGGTTTTGTGGCCAGCATGATCGTGGCGTGGTTCAGCCGCCACCGCGAGTTCCGTGCGGACGAAGGTTCGGCGCAGCTCTTGGGCAACAAGCAGCCCATGATCAACGCCTTGGCCCGTTTGAACAGCATGCAAGCCGGCAACTTGCCACCTAGCGTGGCTGCCATGGGCATCACCGGTGGCTTAGGCAAGTTGTTTGCTTCGCACCCACCGTTGGAAGATCGCATCGCTGCGTTGCAAGCGGCGCGCTGATTTTTGAACGCGGCTAACTCTCCTTGGACGGTCGCCGTGCGCCAAGCGGTGGCCACCGTTGCCATTCAGCCTGCGGCTGAACTCACACCCGCGCAAAAACGTTTCAACACGTTGCTGGCGCGTGTGTCGGCGTTGTCTGATTCCATCGCTACGCTAGAGGCGTTGTCTACACAGCACCGCAGCAGCCACTTGACGGCGATGAGCGCGTTGAAGAGCCAAGAAGACACTGCACGCAAAAACCTGTTGTTGTTTTTAGATGGCCGCTTGCATCAAGCCGAGCTGACCGCCACACACCGACGCAGCGCCACGCAAATCATCTTGGCCTTGTGCGAAGCACTAGAGCACAAGAAAGACGGCCAAGTGCAAGCCGTGTTCAACCAACACCACAGCGAAGAAGACGCACAAGCCTTGGCCGAAGAGGCCCGCGCAGGCGCCGAACATGCCAAGGCCGTGTTTGAAGATTTGTTTGGCAAACCCTTGCATGGCGCAGACGACTTGCACACGGCAGAGGCCGTATTTGAAGCAGGTCTGCGCCAATACCGCGAACAGCAACAGCGCCTCGAAGACAAGCGCCAAGCCAAGAAGGCCAAGAAAAAACCAGCGGCCCGCCAGCTCAAAGACGCGCAGCAAAAGATGGATGCCAACACCGCGCTGCGCACGGTGTATCGCCAGCTCGCCAGCGCCTTGCACCCCGACCGCGAGCCCGACGAGGCCGAGCGTCTGCGCAAGACCGCGTTGATGAGCGAAGTGAATGCCGCGTATGACCGCAAGAACTTGTCTGAGTTGCTCAAGCTTCAACTACAAATTGCGCAGATCGACAGTGCGGCCTTGAGCCGCATGGCCGACGACAAACTCAACGCCATGTGCCTGCTGCTCAAAGAGCAAGTGGAAGCGCTGGAAGAAGACGAAGCACAAGCCCAGTTTGAAATTCGTCACTACCTTGGCGTGAACGAGCTCGATCACATCAGCGCCGAAAGCTTGGCGCGCGCACTGGCCATTCAGCTGCGGGACAAAGAGCATGAGGTCGACACGCTAGAGCGCGACTTGCGCCGCATTCAAAACGAAGCAGAGCTGAAGCGCTGGCTCAAAGAGCAAGCGCAGCTGGCCAAAGAAGCGCGGGCTGAGCTGACTGATTTGGATCGGTTGCTGTACCGATAAAAAGAAACAGCGCCCATGAAGGCGCTGTTAAATTTTTCAACCGCTGAGTTGTTAGCCCGGAATATCTGGTTCCACCAGTTTGGCTAATTGTTCCAGCGATTCTTGCCATCCGACGTAACACATCTCCAAGGGGATCATCTCAGGGATGCCTGTTTGGGTGACGTTCAACTCAGTACCGCAGATCACGGGCGTGAGCGACACAGTCACTTCTAGAACGCCGGGCAAGTTGGGGTCTTCAAACTTGTCGGTGTAGCGGATGCGTTCGTTAGGCACGAGCTCAAGGTACTCACCACCAAACGAGTGACCGTTGCCGCTGCCGAAGTTGTGAAACGACATACGGAACGTGCCGCCTACTTTTGCATCGAGGTGATGCACGGTGCAAGTGAAGCCATAGGGTGGCAACCACTTGGCCAAAGCGCCGCCATCCAGAAAAGCGCGATACACCTTTTCCGGTGACGCTTTTAAAACGCGGTGAAGGTGAACACTTCGATTGGACATGTCGGTCTCCATTCAAGAGTTTTCAAATACTTGTAACGCTTAAACCGGCAAATAACCTTCAACCGACAAATAACGCTCGCCCGTGTCGTAGTTAAAGCCCAGCACGGTTGCGCCTGCTGGAATGTCAGGCAGCTTCTGTGCAATCGCAGCCAGCGTGGCACCCGAAGAGATGCCCACCAACAAACCTTCTTCAGCAGCGCTGCGACGGCCCATTTCACGGGCGGCGTCGGCTTCGACTTGAATCACACCATCGAGCAACGATGTGTCTAAGTTCTTAGGAATGAAGCCCGCGCCAATGCCTTGGATGGGGTGGGGCGCAGGCGCGCCGCCCGAGATGACGGGCGAAGCTGTGGGCTCCACCGCAAACACCTTCAAATTGGGCCACTTGGCTTTGAGCACTTTGGCTGTGCCTGTTAAGTGGCCGCCCGTGCCCACGCCAGTGATGATCACGTCCACGCCATCGGGAAAATCCGCGATGATTTCTTGCGCGGTGGTACGTGTGTGCACGTCGATGTTGGCTGGGTTTTCAAACTGTTGTGGAATCCATGCACCCGGTGTTTGTGAGGCCAGTTCTTCGGCGCGTGCAATCGCGCCCTTCATGCCTTTTTCGCGAGGCGTCAAATCAAACGATGCGCCGTAGGCCAGCATCAAACGGCGGCGCTCGATGCTCATGCTGTCGGGCATGACCAAGATGAGTTTGTAGCCTTTCACAGCAGCCACCATCGCCAAGCCAACGCCTGTGTTGCCCGAGGTCGGCTCGATGATCGTGCCGCCTGCTTTGAGTGCACCAGACTTCTCTGCCGCTTCCACCATGGCCAAGGCGATACGGTCTTTGATGGATCCACCGGGGTTGGTGCGCTCGGACTTGATCCACACCTGATGCGTGTTGCCAAACAAGCGGTTGATGCGGATGTGTGGCGTGTTACCGATAGTGTCTAAAACGCTGTTGGCTTTCATGAGTGGCTCCTAGAAGAAATGAGTTGTCGGGCGACGGCTTCGCCGACTTTAATGCCATCCACGCCCGCCGACAAAATGCCGCCTGCATAACCCGCACCTTCGCCTGCTGGATACAGGCCAAAGAGCGTGGGGCTTTGCAAACTGTCATCTTCTCGGGCAATGCGCAGGGGCGATGAGGTGCGTGTTTCCACACCGGTCATCACCGCGTCGCGCATGTCAAAGCCTTTGATTTTTTGACCGAACACCGGCAGCGCTTCGCGCATGGCGGTGATGGCGTAGTGGGGCAATGCGCTGTTGAGGCTGACCATCTTCACGCCTGGTTTGTAGGAAGGCTCCACACTGCCCAAGGCGGTGGAGGCTCGGTCGGCTACAAAGTCGCCTACCAGTTGTGCGGGCGCTTCGTAGCTGCTGCCGCCCAGTGTGTAGGCATGGGCTTCGAGTTGGCGTTGCAGCACGAGGCCAGCCAGTGGGTGGTAGCCACCTGGCGCATCGTGCGTGGTGTGGCGCACAGCGTTGCCAAGCTCTTGGCCCAGCTCAGCTTCAAAGGCAGCTGGGTCTGTGGGGTAGTCGCTGGGGTCAATGCCCACCACGATGCCTGCGTTGGCATTGCGCTCGGCGCGCGAGTATTGGCTCATGCCGTTGGTCACCACGCGGCCGGCTTCGCTGGTGGCGGCTACCACCGTGCCGCCTGGGCACATGCAAAAGCTGTACACGGCGCGGCCGTTTTCGGCGTGGTGCACCAGCTTGTAGTCGGCAGCGCCCAGCAGAGGGTGGCCTGCGTGTTGGCCCCAACGTGCGCGGTCAATCACGCCTTGCGGGTGCTCTATGCGCACACCCACTGAAAACGGTTTGGCCTCCATCGCCACCGCATGGCGGTGCAGCATGGTGAAGGTATCGCGTGCGCTGTGGCCCAGCGCCATCACCACTTGACGGGCGGGCAGGGTGTAGGTTTCGTCGGTGGCGTGGTTGTGAATGCGCAGGGCTTGGATGGCTCGTGGTGATGATGCGTTGCTGGCGGTGTCTTCGTAGTCGATATCCACCACACGTTGTTCAAAGCGCACCTCACCACCCAAGCGGATGATTTCTTCGCGCAAGCCTTCCACCACTTTCACCAGCTTGAAGGTGCCGATGTGTGGGTGCGCGGTGAACAAAATTTCTTCGGGCGCACCAAAGCGCACAAACTCGTTCATCACCTTGCGGCCCAAGTGGCGCGGGTCTTTGATTTGGCTGTACAGCTTGCCGTCTGAGAACGTGCCTGCGCCGCCTTCGCCGAACTGCACGTTGCTCTCCACGTTCAAAATCTTTTTGCGCCACAAACCCCAGGTGTCTTTGGTGCGCTGGCGCATAGAGGTGCCGCGCTCAATCACGATGGGCTTGAAGCCCATTTGCGCCAACACCAGTGCCGCAAAAATACCGCAGGGACCAAAGCCGACCACCACGGGACGTTCGCCTGTATTTGTTCCCCAGTCGCCTGGCGCATGTGCGGGCGCGTGCCACGACATGTCGGGTGTGGGTTGGATATGTGAGTTCTTTTCGTACTTTGCTAACAGAGCAGCTTCTTGCGATGCATCGGCCAACGTGATGTCTACGATGTAGACCACCAGCAAGTTTTGTTTGCGCGCATCAAAGCTGCGTTTGAACACATCCAGCGTGGCGATGGCGTCTGTTGACACGCCCAATGCCTCGGCAGCGAGTGCGCGAAGTGCATCAACTGGGTGAGGTGGAAGCTGGCGGTCTGCCTCGGTTTCAGCGGGCGCATCGGCGGCGCGGCGTTCTTCTACAGGGAGCGCGGACAGCGGGAGTTTGAGTTCTGAGAGTCGAATCACAAGCGTGTGGCCCGTGGTGATCGGGCAAGTTATGTCGAGGGACTTGATTATCCGTCGATAATCAAGCTGTGAAGCTCGCTAGGCCGTCGCTGGTGCAATCTGGGAAACCAGGCACTGGAGGAACGTCCGGACTGCGTAGGACAGCGTAAGAGGTAACACCTCTCCACCGTGAGGTGAGGATTAGAGCAACAGAGACGAGCCGATTTAGTTCGGGTGAAACGGGCAATCTCTACGCGCAGCAATACCAAGTAGGCCAACGCGGAGCGGCGCGGTTCGCCGCGTCTTTTCCAACTTGCGGTTCGCAGGTTGTTGGCGGGTAGGTAGCACCGAGCCGAGTGGGTGACCCTCGGCCCAGATTAATGACGGTCACGCCGTGGGCAACCACGGTGCACAGAATCCGGCGTATCGGCGAGCTTCACACTTTTCATTTATCCAAGGCCGCAGATGTCAGACCCCATTCCCACAGACGGCTTTGAGCAACCCATCGTGCATGAAACAGCACTCAGCAAATCGATGGTGTTTTCAGACATCGACATCCAGAGCCGCATGAGTGTGGCGCGGCCCGACGAGCTGCAGTTTGAATACACGCGTTTGATGATGGGGGTGTTGTTGTTTCAGCCGCAACCCAAACGCGTGTTGATGGTGGGCTTGGGCGGTGGTTCGTTAGCCAAGTTTTGTTACAAGCATTTGCCTGACGCACACATCACGGTGGTGGAGATCAACCCGCACGTCATCGCGCTGCGCCAAAGCTTCTTAATCCCCGATGACGATGCACGCTTCCAAGTGGTGCAGATGGATGCAGCGCACTTCATGGCGCAGACCGAGCAAACTTTTGATGTGGTGTTTGTCGATGGCTTTGACCAACACGGCATGCCCGAGCAGTTGTGCTCGCCACAGTTTTATTCAGACTGTCGCCGTGTGTTGAATGTAGGCGGTGTGGCGGTAGCCAACTTGCACAGGTTTAGCGCTTATCGCGATGTGTATGTGGACCGCATCGAAGCGGCGTTTGACGGTGCGTTATGGATCGTCAATGCGCCGGGCACGACCAACTGTGTGGTGTTTGCGATGCATGGGTTTTCTAAAGACACCAGGCTCAGTTACAGCAAAAACAAGCCTTCACATATGAGCAAAGAGGCATGGGCGCAAATTTCACCCAGTGTGGCGCGGGTGTTTTTGGCCACGCAGAAAGTGGCAGAAGCTTAAAGCGCTGTAGCGTGTTCGACCATGCGCAAAACGTCTGTGTCATTCAGATCGTCGATGAAGCAGATGTCATCTGTGTGCGAATTACACTCATTCGAATATGAGCGAAAAAGAACTATCTTTGTGGGTTGGGCGTTGGCGAACCTGGCTCTGTGCCAAGCGGCGCATGGTCTGGGGCGTGTTGTTTCTTGTGTTGCTGGGCGGTGTCACGCCGATCGGTTTGAAGTGGCTGTTGGTGCAGCAACTGCAACACGCTTTGAAACGTGAAGTCACGGTGCAAGCCGTGCAGATCAACCCCTTGGCTTTGTCGCTCAGTGTGCAAGGCTTGTCTATTCAAAATGCGCAAGGCGATGAGTTTGTCGGTTGGCAGCGGCTGACCGTGGATGTGTCGGCGCAATCTTTCACGCAAGGTGCTTGGGTGCTAGACGCCCTCACGCTGCAAAGCCCGCGTGTGTCGGTCACGCATTTGGGTCAAGGTCGTTTTGACTTTTCGGATTTGTTGGATGGCCCCAAAGAAGAAAGCACCACGGCGTTGCCCCCCTTTGTTGTGCGTGAAGTGTCCATTCACGATGGCCGCATGCGCTTGGACGACCAGCCGTTTCAGCGCACACACACCATCGAAAATTTCAAACTGCTTTTGCCACAGGTCAGCAGTGTGGCGGGTCACAACGGTTTGACGCTGCGCCCCGAGCTGTCTGCTTTGATCAATGGCACGCCTGTGCATATGGCGGGTGAGGTTCAACCATTGGCGGATGCGCCACACGCGGCACTGGCCTTGACTTTGAATGCATTGGATGTGGCTGCTTTGCAAGCCTATATGCCTGACACGCTGCCCATGCGTTTGGCCAGTGGCAAGCTGAGTGCCGATCTAAAACTTCAGTTCGGTGAGGTGGCTGGACGCACGTCGCTGGTGGTGAATGGCACCACGCAATGGCAAGAGGTGGTGTTGAACGATGCGCACGACCACGCCTTGTTGTTGTTCAAAAATTTGGCCATCACCTTAAGCCCCAGCGATGTGCTAACGCGTAATTTAGTGATCAGTCACATCACGTTAGAAGCCCCCCGAGCAGCAGTACGCATCCAGCCCAATGGGCAACTCAATTGGATGGCTGCCTTGCCCCCTTCGCAGCCAATTGAATCAAGCAAATCTTCATCTGACAATACGACTTTTTCTGTGCAGGTCGATCAATTCACGTTGCGCAGCGGAACGTTAGATTTTGTGGATGCCTCTGTTAAACCTGCGGTGCAGACACGTATCACCGATATGAACGCGGTCATTAAAAACATCAGCACGCAACCGAATGCACAAGCCGATGTCGCACTCAAAGCCAATCTAGGTTCTGCGTCGCCTCTGAATGTGCAAGCGCGCTTAAAGCCTTTGGCTGTGACCTCATTTTTAGATGCCAAGCTACAGACCAAAAACGTAGACCTCACACGCTTTTCTGGCTACGCCCAAAAGTACTTGGGCTATCCGCTCAACAAAGGCAGGCTGTCCATAGACGCGCGCTACCGAATCAAGGACAAACAGTTGCAAGCGGACAACCATGTGGTGATCGACCATTTGACTTTGGGTGAACAGGTGCAAAGCCCCTACGCGGTGGATGCCCCCGTCGCTTTGGGTGTGTCGCTGCTGAAAAACAGCAGCGGGCAAATTGACATTGAGTTGCCTGTGTCGGGCGCGGTGGACGCGCCCGATTTTTCATTCGGTGGTTTGATTGCTCAGACCATTGGGAACGTGTTGGTCAAAGTCGTCACAGCGCCAGTGCGTGCGATTGGCAACACCGTCATTGGCAATGACAACGATGATTGATGCAGCCCACGCAGGTTTACCCCAAACTGCGAATGCGCTCCACATGCGCCAGTAACGAACGCATGGCCACCGGCCACAAACGCGGTGGCACATCGTCATAGGCCAGTTGTACCCAATCGTCCATGCTGCCTTCGGGGTGCTGTTGCATCACCTTCAAAATTTTGGCTTCGCGTTTGAGGCGATGTGCTTTGAGGTGGTTGATGCAGGCGCGTGCATCGTGCGGTTCATCCCACAAGTTGCCCAACACATAGCCGTGTGCGGGCAAGATGAAATCAATGCGGTCTTGCTCGCAAGCGGCCAACAGTTTGTCTAGCGAGTTGAGGTAATCGTTCATGTTGCCATCGGGCGGGTCGATCACGGTGGTGCTGCCGTTGAGCACATGGTCGCCGCTGAACAGCAAGCCGTCTTCTTCCAGCACCAGGCACAGGTGGTTGGCTGCATGGCCCGGTGTGTGGATGACGCGCAGGGTGTGCATGACACCGTTGTCTTCCAATCGCAAGCGTTCACCATCGTCCAATTCACGCTCAGGTGTGAACGCGCTGGCTGCGCGTGCGCTGGGGTGTGAGGCCAAGCCAAGAATGGGCGGCGTGTGCCCATGCCGGGTGCACATGGCTTGCAGCGGCGCCGCGCCTGGTGAGTGGTCGGGGTGCGAATGGGTGCACACGATGTAGCGGATATTGCCGCCTGCGGCACGCCACAAACGGTCCAGGTGTTCAGCATCGGCGGGGCCGGGGTCGATGGCGGCGTAGCCTGTGTCGGGGTCGCCCACCAAATAGCTGTTGGTGCCGGGACCTGTCATCACGCCGGGGTTAGGGGCGGTGAGGCGTTGCACGTTTTTCAGCAATAAGACGGCCTGATCGGTCACCCAATCGAGGTGGTGCAGCATTTGCCCATCGGGGCAGGTGAGGGCCAGTTCGCCAAACGGGCCTTCGTGTTCCATGTAGCGCGCTTCTTTGCCGCCCAACCAACCCGCACGTGGGCAGCTGGTGAACCAGGGTTGCTCGGTGGCGCAGTCGGCCAACACGCTGTCTACCGTGGCGTAGCTTTGCAAACGCTCTAGCGTTTTGATGGTGGGGTAGATGATGAAGAAGTTGCCCTCAGCGTGGCGTGCCAAGGCGTCGGCAGGGCGCACCCAGACTGGCTCGAACTGCTCTTTTTCGTCGGCCACGGGCGTTTGTGCATCGGGCATGCGGGCCACGAGGAAGGGCACGTCAAAGCGGCGGGGCAGGTCGCGGTCGGTGATCCAGTGGGCGAGTACAAACACCTCGTCCGCTGCGAGCGTCAGGCCGCGTGCGGCGCATTGCTGCGCAAAGTCGCCTTGGACCGCATCGCGATCGAGGGCTGCAATGTCAGAGGTGTTGGCCATTTGTCCGTTGGCATGACGGGCTAACAAGATGCCCAGTTCTTCAAAGCTTTCACGAATGGCCGCAATGGCTTGGGTGAGGTGCAAATCGCTTTGCGTGGCGCGGCGCTTGGCGTGGCCGTGGGCCTGCGCATCAGCGACGTCAATGCCGCCACCCGGGAACACATACGCGCCTGGCGCAAAACTGGCGGTCATCGAGCGGCGCGTCATCAGCACTTCTAGACCTTCCGGACCATCGCGCAGCAACAGCACAGTGGCGGCGGGCAACACGCGCGCGGGTTCTTGGTGGGGGTGGGGGAGTTGGGTAGAGCGGGCCATCGGCATATTATGGAGAAGCCCTGCAAACACGTGCCCTCTGAGTGTTTACCCTTGCGTAATTGCCGCATCATGTTGCCCCTGCGTTTGACTAACAATTTGCCTAAGACAGTTTTTATTTAGGAGTGAACAGCATGCAACGACGCACATTCAAAACCGCCCTCGGTCTGGCCCTGACTTTGGCCGCACTCAGCGTGCCGCAATTGGCAACGGCCCAAGCTTGGCCGACCAAGCAACCCATCAAGATGGTGGCGGTGTTCCCACCAGGCGGCTCTGTGGACCAAGTGGCACGTATCTTGGCGCAAGCCATGTCGCAGCAAATTGGCCAAAGTGTGATTGTGGAAAACCGTGGTGGCGCATCAGGCGCCATTGGCACAGCGGCAGTGGCGCAGTCGGCCCCTGATGGCTACACCTTTGCTGTGGTGTTTGACACGCACGGTGTGAACCCCGCCCTCAACCCCAACTTGCCTTACGACACCAAGAAAGACCTGACACCGTTGGTGTTGGTGGGCACATCGCCCATGGTGTTGGCCACGCACGTCAACTCTGAATACAAAACCTTCAAAGATGTCATGGACGCCGCCAAGGCTAAAAAGAACGTGAGCTTTGGCTCGATTGGCAACGGCAGTTTGGGCCACTTGGCCATGGCCTTGTTGGGCAAAGATGCCAACCTGGAATGGACGCATGTGCCATACAAGGGCGGCGGCCCCTTGATGAGCGATGCCATCTCTGGCCATGTACCTTTGTCCATCGCTTCGGTGTTTGTGACCAAGCCGCACATTGACAGCGGCCGCATGCGCCCCTTGGCTGTGACCACCAGCAAGCGCGCGGCTGATTTGCCCAATGTGCCCACCATCGCTGAAAACGGTTACCCCGGCTTTGAAGCGCCCGCATGGTGGGCGGTGTTGGCCCCAGCCAAGACACCACCCGAGATCGTCAAGCGCATGAACGAAGAACTCAACAAAGTGTTGAAGAACCCCGAAGTGGCCAAGAAGCTCGACGCGCAAGGCATTGACATCATGGGCGGCACAACCGCACAAGCGGGTGCCTTCATTGATAAGCAGATGAACATTTGGGCCAAGGTCGTGAAAGACAACGGCATCAAGGCTGATTGATTTTCCAATCGCTTAGCGAGGTGCTTCGCCATCGGGCGTGATTTGCAGCGCGACTAAGAAGCGCGCCACCATGTTGTAAGTGGCAATCGCGATGGTCAGCTCCACCAGCTCTGTGGTGGTGAAGCGCTCTTGCAGCGCTGCAAACAGCGCATCGTCGACTTTGACGTTGCGTGTCATTTGCGCGGCGTATTGCACGACCAAACGCTCGATGTCGTTCAACGCCGCATCGGTGATGGCTTGGCAGGCGTCGCCTTGCACCACACGGTTCAAGGCATCTAGCTGGTCTTGTGTGCCGCCAGCAGTGAGGAAGTCGGGCGCATGGTGGTGGTACTCGTACTTGGCGCCGGTCAGCAAGGCCACGGTGCAAATGCCCAGTTCACAAAGCTTGCGGCTGGTGGATAAGCCGGTACGCACGTTTTTCAGATGTACGTTCCAGCCGCGTGCCACGGGCTCGCTCCACAGCAGCGCGCGGTCAAGATTCATCAGTTCACCGCCGCGACGGGCGAGGATGGCGTCGACCAAGTCTTGGGGTTGGTGTTTTTGTTCAGGGGTCCAGGCAGGAATACGCATGTGTTGTTGAGTTGGTTAAAAGTAGGCCGTGAGCATAAGCGCAAGCGTGCCAAACGGCTGACCATTCAGTGACACAGGTTTGGTTTTCGTTGTGACGGGAAAAAGTTATGCCGCCTCTTGTGGTGTTGACAAGGCTTTGATTTCTGCCGCGCTGTAGCCCAACTCACTGAGAATTTCTGCGCTGTGCTCACCCAGCTTAGGCGGAGAATGACGCACTCCTGGGCGTTGGCCGTCCAACATGAGCGGCATCAACACTGTTCGGCTGGGGCTGCCGTCGGGTAGTTCGATATCAGCTAAGCCACCTGTGGCATTCAAATGTGGGTCATCGAACAAGTCGTGCGGACGAGTGATGGGAGCAAATGGCAAGGCGTTCTTTTCGAAGACCGAGCTGATCTCTGCTGCGCTGAACTTGGCCATCCTTTCGCGCAAGGTGGGCATCATCCATTCACGTGCCATGACGCGGTCGTTGTTGCTTTGCAGACGTGGATCGGTTTTCAGATCAGCGAATCCAAAAGCGTCGCAAAAAATTGTCCATGCAGTGTTGCTCACCACGGCTAGAAAAATTTGTTCATCACCTTTGACCTTGAACACGTCATAGATGGCCCAAGCCGAAATACGCGCAGGCATAGGCGCGGCTGGTTTGCCTGTGACTGCAAACTGCATCATGTGTTGTGCCACTAAAAACACATTGTTCTCGTACAGCGCACTTTGAACTTCTTGACCAAGGCCCGTTTTTTCACGCTGTGCCAACGCTGCCATTGCACCAATGGCGCCAAACATACCGCCCATGATGTCGTTCACGCTGGTGCCCGCACGCAACGGATCACCGGGGCGGCCCGTCATGTAGGCCAGACCCCCCATCATCTGTACCACTTCATCTAAGGCAGTGCGGTGCTCATAGGGGCCTGGTAAAAAGCCCTTGTGGCTGACGTACACCAAGCGCGGGTTGAGCGCCTTGAGGCTGTCGTAATCGAGGCCTAGTTTTTTCATGGTGCCTGGTTTGAAGTTCTCGCTGACCACATCGGCAGTGGCGATCAAACGCAGCACAGCTTCTTTGCCTTCAGGTGTTTGCAGGTCTAGGGCCATGCTTTTTTTGTTGCGGTTGAACATTGGGAAAAAACCTGCGCCAGACCCCAGCAATTGACGCGTTGAATCTCCGTGTCGTCCGTGCCCAATGGGTTCGACCTTGATGACTTCTGCCCCCAAATCGGCGAGCACCATGCCGCAGGTGGGGCCCATCACCATGTGGGTGAATTCGACGACTCGGAGGCCTTCGTAGGGGAGGTTTGTGTGTGTGGTCATCTCAAATCTCCTGTGTCCATCCCTTGGGAAAACCTGCTTCTGGTGTCATGCCATACAGCGGCTCTTGCGGTAAGCCTGCCTGCAGATGAGCACGGGCGGCCATCAATTTTTCTAAATTCACGCCGGTTTTGATTCCCATGGCTTCGAACATGAAAACCAAGTCTTCTGTCACAACATTGCCGGAGGCGCCCGGTGCATAGGGGCAACCGCCCAAACCACCTTGTGAGCTATCGAACGTGGTGACGCCAACATCAAAAGCAGCGAGGCAATTGGCCAAGCCCAAGCCCCGTGTGTTGTGCATGTGTGCCGCTCCGGTGTGACTGCCAATGACTGCGCGAACTTTTTTAAATAAGCGGCGCACCTGCTCAGGATTGGCCATGCCCGTGGTGTCAGACAAGCCGACTTCATCTGCCCCTGCCTTCACCAACTCAGCTGCCATCCAGACCACATCCTCATCCGTGACTTGTCCCTGAATCGTGCAACCAAATGCGGTGGAGACACCGGCCTCGACCTTGACATGAGGCGCACGTTCGTTTTTCAGCGCAATGATGTTACGAACTTCTTCGATCATGTCTGCGCGTGATTTGCGAACATTGGCCAGCGAGTGTGCTTCGCTGGCCGATACGGGGATGGTGAGCTTGTGAACACCCGCTGCCAAAGCGGCTTCGGCACCTCTCAAGTTGGGGACCAATGCCATGACGGTCAGGCCGGGTAAGGTCAATGCGTGGTGTACCACTTGCACAGCATCCGCCATTTGAGGCAGCAGCTTGGCGGGAACGAATGAGCACACCTCGATCTCGCGCAAGCCCGCTTTGTACAGGCCATTGATCCAAGCAAACTTGTCCGCAGTGGGCATCGTGGCCTTGACGCTTTGCAGTCCGTCACGCGGGCCGACTTCGCTGATGAGAACAGTTGATGAGGTCATTTGACTTTTTCTTGTTGTTCTATAAGATAGAACATAAATTCACTAGACAGAACAAATCCTACACGGTTTTTGTATCCCTATGCCACGCAAGTCATCCATCACCTCCATTGCCGACGAACAAGCCGCTCCAGGCGGGGCTGCTGCAGTTGACCGCGCACTCAGTGTGTTGTCCGCTTTCAAAAAAGGCGACATATCTCTCAGCGTGACTGAGTTGGCTGAGCGCACACGGCTTTACAAGAGCACGGTGTTGCGCTTGCTCGCTTCATTGGCGCACGGCGGATTGCTGCGCAAAACCTCAGAAGGGCGATGGACGCTTGGCCCTGAAATTTCTCGCCTAGCGTCGCTCTACACCGCATCGTTCTCATTGGAAGACATGGTGCTGCCTGTCATGAAAGAGTTGGTTGCTAAAACAGGCGAAAGCGTGGCATTGCATGTGAAGCAAGGCGATCAACGCTTGTGCCTTTTCAGAGTGGACTCGCCCCAGCTGTTGCGAGACCATGTGCAAGCTGGAGATGTTTTGCCTCTTGATCGTGGCGCCGGTGGGCGAGTGCTGATGGCTTTCAGCGGCACCAAAGGACGCCCCTACGACAAGATTCGTAAAGATGGCTACATCTACGCCACAGGCGATCGAATACCAGGCTTGGTTGGGGTGTCAGCGCCCGTCTGGAAAACCCAAGATGAATTGGTGGGAGCGTTGACGCTCACTGTTCCTGAAGGCCGCTTCAAGAATAAATTCATAAATGATTTGAGAGATGCGGCGCTTAAGCTGACTGACTCATTGAACTGAAGCCGTTGGGTCTGACCGATAATCCCCTCATGCGAATTCGCTTCACCAAAATGCAGGGCGCAGGCAACGACTTCGTGGTCTTGGACGAGACCACGCAGCGTTTGCACCTCACGCCCGCCCACTACCGTTTCCTGGCCGATCGCCACTTTGGCGTGGGCGCAGACCAAATCCTCACCGTGCGCCCCGCGCCGCAGCCCGACGTGGACTTTGAATACGTCATCCACAACGCCGATGGCGGCGAGGTGGAGCAATGCGGCAACGGCTCGCGCTGCTTTGTGCGCTTTGTGCGCGAACAAGGCCTGACTGACAAAACCACCGTGCGCGTCAAAGTGCATGGCGGCGTCATTACGCTCCAAGAAATGCCCGATGGCCAAGTGACGGTGGACATGGGCGCGCCCGTGTTTGATTTGCCCCAAGTTCCGTTTGCCTCAGCGCACGCGACGGCCGTCAACGACACCACTTGGCAACTGGCCCTCAACAACGGCGATGCCGTGAACGTAGGCGTGGTGTCCATGGGCAACCCACACGCCGTGCAAGTGGTGGCCGATGTCGACACCGCCCCTGTGCTGGCGCAAGGCCCATTGATTGAAAACCACGAAGCCTTTCCCAAGCGCGTGAACGCAGGCTTCATGCAAGTGCTCAGCCGCAACGCGGTGCGCTTGCGCGTGTTCGAACGCGGCGCTGGCGAAACATTGGCTTGCGGCACAGGCGCTTGTGCGGCGGTGGTTACCGGCATTCGCTGGGGCTTGCTTGACCCACGCGTGACCGTGCAAACCCACGGCGGCACACTCACCATTGAATGGCATGGCGGCGACACCCCTGTGCGCATGACCGGCCCAGCCACCACCGTCTTTCAAGGCGAAATCACCATTCCGGACACCCTATGACCAACTCAGCCATGAACCCCATCACCGAAGACGACATCGCCAATTTTTTGGTGAATACACCTGATTTTTTTGAGCGTCACGCCGAGCTGTTGTCGGCCGTCAAGCTGACCAGCCCACACAACCACCGCTCGATCAGCTTGCAAGAGCGTCAAGCCGAAATGATGCGCGAGAAGATTCGTGCCCTTGAGTTGCGCATGATGGACATGATGCGCCACGGCACAGAAAACGAGGTGCTGATTGAGCGCATGCAGCGCTGGGTCAAAACTCTGTTGATGACCAGCAACGCACGCGATTTGCCGCACACCATTGCCGACCACATCCAGCACGACTTCATGGTCCCGCAAGTGGCCATCAAGGTGTGGGGTGTGCGCGAGGATTTCAAAATTGAGCCCTTCGCGCAAAGCGTGATCGACCCGATCAAAGACTTCGCCGCTTCGTTGGCCACGCCCTATGTGGGCATTAACAACAACTTCGATGCCGTGCAGTGGCTGGCCGACCCCGCCGCCGCTCAGTCGGTGGCCTTCATCGCCTTGCGTGCCACGCGTCCTGAAGACACGCCACAAACCGCGGCCGAGCAACCAGTGATTGGTTTGTTGGTGTTGGCCTCACCAGACCCACAGCGCTATTACGAAGGCATGGGCACCACCATCATCGAACGCATGGGTGACTTGGCCAGCGCGGCGTTATCTCATCTTCGTTGAAGTCACCTGCGTAAATAACCACGCATTCAAAGCGCATGGACTTGGTCGCCCGCTACCTCGACCACGTTCGCTTTGAAAAACGTTTGGCAGAGCGCACCGTCACGCTCTACAGCCTAGACCTCGAAAAACTCACCGACTACGCCGCCCAAGCCAACGTGGCTCTAGAGGCGGTGCAAAGCACACACATCCGCCGCTGGGTGGCACATATGCACAGCGGCGGCCGCAGTGGGCGCGGTATTGCGCTCATCCTTTCGGGCTGGCGCGGGTTTTATGTGTGGCTGGGACGTCAAGGCTTGGTCACCAGCAACCCCGTGCAAGACGTGCGCGCGCCCAAAGCCCCCAAGCCCTTGCCCAAAGCCCTGAGCGTGGACGATGCCGTGCAACTGGCCGAGTACCACGCAGCCCCCGACGCTGCAGACCCGTGGCTAGAGTGCCGCGACGCCGCGCTGGTGGAGCTGCTGTACGGCTGCGGCCTTCGTGTGGGCGAGCTAGTGGGCCTAGACGTGCAAGCTGGCGCACAAGCCAAAGGCTGGATTGACTTTGACGGCGGCGAAGCTCACGTGCTGGGCAAAGGCAGCAAACGCCGCAGCGTGCCCGTGGGCGGTAAAGCGCTGGAAGCTATGCAAGCCTGGGTGGCAGTGCGCGACCAAGGCCTGACACCCGCCACTGCAGAGCAAACTGCGATGTTCATTGGCCGCAATGGCACACGCCTCACTGCGCAAGCGGTTTGGCAGCGCTTGCGTCAGCGCAGCTTGAAAGCTGGGTTGTCTACCCCCGTGCATCCGCACATGCTGCGCCACTCGTTTGCCAGCCACTTGTTGCAGTCAAGCCAAGATTTGCGCGGGGTGCAAGAGCTGCTGGGACACGCCAACATCACCACCACGCAGGTGTATACGCGGTTGGACTTTCAGCATTTGGCGCAGGCTTATGACTCTGCGCATCCTCGGGCTCGTAAAAAATAACGCTTGTGTGAAGCTGCTCCGGCCTAAGTCAGGGGTGGGGCAGGCGCAGCGACGCATGAGCCGCAGCGAGCTCCGGTACGCGACGTGGCGAAGCGCAAGAAACAGCAACGAACGCCAAAGAAATAAACAGACACGCAAGACACAAACCCCCAACGACTCAAACGACAATCGAGTCAATGAAAACAATCAAGTTAAGAGAAGGCAAAGAGCGTTCTGCCTTGCGCCGCCACCCGTGGATTTTTGACGGTGCCATTGCCAAAGGCAGTGGTGACGCGGGTGAAACCGTGCGCGTGGAGTCGAACGACGGCCAGTTTTTGGGCTGGGCATCGTGCAGCCCCGAATCAAAAATTCGCGCGCGCATTTGGAGTTTTGACGAAGGACAACGCATTGACGCCTCGTTTTTCAAAGCGTCCATCGCCCGCGCCATTGCAGCACGCAGCCGGTTTGACATTCAAAGCAACGGCGTGCGTTTGATCCACGGCGAGTCCGATGGCTTGCCCGGCCTGATCGTGGACCGTTATGACGACATCTTGGTGGCGTCGTTTCTCTCGTGCGGCACCGAGCGCTGGAAGTCTGTGATTGCCGACGAGTTGCTGGCCCAAACCGGCCTCACCAAACTCTACGAACGCTCAGACTCGAATGTGCGCAAGCTTGAAGGTTTGCCCGAAGTCACAGGCTGGCTGCGTGGTGAGGGTGCTACAGGCGTGGTGCTGCGTGAGCACGATTGGCAGTTGTCACTCGACGTGGCTGAGGGCCACAAGACAGGTTTTTATTTAGACCAGCGCGACAGCCGCAAGAAGTTTGCTGACTACGCCAAGCGCTTGCAGTTTCAGCGCGTGCTCAATTGCTATTGCTACACAGGCGGTTTCACCGTGGCCGCTTTGGCTGGCGGTGCAGCGCATGTGACGTCGATCGACTCGTCTGGCCCCGCGATCGAGCTGGCCAAAGCCAATGTGGCGCTGAATGGTTTTGACGCTGCACGCACCACGATGATGGATGCGGATGTGAACGCGTCGTTGCGTCAATTCATTCAAGAAGGCCGAACCTTTGATGCCATCGTGCTGGACCCACCGAAGTTTGCTCCGTCTGCCGCGCACGCTGACCGCGCGGCGCGTGCCTACAAAGACATCAACCGCTTGGCGTTCAAGCTGTTAGAGCCGGGTGGCGTGCTGTTTACCTACAGCTGCTCGGGCGGCATCAGCGCTGATTTGTTCCACAAAATCATTGCCTCGGCGGGTATTGATGCGCCGTGCGACGGCTACATCAGCGAGCGCATGCAGGGCGCGCCCGACCATCCGATGACGTTGACCTTCCCCGAGGGCGAATACCTCAAGGGTTTGGTGGTGGTCAAAGCGGCAGAGCTGGTTGAAAAACCCAAGTCGGCCACAATATCGGGTTGATTGAAACGTTCAGAAATAAGGCTTCTCTTTTATGTTGATCCCCGCCACCATCCTGACCGGCTTTTTGGGCTCGGGCAAAACCACCTTGCTCAAGCGCGTGCTGACCGAGGCCCACGGCCAAAAGATTGCCATCATCGAAAACGAGTTTGGCGAAGAAAACATCGACAACGAGATCTTGGTGTCTGACACCAACGAGCAAATCATCCAGATGAACAACGGCTGTGTGTGCTGCTCCATCCGAGAAGATTTGCGCACCACGCTGCAACTGTTGGCCGCCAAAAAGCGCAAAGGTCTGTTGAACTTTGACCGTGTGGTGATTGAAACCACGGGCCTCGCTGACCCAGGTCCTGTGGCGCAAACCTTCTTCATGGACGACGAGATTGCCGAGAGCTTTTTGCTCGACTCTATCTTGACGCTGGTGGATGCCAAACACGCCGCCCAGCAGCTGAACGACCGCCAAGAGGCACGCCGTCAAGTGGGCTTTGCCGACCAAATTTTCATCAGCAAGGCCGACCTCGTGTCACCCGCTGAGTTGGATGCTTTGCAGCACCGCCTGAAGCACATGAACCCACGCGCCCCACAAAAAGTGGCGCATTTCGGTGACGTGTCCTTGAGCGAAGTGTTTGACCTGCGTGGTTTCAACCTGAACGCCAAGCTCGACATCGACCCTGACTTCTTGTCAGACGACGACCATCACCACCATGATGGCGAGCACTGCGACCATCCCTCACACAAGCATGGTCATTCACATGATCACGCCCACCATGGCCACGAGCACGGTGAGCACTGCGACCATCCTTCACACGCGCATGAGCATGATCACGGCCCTGGCCACCATCACCACCATGATGACGATGTGAAGAGCTTTGTCTACAAATCCAAGCGCCAGTTCGATCCTGCCAAGCTGGAAGATTTCTTGGGCGCCATCGTCAACATCTACGGCCCCAAGATGCTGCGCTACAAAGGCGTGCTCAATATGAAGGGCACCGAAAAGAAGGTGATCTTCCAAGGCGTGCACCAGTTGATGGGCAGCGATTTAGGCCCTGATTGGGCTGAAGGTGAAGAGCGCATCAGCAAGATGGTGTTCATTGGTATTGACTTGCCCAAGGACATCCTGATCCAAGGTCTTGATCAGTCCTTGGTTTGATTAATTTTGTTAGTTTTTTCCAATTTGATAAAGCCTTGGGGTTTGTGGCTACAATCCCGCGCGCCAGACCCTGCCAGCACACCCGTGCTGACTGGGGCAGCCAGGAGACCCACAGTGAACGCTAAATCCAAGAAAACCGCTTCTAAAAAGCCTGTTCCCGCTAAAAAAGCGGCTAAAACAGCGGCAACGCCCAAAGCGGTTGCGAAGAAGATCGTGAAAAAACCTGTGGTGGCCAAGGCCCCCGCTAAGTCTGCCAAGCCTGTGGCTAAAAAGGCTGCGCCAATCAAAGCCGCTACTAAGAAGGTGATTGCTAAGGCTGCGCCTGCTAAGAAAGTGGCTGCGCCCAAGGCCGCGCCTAAAAAGGTAGTTGCTAAGAAAGCTGCAGCACCTGCAAAGAAAGCCGTGGCTTCCAAAGCATCAGCCAAGGCCGTGAAGGCTCCAGCGAAGGTTGTGAAAGCCCCTGCTAAGGTTGCAAAAGCGCCTGTCAAGACTGCGAAGACACCAGTCAAAGTTGCAACCAAGCCTGTTGCTAAAAAAGCAGTGGCTAAGCCAACAGCCAAAGCTGTTGTGAACGCAGCCCCAAAGGTTGCGGCCAAAGCAGCCCCAAAGGTCGCGCCTAAAGCTGCAGTTAAGGCGGCTCCTGCGAAGAAGGCACCTGCTGCTAAGCCCACACCTGCCAAAGCCGCCAAGCCTGCCAAAGAACCCAAAGTCAAAGTGGTGGCCGCACCTGCACCCATCGTGCACGTGACGCCCATCATTCCTGGCTACACCCCTGTGGTGCACAAGAAAAACTCCAGAGCTGCCAAGATGGCGGCTTTGGTTCCACCCCCGCCAGCTCAAGTGGTTGCGTCCAACGCAGCCAAGAACAGCTTTATGCCGATGACGGCACCCTCCGCTCCAACCATTGTTCCCGTGATACCTAAAAAAGACGCCAAGCTCGCTAATAACTGGAAGACCAAAACGGCCGACCAACTGACCGATGCAGAAATCATCGCCATGCCCGACAGCGAGTACATGAATGACATTCAAATGGCATTCTTCCGACTCAAGCTCGTGCAGTTGAAAAACGAAGTGCTGAGCAATGCCAGTGAAACCACTGAACATTTGCGTGAAGACACCGTAGTGGTGCCCGATCCAGCCGACCGCGCCACCATCGAAGAAGAGCACGCACTCGAATTGCGTACACGTGACCGTGAACGCAAGCTGCTCAAGAAGATTGAGCAGTCCATCCAGCGCATTGACAGTGGTGACTATGGTTACTGTGACGAAACTGGCGAAGCCATCGGTGTAGGCCGTTTGTTGGCTCGTCCAACGGCCAGTTTGTCGCTTGAAGCGCAAGAACGTCGCGAAATTAAGCAGCGCATGTTCGGAGATTGATGGCCAAAACGCCAAAAATCATCAAAAAGCAGGTCTCTGGGCCTGCTTTTTTTACGCCCCTTTCTCTTCATAAGCCACTTTTAGTGCCCTTGCTAAGTGCTTCATTTATAACGATTTTTGGCCCCGGATGCAGATGTTAAAATCGCTGTAAGTTGTTGATTTCATTGAAAAAATTACTAATTCGGGTGTTCTGAACTGGTTTTCCTGCTACAGTGCAAATAAGTGCAATTAAGTGGTGAAAAGTGCCTTTCGTGCTTTTGCCGCTGGTTGTTTTGTTTATTTGTCCGTGGAAAAAGGGTCGCCAACGTGTTTCAGGGCGCTTCATCGCTGAGTCTCGACGCCAAAGGTCGTCTGTCGGTGCCAACCAGGCATCGCGACGTCTTGAGCGCGACTGCGGCTGGGCAGCTCACGATCACGCGTCACCCCCACGGCTGCTTGATGATTTTTCCACGCACCGAGTGGGAGAAGTTCCGTGAACGCATTGCCTCTTTGCCGATGAGTGCGCAATGGTGGAAACGTATCTTCTTGGGCAATGCGATGGATGTAGAGATGGATGGCACGGGTCGTGTCCTCATCTCCCCCGAACTGCGCACCGCAGCGGGTATCAGCAAAGACACCATGCTGCTCGGTATGGGTAACCACTTTGAACTTTGGGACAAGGCGACTTACGAGGCGCAAGAGGCCCAAGCCATGCAGGGCGACATGCCCGATGTGTTCAAGGAATTTTCTTTTTAAAGGATGACGGTGGACACGCCCTGGCAGCACACCACCGTCCTACTCAGCGAAGCTGTCGACGCTCTCGACATCAAGCCGGACGGTACCTACGTAGACGCGACCTTTGGTCGTGGTGGGCACTCCCGCCTCATCTTGTCCAGGCTCTCGCCCCAAGGCCGTTTGATTGCATTCGACAAAGACCTCGATGCGATAGCGGCGGCAGAACAAATTCAAGACCCGCGTTTTTCGATTCGTCACCAAGGCTTCACGCACTTGGGCGAGTTGGACGCAGGCTCGATCGACGGCGTGCTGATGGATTTGGGGGTGAGCTCACCCCAGATCGACAACCCAGCACGCGGTTTCTCCTTTCGAAACGACGGTCCTTTGGACATGCGCATGGACACCACCCGTGGCCAGAGTGTGTCCGAGTGGCTGGCCGAGGCGGAAATTCAACACATCGCGGAGGTGATACGTGAATATGGCGAAGAACGGTTTGCTTTACAGATTGCAAAGGCGATTGATGCTCGCCGACAAGAACGGGGCGTGCCTACATCCACCTCTGAACTGGCCCAGCTCGTGGCTGACACGGTCAAAACCCGCGAGCCGGGCAAGGACCCTGCAACGCGCACATTTCAGGCTTTTCGGATTTTCATCAATGCCGAGCTTGAGGAGTTGCAACAAGCGCTGAGCGCTTCGTTGCAAGTCTTGCGCCTAGGGGGTCGATTGGCTGTGATCAGTTTCCATTCGTTGGAAGACCGCATCGTCAAACAGTTCATCACGCAGCACTCGCGTGAGGTGTATGACCGCCGTGCGCCGTTTGCGGCTCCCAAGGTGATGGACTTCAAAGCGATTGATCGCATCAAGCCCAGCGCTGCGGAAGTGGCGGGCAACCCCCGTTCACGCAGTGCCATCATGCGCGTGGCTGAGCGCTTGGGAGCGACCGAATGAGTCGCGTGAGCTTGCTTTTGCTGATCGCTGTGATGGCGAGCGCGCTGTACTTAGTGCGCACGCAGTACGAGTCACGTTCACTCACCACCGAGATTGACCGTGCCACCAGTTTGGCGCGCAACCTAGAAACAGAAAACGACCGCTTGGATGTGGAGCGCCGTGCGCAAGCCACACCATTGCGTGTCGAAAAACTCGCGCGTGAGCAACTGCACATGCGCACCATCACGCCAGCCATCACGCAATACGCCACCGTGCCAGGTGGCGCTGCTGCATCTGCTGAGGTTCGCCCATGAGCAGCCGCAGCGTGCAATACACCTCTAGCCCATTGTTGGCTAGCAAGACGCCCATCTGGCGCAGCCAGTTCATCGTGGCTGTCATTGCGGCTGGCTTCTTAGGTTTGGTGGCGCGCGCTGCGTACGTGCAGGTGATTGACAACGCGTTCTTCAAACGTCAAGGCACCGTGCGTTTTGTGCGCACCTTAGATTTGCCTGCCAACCGTGGCCGCATCTTGGACCGCCACGGCAACATCTTGGCGTCTAGCGTACCCGTGCCAAGCATTTGGGCCAACCCAGAAGACATCGAGCGCGACCCAGCCAAGCTGAAAGCTTTGGCTAAGCTGCTGGGTATGACCGGCGCGGAGCTGGACAAAAAGCTGCAAGACGAAGACAAAACCTTTGTGTGGCTCAAACGTCAGGTGGACGAGTCGGTGGCCAAAGACATTGCCGCGCTCAAGATCAAAGGCGTGTACGACCGCAAAGAGTACAAGCGCATTTACCCAGAGGGTGAGTCGGTGGCGCACGTGGTTGGCTTCACCAACGTGGAGAACTTGGGTCAAGAAGGCGTGGAGCTGACCTTCAACAAAGATTTGGGTGGCAAAGCCGGTTCGCGCCGTGTCATCAAAGACCGTTTGGGCCGCGTGGTGGAAGACATTGGCGAAATGGTGCCGCCTGTGGATGGTCGCGATTTGCAACTGAGCATCGACAGCAAGGTGCAGTACTTTGCTTACGAAAAAATCAAAGAGTCAGTGGTCAACAACAAAGCTGCTGCAGGCAGTGTGGTGGTGCTCGATATCAAGACGGGCGAGGTGTTGGCCTTGGTCAACTATCCTAGTTACTCGCCGGGGAAACGAGGGAGCCTCAGTGGGGCACAGCTAAGAAACCGAGCCCTCACCGATACGTTTGAACCAGGATCCACCATGAAACCGCTCGTGGTGGGTTTGGCTTTGGAGAAGGGCATTGTCAAGCCCGAGACCTTGATTCAAACTGCTCCCGGTAAATTGCAAATGGGTTCGGCCACCATCACCGATGCACACCCACACGGTGTGTTGAGCGTGAATGAAATCATTCAAAAATCCAGCAACGTGGGCACGGTGAAGATCGCCATGCAAATGCAACCCCACGACATGTGGGAAGTGTTCACGCAAATGGGTTTGGGGCAAAAGCCCCAAGTGCCGTTTCCTGGGGCAGTGGCTGGCAAAGTGCGGCCTTACAAAACTTGGCGTCCGATTGAGCAAGCCACCATGAGCTATGGCTATGGCTTGTCCACCAGTTTGTTTCAGTTGGCACAGGCCTACACCGTGTTCGCCCACGATGGCGAAATGGTGCCCATGAGTTTGGTGAAGACCAATCAATCGCAGGTGAATGGTGCGCGCGTGTTCTCGTCGCACAACGCCGCAGCCATTCGTAACATGTTGCATATGGTCACCATCCAAGGTGGCACAGCGCCCAAGGCGCAAACCATGGGTTACTCGGTCGGTGGCAAGACTGGTACAGCACACAAGGTCGAAGGCAAGGGCTACGCAAGTAAAAAATACCGAGGTTTCTTTGTCGGCATTGCTCCGATTGATAACCCACGCATCGTGGTGGCGGTGATGGTGGATGAACCCACAGGCGGCGCTTACTTCGGTGGCGATGTGGCTGCCCCTGTGTTCAGCCAAACCGTGCAACAAACATTGCGCATGATGGGCGTGCAGCCCGACATGGCGGTCAAGCCCCAAGTGGTGACCAAGTTTGAGAGGGAGTCGTTTTGATGAAGCGACTGCTTAACCCCCAAGACGCCGCACAGTGGCTGCGCACCCAAGTGCGCGGTGTGTTGCACACCGACAGCCGTCGCGTGGGCGCAGGCGATGGCTTCATCGCATGGCCTGGTGGTGTGACGGATGGCCGTCAGTTTGTAGCTGCTGCTTTGAAGCAAGGTGCCACCGCTTGTGTGGTCGAGCATGCAGGTGCTGAAAACTTTGCTTGGGGTGAGAGCGACGCCATCGCCACTTACGACGGTCTCAAAGCTGCGAGCGGCCTCATCGCTGCAGCGTATTACGAACAACCAAGCCTTGCGTTGGACGTGGTGGCAGTCACTGGCACCAACGGTAAAACATCGACCGCTTGGTGGTTGGCACATGCGCTGCAAAACGCAGGCAAGCGCTGCGCCATCGTGGGCACCTTGGGTGTGGGCGAAGTAGGGCAGCTCGAAGTGACAGGCATGACCACACCCGACCCCGTGTTGCTGCAAGCGCGTTTGCGCGACATGGCAGATGCGGGTGTGAAGGCTTGCGCCATTGAAGCCTCGTCGATTGGCTTGGCTGAACACCGCTTAGACGGCACACAGGTACGTGTGGCCATGTTCACCAATTTCACACAAGACCATTTGGACTACCACGGCGATATGACCAGTTACTGGCAGGCCAAGCTGGCTTTGTTCAGCTGGGCAGGCTTGCATTCGGCGGTGGTGAATGTGGAAGATGCACAAGGTGCGGCTTTGGCTGTGCAATTGCAAGCGGCTAAGGATGTGCGTGTGTGGACCGTGTCGTGTGCTGCCGATGCAACTGCGGGTGCGCAACACATCGTGGCGCGTGACATTCAACACGGCGCGAGAGGTTTGCGCTTTGACGTGGTCGAGGGTGATGAAGTTCATGCGCTTGATACGCAGTTGGTTGGCAATTACAACGTGAGCAATGTGTTGGGCGTCATCGCCTGTTTGCGCGCTTTGGGTGACAGCTTGGCCGATGCCGTGCAAGCCTGTCGCGAGTTACCTGCTGTGCCAGGTCGCATGCAAACCGTGGGTGCGGTTGGTGAGCCTTTGGTGGTGATTGACTATGCGCACACGCCCGATGCCGTCGCGCAAGCGGTGCAAGCCTTGTTGCCACTGACGCAGTCGCGCGGGGGTGAGTTGACCTGTGTCTTGGGCTGCGGTGGTGACCGCGATGCCGCTAAGCGTCCCTTGATGGCCGCAGCTGCCGAGCAATACGCGCAGCATGTGGTGCTGACCAGCGACAACCCGCGCAGCGAAAATCCGCAAACCATTTTGAATCACATGCTCACTGGCTTGCACAACGCAGCCAATACCAAAGTGATTGCTGACCGTGCACTAGCCATTGCACAAACCGTCCAACACGCGCGCGCGCAAGACGTCGTGTTGGTGGCTGGCAAAGGTCACGAGGACTACCAAGAAATTTCAGGTGTCAAACATCCGTTCAGTGATGTGCAGCATGCTCGCGAAGCGTTGGCTCATCGTGCTGAAAACGGGAGGACGCATGTCTGACATGAACCTCAGCCTCAAGCAAATCAACCAATGGCTCACGCCCGCGCAGTTGCACGGTGACAGTGGCTTGACTATTCAGCGTGTCAACACCGACAGCCGCACGTGCCAAGTGGGCGACTTGTTTGTCGCCTTGAAAGGTGAGCGATTCGATGCTAATGACTTCTTGTCGCAAGTCGCTGCCAGCGGCGCCACGGCTGCTTTGGCTGAGCGTGGTTTAGACGCAGCCAAGTTAGCTGGTGTGCAAGTGCCAGACACACGCATGGCTTTGGGTCAATTGGCCAAAGGCTGGCGCAGTCAATTCAACTTGCCCGTGATTGCCGTCACGGGCAGCAACGGTAAGACCACCGTCACACAAATGATTGCCAGCATCTTGCGTGCAGGCTTTGGCGACGATGCATTGGCCACGCAAGGCAATTTGAACAACGACATTGGCGTGCCGCAAACCCTGCTGCGCCTGCGTGCGCATCACCGCAGTGCGGTGGTGGAGTTGGGCATGAACCATCCTGGCGAAATCGCAGGTTTGGCCGACATGACACAAGCCACAGTGGCCTTGGTCAACAACGCCCAGCGCGAGCACCAAGAGTACATGGCCACCGTCGAGGCGGTGGCGCAAGAGAACGGCGAAGCCATCAAGGCCTTGCCTGCTGACGGCGTGGCTGTATTTCCAGCACACGACGAATACAGCCCACTTTGGAAAGCCTTGGCAGGCAAGCGTGCTTGCATGCGTTTCTCCATGAGCGCCAACACCGTTGACAAGGCAGAAGTGCAGTTGCTCAAAGCCGATTGGTTGAACGACCACTGGTCAGTGGAAGCGCAAACACCCGCAGGTGTGTTGCGCACGCAGCTGCACATTGCAGGTCGTCACAACGTGGGCAATGCGCTGGCAGCCACCGCCTGTGCGTTGGCGGCAGGCGTGTCACTCGATGTGATTGCACAAGGTCTGAACAGTTTTGAGCCCGTCAAAGGCCGCTCACGTGCGTTTGGCATTCAGTGCCAAGGCCGCGACATCACCGTGGTGGATGACACCTACAACGCCAATCCCGATTCTGTGCGTGCCGCCATCGATGTGCTGGCCGAATTGCCTGCACCACGTTTGTTGGTGTTGGGCGACATGGGCGAGGTGGGTACGCAAGGCCCCGAGTTCCACCAAGAGATGGGCATCCACGCTGCACAAATGGGCATTGACCATGTGCTGTGTTTGGGTGACTTGGCTGCACACACAGCCACAGCCTGCGGTGCGAATGCGCAGCACATGAAAGATATGGATGCATTGAATGAGCGCGTGATTCAACAGTTGCCACAACTCGGCAGCGTGTTGGTCAAAGGCTCACGCTTCATGAAGATGGAGCGCGTGATTGAGGCCATCAACGCCTGTCACGACCACAACAAAAAGGAAACGACGCCATGCTGCTGACCTTAGCCCAATGGCTGCAAACCCTCTCGCCAGAATTTGGTTTCTTCCGCGTGTTTCAGTACCTCACGTTCCGTGCGGTGATGGCTGCGTTGACGGCATTGCTGATTGGTTTGATTGCCGGTCCTTTTGTGATTCGTCGCTTGGCTGCCTTGAAGATTGGTCAACCCATCCGCGAATACGCCATGCAATCGCATTTGGCCAAGAGCGGTACGCCCACCATGGGCGGTGTGTTGATTTTGATTGGCATCGCCGTGTCAACCTTGCTGTGGGCTGATTTGTCGAATCGCTTTGTGTGGATCGTGATGATCGTCACCTTTGGTTTTGGTGCCATTGGTTGGGTGGATGACTGGCGCAAGGTGGTGAACAAAGACCCAGAAGGCATGCGTTCACGCGAGAAATACATGTGGCAATCCATCATTGGTTTGGTGGCGGCTTTGTATTTGGTGTTCAGCATTTCCGAGAGCAACAACCTGCGCGTGGTTGAGTTGTTTTACTCGTGGGTGAAGTCAGGTTTTGATGTGAACTTGCCACCCAAAGCAGGTTTGCTGTTGCCCTTCATCAAAGAAGTGAGCTACCCACTGGGCGTGTTCGGTTTCGTCATCATGACCTACTTGGTCATCGTGGGTTCTAGCAACGCGGTGAACTTGACCGATGGTTTGGATGGCTTGGCCATCATGCCGGTGGTCATGGTGGGCTCGGCATTGGGCGTTTTTGCCTATGTGACGGGCAGCTCGGTGTATTCCAAATACTTGTTGTTCCCCTACATCCCAGGCTCAGGCGAGTTGATGATTTTCTGTGCCGCCATGGCCGGTGCAGGCTTGGCGTTTTTGTGGTTCAACACCCACCCCGCGCAAGTGTTCATGGGTGATGTGGGCGCGCTCGCTTTGGGCGGCGCGCTTGGCACGATTGCGGTGATCGTGCGTCAAGAAATTGTGCTGGCCATCATGGGCGGCATCTTTGTGGTGGAAGCCTTGTCGGTCATGTTGCAAGTGACGTACTTCAAGTACACCAAGAAGAAATACGGCGAGGGCCGCCGCATTTTGAAAATGGCGCCTTTGCATCACCACTTTGAAAAGAGCGGCTGGAAAGAAACCCAAGTCGTCGTGCGTTTTTGGATCATCACCATGCTGCTGTGCTTGGTGGGTCTGTCGACCTTGAAGCTGAGATAAGACGATGCAGCAACTCCACAACCAATCAGTGCTGATTCTGGGTCTGGGTGATTCCGGCCTGGCCATGGCGCGTTGGTGCTCGCGCTTTGGCGCGCAAGTGCAAGTCGTGGACACACGCGCTGAGCCGCCACATTTGGCGGCGTTGCGTGCTGAGTTGCCAAGTGTCAAATTTGTGCATGGCGCATTTGACGCTAACTTGGTCGAAGGTCAAGACGTGCGCGCCGTGTTCAAGAGTCCAGGTCTGAGTCCTGAGTCTGTGGCTCCTGTGTGGAATGCCGCAGTTGCTGCCGGTTTATGGGTGGGTACTGAGCTGACGTTGTTCGCGCAAGCCCTGACTGATTTGCAAACCAGCATGGCCTATCACCCCAAGGTGTTGGCCATCACGGGCACCAACGGTAAAACCACCGTCACCGCGTTGACCGGTCAGTTGTTAGAACGTGCGGGTAAGCGCGTGGCAGTGGCTGGCAATATTGGCCCTACCTTGCTCGACACCTTGTCGCAAGCGCTGGACAAAGCTGCTGAAGAACAAGCCGCAGCTGACGTGGTTGCCGCGCAAGAAGCTGCCGAGTTGGCTGCGGATGAAGCCGCGGCTGAACAAGCACGCGCAGTTGCAGAGGCCAAAGAAAAAGCGGCGGCAGCACAAGCTGCACAAATGGCTTTGGATGCTGAAGAGGCCATGGCGCAAGAAGCGGCAGCTGAAACAGACGCAGCATCACAAATGGCACTGACAGGCACAGAGGCTGACCAAGCAAAAGACCAAGCAACAGAACAAAGCGAAGAAGCCGCGCAAGTGACGGCAGCCGATGACGAGCCCTACGAAGTGGACCTGCCACCTTTGGTGCCGCCACCTCCGCCCCCTGCTGACCATCCGTTCCTGCCACAAGTGTGGGTGTTGGAGTTGTCGAGCTTCCAGTTGGATGGCGTGGACAATTTCGAACCCACTGCGGCCTCGGTGCTCAACCTCACACAAGACCACCTCGACTGGCACGGCAGCATGGACGGCTATGCCGCTGCGAAAGCGCGCATCTTTGGCAAGCAAGGCGTGCTGGTGCTCAACCGCGAAGACGCTGGTGTGATGGCCATGTTGGCCAGCGCACCCGCTGATGTGCCAGAAGTGGCCGCCAAGCCCTCGCGTGCCAAGACGCCCAAAACACAGCAACGCGCCCACCTCACGTTTGGTGGCGACATGCCGCAACGCCCTGGCGACTACGGCATTGAAACTGTCAATGGCATGACCTGGTTGGTGCGTGCGCTAGAAGCTGACGAAACACGTAAGCGCAAAAAAGACGACGAAGAAGAAATTCACTTCCAACGCCTCATGCCTGCTGATGCACTGCGCATCCGTGGTCGCCACAACGCGCTCAACGCCTTGGCGGCGTTGGCTTTGGCCGGTAGCGCGGGTGGTGATTTGGCGCCCATGTTGTTTGGCTTGCGTGAGTACCAAGGTGAGCCACACCGTGTGGAGCCTGTGAGTGTGCTCAATGGCGTGGAATATTTCGACGACAGCAAAGGTACCAACGTTGGTGCCACCGTGGCCGCGTTGCATGGTTTGGGCATGGACCGCCGCTTGGTCGTCATCTTGGGTGGTGACGGCAAAGGCCAAGACTTTGCGCCTTTGAGCGAGCCCGTGTCGCGCTACGCACGTGCCGTGGTGTTGATTGGCCGCGATGCCCCCACATTGCGCGAGGTGTTGCAGCACAGCGGCGTCAAGCTACTGGATGCCGCCACCTTAGAAGAGGCTGTTAATTTGTGTAGCGAACAAGCCCATTCAGGTGACGCCGTGTTGTTGTCGCCCGCTTGCGCGAGCATGGACATGTTCCGCAACTACGCACACCGCGCTGAGGTGTTTGTGCGTGCGGTGAACCATTTGGTGGAAGAAGCAGGAGGCATGGTATGAGTGCCCTGCAGCGCATGAAACAAAGCTTCGCACGTCTGATGGGTGGCGAGCCCGAGACGGGTATGGATGCTTTGCCTGTTCGTGTGCACGGCACCGAGTTCACGCGCACTGCGGCTTCGCCCGTGCACGTGAAAGGCTTTGATCAGCCCTTGGTGTGGGTCACCTTTGCTTTGCTGATGTTTGGTTTGGTCATGGTGTATTCGGCATCGATTGCCATTCCTGACAACCCACGCATGGGCGCGGGCTACACGCAAACGCATTTCTTGCTGCGCCATTCGCTGTCGCTGTTCGTGGCATTTGTCGCAGCCTTGTTGGCATTTCAGATTCCGCTCAACACGTGGGAGCGCGTGGCACCCTGGGTGTTCATTGCGTCCATCGCGTTATTGATTGCGGTGTTGATTCCGTTCATTGGTAAATCTGTGAACGGTGCACGCCGCTGGATTGGTCTGGGCTTCATGAACTTCCAGCCGTCCGAGTTGGCCAAGTGGGGCGTGTTGTTGTATGCCGCCAACTACATGGTGCGCAAGATGGATGTGAAAGAAAACTTCTTCGCCGCCGTGTTGCCCATGGGTGCAGCGGTGGCGGCGGTGGGTTTGTTGTTGTTGTCTGAGCCAGACATGGGCGCGTTCATGGTGATTGCTGTGATTGCCATGGGAATTTTGTTTTTGGGCGGCGTGAACGCCCGCATGTTCTTCTTGATCGCCGCCGCATTGATTGGCGTGTTTGCACTCATCATCGCCACGTCTGAGTGGCGACGCGAGCGCATCTTTGCTTACCTCGATCCATGGAGCATGGAGCATGCCTTGGGCAAGGGCTACCAGTTGTCGCACTCGTTGATTGCGATTGGCCGCGGCGAAATTTTTGGTGTTGGGTTGGGCGGTAGTGTGGAAAAACTCCATTGGTTGCCCGAAGCGCACACCGACTTTTTACTGGCTGTGATTGGCGAAGAGTTTGGTTTTGTGGGCGTTGTGGCTGTGATTGGCCTGTTCATGTGGTTGACGCGTCGCATCATGTACATCGGCCGTCAAGCCATTGCCATGGACCGCGTGTTTGCCGGTTTGGTCGCGCAAGGCGTAGGCATTTGGATGGGCTTTCAGTCCTTCATCAATATGGGTGTGAACCTAGGTGCCTTGCCCACCAAGGGCTTGACCTTGCCTCTCATGAGCTACGGCGGTTCTGCGATTTTGTTGAACCTGATTGCCATTGCGGTGGTGTTGCGCGTGGATTTTGAAAACCGCGTTGTGATGCATGGAGGTCGCTTATGAGTACGACCCAGCGCACCGCACTCATCATGGCTGGTGGTACTGGCGGCCACATCTTCCCAGGCTTGGCTGTGGCTGAGCAATTGCGCATCCACGGTTGGAATGTGCATTGGCTCGGTGCGCCTGAGCCGAGTATGGAAAGCCAACTGGTGCCGCCTCGTGGTTTTGCGTATGAGACTGTGGCCTTTGGCGGCGTGCGTGGCAAAGGTGTCAAAACATTGGCGCTGTTGCCCTTCAAGTTGTTGCGCGCCTTCTGGCAAAGCTTCTGTGTGGTGCGTCGCGTGAAGCCTGATGTGGTGGTGGGCCTCGGTGGCTACATCACCTTCCCCGCGGGGATGATGGCGGTGCTGTGTGGCAAGCCCTTGGTGTTGCACGAACAAAACTCTGTGGCGGGCATGGCCAACAAAGTGTTGAGTGGCGTGGCGGATCGTGTGTTCAGCGCTTTCCCTAACGTGTTGCCAAAAGCTGAGTGGGTGGGCAATCCCATGCGCGATGGTTTTGTGAAGCAGCCAGAACCTGCACAACGCTTTGCTGACCGCACTGGTCCGCTGCGCGTCTTGGTCGTGGGTGGCAGCCTAGGTGCACAAGCTTTGAATACCGTGGTGCCGCAAGCCATAGCCAAGATTCCACACGACCAACGCCCTGTGGTGACACACCAAAGTGGCGCCAAACAAATTGACGCGCTGCGCACGGCTTATGCAGAAGTTGGCGTGCAAGCTGAGTTAACCCCCTTCATCGACGATACCGCGCAAGCGTTTGCCGATGCGGATGTGGTGATTGCCCGGGCGGGTGCCAGCACCGTGACCGAGCTGGCTGCCGTGGGTGCTGCTGCGATTTACGTGCCGTTCCCTCACGCGGTAGACGACCACCAAACCACCAACGCGCGCTTCGTCGTTGACGCAGGCGGCGGTTGGTTGGTTCAACAAAACGAATTGAAAGCCCAAGACTTGGCTGACCGTTTGCAGTTCATGACACGCCGTACGTTGTTGGCATGTGCCGAAAAAGCCTATGCCATGCGTCAAGTGGAAGCGGTGACAAGCGTGGTGGCCGCTTGCGAGCAGCTCGCAGCGAAAGGAAAAAAATCATGAAACACGCCATTCGTCACATCCATTTCGTCGGCATCGGCGGCGCAGGCATGAGCGGCATTGCCGAAGTGTTGTTGAACTTGGGCTACGCCATTTCTGGTTCCGACTTGTCTGACAGCGTGGCCTTGAAGCGTTTGCAAAGCTTGGGCATTCAAACCCATGTGGGCCACGATGCTAAAAACATTGCGGGTGCTGATGCCGTGGTCACGTCCACCGCCGTGCATGCCGACAACCCCGAAGTGGTGGCGGCTCACGCCAAGCTGATTCCTGTGGTGCCACGCGCTGTGATGTTGGCCGAGTTGATGCGTTTGAAAACCGGCGTGGCCATCGCAGGCACACACGGCAAAACCACCACCACCAGTTTGGTGGCCAGTGTGTTGGCCGAAGCGGGCATGGACCCCACCTTTGTGATTGGCGGCAAGCTCAACAGCGCAGGCGCCAATGCCAAGCTGGGCTCGGGCGACTACATCGTGGTGGAAGCCGATGAGTCAGATGCCTCGTTCTTGAACCTCTTGCCTGTGATGGCCGTGGTGACCAACATCGATGCCGACCACATGGACACCTATGGCCATGACTTCAACAAGTTGAAGGGTGCGTTCATCGAGTTCTTGCACCGCATGCCTTTTTATGGCGCGGCGATTTTGTGCACGGACGATGCGGCTGTGCGCAGCATCTTGCCCGAGGTGTCACGCCCCATCACCAGCTATGGCTTCAACGAAGAAGCGCAAGTTCGCGCAGTCAATGTCCGTGCTGACAACGGCCGCATGTGCTTCACCGTGCAGCGCCGTAACGGCGTGACCTTGCCCGACCTCGACATCACGCTCAATTTGGCGGGCGAGCACAACGTGCTCAATGCCTTGGCTGCCATCGCGATTGCGGTGGAGTTGAACGTGCCTGATGAGGCCTTGCAAAAAGCTTTGGCCGAATTCAAAGGCGTGGGCCGTCGCTTCCAGCGTCACGGCGAAGTGGCTGCGAAGAACGGTGGTGAGTTCACCCTCATCGAAGACTATGGCCACCACCCTGTGGAAGTGGCAGCCACCTTGGCTGCTGCGCGTGGTGCTTTCCCTGACCGCCGATTGGTGTTGGCGTTTCAGCCACACCGTTACACCCGCACGCGTGATTGCTTTGAAGACTTCGTCGAAGTCATGGGCCGCGCCGATGTGTTGTGGTTATCTGAAATTTACGCCGCAGGCGAAACACCGATTGCCGCTGCCGATGGACGCGCGCTGTCGCGTGCCATGCGTGTGGCAGGCCACGAAGCCTTGGTGTTCGTGGATGACATTCAAAAAATGGCCCAAGTCATTGCCGACAACGCCCAAGCGGGCGATGTGGTGATGTGCATGGGTGCAGGGTCGATTGGCCAAGTGCCAGCCAAGGTGCTCGAACTGGTGCAACAACGTAAGAGCTGAAAAGTATTTAAAAGCATGACCTTCAATATTCAAACTGCCAAAGTTGCTGTCCTCATGGGCGGTCTGTCTGCTGAACGTGATGTGTCCATCATGTCGGGCAGCGGCGTGCTCAAGGCTTTGCAAAGCAAGGGTGTGAATGCCACCGCGTTTGACCCAGTCGAGCGCAGCTTGGACGATCTCAAACGCGAAGGCTACACACACGCCTTCATCGCGCTGCATGGCCGCTATGGTGAAGACGGCGCAGTGCAAGGTGCGTTGGAGTTGCTGGGCATTCCATATACAGGCTCAGGCGTGATGGCCTCTGCGATGGCGATGGACAAAGTGATGACCAAGCGCGTGTGGAGCGCCGTCGGCTTGTCGACACCTGGCTACGTGTGGTTGTCACCCGAAGACCAAACGGCAGACAACATCAATGCCATTCCTGCCAAGCTCGGCTTGCCTTTGATCGTCAAGCCACCTCGCGAAGGCTCATCGATTGGCATGAGCAAAGTTACGCAAGCGAGCGAAATCCAAGCTGCTGCTGAGTTGGCCACCAAGTACGACGCCGATTTACTGGCAGAAGAATTCATCACCGGCGAAGAGCTGACCTGCCCCATCTTGGGTAACGGACCCAATGCACGCGCTTTGCCCGTGGTGCGCATCGCAGCACCGGACGGCGCATACGACTACAACAACAAGTACTTCACCGACGATGTGAAGTACCACTGCCCAAGTGGCTTACCCGAAGCCGAAGAGCAAGAGGTGCAACGTTTGGTGGTGGCTGCTTACCGCGCCTTGGGCTGCCGTGGTTGGGGTCGCGCCGACATCATGTTGCGTGCGTCTGACCGCAAGCCATTTTTGTTGGAGATGAACACATCACCCGGCATGACCAGCCATTCTTTGGTACCTATGTCTGCACGTGCCGCGGGCATCAGCTACGAAGACCTGTGCTTGATGCTGCTGGAAAGCGCCACGCTTGATCACCCCGGAGGTCCAAAAGCCGTATGACCACGCGCTACACCCACATGCGACCCCGTCCTGAGGTGAATGCCTCGGTGCCGGTGCCGCTCGACGTCAAACTCATGCACATGGCGGCTTCGCTCATGTTCGTGGGTTTGGTCGTGGGTGCGTTGCTGGGCGGCGTGTGGACTTTGGTGCAGTTGCCAGCGTTTGCGTTGCGTGGCATCACGGTCTTAGGCGATGTGGAGCACAACAACGACGTGACCTTGCGCGCCAATGTGGTGACCAAGTTCACAGGCAATTTTTTCACAGCCGATTTGGCCCGTGTGCGCACTGCGTTTGAAAGCGTGCCTTGGGTGCGTTTGGCCTCGGTGCAACGCGAGTTTCCCAACCGTTTGCGCGTGACCTTGCAAGAGCACAAGCCCGTGGCTTATTGGGGCGATGACGGCGAGCAACGCATGGTCAACAGCTTTGGCGAAGTGTTTGAAGCCAATGTGGGTGATTTGGATGACGACAAGATGCCGCGCTTGAGTGGGCCTGACAGCCAATCGCAACAAGTGCTGTCTATGTATTTGGCCCTCGAGCCCGCATTCAAAACCATCAACTTAGGTGTCGAGAGTTTGGTCTTGACCGACCGCGGCAGCTGGCGTGCCAAGTTGGCACACGGTGCGGTGATTGAGTTGGGACGTGGCGGTGTGGATGAGGTGATGGTCCGTGTGCAACGCGTGTCACAAACGCTGGCACAGGTGACGAATAAGTTAGGTCGCAAAGTGACGGCGATTGAGTCTGCTGATTTGCGACACGACAACGGTTATGCGCTTCGTTTGCGCGGGGTGAGCACGCAAGACGTGCCCGCCAAACGCTAACGCGCACAGAGAGAAGAAGAGAAAGAACGAGGCTGTTATGGCAAAAGATTACAAAGAACTGGTGGTCGGCTTAGACATTGGCACAGCCAAGGTCATGGTGGTCGTGGCCGAAGTGTTGCCCGATGGTGAGCTCAAACTTGCTGGCCTCGGTGTGGCTCCCAGCAATGGTTTGAAGCGCGGCGTGGTGGTCAACATCGACGCGACGGTGCAAAGCATTCAGCAGGCTTTGAAAGAAGCCGAGTTCATGGCCGATTGCAAAATCACCAATGTCTACACCGGCATCACCGGCAGCCACATTCGCGGCATCAACTCCACCGGCATGGTGGCGGTGAAAGACAAAGAAGTCACTGCAGCCGATGTGGCGCGTGTGGTGGAAACCGCGAAAGCCATCAACATCTCGACCGACCAACGTTTGCTGCTGGTGCAGCCGCAAGAGTTTGTGATTGATGGCCAAGACGTGCGCGAACCCATTGGCATGAGCGGCATCCGCTTGGAAGCCAAAGTGCACATCGTCACGGGCGCACAAAGCGCAGCAGAAAACATCATCAAGTGCGTGCGTCGTTGCGGCTTGGATGTGGACCGCTTGATGCTCAACCCCTTGGCATCCAGCATGTCGGTGTTGACCGACGACGAGCGCGAACTCGGCGTGGCTTTGGTGGACATTGGTGCAGGCACGACCGATGTTGCCATTTTCACCAATGGTGCGATTCGTCACACCGCCGTCATCCCAATTGCAGGCGACTTGATCACCAGCGACATCGCGATGGCTTTGCGCACGCCCACCAAAGACGCTGAAGAAATCAAGATCGAATCAGGTTACGCCAAGCAACTCTTGGCAGATCCAGACGTGCAAGTGGAAGTGCCCGGCCTCGGCGACCGCACGCCGCGCATGTTGAGCCGCCAAGCTTTGGCCGGTGTGATTGAGCCACGTGTGGAAGAAATCTTCTCGCTGGTGCAGCAAGTGATTCGTGATTCCGGCTACGAAGAAGTGTTGTCGTCGGGCATTGTGCTCACGGGCGGCAGCGCGGTGATGCCAGGCATGGTCGAGTTGGGTGAAGATATTTTCTTGAAGCCTGTGCGTCGCGGTGTGCCGCAGTACAGCAGCGCCTTGGCCGACATGGTGTCGCAGCCTCGTGCTGCCACGGTGATGGGCTTGCTGGCAGAAGCCGGCGTGGACCGTCAACGCGGTTTCAAAGTTTCACAAAAGAGCGGCTCTGTCAATTCGTTGATGGACAGTATCAAAAACTGGTTTGTGGGGAACTTCTAAACATGATTCCTCACACCTTGCTTTATCTCGCGCGGGGCAGTCCGCCGCAGCGACCGCACAGGCATCGACGATGTCGATCCTGTGCGCCCAACGCGCCACCCTCGTAGAAGGAACGCGATGAACCAAAAGCAAAACACAAACACCTGGCAACTGCAAATTTTTAGATTAGGAGAAACATCATGACCATCGAAATGATCGAAGTTGAAGCATTCAACTCAGGCACACAAATCAAAGTCATTGGCGTGGGCGGCGGCGGCGGTAACGCGGTCGAGCACATGATCAGCTCTGGCGTTCAAGGCGTGGAGTTCGTTACGGCGAACACAGACGCACAAGCCCTGCGCGTGAGCAATGCGCACAAAGTCATTCAGTTGGGTTCCACAGGTTTGGGCGCTGGTAGCAAGCCAGAGCGCGGCCGTGAAGCGGCTGAAGCTGCGATTGACGACATCCGTTTGGCGCTGGAAGGCACCAACATGTTGTTCGTCACGGCGGGTATGGGCGGCGGCACAGGCACAGGCGCAGCACCTGTGGTGGCGCGTGTGGCACGCGAGATGGGTATCTTGACTGTTGGCGTGGTGACCAAGCCTTTCGAATTCGAAGGCAGCCGCCGCATGAACAACGCTGAAACAGGTTTGGCCGAACTTGAAGCCAACGTCGACTCACTCATCGTCGTGTTGAACGAAAAGCTGATGGACGTGTTGGGCGAAGACGCCAGCCAAGATCAAGCTTTCGCCTTTGCCAACGATGTATTGAAAAACTCGGTCGGCGGCATTGCCGAGATCATCAACGTTGAAGCTTTGGTGAACGTCGACTTTGAAGACGTGCGCACCGTGATGAGCGAAACCGGCAAAGCCATGATGGGCACCGCTGCGGCCAACGGCCCAGACCGTGCGCGCATCGCCGCTGAACAAGCGGTGGCTTGCCCATTGCTCGAAGGCGTGGACATGTCGGGTGCCAAGGGCGTGTTGGTGTTGATCACCGCAGCCAAGGGCGGCTTGAAGTTGTCTGAGTCTCGCGAAGCCATGAACACCATCCGCAAGTTCGCTTCACCCG